>NZ_LK995522.1:16358-46069 GCF_900002405.1 Actinomyces succiniciruminis | reverse complement strand
CGCCGGGACCTGGCCGAGCGGATGCAGGAGGCGGTCAACGCCGAGCTGGCCGGCCTGGAGATGAAAGGCGCTCGCTTCGTCGTCGACCTGCAGCCGCGCGACGCCCCCGGCCCCACCGGCGCCGAGAACGTCGCCCTGCTGCTGATTTCTCATCCCGGAGCTCCTGCACTGCCCCTGGGCAAGGGGGCCTCCGGGGGTGAACTGTCACGCATCATGCTGGCCTTGGAGGTCGTCCTGGCCGACGCCGCCCCCGGCGGTGCGCCACCCGACGCTGCGGACGGGGCGCCGATACACCACCAGCGCACCTTCGTCTTCGACGAGATCGATGCCGGTGTCGGCGGCCGCGCCGCTCGCGAGATCGGACGGCGCCTGGCGCGACTCGCCCGCCGCTACCAGGTGGTAGTGGTCACGCACCTCGCCCAGGTTGCCGCCTGGGCGGACACCCAGCTGGTAGTGCGCAAGGAGAGCGCCCCCGCCAATGCGGGCAACACGGCTGTGTCGCAGCACACCGGGGAAGACCAACCGACCGTGCGCACCCGCGTTGAAGCCGTCACCGGCTCGGCTCGGGTGCGCGAACTCGCGCGCATGCTCTCCGGTCACGAGGACTCCGAGGCGGCCCTCCGGCATGCCGCTGAGTTGATAGCCGAAGCCCACGTGGCACAATCCCAGTCGTGAGGTTTCCGTTTCCGTTCCGCAAGCAGGCCCCGCCGGCACCTGACCGTCCCAGCGGCATGGTGCGGGTGGACGCGCGCACCAAGAAACTCACCAAACGCCTCCAACCCGGAGACATCGCCGTCATAGACCATGTGGATCTGGACCGGGTGGCGGCGGAGGCACTGGTTGAGTGCAAGCCGATGGCGGTGCTGAATGCGGCCCCCTCCGTCTCCGGCCGCTACCCGAACCTGGGGCCCGGCATCCTGATCGACGCCGGGATTCCACTCGTCGACGATCTCGGCCCCGACGTTATGCGTCTGCACGACGGGCAGCGCGTGACCATCGACCTCGACCCCGAGTCCGAGCACGCCGGGGCCGTGCACGTGCAGGGCCGGGTCACTCACCGCCACCACCGGGCCGATCAGGCGGACGCCGGCGAAACCGAGCCCGATGCGCGTGCCGACTCCACCATCCTCGCCGAGGGCACCATCCAGACCCGCGAGAGCATTGACGCACTCATGGAGTCCGCCAAAGAGGGACTGTCGGTTCAATTGGAGGCCTTCGCCGCCAACACCATGGAGTACATGCGCGGTGAACGCGACCTGCTCCTCAACGGCGTCGGCATGCCGGACATTCGTACCTCCATATCCGGCAGACACGTGCTGGTCGTGGTGCGCGGCTATTCCTACAAGGAGGACCTCCAGGCCCTCAAGCCCTACATCCGCGACTACAAGCCCGTCATCATCGGTGTCGACGGCGGCGCGGACGCGGTCCTGGAGGCCGGGCTCAAGCCGGATATGATCGTCGGGGACATGGACTCGGTGTCCGACAAGGCACTGACCTCCGGCGCCGAGATCATCGTCCACGCCTACCGCGATGGGCGCGCCCCCGGCCTCAAACGGGTCGAGGACCTCGGCGTGGAACACACCGTTTTCGCCGCCACCGGCACCAGCGAGGACATCGCCATGCTGATCGCCGACGAAGCGGGCGCCGAGCTCATCGTCGCCCTGGGCACCCACGCCACCCTGCTGGAGTTCCTCGACAAGGGCCGCGCCGGGATGTCCTCCACCTTCCTGACCCGGCTGAAGGTCGGCGGACGGCTGATCGACGCCAAGGGCGTATCCCGCCTGTACCGCACGCGCATCTCCGGCTGGCAGCTGGGACTGCTGGCGCTGGCGGGCCTGGTCGCTCTGTTCGTCGCCCTCGCCTCCACCCCCGCGGGCCAGACCTTCCTCGGACTGTCCGGCGCCGTATGGGACGATCTGGTCAACTTCTTCCGGTCCCTGGTTGGACTCACTCCGAACACACCCTCCGTCTGAGCAAGTACAGGATCCTTCATGATCGACTTCCGCTACCACCTGGTCTCGCTCATCTCCGTCTTTCTGGCTCTCGCCGTGGGCGTCGTCCTGGGGGCCGGGCCGCTGCAAAACTCCCTCGGCACGGCACTGAACGATCAGGTCAGCTCCCTGCGGGCGGACCGCAACGACCTTCAATCCCGGCTGGAGCAGACTGAGGCGGCGGTCAACGACCGCGACGACTACATCACCTCCGCGGCCGACACCCTGCTGCCCGGGGTGCTGGACGGGCGCAGCGTCGCCGTCGTCCTCATGCCCGAGGCCGAGGGCGACGACATCGACCAGGTCGTCACCGAAATCGAAACCGCCGGCGCCACCATCACCGGCCGGGTCACCCTGACCAGCGCCTGGGCCGAGACCGCCCGCGACTCCTTCCGCTCCACCTACTCCGGCCAGTTCGGCCCCTACCTGGACGACGTGGCCGCGGACGGCAACGCCGTCCTCGGGCAGGGGCTGGCCACCGCGCTGACCCAAGAGGGGGAGGACGCCACGGCCCTGATGGAACTACTCACCGCCTCCGACACCCCACTGGTCACCGTCGATGCGCAGCCCTCCGGTCCGGCCGACATGATCGTGGTGATCGGCCCGCGGACCGTTGCCGCCGCGGATGGCAGCGAGCCGACCGCACAGGCCACACCGGAGCAGGACGCCGCCGCCTGGACCTCCGCACTGACCGGTGCCGCGTCGACCGCCACTACCGTGGTGGTCGGCGCCGGCGACGCCGCGGCCGACATCGTGACGGCACTGCGCAATGCCGAGGCACCGGTAACCACGGTGGACTCCATCGGGCAGGCCACCGCGGCCGTGTCCACCCCGCTGGCGCTGGCCGCCACCGCCACGGGCACGGTGGGCAGCTACGGCTTCGACGACGGTGCGGATGCCGTTATCCCGCCCATCTCCCACTGACGCCGATTACGCTTGCAGGCATGACGCGACCCACGCCGACGTCGTACGGCTCCAGCTGCGGCCACGCAACCGTCGCGGCCGCCTCCGCGATCACCACCGCGGCGGTTTCCGCCGCCCTGGGACGCGCAGGTTCCCGGTTGCGGCGTCGCCTTGAACGTACGAACTTCCACGGTCGCGCCGTCAGCCTGCGCGGCGGCGTGGGGGCTGCGGCCGGTGCCGCCGCGGCCGGTGCTTGCGCGGGACGCCTCCTGCACGACGCGAACGTGCCCGCCGGCGCCAACGTGGCGACCGCGGCCGTGACCGCGGCCACGGCCGCTGGCGCTGCGGGGCTGGTCGATGACCTCGACGCCGGCGCGCACGACGGCGACGCCCCAGCCAAGGGCCTGAAGGGACACCTGGCGGCACTGCGCCGCGGACACCTCACCACCGGCGCCCTCAAGGTTGTGGGGATCGGTGCCGGGGCGTTGGTGGCCGGCGGCCTGATCACTCGCGGGAGAACCCAAGCCGCTGCGCTGGCAGCGGTGGCGGACGCCGCCACCAACGCCGTCGTCGTCGCGTCCTGGGCCAACCTGCACAATCTGCTGGACCTGCGCCCCGGCCGCGCCCTGAAGGCGGCCGCACTGACCGCGGTGCCGCTGCTGGCCGACCGGAGCCCGAGCGCCGCCGCCAGCCGCGCCCTGGCCGCCGGCACCCTCGGGGTAGCCGGGGCGGCTCTGCCGGAGGACCTGGGGGAGACGACCATGCTGGGGGACACCGGCGCCAACGCCGTGGGTGCCCTGGTGGGAACGGCCCTGGCCGCCCACCCCCGCGTCGGCGTGCGAGTGGCGGCCGCTCTGGCCGGGACGGGGCTGGTCCTGGCCAGCGAGCGGGTCTCCTTCACCCGGGTGATCGAGGGCAACCGCTTCCTGTCCGCCGTCGACCGCTGCGGACGCCGGGCCTCGTGACCGGCAAGAAGCCGACGACAGTCGTGTCCGCGCAAGCCGCTCCCGCCGTCGCCGGCCCCCGGCGGGCGGTCCTGGGGGCAGCCGGCGGCGTCGCCGGACTCACCCTGGTCTCACGTGCGCTCGGCTTCCTCCGCTGGATCGTGCAGGCGACCACGGTGGGAGCCGGCACGGTGGCCGGCGCCTACGCCACCGCCAACCAGGTACCCAACGTGCTGTACGAGGTGGTGGTCGGCGGGGCACTGGCCGCAACGGTGGTGCCGCTGCTGGCCGCCCCCATCAGTGCCGGACGCGATCGTGACGTGGCCCGCACCGCCTCCGCACTGCTCACCCTGGTTCTCCTGGTACTGACCCCGCTGGCCGTGATCCTGGCTGCTTGTGCGGTCCCGATCGCCGGCTGGTTCCCCGTCTCCCAGGGCGTGGATCCCGGCCTCCAGCGGGACCTGGTGGCGGCGTTCCTGCGCATGTTCGCCGCGCAGATCCCCCTATACGGCATTGGTGTGGTGCTCACCGGCGTGCTGCAGGCCCACGGCCGCTTCACCTGGCCGGCCCTGACTCCGGTCCTGTCCAGCCTGGTGGTGATCGCCACCTACGCGGTATACGGGACACTGGCCGACGGCGCGGAGACGGCCTCTCCGGCGGCTCTGCAGCTGCTCGGATGGGGCACCACGTTGGGGGTGGCCGCACTGTCCCTGCCATTGCTGTGGCCTGTACACCGCCTGGGTGTGCGCCTGCGGCCCACCCTGAGCCTGGGGCGCGCCGAGGCGGCCAGGGCACTGCGTCTGGGGGGCGCCGGGGTGTGGACGCTGCTCGCCCAGCAGCTCAGCGTCCTGGCTGTGCTGGCGCTCGCCCGCGCCGGCGGAAACACCGGCACCGTCGCCGTCTACCAGTACACGCAGGCTGTGTATGTGCTGCCCTATGCGGTGCTGGTCGTCCCGGTCGCCACCGTCATCTACCCGCGGTTGGCCGCTGCCTTCACTCGCGCCGACGACGACGCGCACCTGCTGACCGCCCGCTCCACCGCGCTGGTTACGGGCGTGGCCGTGGCCGGGGCGGGCATGCTGCTGGCTGCCGCCGACGGCGCCGAACGCTTCTTCGCGCTGTTGGCCGACGTGGACGGTATGGGGGCCTCCCTGGCCCTGCTGGCCCCCGGCCTGGTCGGCTACGCCCTCATTTACCAGGTCACTCGGGCGCTGTACGCCGCCGACCGGGCCCGTGGGGCCGCGTGTGCCGCGGCTGCCGGCTGGCTCACGGTCGCGCTGGCGTCCTGGGCTGCGGTGCGGCTGCTGGCTCCGCACGGCGGAGACGGGGTGGCCACGCTCAAGGGCCTGGCCCTGGGCACGACCGTCGGCATGTGCGTGGCCGGCGTCGGGCTGCTGGCTGCGCTGGCGTGCCGTATGGGCGTGCGGGTGCTGGCCCCGACGGCGCGCGTGCTGGCATTAACGCTGCCCGTCGCCGCCGTGGCCGGGTTCGCCTGCAACTGGCTCAGCCGCCAGCCCGAAACCGTCGCCGGCGGGGTAGCCGTGGCGCTCGCCGGAGCCCTGTTCACCGCCGCGGCGACCGGGGCCGCCATATGCGTGGTGGACCGCGAGCTGCTGGCCGCTCTGCGCCGCCCCGCACATCCGGACACCGGTGTTCGCGGCGCAGGTGGAGCACCTGAGTCACAGGAGACGACATGAGCCTGCCTAACGACAACCCGTCAACCGTCCCGGATACCTCTCCCGCGGAGTCGGGGGAGGCGCGGGCCCGGCTGCGCATTTTGGAGGTTTCCGGCAGTGCCGCCGGCGGCATGCGCGCCCACGTCGCCGAGTGCGCCAGAATCCTGGCCGGGGCGGGACACGACGTGATTGTGGAGGCACCGGCCGACGTGCTGGATGGCGCCGACTTGGGCCAGGCGCGGGCCGAGTTGCTAACGATCGGCGCACGTCCCACGCCCGGTGACGGCGTCGTCGTGGCCCGCCTGCGTCGGCTCGGCCGCCGCGCCGACGTGGTCCACGCCCACGGGCTGCGTGCCGGCGCCCTGGCGGCGCTGGCCCTGGGCGGGCCGCGACCGGGCCGGGCCCGTCTGGTGGTGACCATCCACAACCTCCCCGTCGGGGGGCGCCTGACCACCGCCGTCGGGAACCGGCTGGAGCAGCTGGTGGCCGGGCGCGCCGACCACATCCTCGCGGTCAGCCCGGACCTGGCCGAGCGCCAGCGCAGCCGCGGCGCGCAGCGTGTCGAGCTCGCCGTCATCCCCGCGCCTCGGCGCAATACCGAGGGCCTGGCCCCGCGCGCCTCCTCCATCGAGTCCGCCTGGCGGGGCGCCCCCACGCGGATCCTCACGGTGGCCCGGCTGGCCCCGCAGAAGGGCCTGGACCTGCTGCTGGACACCGCGGCCCTGCTGGCGACGCCCGCCGTATCCGACGCCGCGGCAACAGACTTGGTGTGGGCGGTCGCCGGCGAGGGGCCGGGACGGGCAGCCGCCGCGGCCCGTATCCAGGCCGAGTCATTGCCCGTGAACCTGCTGGGCCGGCGGGAGGACATGCCCGCGCTGATGGAAGCGGCCGACGTCGTCGTGCAGACCAGCCTGTGGGAGGGGCAGCCCATCGCGCTGCAAGAGGCCATGCAGGCGGGCGCCGCGATCGTCGCCACCGACGTCGGCGGGACCGCCGCCACCGCCCGCGGCGGCGCGATCCTGGTGCCGCCGCAGCCGCAGGCCCTGGCCGATGCGATCACCGGGTTGCTGGCCGATGCAGAAGCCCGCGCGCAGGCGCGGGAACGAGCCCGACAAGCGGCCGAACTCCTGCCCGCCGAGGCGGACCTGCGGGCACAACTGCAAGCCGTCGTCGCCCACCGCTGAAACGCCGAGAATCGGAGGAGAGAACAGTGAACCGAGAAAGCCTCAGGGACACCCACGATCTGACGCGCCGCGTCGTGAGCCACGAGCGCGCCTGGTCGGGGCCGATCTTCGCCGTTGACGATGACGCGGTGGTGCTGGGCGACGGGCTCGCTCCGGTGCGACGCCAGACAGTCGCGCACCACGATGCCGTGAACATCGTGGCGCTGCGGGAGGGGAGTGACTCCTCGCAGCCGGATGCGGCAGCCGAGATCCTCATGGTGCGCCAGTACCGGCACCCCGTGCGGGCCATGCTGTGGGAGATCCCGGCCGGGCTGCTGGACGTGGCGGGGGAGCAGCCGCTGGCCGCGGCGCAGCGCGAACTCGCCGAGGAGACCGACTATGCCGCCGCCCGCTGGGACGTGCTGGTCGACTCCTACGCCTCACCCGGATTCACCACCGAGGGGGCGCGGTCCTTCCTCGCGCGCGAACTCACACTACTGCCGGTGGAGGAGCGGATTCCCCGGGAGGCCGAGGAGGCCGAGTTCGAGCCCACCTGGGTGCGTTTCGACGACGCCGTGGACGCGGTCATGCGCGGTCTGCTCCACAACCCCTCCACCGTCATCGGGATTCTCGCCGCTGCGCGCGTGCGCGAGGGCGGTTACACGGGCCTGCGGCCCGCCGACGCCGCCTGGCTGCGCAGTCCCGAGAGCCTGTGAGTTTTATGGTTGTTTGGTTGGTTGGGTGTTGAGGGTTTGGATTTCGGCTACGGGGATGGTGGTGCTCCCGAAGGTGGTGTGGGTTCCCATCGAACCGGAAGCACCATCAGAGGCGGTGTACTGGGTGGTGTAGGAGATGTTCACGTGCACTGGGGTCACGGAGTCCTTCAGGTGGGCGCTGGAGCGGTTGAATATGATCTTGCAGTCGGTGCCCTTGGTGTCGTTCTCTTCAGTCCAGGGGATGCCGAAGCCGGTGCAGGTGGCGGTTCCGTCGGTGGGTTGGAGTGTCAACCGACTAGCGGTGGCCGTAACCGTCGCCGTCGTCGACCCCGCCGAAGCCGTCACCCGCACTTCCTTGGGGGTGTTGCCGGTGGCCCATACCCAGGTGTCCATACCCACGATCGTGGCCTGCACGTCCCCGACGGTGGGGTTGTAGCCGATCGTGGCGGTCGGGATCGTGATTGAGTCCCAGGCCGCCTGCGCCAGCGTCGCCCCGTCAACCTCCGGGGTGGGAGCAGACTCGCCTGCGGGCACGTACACGGGGGTGTTGTTGGCGTAGTAGTCCGCCATGATGTCGTTGAAGTCGCGCTCGTCACCGTCAGCCATGTACCTAGGGTCGCAGTTGGGGATGTACCAGTGCCCCTCCTCGTCATCCGCATGCGACTGATAGTCGGCGAAGCGGGCCTTATAGTCATCCCACATGCTGCCGCGTGTAACACTCATGTAGCTGGTGGACTCCGGCGAGTCGATATATTTCGCCTTCTCCGCGCCGGTACTACTCTGCGCGTACCAGCACACCGGATGCACGCTCGCGGTCACCGACTGCGACCACGCCGTAGCGCCACCACCAGAACCAGTCGAGCCGTCCGGAGCCGCCGACACGGAGGCCGCCTCCACCGTCATCGTCACCGAACCATCCCCACCCTGCACCACCGAACCAGAAGACGAAGTACCAGTAGCATCCCTCTTCTGTTCGAATGCCTGGGCCGGCGAGGCCGTCATGATGAGCGGTGTCGCCACAAGGAGTGCCGCGCTCAGCGTGACGAATAGTTTATGAGAGGTCTGGCGCATGGTTCACACCGTGCACTCGTTGGTCGACAGGTACTCCTCGGCGGCTTCCTTCCAGGTGCCGTCCTCGTAAACCATGGTGATGATGATCTCGTAGCGCACCTGCAGGGTCCCAGGATCACTGATGTCATTGCCGTCAGCGTCATAATCAACCAGGTCGGTCTGGTCGTCACAGACCTGGACCGTCGCCTTCGGCGGCGAGTCGTAGGGGGATGTCAGATACACCGACGTCACCGCGACCCGCACCGCACCATCGGTGTGTCCGGCGACGGTCTGGTCCACGTTGTTCTTAAGTCTTTCGTATGCCTCGGCGGTCATGAGGGGCTGGGCGTCCTCGATGCCGGTGCGGGTGAACCAGATGTTCCAGGTCACCTCGTCATAGTTGGCGAAGGCCTTGAGGATCTCGGTCTGTTGCTCATCCAGGTCCTCAGGGATCGACGTGATCACATGCCGCTCAGTGGACAGCGACTCCGCAGTGACTATGCCTGCGGCCTCCGCGGAGGCCGCAGCGGATGCAGACGCCTCAGCAGCGGCCGCGGACTCCGACGCCTCCGCCGACGCCGCAGCCTCCGGGTCATAAGTAGGAATATTCAAGGGGTTGTCGTCCGAGCCCGACGAGCATGCGGCGAGGGGCGCGCAGGCCAGTAGTAGTGCCAGCAGGCCTGCTGCTAGGCGGTGGTGGGGCCGGCTAGTTGTGGGAACTTGAGATTGCATGTTGGGTGGTCTCTCTTGGTGGCAGGGCGGTTGTGCAGGTGGTGTTGGTCGTCTGGGTGGTGGGAGTGTCAGTTGGTGGGTGTGGGTGAGGGTAGGGGTGTGGGGTAGGCGTAGTAGGGGCGGGCTTGTTCCATGGTTTTGCCAAGTCCGGGGATGGGCTGGTCTTGGCAGAGCCAGGGGAGGGCTGATTGGGTGAGGGCGATGAGGTTATCTCGCATGTCCCCGGCCATTAGCGAGGAGTGGTCGACGCTTAGGGCGAGGTAGTGGTCCCCGCAGGTGAACGCGGTGCTGCCGTAGTCGGTTTCGGCCCCGGGGCTGGAGGTGTGGGCCTCGCCCTGCCCGTCTATGCCGTTGAAGGTGAAGGATGACACCTCCGGACCCCAAGCCAGGAGGGGTTCGTCTGATGGCTGCCTGTCGTTGTAGATGTACCAGAACGTCGAGTAGAAAACTACACCCTTCACGCCTGAAACTCGCACGAAGCATTCGGAAGATGTGGTTTTGTTCTTGTCTGAGGCGGTGATGGTGATGTTGGTGCCGAACATGGCGTACAGGGCCGTGTCGGGGATGCCGGGGCAGGTGTATTTCTCGTCGTTGCTGGTGGGGGCGGTGGTTGGGACTACTGCGGTTGCCGGGGCCGCGCTTGGTGTTTCCTGGGTGTTGGTGGGTATTAGGGAGCAGCCGGCCAGTGCCAGGCACGCGGCCGTCAGTGCCGTTAGCGTCGTCAGTGTGGTGTGTGCGGGGAGACGGCGCCACCTCCGGGTGGCTGCGGGCGTGCGCCTGTGGTGCTTGCCTTGGTGGTTGACAGGTGTTGGTGGCATGGCTTGGTTTTCTCCGCTGGTGGTTGTGGCGTGGCGCTGCTGTCGGGGTTGGTGGCACCCCAGCCGTCGTCGAACCCGTTTTTTCGGGTGTCGGTGAGGTCGAGGTCGGGGTTTGTGGGGCTGTAGAGGTTGTTACCGTCCTGGTCGATGATGATGTCCAGGGCGTATCCGGGGTTGTCGGCTCGCTGGAGGGTGGCTTTGAGGTCCTCGGGGGTGTATAAGCCGGAGTTGAGCAGTGCCAGGGTGAGCTGGCGGTTGTTGGCGGCAGCCGCGGTGCTCTCGATCTCTTCGGCCTGGTTGCGGGCCTGGTCGGCGTTGCCGGTGGCCGTGTCCTCGGCCTCGGGCGTGGGTGAGGGGACAGTGACGTGGGTGGGGGTTGTGGAGGCCAGTTCGGGGATCTGGGCCAGGGCGGGTTCGAGGATGGTGTGGAAGTTGCTGGCCTGCTGGTCAAGGTTCTCTGGTGGGCCCCAGTAGGTCAGGCGGGCCAGGAGTGTCTGGGTGTTGTTGTATCGCCAGGCCACATAGATCTCTACGCTGTCGGTCCACACCCAACCCTCGCCCTCCACACCCTTGAAAGTCGCCTCCTGAGCGGTGTCGGGGTACTCGGCGGGAATGTCATCGAACTCCACCAGCCCGTAGCCGGTATCAAGAGGTGTACTGATTCCGTAGCTGATCTCAAGCTGCCCGAACGGGTTGCTGTCGGAGTCCATGTTGCAGCTGTAGCTGTAGCCGGATTCTCCGGTTTCCACGTTCGTTGTGGGGCTGGTGCTGTAGCTGTACCAGTAGGTGCTGAAACCGAGAATGCTCTGGAGATCCTGGTTGGGGAAGATACCGCAGATGGTCTCATCCGCCAGAGGCGCCTCCGCAAGCGCAGTTGGCCCATCCGAGCCATTGATAAGCCCGCACGCCGCCAGGGACACGGATAGACATAAGGCGGTGACGGCCCGACCGCACCACCGCCACCGGTTTAGCCTTCTGGCAGCGTGGCTAGACTGTCTAGTCTCTCTTGATAGTGATAGCATCGTCTTTACCTCCTTCTCCATCACTGCCTTGGATCAGGCGCTGCCCCTTGCCGACACCGTCATCTATAGCCCCGTCGGTACCAGTGAGGACGTTGTTGGGGTCGTGTTCGGAGTCTATGTCGTTGGCCCAGCTATGGACCTGGACGTCTTGTTCGCTACTTGGTGGGTTGTCGAGGTTGAAGGTGGTGGTGCCGTCGGGGTTGATGGTGTACCAGGAGTAGGGTCGGCCGGAGTCGTCTTGGAGGTATTCGGGGTTGAAGGCCTCCGGGTCGGTGATCAGCCCCTGGTTGACTGCCTCTGCGTAGGCCTGGGACTCCAGCGAGGAAGGGGAGCCCGTATCGGGCACGTCGACGTCGGGCAGGTCGTCCGGGGCGAGCTGATCGACCATGATGGGCTCGGTCACGGTCTTGCCCACATCCCAGGCAAGCTTCACTCCTTTGTCGGCTATACGGCCGCCCAAGATGGTGGTCATTACACTAACCATGGTGCCTATGGAGTCCTCGAGGGCTTTCTGTTCGGCGGCCGAGGCGTCCTCAAGATCGGTCAGGCGCTCACTACCGATGGCGCCCAGGTACCCGTACACGCCCCCAACTTTCTGATACTTCTTCTTCAACTGCTCTGGGTCGGTGATTATGGGATATCTTTCCATAGCGGCGTTGGTGAAGGCGGAAGCGATGGTGGCGGCGGCGTTCTCGTTATCGATGAGCCGGTAGATCAGCGTGGTGTACAGGTTCCTGTCGTCATGGTCGGTCTTGCTATCATCACCCTGGTATAGGCCCAAGCCACTGGGGTAGCCGCCATTAGCGACGTCAACGCCTTGTTCGGCGGTGTTGGCGACCACGACGGACAGGTTCTCCTTCATAGCCTCGGTGTAGTCCGCGATGGGAACGTTATCGACGGCGAACTCCATGGATCTGGCAACAGTCCAGGTGGCTGCGGCGGCGGTGTCCGCATTGTCGCTGCCGCGCATAGCGGAGTTGCCGGCCATGGCGGCGGTGAAACCGTCTAGGCCGACGTCGTTGTCCCAGTAACGTCCGGTGAGCAGTTCCCAGCGTTTCTTGGTCTGCTCCCCGGGGGCCCACTGCCCGTCGCTCATCTGGCCGTCGGGGTTGAGGTATTTGAAGGCCGCCTCGGGGTTATTACCCATCGCCATCGTCACCCCGTACAGGGGGTCCATGGAGTAGCCCTGCAGGGCGGTGCCCTCGTTGTATATGAAGCCGTAGATCGGGTGGTCCCAGCCGTACAGGGAGTTAGGGGTGCTGCTGGCGGCCGACCCACCAAAGGGTAGGTCCTCCAACTGGTCGGCCAGGTCAACCAGGGTGGTGGTGTCGTAGACGGCGTCATCTACAGATAGCAGCGCGTTCAGAGCCGACATCCGTCCTCGATGCCCCTTGACGGTTACCGCCTTGTACATGGCGTCCGACCAGGAGTCGTAGCCCTCAGGCGTCGATTCGGAGTTGGTGGCTGAGGCCAGCACCCGCCCTAGAACGTCCACTGCCCGGTCAACACCCTCGTGATCGATGGAGATCTGGTCGCGGTTGGAACTCGTGTAGTACCACTGTAGTTGCAGCAACTCATCCAGGTAGCCGTCCACCCCGCCGTAGGCCCGTACGACCGCATTCCCGTAGGCGGGTACATCCTGATATTGGGCCATGTCATCAAGGACCTGCTCCACGGTGCGGCCGTCCTCGGCCACACCGTCAGGATTCTTACGTGCCTGTTGTAGGGTCTCGGCATCCTTCGCGCCACGGGTTACCGCATCACCGTTATAGGCCTTGACGTTGGCGGGGGTGTCCTCCATGTCGTCGGGCAGGTAGTAGGAGATTAGAACACCGTCCATAGGTGTAACCCCGTTGGAGTTCATCTCCACGGCCTGATCCAGCCGCACCTGCAGCTCCTCTGCCGTCCGTGACAGGTCACCGATGTGCGTACGCGGAGTCGACCACCACTCGATCCTGCCGCGGATATCGGCAGGATCGCCATACTCGGTGTTCTTCCTGCTAATAGAATCCAACTCCTCGTTATTCGACGAAGCGAAACTCTTCAGAGCATCGATGAATGCCTGCAGGTCTTCCTCATGCAAGTACACGTAAGCCATATGCCACTCCTGAAAGAATTGACAAACGACGCCGTTGAGCTGCTGCTTGCGAAGGAACACGACTCGTGCGCCGCGGCAAGATCGCGCGCCAGCACCTCAATGGGCCGACAACAACCAGCGGATGGTACGGTTATGTCTCTAGTGCACCCTCCAGGTTGTACCAATCATTGTAGATCTCAGTCACCATCTCGCTGATCAGGTCCTCGCAGTCATCGGCCTTCGGCGACTTCCACGCATCCGACAGATCCTGCGACAGCGTCTCGGCCTTACTGCTTCCGTCCTCCAACCCGAGCTCAGCGCGGGAGTCCTGCACCAGCACACGAAGCTCCTCAATGGCTCCCTGCTTTTCCTCATCCGTCACGACGAAACACCTTCCTAACGTAAAACAGGGACTCTCTCGTCCCCTTAGGGCTCCTTGGTTGGTTGGGTGTTGAGGGTTTGGATTTCGGCTACGGGGATGGTGGTGGTTGTGCTGGTGGTGTGGGTGTTCATGGTTCCGGTGGCGCCGTCGGTGGCGGTGTAGGTGATCGCGTAGGACACTTTGATGTCTACCGGGGTGACGCTGTCCTTGAAGTGGGCGCTGGAGCGGTTGAAGATGATCTTGCAGTCCGTGCCCTTGGCGTCGTTCTCCTCGGTCCAGGGGATGCCGAAGCCGGTGCAGGTGGCGGTGCCGTCCTTGGGCTGGAGCGTCAACCGACTGGCGGTGGCGGTGATCGTGGCGGTGGTCGACCCCGCGGTGGCAGTCACGGTCACTTCCTTGGGGGTGTCGCCGGTGGCCCACACCCAGGTGTCCATACCCACGATCGTGGCCTGCACATCCCCGACGGTGGGGTTGTAGGCGATCGTGGCGGTCGGGATGGTTACCGCGTCCCAGGCGGCCTGCGCCAGCGTGGCGCCGTCGACCTCGGGCTCCGGGGCAGCCTGCCCGGCGGGGACCCACACCGGCGGATGGAACGCCATGTAGTCCTGAACCACGTCGTTGAACTCGCGCGGGTCGTCGTCGGCCATGTATTGCGAGGAGCAGGTTGCCACGTACCAGCGCCCCTCGGTGTCGGCCGCATACGACTCGTAATCGGGGTAACGGGCTTTCTGCTCCTCCAGCCCCTGCGGGTCGGGATTGTTGTTGTTGCGGTGGTATACGTCGGATGCTGCGCCACCTGGTGAATCAAGCCACTTCGCGGTTTCTGCGCCAGACAGGCCCTCCATATACCAGCACACCGGGTGCACGCTCGCGGTCACCGACTGCGACCACGCCGAAGCGCCACCACCGGAACCAGCAAAGCCGTCCGGAGCCGCCGACACGGACTCCACGCTGACCGCCACCGTCACCGAACCATCCCCACCCTGCGCAACCGAACCAGAAGCACCAGAAGACGAACCAGCGTCAGCGTCGGTATCGGTAGCTCCGCCTCCTAGAGCGACTGCAGGAGCGCCGATGGTGCCTAACCAGAGCCCCAAGGCCAGAACCAGGATCATTACCGGATTCAAGCGATTCATGGGTTATACCACGCATTCATTGGTGGAGAGCGTTTTCTCGACGGAGGATTTCCAGATGTTATCTTCACTCGTCATAGTGACTAGTATGTCGTAACGGGAGTGCGATTCGTTCGTGCTTATGTCTTGTCCCGATGCGTCGTATGTTGTGATGCCTGAAAGGTCTTCGCATACCCGCACTTCGGCTGTGCTCTGGGAGGTGTCGAGGGTGACGACTGCCACTTCGCTGATCGCTATGCGCACCGTTCCCTGATCTGTCTTTCCGTTGAGGTTCTCGAAGTTCTCCGTTATCGTTGCCAGAACATCGCCGGTAGCAACGGCTTGCGCGTTTTCTACGCCGGTGCCGGTGAACCAGATGTTCCAGGTGACCTGGTCGTAGTTGACGAACGCCTTGAGGATCTCGGTCTGCTGCTCGTCCAGGTCCTCGGGGATGGAAGTGACTGTGTAGCGGTCGGTGGACAGTGACTCGGCGGTAACCATGCCAGCCGCCTCCGCCGAGGCTGCCGCAGGCGCGGACGCCTCAACGGCGGCGGCAGACTCCGACGCCTTGGCCGACGCCGCCGCCTCCGGATCGTAGGTAGGAATGCCTAGGGGGTTGTCGTCAGACTCCGATGAGCACGCCACCAGCAATGAACTGGCAAGTAATGCAGCTAGTGCGCCACTGGCAAGGCGCCCGCAAGGACTTCTATAGGTGCGAGGGTTAGTGATATGGTTTGCGAGCATTGGTGTCTCCGAGAGAGTTAGAGAGGCCGGGGCCGGCAAAGCCTCCGGCATAGGGGTGCGCCGTCAGGTAAGACGCGTCCGGCTCGCGGTAAGAGATGTCCTGTGCTGGATGCACGAGCGGCCGGCACACCCATCGTGATGCACATGATGTGTCGGGTGTGACGGCTGCCCGCCTGTTTCGACGCTTACTCGTAGGCGGTCACGTCTGCGAGGTCGGCCGCATCCGTAACGCCGTTGGCCGCGGCGATGTTATTGTGGTTGCGTGCGACGTCGGTTGCGGCGTCGGCTAGCACACCCTCGAAAGCGATGAGCTTGGGGCGGAACTCATCCCAAGCCTCTCGGAAGGACTGCGCGTTGGGACTCTCCCAAGCGGCGTTCTCGAGGGCCGTGTCGGTGTCCGTATGGATGGTGTGGGCGCTCTCGACGTCTTCCTTCAGTGCGTTGTATAGAGTCTCGAGGGTGTCGAGGTCTGCCGAGGTGGTTGCCACTGGTTACTCCTAGGGCTCAGGTTCGGATACATCTCTGTCGCATGGTTTTGACTGAGACGGGTACGTGACCGTGTTCGCGTACCGGGCAAGGTCTAGGTTTCCATTCCGAGCCGCTCAGTGCAAGCGGTTTGGGTAGAACTGCCCATGTGGTGTCGGTGCTTGCGAGAGCGTCACTTCGAGGAAACGGCGTGATTTTGCGGATCTGTGTACCTACGAGAGGTGCGGTGTTGTCATTACCTCAAATATGGTCGCAACGTTGCCGTGGTGTAATCGCATGCGTTGGGGGTACCGTACGGCTGTCCCACAGGTCTCATCCATGAGGTTCCATCCATGTCTCAACCCCAGGACGGCCGCGTCGCTCGGCGCCGTGACCGTGACGCGCGCGGTCTGTCGTCCACCCGTGCCAGGCGCGGGCAGGCCGAGTCGCGCCTGCCCTCCGCGCCTCGGGAGCGGCGGCCGCTGCTGGCCGCACTTGCAGTGCTGCTGATCGTCGGTGGAGCCCTGCTCGCCGGACTGTTGGCTACCCGTGCCGATCACCGAGTCGAGGTGCTCGTGGCTGCTCGCACCGTCCGGGCGGGCGAGGTCATTACCGGCGACGACCTGGTTTCCACCCCTGTCTCCTCCACGCTCGACACGCTCATTCTCGCCAGCCAGACGGAGCAGGTGGTGGGGCGGACGGCCCGCGTAGAGATTGCCAAGGGCCAGCTGCTCGACACCAGTCAGCTATTGGCCTCGTCGCTGCCCGGCGACGGCAGCCAGGTCGTCGGCATCTCGCTCGAAAGCGGTAGGTTCCCCGCGGGGGGCTTGGCTGCCGGTGACGTGGTGGATGTGGTTGACACCAACAGTGGGGCCGTCACGGTCCGCGGTGTGCAGGTGCTCATGGCGGTCTCGACCTCCGGTTCGGACAATGACTGGACCTCCGGTTGCGTGCTGTCGCTGATTGTCAACGAGGTCGACGCTGCTGCGCTCGCCCAGGCCGCTGCGGGCGGGAGCATCGCCGTGGTCCTGACCGCCTCCGACCAGCCGATCGGGGAGGGCTGATGCTGATCTCGGTCGCCTCCGCCAAGGGCTCGCCCGGCGCCACCACGACCGCACATGTGCTGGCCGCCATCTGGCCGCGCGACGTACGGCTGGCCGAGCTGGACCCGGCCGGCTCGGACCTCATGTACCGGCTGCGTACCCAGTCCGACCAACCCATCGACTCCTCACGGGGCCTTGTCTCGCTGGCTGCTGCGACACGACGTGATTCTCGGGCTGCTCTGGACGAGCACTTGACCGCCGTCGACGGCGGCCTGAAGGTGCTCGTCGGCTTGGCCCGTCCTGATCAGGCGGCAGCCATAGGCGCCGGCTGGTCGGCCGTCGCCCATAGCCTGCGTGGCACGGTCGACGTCATTGCCGACGTGGGGCGGCTCACGCCGGGCGCGCCCAGTCTGGCCGTGGCGCTTGCCTCCGACCGCCTGCTCATGGTCGCTCGCCCCGGCGTGGACCAGTACGGGCACCTCCGCGAGCGCCTGCGGTGGATCGCCGAAGAGACCGCCCACCGCGCCGAGCGGCCCGAACTCGGCGTACTGCTCGTCGCTCCCTGGAAGGAGCGCCATGAGGCGCAGGCCCTTCGCCAGCTGTTGCAATCCGGGGGTTTGGATGTTCCGGTGGTCGGCGTGCTCGCGCATGACGATGCGGCGGCGGACGCGCTGTCGGGACGCCGGCCCCGGCCGTTGGAGAACACGCTGTTGGTGCGCTCCGCCCGGGAACTGGCCGCTGGGCTGGCAGGAATGGGGGAGCAGCGATGAGCGTGGACCAGAACCTCGTACGCACCATGCGTGAGGAGGTCGCCGACCTGCTCGCCAAGCAACGGCACGACGACGCCGCCTCCGGCATCCCGCCCATGACCCCGGAGGACGAGCGCCAGTTCGCCCGGGCCCTGATTGGACGCGTGCTGGAGCAGTACGCCCGCACCGAGATCGCCGCCGGGCGCAGTCCACTCGACGCCCAGGCCGAGGAGGAGGTCTCCCAGGGAATCCACGCCGCCCTGTTCGGGGTCGGCCGCCTGCAGCCCCTGCTGGAGGACCCCGACGTGGAGAACGTGGACATCAACGGCTACGACAACGTCTTCATCCAGTACGCCGATGGACGCGAGGAGCGCGGGGCACCGGTCGCCGATTCCGACGACGAGCTCGTCGAGCTCGTCCAGGTGCTCGGCTCCTACTCCGGGCTCGCCTCCCGCCCCTTCGACTCCGCCAACCCACAGCTCGACCTGCGGCTGCCGGACGGCTCGCGCCTGTCGGCCGTTATGGACGTGTGCTCCCGCCCCGCCGTCTCGGTACGCCGCGCCCGCCTGGACAAGGTGGGACTGGATGAGCTCGTTGGCCTGGGCACCATCAGCCCCCGGTTGGCCGCCTTCTGCTCGGCCGCGGTGCGCGCCCGCAAGAACATCATGATCGCCGGTGCCACCAACGCCGGCAAGACCACCTTCCTGCGCGCCCTGGCCAACGAGATCCCGCCGTCCGAACGCCTCATCACCGTTGAGCGTGCGCTCGAGCTCGGGCTCGGAGAATTCTCCGACCTGCACCCCAACGTGGTGGCCTTCGAGGAGCGCCTGCCGAACTCCGAGGGCGCCGGCGCCATCACCATGGCCGACCTGGTGCGACGCTCCCTGCGCATGAACCCCTCTCGCGTGATCGTCGGCGAGGTGCTAGGCGATGAGATCGTCACCATGCTCAACGCCATGAGCCAGGGCAATGACGGCTCCCTGTCCACCATCCACGCCAACTCCTCGGCGGAGGTGTTCAACCGCATCGCCACCTACGCCATCCAGTCCGCCGAGCATCTGCCACAGGACGCCACCAACCTGCTGATTGCGGGCGCCGTCGACTTCGTCATCTTCCTCACCCGCGAGAACCGGTTCAGTGAGGGCGGCTCCATGCGCCGCTATGTGGCCTCCGTGCGTGAGGTCAACGGTGTCGACGGGAGGGTGTTGTCCAGTGAGATATTCGCCGACGACGGCTCCGGTCATGCCCAGCCGGCGGCTCCCATCGAATGCATCGACGATCTGATTGAGGCCGGCTATGACCCAGCCGCCGCATATGTGCGGGAGGCCTGATGCACAACTCGACCGCCATGGCCGCCCTGCTGGCCGGGGCCCTCATGGGTGCCGGAATCTTCCTGCTGATCACCTTCATCATGGGCGTCGATCTACTTCCCGCCAATACCACCCACACCGAGGCCGGCCGCAAACCGCTGATCCGGCGGGACCTGCGCCGGATCCTGCTTGCCGCCGGAGTCGTCCTCGCCGTGCTGGTGCTGACCCGCTGGGTCGTGCTCGCTACGGCCGGCGGTGTGCTCGTGCTGGTGTGGCCGCTGCTGTTCGGCGGCGCGCGCCAGGAGCGGGAGGCTGCCGCCAAGGTGGAGGCGCTGGCCACCTGGGCGGAGTCACTGCGCGACACGATCGCCGGCGCAGTCGGTCTGGAACAGGCCATCCCCGCCACCGTCTACGCTGCGGCCCCGGCCATCCGCGAAGACCTGGCACTGCTGGCCGACCGGATGCGCGTGCGCGTGCCCATGGGTACCGCCCTGCGTCAGTTCGCCGACGATCTGAACGATCCCACGGCGGATCTGATGGTGTCCGCGCTGATTATGAACTCGCGGTTGCGTGGGCCCGGACTGCGTCAGCTGCTCGGTTCCCTGGCCGACACCGCACGCGCCGAACTGGACATGCGCCAGCGAGTTTCGGCCTCCCGGGCCGGGACCCGTCGCTCGGCCCAGATCGTCGTGATCTTCTCCATCGTGGTGATGCTTGCACTTGCGCTGTTCAACCGAAGCTTCGTGGAGCCGTATTCCAGCGTCCAGGGACAGCTGGTCCTGCTCGTGGTGGTGGGGCTGTTCGCCGTGGGTCTGATGTGGATGCGGCGCCTGGCCGGCGTGGTCCTTCCGCGCCGATTCCTGACCGTCACGAATGGGGACGCCGTATGAGCATCTGGATTCTGGTCGGCGGCGCCGTCAGCGGGGCCGGCGTGCTGCTGCTGACGCTCATCCTCGTGCCGCCGCGGGTGCAGCCCGCTCCGGCACTGGCCGAGTTGGACACTCTGCGCGATGAGGCTCGGCTGCGCCGCGACGCCCGCCGCCTGAACCCGGCCGAGGGCGCACTGCCGGATTGGTTGGAAACGGTAGGCTTCCGTTCGGCGGGGCTGCTAAGACGCACCGGCATCGGCCTGGGATCGCTGTCATCCGACCTGGCCGTGGTGGGGCGGTCTCTGGAACGGCACCTGGTGATCTCGCTCATGTGCGGGTTGACTGCATTTGCCGCGCCACTGACCCTGGTCGGGGTCGCTACCGCCCTCGGCAGCATCACGTCCTGGGAGACGCCCGTACTGGCATGCCTGGTACTCGGCGCGCTCGCGGTCATCCTGCCCACCGTCAGATTGCGCGGGCAGGCAGATGCGGCGCGCCGGGACTTCCGGCACGTGGTGGGCTCCTACTTGGACCTGGTGTCCATGTCCCTGGCCGCCGGTCGGGGCGTGCCCGAGGCCCTCGACTCCGCCGCGACACTGTCCGACGACCCGGCGATGGTGCGCATCCGGGATGCTCTGGCCGCCGCGCGCCTGCGCGGTGAGACCCCCTGGGCCGCCATGGGACAGCTCGGTGACCAGTTGCGGATTGACGAGCTGCGCGACCTTTCGGCCGCGCTCGCGCTCGTCGCCGAAGACGGTGCCAAGATCCGCGAGTCCCTGTCCGCCCGCGCCACCAGCATGCGGCGGCGTGAGTTGGCCGACGCCGAGGGCAAGGCGGGGGAGAGCTCGGAATCCATGCTGGTAGCACAGCTGATCATCGCGATGGGGTTCATCGTGTTCCTCGTCTATCCGGCCCTCGCCGGAATCATGGGAAGTACCTGACACCGGGGACTCCCACACCGCAAATTCCACAGAAAAGCCCCCAGAAAACCCTGCAGAAAGGAAAGCATCATGCTCCGCCTAATGTGCACACTCCAGATCCTTGCCGGCGACCTCGCCGGTACGGTTCGGGACCGCCTGAACGCCCACACCGGCGAAAAGGGCGCCTCCACGGTCGAGTGGGTCATCATCACCGGCTTCCTGATTGCCCTGGCCGCCCTGGTTGGACGCGTCGTTTACGGGCTGGTCCAGGACGCTTCCTCTACCCTCGATGTGCCCAGCCTGGACGGCGGCGACTGACCATGGCGTTGGCACGGCTGCGAGGACGCCTGCGGGCGGAGACCGGGGCCTCCTCGGTGGAGCTCCTGGTCTTCTTCCCGCTGTTGATGCTCATCATCCTCATCACCGTGCAGGTCGCGCTGTCCTGGTACGGCCATGAGGTGGCCATCTCCACGGCCCGGGAGACGGTTCGGATAGTGCGCGACGGCGGCACCGCACCGGCTCAGGTCGCTCAGGCGGAGGCCGACGGTGCCCGCTATGCCATGCGGGTGGGCAGCGGCCGTGCACTGACCGATGTCGACGTGCACGTCGATATCGACGGCGACGAGGCTCGGGTCACCGTGACCGGTGCCTCCATGGATATTGTCGCCGGCCTCGCCCCAGGCATCGAGGCCTCCGTCACCGCACCGATCGAGATCTTCAGGGAGGACACATGAGGATCGCCGTGTGCACCTATTGCAGACGTGCGCGCCGTCGCCCCCGGTGGCGTGGCGAGCGCGGCACCATGTCGGTCGAAATGGTCCTTATCGCGCCCGCTCTGCTCATGGTGGTCATGCTCGTCGTCGCTGCCGGGCGCTGGGTCTCCGCCGAGGGCATGACCCAGGCCGCCGCCCGTGATGCCGCCCGCGCCGCCTCGATGGAACGCTCTGCCGGCACGGCGGCAGCGGCGGCCGCCTCCAGCCTGGCCGTGGCCGACACTGCCGCCGCCGAGTGCAGTTCCGACACGGACGTGTCCGGCTTCTCCCGTGGCGGCTCCGTGAAGGTCACTGTCAGCTGCCAGGTGCGGCTGGCCGACCTCGGGCTGGTCTTCCTGCCCGGCACCACAACTGTCACCTCCAGTTCCATCTCCCCGGTAGACACTTGGCGGGGAACCCGATGAACGCCTGTCGCAAGGAACGCGGATCCACCTCGGTATTCGCCGTAATCGTCGTAGCGGTGCTGATGGCCCTGGCCGGACTATGCATCGACGGTGGCCGGGTGCTCAATGCCCGCGCCACCCTGGCCGACACCGCCGAACAGGCAGCCCGTGCCGGCGCCCAACAGGTCTCTGCCGGGTCACTGCGTGGCGCTGGCGGAATCGTCCTCGATTCGGCGGGGGCACGTGCGGCCGCATCCAGCTACCTGAATGCCACCGGCATCGGTGCGGACCGCTTCACTGTCACCACGACCGGCCAGGACGTGGTGGTCACGCTGGAGGACGACGTTCCCACCACCATGCTTCGCTTCGTGGGCGTAAGCACCGTGCACGTGAGTGTCGCCGGTGACGCCCACGCTGCAGCCGGCATCAGCCAGGAGGAAATGTGACCCCTACACTTCAGCGCACGGCGCCGGGACCGGCTCGCTTCCGCGCGCCAACCCCGGAGCAGCGCGAGCCCCTGTGGCGCTCGATCCTGTCTGTGCTGGTGCTGGTGGCCGTAATCATCGGCCTGCCCTGCCTGCTGTTGTCGCAAGTTGGGCTGCCGCCGCTGCCGCGGCACCTGGACGCCTCGCTGCTGACCCGCCCGGTCAGCGCTGAGACCGTGCTCGGCGTGCTCAGCTGGGTGGTATGGCTCGCCTGGTTGCAATTCACTGCTTGCACCGTCGTCGAGGTGATCTCTGCGCTGCGCGGCCGCGGCCTGCCCGCGCATGTGCCGCTGGCGGGTGGCACGCAGGCACTTGTGCGGCGGCTGGTGACTTCCGCACTGGTGCTGGGTGCTGTTGCCGCTCCCGCTGCTGTCGCAGCGCCCGTGTCCGCCCCGGAACTCCCCCCGGTCGCGACCGTGCAGACGCACGCCGCCGACACGACGCCGTCACTGAGCCAGGCCGCTGCTTCCGCCACCAGCAGCGCGGAGGGGCCCACCGAGGCGAGCTCCCCGGGAGAACAGGCTCAATCCGTCCGCTACATGCTGGGCGATACCGAGCTTCTCGCCGATATCGGGGCCGAACTCGTCGGGCAGCGCGTCTACGTGGTCCAGCCACCCGCCGGCCGCTATCACGACAATATGTGGGATATCGCCGAGCGCACCCTGGGCGACGGTCGTGCCTACCAGCAGATCTACGATCTCAACGTCGGCAGGGTCCAGCCCGACGGCCGCTCCCTGGAACTCGCCCGGCTCATTCAGCCCGGCTGGTACCTGATCGTGCCCGAATCCGCGCAGGACGTGGACCGCGTCGTCGCCGTGCCCGTCGAGGAGACCACGCAGGCGGATGCCTCTGCGCACAGTGCTACCGCCAGCAGTGACACCGCGGCGGGTACAAGCGATACGGTGGCGGCCGCCAGCAATGTGGTCGCCGCGGTGCCGGATGTGCCACCGGCCCAGATGCCCGCCATCGGCGCCCTTATGGCCGCCACCTTCACCGCCATCCTTGCCGATCGACGGCGCCGCGCCATAGCGGCGTCCCCGGGAGACGATGCGCTCGAATTCGAACGCCTCATGCGGGTGGGCGCCGACCCGGTCCGCGCGGACCGGTTGCATCGCATCCTGCGCTCGCTCGGCGCCGTGTCGGGGCGTCCCGAGCCCTACGCCGTCGTCATCGATGATGCGGCCTGCCGGCTGCTCCTGCCGCGTCCGCTCCCGCAACCGCCGCACCCGTGGACTACCGAAGACGGCGGCTCTACCTGGAGCCTCCCGGCCGGGGGCGAGCCGACGGCGCCTGTCGGCGACGCGGACGGCGGCACAGTCCTGCCTGGACTGGTAACCATCGGACGCGACGAGAATGGGGCGGACATCCTCATCAACCTGGGGGCGGTGGACGGCGACGTGGTGGTTGGGGGAGAACCCACCATGGCCGCCGAACTCATTACCGCCCTCGCCCTCGAGCTCGGTACCAACCCGTGGTCACAGGGCGCCCTCGCATACACCCTGGGGCTGCCGGCGGTCCTACAACGCATCGGAGGCGATCGCCTGCATGCTGTCGCCAGTCTCGACGACATCTCGCCGGCCCAGGCCATGGATCCCGACAGCATCCTCACCGGCCAGCGGCACACCCGGCAGACCTTCGTCCTGACCTCCGGTCAGGAAGCCACGGAACCGGGACAGCACGACCTCAGCCTCGTCAGGACTGGACCTTCCCGGGGCGCTCGCTGGCGCATTGAGATCGATGCCTCCGGTATGGCGCGGATCGACCCGCTGGGAGTAGTCGTGACCGCCACCCGGGCAACGGGTGAGGAACTCGATGCGCTCGCCGGCCTATTGGGGTCCGCGGCTCCCGCGCCTCCGGGAGACGATTCCCGTCCGCCTGTGCCGGATCCGCCGCAGCCCCCGCTGTCCACGGTGGCGCTACGTTCGGCCGCCATCAGGATCCTGGTGCTGGGCCCTGCCAGCGTCGACGCTCCTGGGACGGTCGACCCGGACCGCCGCGATCGGCTCACCGAGGCAGCGATCTGCCTCGCCCTGCACCCGCGGGGCATCCGCCCGGAGGCCCTCGGCGCCATGCTCTGGCCCCTCGGCGTCACGGGCGACGTGGTGGCCGCTACGGTGCGGCGCCTACGCGACTGGCTTGGCACCGACTCCCAGGGCATCCCACATGTGCGCCAGGACGAGGAGGGACGACTGCTTCTCGGTCCGGACGCCGTCTGCGACTGGGACGTGCTGCGCTCCTTGCTGTCCGCCTCCCGACGCAGCGATATCCAGCACGAGGCAGAACTGCTGCTCGAGGCGCTGCGACTGGTGCGCGGTCCGGTGGGCGTTGGGATTCCGGCCGGCGGCTACGCCTGGCTGGCCCGTGTGCGCACCGCCCGCCAGGCCGACGCGCTCGTTACCGACGCTGCCCACCGGGCCGCCCAATTACTGCACGACACCGACCCCGATGGGGCGGCGCTCGCGGTCGACACCGGACTACGGGTGGTCGACCTGGACCAGCGTCTGTGGCGCGATCGCTTGCGCCTTGCGGCCGCCCGCGGGCAGGGCGAGCTACTCGACGCGGTTGCAGCCCTACTGAACGCCACCGGCGCGGACGAGGTCGCGGAAGTGGATCCGGCTACCGCGGCCCTCGTCGAGGAACTGGCCCCGGGCGCCTCCGTCCGCCGCGCCACCGCCTAAGACAAGTAATCATGCGCGTACTGCTCAGTGTCCACCCCACCGCCGCCGACGGGCGGCAGCCCCGCGACCTGATCGTCACCGCCCAACCGGAGTCAACGGTCAGGGAGCTTGCCGACGTACTCGATCACGCGCTGGTCGGCACGTCTGGCGGAGAGCTTTCGGAGCAGCCGCTCAAACTCGTGGTTGCGCGCCAGGACGATGCGCGCGAGCGACACCGTCCGTCCCCCTCCCTGTGGACCGGCTCCACCCGACTGGACCCGGGGGCCAGGCTGGGGGAGGGGGCCGTGTACGACGGCATGGTGCTCGGCCTGGGCGGTCCCGCCAGCCTGCCCGATGACGAGCCCGACGGCGTCGTTGAACTGCGGGTCGTCTCCGGCCCGGGCGCGGGTGCGGTGCACCGCCTTGGACTGGGGCGCTACACGATCGGGGGCACCGATGCCGACGTCCACCTGGAGGAGCAGGAGGCCGGCGCCCTGATTGACCTCGTCGTATTCTCGGGCGGCCGCGCCGTACTCAGCCCGCGGGACGAGGCCATCGACCGGCTCATGGAACTCGCCCCGCTGCGGAAGCACGCCTTGCCGGGGCCGCTGGTCCTGGGATTGAAACGGGAGCCTGTCCTCGAGCGCCGGCGCAGAAACCGGAAGAAGGACGAGGCCGACGAGGAAACCGTCAACACTCTGGAGGAACAGCAGCCCGACGCCCCCCGCAGCTTCCTGGAACTGGATCGCCGTGCGCTGCAACCCGACACCGTCTGGGAGGACGGAGCGGTGCTGTCCGTCGGGAACAGCCAGCTGGTCATCGGCCCGGTGCCAACCGCGGACGCGGTAGCCACTCCAACTCCGGGCGAGCCCACCATCGACTTCAACCGGCCCCCGCGCCTGGCCCGTCCCACGCGGGAACGGGTATTCACCCTGCCGCGTGAGCCCCAGCAGCCCCGCAAACCGCCGTTTCCGTTCGCGCTGCTCCTGTCGCCACTGGTGATGGGCGGCGGCCTATACCTGATGACCCACCGGACCGCGACGCTGTTGTTCGTGCTGCTGTCCCCGCTCATGATGCTGGCCAACCGCATGCAGGGCCGCTCCAGCCGCAAGCGCATCTACCGTGACGAGGTGCGGCGCTACCGCCAGCAGAAGGCCGCGACCGAGTCCGCCGCCCATCGGGCCCTACTGGAGGAACGCGGCCTGCGCCGCCTCGACTCTCCGGACCCGGCGGAGGTCCTGCTGCGAGCCACCGGCCCCCGTTCGGGGCTGTGGGAGCGCCGCCCCGGCGACCCGGACTGGCTCGACCTGCGCCTGGGCACCGCGGACGTGCCCAGCGAGGTTGTCCTTCAGGACCCCACCCGCGCCTCATACGAGGAGCCGCTGCGCTGGACCGTCCCAGACGTCCCGGTGACGCTTGGACTCGGGCGGCTCGGCGCCGTAGGCGTTGCCGGAGAGAAGCGGCACCGGGTGGCCGCATGGCTGGTGGCCCAGGCATCCGTGCTGCACTCCCCGGCCGAGCTGGACCTGGTCATCCTGACCGACCCGGGACGGCAGGATCCGGGCCGGTCCGAGTGGGACTGGGCGCGTTGGCTGCCGCACCTGCGCACCCCGGAGGGTGTCGGGGCCAGGGCGCGCGTAGGACTCGACGAGGAGACCGTCACCCGACGCATCAACGAACTGCTTGAGACCATTGAGTCCGGCCCGGCGGAAGGGATCAGTGGACGCCCCGGCCGCATCCTGGTGGTGCTGGACGGGGCGCGGGCACTGCGCCTGGCTCCCGGCATGGTGCGCATTCTGCGCGAGGGCCCCCAGCACGGCATTCACCTGCTGTGCCTGGATACGGATCGGACAGCCCTACCGGAGGAATGCCGCGCCGTGGTCGCCACCGGGCCGGGCCCGGTGACTCTCGCAGAGACCGACCGCGATGAGATTGAGCAGGT
Source organism: Actinomyces succiniciruminis (assembly GCF_900002405.1). Lineage (GTDB taxonomy): Bacteria > Actinomycetota > Actinomycetes > Actinomycetales > Actinomycetaceae > Actinomyces > Actinomyces succiniciruminis. Next base: position 19,143 of record NZ_LK995522.1, on the reverse strand, counting down.
CAACTTGGATCTCGTGCCCGCAGGGTGGTGTGAGCGGGTGGCCCGGGCCTTGGCCCCGATCCGTGATGTGTCCGCGGCCGCCGCGGAAGGCTCGATCCCCACCAGCTCCAGATTCCTGGACGTGGTCGGCATGCCCGAGCCCAACGGCCAGAGTGTGCTGGAGGCATGGCAGCGGGTGGGGCGTACCACCCGAGCCATCATCGGAGAGGATGCGGAGGGACTGTTCGCCGTGGACATCCGCGCCGACGGGCCGCACGCACTGGTGGCCGGCACCACCGGCTCGGGTAAGTCCGAGCTGCTGCAAACCCTGATCGCCTCCCTGTGCGTAGGCAACTCGCCCGATGACATGACCTTCGTACTGATCGATTACAAGGGCGGTGCTGCCTTCAAGGACTGCTCCCGGCTGCCGCACACCGTGGGCATGGTCACCGACCTCGATGGGCACCTTACGGCCCGGGCACTGGAATCGCTCGGTGCCGAATTACGCCGGCGCGAACTGCAGCTGGCACGCGCCGACGCCAAGGACATAGAAGACTATGTGGCGGCCATGAAGCCCGGGGACGAGCCCATGCCACGGCTCATGATCATCATCGATGAGTTCGCCGCGCTCGTGGCGGAGCTGCCCGACTTCGTCACCGGTCTGGTGGATATCGCGCGCCGGGGACGCTCCCTGGGCGTGCACCTGGTCCTGGCCACGCAGCGGCCCGCCGGCGTGGTCTCCGCCGAGATCAAGTCCAACACCAACCTGCGTATCGCCCTGCGCGTGACCGACGAGGCCGACTCCGACGACGTCATCGAATCGGCGGCCTCCGCGCAGATCCCGCCGTCCATCCCCGGACGCGCATACGCCCGGCTGGGGCACGCCAGCCTACGGCAGTTCCAGGCCGCACGGGTCGGTGGGCGCCCCCGCGGCGCCCTGCCGCAGGCGGCGCTGCGCACCAGCGCCCTGACTTTGGCGGAGATGTCCCGTCCCGAGGCCGCCGCGCCCCAGCTGGAGGAGGACGTCTCGGTCCCCACCGATCTGGCCACCCTCGTAGACGCCATGAACCGGGCCCACGAGGAAACCGGACGGCCCACCCCGCACAGCCCGTGGCTGGCCCCCCTGCCCGAGAACGTGACCCTCGACCAGTTGGAGGAACGACAGGACGCCGAGACCTCGGGTGCGGATGCCACGCAGACGAGTGATGACGAGACGGCCACGCCAGAAGCCGAGGCCGAGTTGAGGGCGCGGGGCTTGCTGCCCCCGCTGATCCTCGGACTGGAGGACATCCCCTCCGAGCAGGCCCAGCGGGTGATGAGCTGGGACTACACGCGGGCCGGGCACCTCGGCGTAGCGGGGGCGGCGCGATCCGGTCGTTCGTCGCTGCTGCGTGCACTCGCCGTAGCGGCCGCGCGCACCGCCTCGCCCGAAGACCTGCACATGTACGGCATCGACGCCGGTACCGGAGCGCTGTTGCCGCTGGTCTCCCTGCCACACACCGGCGCAGTGGTCACCCGCGACCAGCCCGAACGGTTGCGTCGGCTCACCGACCTCCTGAGTAAGGAGGTCAGCCGCCGCCAGCAGGCGCTCGCCGTCGCCGGATTTGCTTCGATCACCGAGCAACGAGCCGCGGTCACGCCCTCGGAGCGCATGTCCTACCTGTTGCTGCTACTGGATCGCTGGGACGGCTTCAAGGCGGCCTTCGAACAGGTTGACAACGGGCTGCTCCTGGATCGGATGGAGACGCTGCTGCGGGAGGGGCCCGCCGCCGGGCTGCGCGTCGTCATCTCCGGCGACCGCGGCACCTTCAGGGGGCGCATGGGCATGATGCTCGAGGATCGGATCGTGCTGCGCATGCCCGCCGCGGAGGACTTCGAACTAGTCGGCATGCGCAGCCGTGACGTGCCCCAGTCCATGCCTCCTGGACGCGCCTTCCGCAGCGGGACTAGCGTGCGGGAGGTACAACTCGCGTTGCTCGACGCCGACGCAGCCGGTACTGCTCAGGTTGCCGCGGTGCACCGGGAGGGCGAGGAGGCCAAGCAGCGCTGGGGGAAGATTCCGGCGGCCCGTCGGCCCGCGCGCGTGGACGAGTTGCCGCTGGCTATTACGACCGCCGATGCGCTGGCGCTGGGGCCGCGGCCGACTCCGGGCGAATTCGCGCTCGCGGTGGGCGGCGACACGCTGTCCATGCTTCCGCTACGCATGGACGAGGTCGGCAACGGCGTGCTGGTGACGGGGCCGCGGCGCTCGGGCAAGTCGACGGCCCTGTGCTTCGGGCTTCGAACCGCGCTGGACGGCGGCGCCCCGGTGATCCTCGTACTCGCCCGCCGGTCGCCGGTGAGCGAATTCCGAAACCACCCCCGGGTCGTTGGAGTGCTGGACAGTTCGGCCAAGGCCGACGACCTGCGGAAGCTATTGCAGGTCCACGGCACGCAGACCCTCGTCGTGGTGGATGACTACGACGTGCTGGGCAATGATCATGCCCTGGTGAAAGTGTTTGAGGAGCACGTCAAGGCATGCCGTGACCAGAGCGGTGGCGTGCTGGTGGCCAGTGGCGTGGACGAGCTGACAGGCATGTACCGGGGCCTGATGACTCTGATTAAGCGGAACCGGGCCGGGCTCATCCTGGCTCCGCGCTCTTCGCAGGACGGCGAGGTCCTGTCCGCCCGCCTGCCCCGTTCCGTGGGACAACCCGTTCCGTTGGGGCGCGGCATCCTGGTCAGATCGGGCACTTGGGCCTGGGCGCAAGTGCCCAGCGGCGGTAGTGCGGGCTAGGCCCTGAGCCGCCTAACGCTAAGGGGTGTT
>NZ_LK995522.1:0-16272 GCF_900002405.1 Actinomyces succiniciruminis | reverse complement strand
CCGCCTAACGCTAAGGGGTGTTGGTGGGGTGTGGGGTGGTGTGGGGGCCGAGGTCGGTGGTGATGGCGGTGGGGTCGAGGGTGGCGTCGGCGCGTTGGAGTGCGGCGTCGAGTAGGTCTAGGGGCGCGGGTGCGCCGGGTTGGTCGGTGTTGGATACGGTGGTCAGGACGATGATGCCGGGCTCTTGGCCGTTGTTGGTGGTGACGGCGGCGTAGATGCGCTCAATGTGGTGCTGGGCTCCATCCTCACCGGTCGTAGTCATGGTGAAACCTGCCAGGGTGTCCGGCAGATCCGCAGTGGCGTGGAACACTCCTTCCCCGGATTCCAACGGATATTCAGACCAATACTGAGTAGTCAGATCGTTACCGTCGCAAGCCGCAATGTCCTTCGCAATGCTAGCGAAGCTGCCGTTGGGTCTGATAGTGGATATGTTAAGGGCAAGCGTCTCATAAACCGTAGCATTGCCCGCTTTGTACTCCACGGTGACTGTGTGAAACGGCTCAGACAATAAAGTGATGGTGACACTGTTTTCGATGCCCATGCAAAAAGTTTCTACGCGTATTCCGCGGTGGGCGGTCTGACTGGTTGCTCCGGAGACGTCCGCGAGTGTTAGGGCGGTGGTGGGGATGGGCTCCGGGGTGGAGGTGGCCTCCTGATCGGCGCCACCATGGCTGCAAGCACTAAGCAGGAAGGCAGTCAGTACCAACGCCAACAACGATCGAAGACTATGTGCGAGGTTCATGAATAGAGTTTCTGGAATTTCTGATTGAAGTTGGTGTCAATATTGCTGGCGGCGTCCCCCATGCATCCTGGTGTGTCGGCCAACATCTCTAGTTCGGTGTTCGCTCTCTCCTTCTCCTCGTCACTCAGGCGTTCGTATTCTTGTGGGGTGATGAGTCGGTAGGTGCCGTCCGGCTCTTGGACGGTGGCGGTGGAATAACTGTCGAGAGTCTGGCCTGAGTTGGGGTCTTGGTAGCCGTTGAGGCCAGCGGCGTCAGCGACCCAAAGCATCCTGCGCATATAGGAGCGGTAAGCCTCACGGGCGATGGCTTCCTGTCTTTCAGTTTCGGTGTCCGCATTACTCGCCCACGTCTTGCTCGCCTCCTCCTGGAGGTGGCTGATCAAGGCGTCCGAGGCCCAGCCGACACCCTTGGTTGTTCCCGGCGGGGAGAAGGTTTTGACTAGGCCGGCTAGCTCGGAGGCGGGCTTGCCGGCCATATCAATCCAAGCTTGCGCGTACTCGTCAATTGACTCTTCCTCCTCAATGGCTCCGGTACCAATGGCGTTGGCAATACCACCCTCTGCAGCGCCCCAACGGTCCGCCACTACCTGGAGGGTGCTGCGGTCGCTGCCGGGGGGCAGGGAGTTGAGCTCGGCGTTGTTGACTGCGGTGCGCAGGTCGATGAGGGCCTGGCCATCGCGGCCGACGACCCCGAGTACCGCATCCAGTGTTTCCTCGCTGAACCAAGGGTTGTCAGGGATATTCTGATTAGTCGGCGTGGCGAGATCGTAAGTCAGATCGTCGCCGGGTCTGCTTGGCGAGCTCGCGTAGGTGGCTACTAGGGAGTCCATGTAGGTCTCGAGAATGTGTCCGAGGGACTGGGCTCCCTCGACTCCCCGTTGGCTGCGTTCGACGCCGAAGTCGTCCCGGCCCGCGAGGGCCTCAAGGCCGCGGGCGGCAATGCTGGACGTTTCCTGCTTGTGGGCTCTCATGAGGTACGGGGAGGTCGAGGCGGAGTCCAGGGCGGCAGCGATACCGGATAGATCACCGCTGTCATAGGCGTACTGGCCCGCCCAGTAGCTGACCCGACCATCGTCGCCGGAGAAGAACTCGTAGGAAGCGTAGGGGTGGCCTCCCAGGTCATGCATGATGATCGAGGGAATATCTAGGGCCCAGGCCTCGTCCGCCTCGTTGATCATGCCTGGGAGGAAGCGTGACGGCGTGCCCCAGTTCCATGGGCTCGGCATGCCTCGCTCGTTGGCCTCGTGCTGTAGTTGGTCCATCTTTTCGGCCGTACCCAGGATGAACTTATTGCCTGCGGTGGTGTCGTACAGGAGGTAGGCCAAGGACTCATTGCGGTTCTCAAGCCGGTAGTAAGAAGAGTCGGGGTCCGGGTACGCCGCTGCCTCTACCAGGTCGGCACCGAACTGCTGGGTGTAGTCCGGCTCCCATTGCTTGGTAGCGATCTCGAGTCCGTGCTTGAGCTGCGCGAGTGTCTTCTGGGCCATCTCGCGCTCGGAGTCGCCGGCACTGTAGGCCAGGCCCACATGGTTACCCACCGCCTCGGTCAGCGCCAGCGTCCCATCGGGACCCAGACTGCTGAACAGGGCGGCATTAACGTTCTCGTTGCCGCCCCACGTGTCCAGATACTTGCTCAGGGTCTCCAGGCGCGGATCGCCCTTCTCGTAATCGGAGGTAGCGATGTCGGTGCCGAGAGACGCGATGGCCTCGCCGAGAGCGGTCTCCATCTCCTCCAGGGTGTCCGGGTCCTCGCCGTCGACCTCGTAGCTCACCTCCCCGGACTCGGGCAGGTTGCCCTCGCTGTCGGAGTTGATCAGCACAATCCAATCGACCTTCGCCGACAGGAAGGTCGACTCGTCTTGCAGGCTTTCCACGTAACCAGGAACCTGCGCCAGGGACGACGTCGACAGGTACAGCCTGCGTCCCTCCGACGCGCTGGTGTCATACAAGTCCTCCACACTGTCCGCAAGACCGGACAGAGAGGTGGCCGCGGAACGCAGATCCTCAATATTGACCTTGACCAACGTCATGACCGCACATCCTCCTCAAACAGGGCCAGGAAACAACCACCGGTGGGCGGCAGACGGAGCCTCACTCCCAGTCCGCCTTCCAAGACTCCGCAGGGTCGTTGACATCGACGTTCTCAGGCTCCTCGGCGTATGCGTCGTCAACATCACCCTTGTAGTTACTGAAGGCGGTCTTGATACTCGAGCCAAGCGTGTCGACACCCTCGATCCAGCCCTCCGCCGCCGGCGACTCCCATGCCGCCGCTACGTCCTGACACACCTTCGTACAGACATGACCAAAACCATTAGGTGGAGTAAGGGAGAAGGCCATCGTCGCATTGAGATCCGAGGAGTGGTCTCCGATAGCGTCCCGGTAGAGGTTCTTCTGAAGATCCCCATCGGTGCTGTCAGCGTCGCCGCACATGCATGGCCTCCCAGCAGGGTTCGAGGAACAAAGCTGCCGTTACTGTACCGTGTTGTTACGCAGGATGTGTGTGCGCCAGCTCACATAATAGTCTTGTTTGAGGTTCTAGCGGGTCTGGTAGCGCGCTCCGATGGCTGCTATGGTCAATTTGTTATTTTCCCGTGCGCGATGTTCATGGGAGGTTCCTGATGAGGTTTGGTGTGCGTAGGTGGGCCGGCGCGGTAGTGGGGGCCGTGCTGCTGGCCGGGACGTCCCTGATGGCGTGCTCGTCCGGCTCCGACGAGGGCGGCCTGGACATCCCGACTTTTGATCCGGAGGCGATGGCCTCGGAGGATGCGGGAGCGTCGGCGGCGGCAGCGGAGGCATCCGCCTCGGCCGAAGCGTCTGCTGCCGCGGCCGGTGTGGTGAGCGCTGAGTCGCTGACCGATGCGGAACTGGGCTATTACGTGGTGTCAATCCCGGAGGATCTCGACGAGGCGCAGGCGCAGGTGCTGGCGGACTACGTGGCCTACGACAAGGCCACCTGGCGGGTCTGGTTCACCGGGGAGGGCATTGACGACGTCGCCCTGGTCGCCACCGGGGACTTGTTGGATCGGATCTATGAGAACTACTCGAACCTGAACGGCGAGCACTCGAACCCTCCGGTCAGCGTCGGGATCAGCGAGGTGACCATTACTGACGACGGCACACTCGCAAGCATCACTACGTGTCTTGATCGTACGCAGACAACCCGATCGGATGCTGACGGCAACGACATCACCGACCCCGAGGTCCAAGCTCTGGTCGAGTTCTCGATCCAGATGGCGCCCGACGCCGAAGGCAACTGGGTTGCGTACGAGGAAACGGCGGTTTCTGAAAACGAGTGCACTACGGAGCAGAGCTGATGCGTAAATCGAGAGCCGTCATATCGCCTATCCTGGTGCTGGTGCTTTGCGTCGCTCTTCCGACACCCACTGCGGCTGCGGTCGACGGGGACTCGACGCGTCCGGATACGACGGTGTCGGTTGGTGGTACGCAGTCTTCCGATGGCGGGGCTTCGCTGGAGGCGTCGGTGACGGTGACGTACACGATGGCCAGCGGTGGGGCGGTGGATGTTCCAACCACCACGACTTCGCAGGTGACGTCGGTGGCGCCGTCTTGCGGATACAAGCCTGGCCGTACGGGCGCGGAAGCGGCCGAGTTCATTGGCGGATTCGGCGATGAGAAGGCGAACAGGGCGGTGGCCGCCATGTACCCGGGCTGGGAGGACTATGTAGACGACACCACGGGGCGCTGGTGGACGCGCTACTGCGACGAGTCGGCCTTTGCGGATCAAGACGCTTACGTTGAGGCGGCACGGGAGTTCAACGCAGAGCACCCGTGGCACGTGTGGGTGGCCGAGGGCGAGGACCCTCCGGACTCTGAGGTAGATCCGGCCGCGTTGGCGTCTGCGGTGTGGACGAGCGTGAGCGCGGCCATTCCGTCTCCTAGCATTGACCGGAATCCTACGATCGGTGAGTCCCGAGCGACTGTTGTCGGTTTTGATACCTGGGTGTGGGCTACGGCGGATACACCTACGCGGGTGGAGATTGTTGCCGCGGTGGGCTCGACCAGCGTGACGGTTATTGCTACATCGTCGGGGCTGGATCTTTCGGCGCAGGACGCCGAGGCCGATTGCACGGGCTTCGGGATTCCGTGGACTCCTGCTAACGATGCTAAGGGCACCGACTGCGTTATCGTATTCGACCGTTCCAGCGCTCATCTGGGCGGCACTACCCCGATGAATGTAGATGTCCAGTACAGCGCGTCGTGGAGGTCGACTACGGATCGTTCGGGTTACCTGGGTGCCCTGACCACTACCAGCACTGTTGAGATCCCAGTCGCTGAGATCCAGGCCCTGAACACCAACACCCGCCAGCCCTAGGTCGTGCATCGCCCCGGCACGGGGCGGGAGGTCGAGACGCCGCTCAGCCGATCCCGGCAATGGGCGCGGATAGGGGAGTGCCGGAGGCGTCCCGACGCTCGTCGGGGTCCGGCAGGTCGACCGGCTGGCCGCCACTGCCCACGGCCCGGGCTGGACCGACCCCCACCCAGGCGAGCACCAGCTGATCCTCGCCGCGCAGGAAGCGCTGCGCACGCACGCCCCCGGTCGCCCGGCCCTTGGCCGGGTAACGGTCCAGCGGGGTCACCTTGACACTACCGGAACCGGTCCCAGGCAGCGCCCCCGCGCCGTCCGCGACTGTGACCACCACGGCCTCGGCCAGCAGGTCGACGGGCACGGATGCTCCGGCGACGACGCGAGCACCCTCGTGCAGGGCCACCCCCGCCATGCCGCCGGCACCGCGCCCCTGCGGGCGCACCTTGGCCGCCTCGAAGCGCAGCAGGCGGGCATCGGAAGTCACCAGCGCCAGCATGTCGGAGTCCGCGGCCACCCCGGCGAAGACCACGCGGTCGCCGTCGGCCAGGGAGATGACCTCCCAGGCATCGCCGTGCTTGGGCTCGCTCCCCGGCTTCACCCGCTTAACCACGCCGCCGGCTGTAGCCAGCACAATCGGGGTGCCAGACGTATCTCCGGGGGAGCCGATGGGCACCAGGCCCACGATCCGCTCGTCCGGCTCGACATCCGCCAGCAGCCGCGCGGGCTGCCCGCCGGCCAGAGACGGTGCCCCCTCCAGGCGCGGCACCTCCGGGGTGGACAACACCTCCATGCGCACCAGCCGACCCGCGTCGGTGACTACACCCACGTGCCCGCGCGCCGTCGTCGCCACCTGGGAGACGAGGGCGTCATGGCGCTGCCGCCCGCCCGAGCGCGGCACCGGCTCCGCCCCACCCACGCGGGCCACCAGCCCGGTGGCAGACAGCAGCACCCGACACGGGTCATCCGGCACCGTCAACGGCACCTCCCCGGCCCCGGCCATCAGGCTGACCGCGGCGGCCTGTCGCATCGCCTGCGAGGCGCCGCCACCGGCACCACCGGGCGCGCCCACGCCGCCGTTCAGCGCCCCCGCGCCCGTGCCCGCAGCCTCCAGCAGCACGGTGCGCCGCGGCGTGCCGAACTCCTCCGCCACGGCCGCCAACTCGCGGGAAACCGTGGCCCGCAGCAGCGACTCGTCGTTCAAAATCGCCTCCAGCTCGGCGATCTCGGCCGCCAGCTCGTCGCGCTCCTTCTCCAGCTCGATCACGGAGAACTTGGTAAGCCTCCGCAGCTGCAGCTCCAGGATGTAGTTCGCCTGCGGCTCGGACAGGTCGAACACCTGCATCAGGCGCCGACGGGCCGTGGCCGCGTCCTCGCTGGAGCGGATCACCTGAATGACCTCGTCGATGTCGACGATCGCGATCAGCAGGCCCTCCACCAGGTGCTGGCGCTCGCGTCGCTTGCCCAGGCGGAACCGGGTGCGCCGCTCCACCACCGTCAAACGGTGGCGGACGAATACGTCCAGCAGCTCCCGCAGGCCGAGCGTGCGCGGCTGGCCGTCCACCAGGCACACGTTGTTGATGCCGAAGGAGTCCTCCAGCGGCGTGTGCCGGTACAGCTGCGCCAGCACCGCCTCGGGGTTGTAGCCGTTCTTGACCCCGATCACCAGCCGGGTGCCGTGCTTGCGGTCGGTCAGGTCCGCGACGTCGGTGATGCCCTGCAGCTTCTTGGAGGACACCGTCTCCTTGATGCGGGCGATCACCTTCTCCGGCCCCACCAGGTAGGGCAGCTCGGTGACCACGATGCCCTTCTTGCGGGCGGTGATGTTCTCGATGCGGGCCGTGGCGCGGGTGGAGAACTTGCCGCGGCCGGTGCGGTAGGCCTCCCGGATCCCGTCCAGGCCCACGATCATGCCGCCGGCCGGTAGATCCGGCCCCGGCACGAAGGCCATCAGCTCCTCCAGGGTGGCGTCCGGGTGCGCCAGCAGGTGCCGGGCGGCCGCCACCACCTCGGTGAGGTTGTGCGGCGGCATATTGGTGGCCATGCCCACCGCGATGCCGGAGGCGCCGTTGACCAGCAGGTTCGGGAAGGCCGCCGGCAGCACCTCCGGCTCGGTCAGGGTGTAGTCGTAGTTGGGGGCGAAATCGACCGTGTCCTCGTCGATATCCGCCGTCAGGGCCAGGGCGGGTGCGGCCAGCCGCGCCTCCGTATAGCGGGGCGCGGCGGGGCCGTCGTCCAGGGAGCCGAAGTTGCCGTGCCCGTCCACCAGCGGCAGTCGCATGGTGAAGGGCTGCGCCAGCCGCACCAGAGCCTCATAAATGGCCACGTCCCCGTGCGGGTGCAGCCGCCCCATGACGTCGCCGACCACACGGGAGGACTTCACGTGCGGCCGGTCCGGGCGCAGCCCCATCCGGTCCATCTGGAACAGGATGCGCCGCTGTACCGGCTTGAGGCCGTCCCGGGCATCCGGCAGGGCGCGCGCGTAGATGACGGAGTAGGCGTACTCCAGGAAGGAGGTGCGCATCTCCGTGGGCAGGTCCTGCTCGACGATGAGATGGTCGGTGGGCGGGGGCGTCGGCGGGGCGGACTTCGGCATAGTCGCATTGTGGCCCGCCGCGGCTTCGCCAAGGGGGCAACGACACCCGGGTGCGGCGGCAACAATGGCATGATCTGCCCCATGACGTGGACTGCACAGGCTCGCCCCGGGGATGAGGCCCCCACCCCGATGTCGTTGGTCGACGAAGTCACCCGCGCCGGCTACTACCCAGAACTCGTGCTCGGCACCCTGAACACGGCCGTCGCGGGGGAGGAGATCCTCGCGGACCTGGTGCAGGCCGAGACCGTGTTCGACGACGCCGTCCACCGGCACCTGACCGTTCTGGCCCTGACCTCCACCCGCCTGGTAATCGTCCACGTGGACGACGCCCCCCGCGAGGACGGCCTGCCCGGGGCTCTGGCCACCAGCGAGGCCGTGCCCGTGTCCCGCATCAACTCCGTGGGCCTGACTCGCGGCGTGTCCGAGCCGGCCAACGGCGGGGGCCGGCTCACGGAAATGACCCTCGCCCTGGCCTGGGGCTCGGTGCGCCGCATCGACCTGGAGCCCGCCGCCTGTGGTGACCCCGAATGCCAGGCCGACCACGGCCTCACCGGCGTGTCCGTCCCCGACGACATCGTGGTGCGTGTGGCCGCCGGCGTCGAGGGCGACGAGGCCCTGGCCCGCGCCGAACACTTCGCCCGGGTCCTGTCCGCCGCCACCGCCCGGGCGGCGGCACACGCATGAGCACTCCACAGCTGCGCCAGGTACTGGCCGCTGCCGCCGTCGGCGCCGGGCTGACGCTGCAGGCGGGACCACCGGGGGCGATCACCGCCGCCGAGGCCCTGTCCGCCGCCACCGATTGGGGATTGGCCAATCCCGACGCCGACACCCGCGCAGGGGTCGTCGTCGTCCTCGTCGACGGACTCGGGTGGCGGCAGCTCCAGGAGCGTCGTGGACACGCCCCCACCCTGCGTGCCTGGCTGGGCGACGCCGATTCCACCCCCGGTGGGGGCGTTGCCCGCACCTGTGCCCCCTCGACCACGGCCGCCGCACTGACCACTTTGGGCACCGGCGCGCTGCCCGGGGTCACCGGCATGGTCGGCTACAGCGTGCTCAACCCGCGCGTGGGTCGTGACCTGCCCGGTGACACCACTCCGGACGCCGCCCAGAACCTGTGCCTGATCACCTGGGAGGGCGCCGCCCCCGACCCGCGCCGCTGGCAGGACGTGCCCACCGTGTTCGAGCGCCTCGCCGCCGGCCCGCGCGCCGCCGGGCACGACTCGCTCGCCGTCACCATCGGCCCGGCCCGTTTCGCCGGGTCGGGGCTGACCGAGGCGGCCCTGCGCGGCCCGGCGCACCTGGGCGCCGACCGCATGGAGGACCGGCCCGCGCTTGCCGCCGGCGCCCTGGAGCGCGGTGTGCCCCTGGTGTACCTGTACGTGGGCGAACTCGATCATGCCGGCCACCGCCACGGCTGGCGCTCACAACAGTGGCTGCGTCAGCTCGAACGACTGGACGCCACCATGGCGGAGTTGCTGCGACGCGTGCCCACGGGCACCCGCGTGCTGCTGACCGCGGATCACGGCATGGTGGACACCGACGCCGCGCACCGCCTCGACCTGACCGCGCACCCCGCCCTGGCGCGTGACGTGGTCGCGGTCGCCGGGGAGCCGCGCTTCACTCAGCTGTACGTGCCGCACTCCGACCCGGAGGCGGCCGCGGCGGTCGCCGACCGCTGGCGCAGCGTGCTGGGGGAGCGGGCCGCGTGGGTGGGTACTCGCCGGGAGGCCGCCACCCTGCTGGGCCCGGTGGGGGAGCGCGCCGAAAGCGTCCTGGGGGACGTGCTGGTGGCCATGGCCGACAACTGGGTGGTGGTCGACCCGCGCGTCCACTCCGAGAGTGCAATCGCCATGCCGGGCGTGCACGGTTCCCTTACGGATACCGAAATGACGGTGCCGCTGCTGCTGGCGCGGGCCTGAAGTCTGGAGGCCCGGGGCGGGCACGCGCCCCGACCGGGGAAGTGCGGACGGTTACTCCGGCTTGGCGCCGAAGACGATCTCATCCCAGGAGGGCACCGACCGGCGGGAACGCCGCTTGGGCTTGGGCGCGGGCGCCGCGGGCATCTCCGGGAGGGCGTCCTGAGTGGCGGCCGCGTCACCGGAGGCGTCACTGGACTCCTCCTGCTTCGGCGTGGGCGTGGGGGCGGCGTGCAGTCGGCTGCCCGCCGGGTGGTTGCCGGTGTGGGCACGGCGCCGCTCCGACATGGAGACCACCTGCGCCTGCCCCTGGGCGGGAGTGTCCGGTGCCGGGTTCTCCGGTTGCTTCGCGGTGGCGTCGTCCTCGTCGGGGGCCTGCGTCTCGATCCGGCGGCCACGGTTGGAGGCCAGGTCCGCCAGCAGCGCCTCGGTAGAGTCGGCCGGCGGCTCCGGGGCCGCGGCCGGGGTACGCGCCGACGCCGGGGAGGCCGCGCCCGGCGCGGCGGAGTCCTGGTCGAAGACGGCCGGCCGGCGTCCGGCTCCGGCCTCCGTCAGCCAACGGGCCTCGTCGTCCAGGGCCGACACGGAGCGGGCCGTCAGGTCCAGCTCCCAGCGCGCCCGCTTCGCCTGCGCGCCCTGCACGAAGGTCAGGATGATCTGCCACGGCTCGCGCCCCTCGCGCAGCGCATCCCACTCCAGGCTGTCCGGTTCGACGCCGCGCGTGGCCAGCCGGTCCACGGCCAGCTCGCCCAGTACGGGGGAGTCCTTCTCCCAGCCGATGCGGCAGGCCTGCGCCTGCTGCACCGCCCACAGGCGTTCGGCGATGACCGGCCCCTCGAAGCGGCGCACGTGCTCGACGTCCAGTCCGGTGGCGGAGGCGACCTCCTCCGCGCTCGCGCCGGCGCGCATGAGTGCCTGCAGCTCCCGGGGGCGGACGGTCTGGCCGGGGGAGGGCGGAGGCGGAGTGGGGGCCGTGGCCGCGGGGCGCGCGCGTCTGACCGCGGCCCGCAGTGCGTCGTCGACGACGATGCTGTAGCGCTCACCGCGTGCGTCGGTCATGACGATGGTGTCGCCGTTGGCGCCCAGCAGCTCGAGTTCGATCATTTACGTGGGCCTCCTTACAGTCCCCCGCGGCCCGAGGCGGGCGGGCCGCACAGGGCTCAGCGTGCCATCTAAGCCGCCCCGTGTCCGGGAGGCGGGGCCGCGTGGCATCCACCAGCCGCCGCCTGTTCGCCCACAGCCGCTGCTGCTGGCCCGATCAGCCGGTTCCCGCCGCCGCCGCCTGGTGCTATGGTGCGCGTGCCCTGGCTCCCTGGGGCGGCGCACGTTCATTGAGCGGGAGCCGTCCCCGGCAGCCCGACGCTGCCCGGGAGCCCTAGGCAGAGCCGTCCACAACAGAAAGTGACGAGGCTATGGCAACCGACTACGACGCCCCGCGCAAGAACGACGACGAGCCCGAAGCGGACTCCATCGAGGAGCTCACGGCTCGTCAGAAGGACCAGTCCTCGGAGGCGATTGAGGAGGACGAGAACGAAGTCGCCGAGGGCTTTGAGCTTCCCGGAGCCGACCTGTCCCGGGAGGAATTGAGTGTGCATGTCGTCCCCCAGCTGGAGGACGAGTTCACCTGCTCGGAGTGCTTCCTGGTGCACCACCGCAGTTCCCTCGCCTACGTCGATGACAAGACCGGCCTGCCCGTGTGCACGGACTGCGCCGGCTGATAGGAGGTACTGACTGATGGGCCTGTTCTCCCGCCGCCACCACGACGCCGGGGGCGAGGCAGCCGCCCAGGAGGAGTCCGTTCCGGAGGAGCCGGTGGAGCCCGGCACCGGACCTTGGGATGTCGACGCCGTTCCCGCCGACTCCGCCCCCGCCGGCCGCATCGACCTGGGCGCCCTGCGCGTGCCCGCCGTCGACGGCATGCAGATCCGGATGGAGCGCGCCGGTCGGGATGCGGACGCATCCGCCGCGGTCCTCATCCTGGGCGGGTCGACCCTGGAGCTGCGCGCCTTCGCCGCCCCCCGCACCGCCGGCATCTGGGAGGAGCTGCGCGCCGACATCACCGCCGAACTGGCCCGCGCGAAGGCCACCTATGAGGTGGTCGACGGCGAGTGGGGCACCGAGATCCTCGCCCAGGTGCCCGTGCGCACCCCCGAGGGGCGGGCCGCTACCGTCGCCGCCCGCTTCATTGGCGTGGACGGGCCGCGCTGGTTCCTGCGCGGCGTCCTCCAGGGGCCCGCAGCCACCGACGCCGACGCCGCCCGCCCCCTGCGGGAGGTATTCGCCAACACCGTCGTGGTGCGGGACGGCGCCGCCCGGCCCCCGCGCGAGATCCTGCCCCTGCACGCCCCCGGCGTCACGAAGGCGCCGGAAGCCGAGGATCTCCCGGGCCTGGACCCGCTGCAGCCCGGCCCGACCATTGCGGAGGTCCGATGAGTCGACCCGCCCGCTCGCTCAGAAGCCGTCTGACCGACCGGGTGCGCTCTCTACGCGCCAGCCGCGAGGACTTGGCCGCCGCCGACGAGCAGGACTCCGCCTCCCGGCGCGGCACGACTCTCATCAGGGACTTGACGCCCCGTCGGCGTGCCTGCGTGTCCGGCGTGCTGCGCGCCGTCACCTACCGGCCCGCCTCCGCCAAGCCCGTGCTGGTGGGCCGGCTGTTCGACGGCACCGGTTCGGTGGATCTGATCTGGATCGGTCGACGCGCCATCGCCGGTATCGCTCCGGGTACCCACCTGCGCGCCGAGGGCATGGTGGTGGCCGGCCACAGCCGCCCCAGCATCTACAACCCCGTGTACGAGCTCCTCGGGCAGGACGCATGAGCGAACGGACCGACACCGACCCGTCCACCCGCAGCGGGCTCGGCGCCCTGGACACCGACCGCTTCGACGCCGCCGCCGCGGTCGGCGGCTGGCGCGGCATCCTGGAATCCGCCGCCCCCACCCTGGTGTTCGTCTGTGTGCTCGCCGCGCGCCCCCACGCCCTCGTGCCGGCCCTGCTCGCCTCCCTGGCGGTCAGCGCCGTCGCCCTGGTGGCCCGGCTGTGCGCCCGCCAGAGGCTCACCCAGGTGCTCGGCGGTGCCGCCCTGGCCGTCGTCAGCGCCCTGTGGGCGTGGCGCTCGGGCAGCGCCACGAACTTCTACGCCACCGGACTGGTCATCAACGCCTGCTGGCTGGCGGCCACCGGCGGCTCGCTGCTGGTGCGCCGGCCCCTCGTCGGGCTGCTGCTGGACGCCTGGCACGCCGCGGCCGGCGAGTCCCGATCCGCCGACGCCGGCGCGCGCCGCCGCTACGCGGTCGGCACCGGCATCCTGGCGGCCATGTTCGCCCTGCGCCTGGCGGTGGAACTGCCCCTATACCTGGCCGGTGAGGCGGTCGTGGGCGCTCTCGGCGTGGCCCGGCTCCTGCTCGGCCTGCCCCTGTTCGCCCTGACCCTGTGGTTCGTCTGGCTGATCGTCAACCCGACGCTCAGGCCAGTTCCGCAGCGCCACCCTCAGCGTTGACGTCGGGCTCGGCCACTGGCTCGTCGATGGTGGTGAAGATGGCCG
The DNA here is from genome assembly GCF_900002405.1 of Actinomyces succiniciruminis. Lineage (GTDB taxonomy): Bacteria > Actinomycetota > Actinomycetes > Actinomycetales > Actinomycetaceae > Actinomyces > Actinomyces succiniciruminis. The sequence goes on along the minus strand of NZ_LK995522.1, from coordinate 3,150 downwards.
GCACCTCGCTCAGCGCCGCCTCACCCGCCCGGGCGGTGAGGAACAGCAGCTCGTCGCCCCGCTCGAAGCGGTCGTCGCGTCCCGGCCGGATCGGCCGGTAATCGCGCAGGATCGCCGCCAGCACCGTGTGCGGCGGCAGCTCAACGTCGCTGACCAGCTCGCCGATGACGGGGGAGTCGTCCGGCAGCGTCAACTCGTGCATGATGGCGCCGGACTGGTGGAAGGTGAACACCGGCACCAACGAGCCGACGCTGACCGCCTCCTCCACCAGGGCCGTCATGATGCGCGGGGTGGAGACCGCCACGTCCACACCCCAGGTGTCGTCGAACAGCCACTCGTTCTTCGGGTTGTTCACCCTTGCGACCGTGCGCGGCACCCCGTACTCGGTCTTGGCCAGCAGGGAGACCACCAGGTTGACCTTGTCATCCCCGGTGGCGGAGACGACGACGTCGCAATCGCCGGCGCCCGCGTCGGCCAGAGAACCCGGGTCGCAGGCGTCCGCCAGCTGCCAGTCCGCCTCCGGCACGGAGGCGATGCGCATGGCGTCGGGGGCACGGTCCATCAAGGTGACATGGTGGCCGTGGCTGATCAGTTCGCGGGCGATCGAGCGGCCCACCGAGCCGGCTCCGGCAATGAGAATCTTCACGCTCAAACCTCCTGGGCGGGCGGACGGGACAGGGCGCGCTGCATGGCCGGCAGCTGCTGGGTGGTGGCCGCCAGGTGCAGGCGATCATGCTCCTGGATGATGGTTCCCGCCTGTGGGATGACGACCCCGGAGCCGCGGGAGATCCAGGCCACCCGCACCTCGAGCCGCTCCTCCAGGGAGCCGACCGTGGTGCCCACCCAGGCGGGGGAGATGTCGGGCTGGACCAGCCCGGCGGCGCCGGACGGGTCCATGAACTCCCGCGCCGTCCCGCCGGGAAGCACGTGCCGCATCATGTGCTCGGCCGTCTGCCGCACCGTCGCCACGGTGGGAATGCCGAGCCGCTCGTACACGTCGGCGCGAGTGGGGTCATAGATGCGGGCGACGACATGCTCGACGCCGAACAGTTCACGGGCCACGCGGGCGGCGATGATATTGGAGTTGTCCCCATTGGACACGGCGGCGAAGGCGTAGGCCTCGTCGATGCCCGCCTGCTCCAACGCGTCCCGGTCGAAGCCGATGCCCTTGACCTTACGACCATTGAAGTCGGCCGGCAGCCGCCTGAAGGCGTCGGAGTTCCGGTCGATGATGGCCACCGAATGTCCCATGCGGTCCAGTTGCGAGGCCATGGAGGCCCCCACCCGGCCGCAGCCCATGATGACGAAGTGCACGAGGGGAACGGTACTCCGTCGACGTGGGCCCCGGTGGGCGGGAGGCTTGGCCCGGGCGGGAGGCGGACGTAGCATCGTCGTCCGTGCGTGACTTCGCCGACCGCGTCAAGCGGCTTCTCGTCGGTCGTCCGGTGCCCAGCCGGGCCCTGGGCGAGACCCTCCTCCCCAAGCGGATCGCCCTACCGGTGTTCGCCTCCGACGCCCTCTCAAGCGTCGGCTACGCCCCCGACGAGATCCTCGTCACCCTGGCGGCGGCGGGCCTGGCCGCTACCGCCCTGTCGCCCTGGATCGCCCTGGCCGTGGTGGGTGTGCTCGTGGTGGTGGTCGCCTCCTACCGGCAGACCGTCCACGCCTACCCCTCCGGCGGTGGTGACTACGAGGTGGTCTCCACCAACCTCGGCCACCGGGCCGGCCTGCTGGTCGCCTCCGCCCTGCTGAGCGACTACGTGCTCACCGTCGCCGTGTCCATCTCCTCCGGCACCGGCTACCTGGTCGCCGCCGTCCCCGCGCTGGCCGCCTACAAGGTGGAGATCGCGGTGGGCATCGTCACGCTGCTGGCTCTGATCAACCTGCGCGGCAGCCGCGAGTCCGGCGGCGCCTTCGCCCTGCCCACCTACCTGTACATGGGGGCGGTCGGGGTCATGGCCGTGGTCGGCTTCATCCAGGAGCTCACCGGTACCCTCGGGCAGGCGCCGTCGGCCGGCTATGAGGTGGTTGCCCAGTCCGGCTGGGACCAGGGCCTGACGGGCCTGGCCGGCGCCTTCCTGATCCTGCGGGCCTTCTCCTCCGGCTGTGCCGCCCTGACCGGTGTTGAGGCCATCTCCAACGGCGTGCCCAGCTTCCGCCGGCCCAAGTCCAAGAACGCCGCCACCACCCTGCTGCTGCTGGGCATCATCGCCGCCGCCATGCTCATGAGCGTGGTGCATCTGGCCGGTGCCGTCGGCGTGCACATGGTGGAGAACCCCGCCACCGAGCTGCTCGACGACGGCGTGCCACTGGGCACGGGCTACCACCAGGATCCGGTGATCGGGCAGATCGCCGCGACCGTGTTCGCCCGCTTCCTGCCCATGTTCTACCTGGTCACCGTGGTCACCGGTCTGATCCTGGTGCTGGCCGCCAACACGGCCTTCAACGGCTTCCCGGTGCTGGCCAGCGTGCTCGGCCGCGACGAGTTCCTGCCCCGCCAACTGTCCCAGCGCGGCGACCGGCTGGCCTACTCCAACGGGATCATCGTCCTGTGGGCCGGCGCCATCGCCTTCATCGTCGGCTTCCAGGCCAACACCAACCGGCTGATCCAGCTGTACATCGTGGGCGTGTTCATCTCCTTCACGCTCTCCCAGATCGGCATGGTGCGCCACTGGAACCGGGAACTGGCCACCGCCACCGACCCCGGCGCCCGCCGGCGCATGCGCCGCTCCCGCATCGTCAACGGCATCGGCGTGGTCGGTACCGGCACCGTGCTGGTGATCGTCCTACTGACCAAATTCACCCGCGGTGCCTGGATCACGCTGAGCGTCATGGCGGTCCTCTACCTGGTCATGAACGCCATCCGCCGGCACTACCGCCGCGTGGCCGAGGAGATCGCCATCTCCGACCTGCACGACGCGCGCCTGCTGCCGGCACACGTGCACGCCATCGTCCTCGCCTCCCGCCTGCACCGGCCCACCCTGCGCGCCCTGACCTACGCCCTGTCCACCCAACCGACCTCCATCGAGGCCGTCACCGTCGACACCGGCGACGGCGCCGCCGAACGGCTCCTGGACGACTGGGAGGACGCCGAGCTGCCGGTGCCGTTGACGGTGCTCGACTCCCCGTTCCGGGACATCACCCGCCCCA
>NZ_LK995521.1 GCF_900002405.1 Actinomyces succiniciruminis | reverse complement strand
ATGACCTGGCCGGCGCGGTGGTCACTGCTGATGCGTTGCACACCCAGCACGAGACCGCTACCTGGATACGCGACCGGGGCGCCGACTATGTGCTGACGGTCAAGAACAACCAGCCCAGTCTGCAAGCGAGGCTCAAGGCGCTGCCCTGGGCCGACATTCCCGCCGTCACCGGGGTGGACACCTCTCACGGGCGCAGGGTGCGGCGCACCATCAAAGCCGTAGCAACCCCCGCCTGGGTCGACTTCCCCGGCGCCGCCCAACTACTACAGATACGCCGCACCCGCACCAGCGGCGGCAGCAAGAGGAAGTCCAGGCGCACCACCGAGGTCGTCTACCTCATCTGCTCTGTTCCGATGACCGACGCCCAGCCCGAGCAAGTGGCCGCCTGGATACAAGGCCACTGGCCGATAGAAAACCGACTCCACTGGGTAAGAGACGCCCGCCTTTGATGAGGACCGCCACCAGCTGCGCACCGGCAACGCACCCCAGGTCATGGCAACCCTACGCAACCTGGCCATCAGCCTCATCCGCACCACCTACGACAACCCCACCACCAGCATCGCCTCAGCCAACCGCGCCATGACACGAAGACCCACCAAAGCCATCAAACTCCTAACAACCCCCTAACCAACCAACGACTTTGCCGAGCCCCTGC
>NZ_LK995520.1 GCF_900002405.1 Actinomyces succiniciruminis | reverse complement strand
GGCCACCGCCCCCGTCGAACTGCCCGACGGCGCCGCTGTGCTGCCGCCCGGCGCCCTCGGCATCGCCTGGGAGGACCTCGACTACACCTACCCGGGGGCCTCGCGCCCATCCCTGCGCGGGGTGAGCGTGCGCGCGGCGGCCGAACAGTGGACCTGTCTGGTGGGGGTCTCCGGCTCGGGTAAGACGACGCTCGCGCGGCTGGCGCTGCGCTTCGACGATCCCGATCGCGGGCGGGTGCGCGTGGGCGGCGTCGACCTGCGCGAGGCGGCGGCCGACGGCCTGCGTGGCCGGGTGGCGCTGGTGAGCCAGGAGGCGCACCTGTTCCGCATGAGCGTGGCCGACAACGTGCGCCTGGCCCGTCCCGGAGCCACCCGCGAGCAGGTCGAGGCGGCCTGCCGGGTCGCTGCGCTGCATGAGGAGGTGGCGGCCATGCCCGCCGGCTACGACACCCTGCTCGGCGAGCGCGGCGCCTCCGTCTCCGGCGGGCAGCGCCAGCGGCTCGCCTTGGCGCGCGCCCTGCTGGCCGAGCCGGACGTGCTGGTGTTGGACGAGTTCACCAGTCACCTCGACCCCGCCGTCGACGCGCGCGTGCGTGATGGCGTGCACGACTGGGCGGCGCGGCGCGGGGCCACGGTCGTGGAGATCACCCACCGGCTGCACCGCATCGAGCAGGCCGATCACGTCGTCGTGCTCGACGGCGGCCGCGTGGTGCAGTCCGGCGCCCCGCGGGAGCTGCTGGCGGAGGCCGACGGTCCGCTGGCGCGGCTGCGCGCCCGCCAGGGCTGAGGGGTCGGACCGTCAGACGTCCTCGACGTCGGCATAGGACAGCGGGTCCTCGATCGGCTCCAGGTGGGCGGAGACCCGCAGGCTGGGGTCGGCGGAGACCAACTCATCGATCAGCGCCTCGGTGTAGTCGTGGCCCTGCTTGACCGTCCAGGCGCCCGGAACCAGCACGTGCAGGTGGGCGAAGCGGCGGCTGCCCGCCTCGCGGACGCGCACCGCGTGGAAGTCCACCACTCCGGCGCGGCGTCGCTCGTCCAGGATGGCGTTGATCCGCTCCAGCGCCTCCCGGTCCGGGGCCACATCCATGAGTCCGGCCACCGAGTCGCGGATCAGCTGGAATCCGGTCCACATGATGTTCAGGCCCGCTCCCAGTGCGACGACGGCGTCGAGCACCGGCGAATGGAAGACGGCCACCAGGCCCACCCCCAGCAGCACGGCCGCGGAGGTGATCACGTCGGTCAGCAGGTGCTTGGCGTCGGCGACGAGTGTTGCCGAGTGCTCGGCGCGGCCCTTGCGCAGCAGCACCCAGGCAACCAGCGCGTTGATGAGGGAGGCGCCGACCGAGATCACCAGGCCCAGGCTCAGCCGCTCCGGCATGACCGGGGTGATGATCCGCTCCACCGCGGAGAAGATGATGAAGGCGGCGGCCACGAAGATCATGGCGCCTTCGCACACGGAGGAGAAGTACTCCGCCTTGGAGTGGCCGAACTGGTGGTCGTCGTCGGCGGGGCGGATGGCGATCTTGAGCACGACCACCGCCACCAGGGCGGCTACCAGGTTCACCAGGGACTCGGCGGCGTCGGATAGCAGCCCGACCGAGCCGGTCAGCCAGGCGGCCGCCGCCTTGAGCGTGATGGTGGCCAGGGCCGCGCCGACGGAGAGCCAGGCGTAGCCGGACAGGTCCTTAGGCGGGGCGTAGCGCGGAGATGGCACTCCCCGAGTATGGCCGCAGCGGGCGCCCCGGCGGAAGTCGCGTCCGCGTCGCGTACGTGGTTGCGACGCAGAGTCGGCGCGGTCAGTCGGACTGGTTGACGGGGCGGACCTCAGCGTCGTCGACGGTCACCGAGGGGGCCGGGGAGGGCTGCGCGGCGGGCGCGCCGAACAGGCGCTCCTTGACGGCGTCGGCAACCTTGTCGGTGACGGCCTCGCCCTGCTCGCGCACGAAGCTGGAGGCGCGGTTGGAGGCGGCGCTGAGCTTGTCCCGCACGAAGGGCTGATCGGCCAGCTTGGTGGCCGACGCCTTGATCCGCTCGTACTGGGCGCGGCCTGCGCGCGTCCCGAGGACGTAGCCGGCGCCGAGGCCGACGATGAAGGGGAGCTTGCTAGCCATGGATTCCTCCTGCACGGGTGCCGTCTGGTGCGGTCCCTGCACGCAACCCTACCGGCTCCACCCTGGAGTTCGGCTGGGCGAAGGCCCCATGAAGGTCTGACGAGAACTCATTAGGTAAATCTACCTTTGCTATACAGGCGCATTGATCGACCTTATCTTCAGAGCATGGGTGTGCCGCAGCTCTCGTGTCCCTTCCGTTCGGAGCGTATGTCCGCTTCGGCCGGGCCACGCGTGCCGTCGGCTGATAACCCCGCTCCTCCGGAGCCGGAGGCCTGCCCAACGGCGTTGTGGCTCACCGCGCGGCCGCGCCGCTACCAGCCCGCAACAGCCGCCTACGCGGACACCGGCGGGGCCTCCGCCCTGGCGTCGCGGCTCAACTGGCTGCGCGCCGGGGTGCTCGGCGCCAACGACGGCATTGTCAGCGTGGCCGGCCTGGTCATCGGTGTCGCCGCCGCCACCCCCACCGACACCGGCGCCATCATGGCCGCCGGGGTGGCCGGAGTGCTGGCCGGGGCCGTCTCCATGGCCGCCGGCGAGTACGTGTCCGTGTCCACCCAGTCGGATACCGAGCGCGCCTACGTGGCCCGCGAGCGCGCCGAGCTGGACGCCGATCCGGCCGCCGGCGTCGACTCCCTGGCCGCCCACTATCGCGCCAAGGGCCTGACGGATGAGACCGCGCGCCGGGTCGCCCGCGAGCTGACGGTGCACGACGCCGTCGGCGCCCACCTGGAGGCCGAGTTCGGGCTGCGCGAGGACGATTACACCAACCCCTGGCATGCCGCCATCTCCAGCGCGGTGGCGTTCACGGTCGGCTCCATGCTGCCGATGCTGGCCATTCTGCTGCTGCCCGTGAGTGTGAAGATCCCGCTGACCTTCGTGTCCGTGCTGGCCGGGCTGGCACTGACCGGCGCGGTGTCGGCCAAACTCGGTGACGCCCCGGTGCGACCCGCGGTGTTGCGCAACGTATTCGGCGGCGCCCTGGCCATGACCGTCACTTGGGGCATCGGCCACCTCATCGGCGTCGCCGTCTAGCACATCGGCGTCAAGTACACGCGTTTGCTTCAGATACACGAGTTTTAGAGGATTGCACGCGCCCTGCACCTGCAAAGCTCCAAAACTCGTGTGTCCGGCGGGAACTCGTGTCGATGGCGAGGTTCAGCGCTGAGGCTGCACGGCTAGCGCCTCGGGGCGCAGGGCGCGCGCCAGTTCGAAGCCGTCGGCCCCCGCCGCCACTGGCACGCCGGATTCCGCCAGCGCCCGAACCTCCGGCGCCAGCCCCACCGGGTGGGTCAGCTGCGTGCCCGCGAGCACCTGCTCGGTCGGGGTGAGGCGTCGGATCGCCACCGCCGCCACCCGGTCGGAGTGCTCGCGTGCGACCTCCCCGTAGATCAGCGGGTCGTGCTGGCCGTCGTCTCCGACCAGCAGCCACTTCACCTCCGGCAGGTCGATCATGAGCCGACGCAGACCCGTGCGCTTGTGCTCGATGCCGCTGCGGAACAGGCCGGTGTTCGTGGGTCCCCAGTCGGTCATCAGCATGGCCCCCTGCGGGAAGCCGTTGCGTTCGAAGAAGGCGCGGTAGGTCGGCACCACGTTCCAGGCCCCGGTGGACAGGTAGATCACTGGCGTTCCCGGGTGCTCCTGCAGCACCTGCGTGAGCAGCTGCGCCATGCCCGGTACGGGTTCGCGCGAAGATGTGTACTTGACCAACTGGTTCCAGGCGGCCACGAACATGCGGGGCACGTGGGAGACCATGACCGTGTCGTCGATGTCGCACACGACGCCGAGCCGCGGTCCGGGGGCGACGACGAACACCCGTGTGGTCACGGGCTCTGTTCCCGTCGCCTTCAGGGTGGCGTCGTGCCAGCCGGGGGGCAGGCCGTGGCCGCGCACGACGACGTCGACGTACCCCTCCCGGTCGGCGCGGGTCTGTACGCTCGCGGAGCCGAGGTGGACGGTCACCGGCAGGTGCGGGACGGGCACGTCGATGAACATGCGCCAGCCGCGCTGTGCCTCCAGCAGGTTCTGCGCGGCCTGACGGCGCACGTCGCGGGCCGTGGTCGGCAGCTGCTCGGGCAGACGTTGGAACAGGGGTCCCTCGCTGGGAGCGTTGGGTGGGCGCATGACCATGCGCGCCAGCACGCGCGCCATGTCACGCGATGGGGCGTCGGGGGCAGGGACTCCGGTGCGGTCAGGCGCGGCCGAGCCGTAGCCGTCGTAGGCGATCACCCGCGGGCGCCAGCCGCGGCGCCGGAGCACGGGGATCGAGTCACGGTGGAACTGGTCCGCGGCGGCGCGGACGATGTCGGCAAACGGCACCCGTCCATTCTACGGACACCCCTCCGGGCAGCGGCGGGGACGGGACTGGGAGACGGCTGGGAGGACGCTGCGGGCTCTCCGCCCCGCCCCCTTGCCGAGGTCGGTTGAAGTTACGCACCGAGGTCGGTTGATGCTACGTGCCGAGGTCGGTTGATATGGCGACCGGCCGCACGCCACAGGACCACACCGGCGGCCAACGCCCACCATGTGTAGGACGAGCCCACCACCGTCGCCCAGAAGGGCCAGTCCTGCTCGACGTGGTTCTGCTCCGGGAACCACCACTGCATGGCCAGGCCGAACACCGCCGCGCCGGCGGCCGCGGTCGTCAGCAGCGACGGCGACGCCCATGCCAGCCCCGCGGCCACGAGCCCCATGAGAGCGGGCAGGCACCACACCCAGTGGTGCGACCAGGAGATGGGGGAGAGCAGCAGCCCCAGCGTCATCGCCACCGCCGTCTGCAGCACCAGGACCACGCCGTCGGCCGGAGCGGGCGCACCATCAGCGGCCGGGCGCAGGCGATTCAGGCGCACCAGCAGCAGCCAGGCGGCAATGACGGCGGCCGCAGCCAGAACCGCCCAGACCACGTCCCAGGTCTGTGCCGGCAGCCAGCGCGCTACCAGCCCCTTGAGGTTCTGGTTACCGGAGTAGTCCGTGAAGCCCGCACGGGAGGAGTCCCACATCGCCGAGAAGAAGAACTGCGCCGACTCGCTGGGCGAGGCCAGCCAGCTCAGCGCCGTCACCCCGAGGGCGGAGCCGACCATGGTGGCCGCCGCCCGCCACTCCCGCCGCGCCAGGAAGACGAGCACCGCGATCGCCGGGGTCAGTTTGAAGGCGGCGGCCAGTCCCGCCAGCACGCCCCGTAACCGGGAGGCGGGCGGAACCACCAGCAGGTCGAGCGCGACCAGCATCATGAGCACCGCATTGATCTGCCCGTACTCCATGGTCTTGGGGATCGGCTCCATCACTATCACCGCGGCCAGTGCCAGCCACGGGGCGGCGCCCCATGCCACGCGGCGGTCCGCACCCAGGGCGTGCAGCACCGCCCACGCCGTCACCGCGGTGCACACCGGTGTGGCCACCACCAACGCCACCTGGGTGGCCCGGTCCGACCACCAGGTCAGGGGCGTGAGTGCCCAGGCGGCGAACGGCGGGTAGGTGAAGGGCCACAGCTGCTGGTCGGGGTTGGCGTACCAGCCATACAGGCTGCCGCCGGCGTGCCACTGGGCGACCGCGTGGTGGTAGATCCAGGCGTCGAGCTTGAAGGTGGCGGTGCCGTCCTTGCCCCACAGAGTCGGGTAGATGGACAGGGCCAGCGCCGCCCAACCGATCAGGGCGGCGGCAGGGGAAGAGAGCGCGCGCTTGAGGGACTCCACGCCGGGCAGTCTAGGCCGGACGCTCCGGGAGGTCGGGGTCCGCGTCCGCCGCCTGCGGGGAGGCCGGCAGGACGTGGTGCGGGCGGGCATGCCGCAGCGTGCGCAGTCCGGCCAGGCACATGACGACGGCGAGCCACCCCATCGCCGCCACCAGCAGGTAGCCGCCGTGGCTGCCGGCGGCGTCGATCGCATGACCGCCGAACATGGAGCCCAGCGATACCCCGATGTTCATTGCGGTGCCGATCCAGGCCAGCCCCTCGGTGAGCTGAGAGGGCGCCACCGACACCTGGGTGATCGTGTTGCCGGTGGTGACCGTCGGGGCGATCGCCATGCCGGTAAGCGCCATCAGCACCCCCAACACCACCAGGTTCGGCGCGAACATGAGGGTCGAGGCGCCCACCGCCAGCGCCGTGGCGCCGAACAGGAACTGCTGCCACAGCGGCCGGTGCCACGAGCGCGAGCCGTACACGAGAGCCGCGGCGAACGAGCCCACGCCCCAGGCCGCCAGTACTACTCCCGATGCCGACTTCCTGCCCAGTTCGGTGGCGAAGGCGACGGCGGCGACGTCGTTGGCGCCGAACATGGCGCCGGAGGCCAGGAAGACGGCGATCACCGCGACGACGGCGCCGTGCCGCAGCACCGGCACGGTCGCCTGACCCGACGTGGGCTCGGGCGCCGTGCCCGCCGGCGCGCCTGCGCGCGCCTCCCGCCGACGACGGTGCGGCGTCGGCTCGGTGGCCCGCTGGGAGAAGAACCACAGCCCGCCGCCCAATTGCAGGGCGACCGCTGCGATCCAGCCGCTGGTGGGCGGCAGCGAGGTGCACAGCACCGTGGCCAGCACCGGCCCGATGATGAACGCGACCTCGTCGAAGGCGGCCTCAAGGGAGAAGGCGGTGTGCACCTGTTCCGGGGTGGTCAGGATCGTCGTCCAGCGCGAACGCACCAGCGAGCCGAAGGACCCGGCCAAAAGCCCCGCCAGCGCCGACAGCACCAGCAGGACGCCCAGTGGGGCGTGGGCCTGCGCGGCAACCGCCAACCCGACCAGCGCAGCCGCCGAGGCGAGCATCGCCGGCAGCATGATCCGCGACTGCCCGTAGGCGTCGACGAGCCGCGCCAGCACGGGTGCCCCTACGGCGACGGCGACCACGTTCACGGCGGACACGGTTCCGGCCGCCGAGTAACTGCCGTAGAACTCCTGGATCGCCAGGATGGTGGAGATGCCCACCATGGACATGGGGAAGCGGGCGAGCAGGCCCGCGATGGAGAAACCGAGTGCGCCGGGGCGGCGCAGGATCGTGGCGTAGGTCGAGGACATTCAGTTCTGAGAGTTGTGATTGAAACGAAGACCCGCACTCGCGGCGGGGCGGGCGAGGCCGGTCAGCGACTGGTGGTCTCGGCCTCGGAGCGCGACATGCGGAAACCGTTGCCGGACACCTGGCTCCAGCACTCGATCCCGGCCTCGGTGGAGGTGCAGGCGAAGGTGTCGTTCTTGGCCGACGCGCCATAGTTCAGCGAGGCGCCGGCGGCGGAGAAGGAGATGCCGCAACCGCCCTCGGCCTCATCGTCGGTGCCCACGCTCACCGTGAAGGCCTGAGCGTTGGAGTCGTTGCAGGAGCTGTCGGTGGGGACGAAGTCGTGCTCGTTGATGGTGCAGGAGACGGAGTCGTCGCCCAGCACGCAGCTGATGTTGCCCGACGGCGTGGTGAAGGCGGCCATCTCGATGGCGTCGGCGGGGGCGGGCGCGGTCAGGTTCTGGGATGCGGTCGGGCTGGGCGACGGCGTGGGTGACGGCGTCTCCTCGGCCTGCGCCGGCGTGGTGGCGGGCTCCTGCGGGGCCGCAGCCTGAGTGGTGCCGGCGACCGGGGCGGCGTCCTCGCCGCCGTGGTCCGAGCTGAAGAACCACACCACCAGCGCGACCACGAGCACCAGGGCGACGGCGGCGAGGATCCACAGCCACCGGTTGCTGCTGCCCCGCTGCTCTTCCGCCTCGGGGGTGCCGACGCCGAACACTCCCTGGTCGCCGGCCTGCGGCTGCTGGTTGGCGGGCTGGGCCTGCTGGTAGGTGGGCTGGGCGTAGGCAGGCTGCTGGGGCTGGTAGCCCGCCTGCTGTGGGGGCTGTTGGTAGGCGTAGGCGGCGGTGGGTGCGGCCTGGCGGCCCTCCATGATGGGGCGGCGCTCGGGAGTGACCGCACGCGTGACCTCGGGCTGGGAGATGGCCTGGGTAGGTGCTTCCGGGCCGGTCTGGGGGGCTTGCCCGCCGGCCGGTACGGCGGCGCCCGGCTCACTCGCGGCGGCCTGCATTGCCGCCTGTGCCTGCTCCGGGCTCAGGGCCTGCGTGGTCGCGGCGGCATGGCGGCGGGCGAGCGCGGCGTCGACGGCGGGATCTCCCAGGCTGCCGAGCCACTCCAGGAGCGCCGGGTAGGTGCGCGGGTTCTCGGCGATGTAGGGGCGCAAGCCGGGGTAGTTGTTGGCGAGCTCGTGCAGGGTGGTGAGTTCCGCATTGGGGTCGCTTGCCCGTGCGACGAGGTCGTCCTGAGGCTGAGACATGCTGGATCCTTTGTGGCTGCGTGGGCTCGGCCCGCGTGTTTTCGCGGGCGGCCGGTGGGTGCCGGCACCCCGAGCCTACCTGAGAGCACAATTCGGCGGCCCGGCCGGTATCGTCTGGGACACGAGACCGCCCGCATTACTGCACTGCAAGGAGACGTCGATGCCCGAGGACAGCGAGTCATTCGACCCGGTTGAGCCCGACGACTCGGCGGATGCGGCGGCGGCCCTGGCGGCACCACAGTCCCCGGACGACGCCGGGCCGCGGCCGAGCACCGTCGTCGGTGCGGCCACCGACATCGGCCGCTTGCGCCGCGTCAACGAGGACGGCTACCTCGCCCTAGCGCCCGCCTTCATCGTGGTGGACGGCATGGGTGGGCATGCCTCCGGCCGGGCCGCCGCCCGCACCGCCCTGGGCGCACTGCTCCCGCTGGTCGGGAGCCGCATCACCGATCGTGCCGACGTCGTCGACGCCGTCCTCGCGGCCGGTGAGGCGGTAGCCGCGATCCCCTCGCAGGCGGCTAACCCGCCCGGCGCCACCATCGCCGGCGCCGTGCTCGCCGACCTGCCGGAGGGGCGCACGTGGATCGTGTTCAACGTGGGCGACTCGCGCGTCTACCTGCTCCGCGACGACCTGTTGTCCCAGCTGTCCCACGACCACTCCCAGGTGCAGGAGTTGGTGGACGCCGGCCACCTCACCCGGGCCGAGGCCCACATCGACTCGCGCCGCAACGTGGTCACTCGGGCGTTGGGCGCGGGCCTCGACCAGCCCGCCTACCCCGAGCTGCACCTGGTGGAGGCGCGGGTCGGCGACCGCATCCTGGTGTGCTCCGACGGCCTGAGCGACGAGCTCGACGACGACGCCCTGGCCGCCGTGCTCGGCTCGGGCCTGGGGGCGCAGCGCACCGCGGAGGCGGCCGTGGCCGCCGCGCTCGAGGCCGGCGGGCACGACAATGTCACCGCCCTCGTGGTCGACCTGTCGGAGTAGTGGCCGTGAGCACGCAGACGGGCGCCGGGACGCAGGACCTAACGGTGGCGGGCAGATACGGCACCGCCGTCCTGTCGGCCGGGGCGCCGCCGCAAGTGCGCCTGCGTGTGCTGGAGGCCCTGGGCGGTCCGCGCCCCGCCGACGCCGCCCCTGAGCCCGCCCCCGGGGAGACCGGGGCCTGGGCAGACCCGGACCACGCGCCCCGGTCCGTGCCCCTGCCCGAGACCGGCGTTTGGGTGGACACTGCCGACGAGGCCGACGAGGCGGCTCCGCACGCGCAGGGGGACCAGGAGGACGAGGAGCAGCCCGAGCCGGGTGCTGGCTCTGGGCGCCGTCGACGCGGTCGGCGGGTCGACTCGGCGGACGTGCCGGCCCTCGCGCCCGCCTCGGCGGATACAGCGGATGCCGCCGCGTCCCCCGACTCCGGCGGCGACGCCACCCAGACGCTGGGGGAGGCCACCATTGCGCTGGTGACGGAGGCGACGCCGCCTCTGGTCCGTGCCGTCATGTGTGCCGCCGGGCATCCCAACCCGCCCGACGCGGCGGCCTGCCAGGCCTGCGCCGCCCCGCTCACCGGTGAGATTCGGCAGGTGCCCCGCCCGGTGCTGGCGGTGCTGACCCTATCCACCGGGCAGGCCGTGCCGGTGCGCGGCGACGTCGTCGTCGGCCGGGCCCCGCAGACGCCGGCCGGGTCCGAGACGAGTACCCAGCTGCTCACCGTGCCCAGCCCCGCCCACTTCGTATCCCGCTCGCACCTGGAGGTGAGCGTGGCCGGCTGGAGCCTGTTGGCCCGTGACCTCGGCTCCGCCAACGGCACGGTGCTGGTGCGGGCGGGCATGCCACCGGTGCTGCTGGCCAGCGCCCTGCCCACGCCGCTGATCGTCGGCGACCTGCTCGACGTCGGCGACGGCGTGACCTTGCGCGTCGACCCGCCGCTGTGACCCGCGACTGCTTTCACTGGCGAGACGTGTTCCCGGCGAACAGTTGGCAGGCCCATCCGTTACGCTGTTGTTAGTCAAGCAAGTCGATGCGCAGTGAGCGGAGGACCCCATGAGCGACCTGACCTGGACCGAACTGCCCGAGGTCGACCCCGACCGCCCCGACGAGCTCGTCCTCGACTTCTCCGGCGAGGTCTACCGCGTCGGCACCGACGAGACCTTCGTCATCGGCCGCGGCGGTGACCTGGACATCGACGACAACCCCTACCTGCACCGCCGCTTCCTGGTGCTGCGCCACGACTCCGGCCTGTGGTGGATCGCCAACGAGGGCTCACGCCTGTCCGCCACGCTCACCGACGGCGACGGGCTGGTGCAGTCCCGGCTCGCCCCCGGTGCCAGCATGCCGCTGGTGTTCTCCCGCGTCATTCTGACCTTCTCCGCCGGGCCGACGACCTACGAGATCGACCTGATCACCGCCGAGGCCGGGCGCTTCGCCGGCATCGACGGCCACAGCCCGAGCCCACGCGGTCAGACCACCATTGGCGCCACCCCCATGACCCGCTCCCAGCGGCTGCTCATCCTCGCGCTGGCCGAGCCCGTGCTCAAGCGGGCCGGCACCGGCTCGGCCGAGATCCCCTCCTCGGCGTCGGCGGCCGCCCGCCTGGGCTGGTCACTGACCAAGTTCAACCGCAAACTCGACAACGTCTGCGAGAAGCTCGACCGGGTGGGCGTGCGTGGGCTGCGCGGAGGACGCGCCGGCGGCGTCGCCTCCAACCGGCGGGCCGCGCTGGTGGAGCACGCCGTGTCCACCCTGATGGTGACCGCCGAGGACCTGCCCCTGCTGGACGAGGAGCACCGGGCCAACCAGGTCGCCGCCGCGCAGGCCGCAGCCGGCGCCGAGTCCCGCGTGGACACCGCTCCAGTGCCGCACGACTCGGGCCGCGACGCGGGGGACGCATGACAGACCCCGGTGGGGAGTAGTACCCACCACAGTGCCGTGAAACGTCCAGGGGGCTCGTGTAGCCTCCCCGAGACAATGTGCTTGCGGCACGCCCGGCATGGGCCGATGGTCCGGGGCAGAGCCAGAGGAGATTCATGAGCAATCAGCCAGATCCGTCGGGAGTCGGCGCTGTAGGCGCGGGCAACGGCTCCTTCCCGCCGCCCGTCCCCCCGGTTCCGCAGCCGTCGGCCGCGCCGACACCTCCTCCGGCGGCAGCCCCGCCCACCCGGTCCGGCACCGGGCGTCGCGCCCGCACCGCCGCCGTCGGCTCCACGCCGGACACCGACTACCCCAGCACCCAGTCCCTGCCCTCATCCGCCGAACTTGAGCGCGAGGCCGAGCGGACCTCCCGCTCCAACGCCTCTCCGCGCGCCGACGTCGAACGCGCCGGCGAACTACTGGGCCGCGTCAGCGACATCTTCTCCCAGCGGGTCGTCGGGCAGGAGCAGCTGCGCCTGGCCCTGGTCTCCAGCCTCATCGCCGGGGGACACATCCTCCTCGAATCCGTGCCCGGCCTGGCCAAGACCACCGCCGCCCAGACGCTGGCCGCCGCCGTCTCAGGCACCTTCCACCGCATCCAGTGCACCCCCGACCTGATGCCCAACGACATCGTCGGCACCCAGGTCCTCAACTACGCCACCGGCGAGATGACCACCCAGCTCGGCCCGGTCCACGCCAACATCGTGCTGCTGGACGAGATCAACCGCTCCAGCGCCAAGACCCAGTCGGCCATGCTGGAGGCCATGCAGGAGCGGCAGACCTCCATCGGCGGGGTCATCTACCCGCTGCCGCAGCCCTTCATGGTGATGGCCACCCAGAACCCCATCGAGGAGGAGGGCACCTACGTCCTGCCCGAGGCCCAGATGGACCGCTTCCTGATGAAGGAGGTGCTGACCTACCCCAAGCCGGCGGAGGAGGCCGACGTCCTGGACCGCATCTCCAACGGCGCCTTCGAGGAACCCATCCGCACCCGCCCCATCTCCACCGAGGACGTGGAGTGGCTGGCCGGCGCGGTCGAGCGCGTCTACGTGGACCCGGTCATCAAGCAGTACATCGTCGCTCTGGTCAACACCTCCCGCGGCGGTGGGCCACGCCCCATTCCGGGGCTCGAGCGGCACGTGCGCGTGGGCGCCTCCCCGCGTGGCGGCATCGCCCTGATGAAGATCGCCCAGGCGGTCGCCCTGCAGGCCGGCCGCACCTACGTGACCCCCGACGACGTGCGGCTGCTGCGATACGGGGTGCTGCGCCACCGCCTGGTGCTCACCTACGACGCCCTGGCCGACGACATCGCGCCGGAGTCCATCATCGACGCGATCTTCGCGGCCGTCCCCACCCCCTGAGCGGCCCGCCACCATGACCAGCGATCCCGTCTCCGCCAACGCGCCCGAGCCGACCTCCGCCCGACGGCGGTCCGGCTCCCGGGTGGCGCGCGTGCGCGGGCGCCTGTCCCTGCCCACCCTGCGCCGCTCCACCAGCCTGCTGGACGGGCGCCACCGCTCCGTGTTCGTCGGCCACGGCCAGGACTTCGACGACCTGTCCACCTACCGGCCCGGCGACGACGTCACCGACATCGACTGGAAGGCCTCCGCCCGCATCGGTCAGCCGGTGATTAAGCGCTATCAGCGCGAATCCAACCTGCCGCTGGTGCTCGCCGTCGACACCGGCCGCACCATGGCCGCCCAGGCGCCCAGCGGGGAGGACAAGCGCGACCTGGTCCTCGCCGTCGCCGAGGTCTTCGCCTACCTGGCCCGCCTGCGCGGCGACACGGTGGCCCTGGTCGCCGCCGACACCGCCCGCGTGGTCTCCCGCCCGCCGCGGGCCGGCAGCGAGCACGCCGAGATGATCCTGTCCCTGGTTCAGCGCCAGCTGGACAACCTCACCCGCGGTGACGAACTGGCCCCCGGCGCGCCCGGCCCGGCCCTGTCCACCCTGCTGGAGCGCGTCGGCACCTGGCACCGCCGCCGCAGCCTGGTGGTGCTCATCACCGACACCTCCCACCCCGACGCCGCCGCCGACCCCGCCGTGGTCGACCGGCTGCGGCGTCTGTCCGCCCAGCACGAGCTCATCGCCATTCAGATCGCCGACGACAACCCGCTCGCGCCCGGCCGGGGTCGGGCCCGCGACGTCGAACTGACCGGCGAGATTCCCGCCTTTCTGCGTGAAGATGTAAAACTGGCCGCCAGCCTGGCCGCCACCGAGGGGGCTCGCCGCGCCGCCGTGACCGCACTGCTGGACGCTCGTCACATCGAGCACACCGCCATCCACTCCGACGCCACCCTGGTGGACTCCATCGCCTCCCTGCTGGCCCGCCAACGCCTGGCCTCCCGCCGGGGCCGGGGGAGGCGCTGAGCGTGCCAATCAACTATCCCGTACTGATGCCCGTGTGGCTGGTGATCGTCGGCGTGGTCGCGCTGATCGCGGCCGCCGCCTTCATCCTGCGCATCTTCCTGGTGACCCGCCGCGACACTGCCCGCACCGTCGGAGACATCCCCATGGCCGCCTCCGAGCGCAGCCAGTGGGTGCGCCGCGTCGACGCTGCCGCCGCCCGCTACCGCAGCGGCGAACTGGACCTGCGCGGACTGCATCTGGAATTGGCCAGCGCCCTGCGCGGCTTCGCCACCGCCCGCAGTGGTGAGGACATCGTCTCCGCCACCGTCCTGGAAATCCTCGACATGGCCGACACCACCGGCCCCCGCTCCATTCTCGAGCGGCTGCGTCGGGTGCGCGCCAACCGCCGCCCCCTGGACACCAACCCCCTCGGGCACGTCGGCGAACTGCTGGCCGTGTGGGAGCAGCCCTCCTTCGACCGCGACCCCGACGCTGCCGCCGACGCCGCCATCGGCGAGGCCAAGGAGGTGGTCACCCGATGGTGATGCCCTGGCTGGTTGTGCTGATCATCCTGGCTGCCATCGCCGTCGTCGCCCTGGCCGCCACCGGCCGCCTGCCCGGCGGCAGGAGTGCCCGCCGCGGCCCCGCGCCGCGGCGAATCGCCAACTCCGCCGCCCTGCTGACCAGCGCCGTCCTGCGGGAGCGGCTCACCCGTCGGCGCCTGCTGTACGCGGGGATGGGGGCCGTCCTCGCGGTCAGCCTGGCCGCCTCCGCCTCCCTGGCCGGCCGGCCGGTGGAGCGCACCGTGCGCAATGAGTCCCTGGCCAGCCGCGACATCGTGCTGTGCCTGGACATCTCCACCTCCATGGTGACCACCGACTCCAAGATCCTGGACACCTTCGCGCAGCTGCTGGACACCTTCGAGGGGGAGCGGGTGGCGCTGGTCGTCTGGAACACGACCGCGCAGACGATCGTGCCGCTCACCGACGACTACGATCTGCTGCGCGATCAGTTCAACGACATCGCCGATGTGCTCGACTTCGTGCCCGTGCGCGGCAACCCCGCCCTGGAGCGCTACTACCAGACCTTCCCCGGCACCTTCTCCGACGACGTGCTCGCCTCCTCCCTGGCGGGGGATGGGCTCGCCTCCTGCACCCTCGCCTTCGACAACCAGGTCTCCGACCGCTCGCGCTCCATCATCCTGGCCACCGACAACCAGATCCTCGACCCCTACGAGCAGCAGATCTACTCCGTGTCCGAGGCGGCCGACCTGGCCCAGGACGAGTCCATCCGCCTGTTCTCCCTGTTCGGCGCCGACCCGGAGCTGGCCGACCCGGACGTGTCCGGCAAGGATGTGGACGAGGCCCGCGAGGACCTGCGCGACATCACCACCGAGCACGACGGCCGCTTCTACGAGGTCGACGACGCCGACGCCGCCGGCCAGATCGTCCAGGAGCTGGAGGCCGACCAGGTCGACGAGCTGGACACCAACACGCAGGTGCGCGTCACCGACGTGCCCGAGCGGGCCGCCGCCCTGCTGGCGGTGTTCGTACTGGCCTTCCTGGCCGTGGCCGCATGGAGGCGCGCATGAGTCTGGTGCCCCTGTTCGGTTGGCCGCTGACGATCCTGGCGGCGCTCGTCGTCGTCGCCGCGCTGGCCGTCTCCGCCCGCTGGCTGCTGCGCGACGGCGCCGACCCGGGCGCCCGCACCACCTGGTGGCGGCGCGTGGCGCTGGGCGCGGTCGTCGTGCTCATCCTGGCCGGTCCCAGCCTGGCGGCCACGCAGGCGGTGGCTGTTTCGAACGTGGAGATCTACCTGGTGGTGGACCGCACCGGCTCCATGGCCGCCGAGGACTGGGCGGGCGGCCCCGACGCCGGCGGAGGCACCCGCCTGGACGGGGTGCGCGCCGACCTGACCTCCATCCGCGAGGCCTACCCCGACGCCCGCTTCAGCGTGATCGCCCTGGACTCCACGGCCGCCCGCGAGCTGCCCCTGACGCGTGACGTCAACGCCGTCGACGCCTGGATCGGTGCGCTGCAGCAGGAGATCACCAACCGCTCCCACGGCTCCTCCCTGGAGCGCGCCCTGCCGCTGTTGACCCAGACCCTCACCGCGGCCGCCGACTCCAGTCCCGAGGACGCGCGGCTGGTGTACATCCTGTCCGACGGCGAGGCCACCGACGACGGTGCCGGCGCCGACGAGGCCGCAGCCGCCGGGACCAGTTGGGAACAGCTGGCGGAGGTGGTCGACGGTGGCGCGGTGCTCGGCTACGGCACCGAGTCCGGCGGCTCGATGCGCGCCTTCGACGGCTCCGGGAGCGACGGTGCCGACTACATCGTGGACCCGGAAACCGGCGAGGCGGCCGTGTCCGTCCCCGACACCGCCGAATTGCAGTCCGTCGCCGACGCCCTGGGGATCACCTACCTCCAGCGCACCGGTAGTGACGACGACCCCGCCAGCACCTTCACCGATCAGGACGTCGAACAGGTTCTGTCCGACGGCCGCGAGCGCAAGCGCTACACCACCTACGTGGTCTGGCCGCTGGGCGTGATCGCCGCCGGCCTGCTCATCTGGGAGGGCGCCGCCCTCATCCGCGCCGACCGGGCCGTGCAGGACCTGGCCCGCCCCGCCGTCGGCACCCGACCGAGCCAGGCAGGAGGCCCCCGATGACTACCGCCGGCACCCCGGACCCCACCGGCCTGCCCGGAGGGAACGACGCCTTCCGCCCCGGCGCCCGCAGCGAGGCCGACGCCGCCGACTACGCCGCGCGCGTCGGCATCACCGACTCCGCCGACTCGGTCCCCGAGTCCCCCCATCACCGGCGGGCCCGGCTGGCGCGCCGCCGCCGCCTGCTGACCTGGCAGGGGATCCCGGCCGCCGTCGTCGCCGTCGTCGGGGTGTGGATGCTGTTGGTGTGGGGACTGACCTTCGCCGGCAACCATGCGGCCGTGGACGGCAGCTACGCCACCGCGATCGGCCGCTACCAGGCGGTGGAGCGCCTGAACCCGTGGCTGGAGCAGTGGCGCGTGCACTACAACCTGGGCAGCGCCCAACTGCTGGACGATCAGCTCGACGCCGCGGTGGGCGAGCTGGAGGAGGCATTGGAGACCGCCCCTGCCGCAGGCACCGTGCAGGTGCAGGACGACGAGGGCAACGTTGCCACCATCCTGGACCCGGAGTCGCCCGAGTGCCTGGTGCGGGTGAACCTGTACGTCACCCACCTGTCACTGGCCGCGCAGGCGGCGGAGGCGGATGACGCGGATACCTCGGCGGCAGAGCAGGACGCGGCGGTGGAGGCGGCCGGCGAGTGCGAGGTACCGCCGCCCCCGCAGCCCACTCCACCGCAGCCCGACCCCAGCGCGTCCTCCTCGGAGCCGCCCACCGCCGAACCGACGCCCTCGGACGGGTCCACGGGCACGCCCTCTGCGGAGCCGACCGCCACCGGGCAGGGGGATTCATCGGCATCGCCGTCGCCGACCCCGTCGCCCACCCCCACTCCCACCGACGCCAAGCGCCAGGAACTCGAGGATCGCAACGGTGACGCCAACTCCACCACCGGATCCGGCGGCGGGCACGGACGGCAGTGGTGAGGCGCCGGCAGCAGCAGTACTAGCAGGACCGCGGGGCGTCAGCCGGCGGCGCGGGCGGGCCGGGGCGCCGGCTCGGTGGCGTGCGGGGACCGCACCGCGGGAACGGCATGGTCCGGCGTCGGTGCCCCCACGGCGCGCAGCACGAAGGTGTCCAGGGCGTCGAGGTAGGCGGCGCGCGCCCGCGGCTCGGTCGGTGCGGGGCGGCCGCCCAGCACGCAGGCGTGGATCAGCGGGATCACCAGCGCCGGGTCTTGGCGGGGGATGGCGCCGGCGTCCATCGCGTCGGACAGGATCTGGGTGAGCATCGTCGTCATTAGCTCGGCGTGGGCGTGCAGGCGGCCGGCCGTGCCGCGGGAGACCGAGCGCGCCAGCGGGCCGGTGGCCGGGAAGTGATAGTGACGCTTGATCAGTGCCTGTTGGCGCACGTAGACGCGCAGCCGGTCGATGGGGTCGGCGACGTTGCTCAGGGCCTGGGCGAGCTCCTTGGCGTAGCGGCCGGTCTCGTGCTCCATGAAGGCGAGGAGCAGGTCCTCCTTGTCCGTGAAGTGGTTGTACACGGCGGTGCGGCCGACGCCGGCGCGGGCGGCCACGTCGGACAGGGTGATCTTGTCGAAGGGCCGTTGGGCGAGCAGGTCGGACAGGGCGTCGAACAGGGCGCGGCGGGTGCGCTCGCGGTGCTCGGCGAGTGAATTACCCATGATCTTCGGCATGAGGACACCCTAACCCTTAAGGTGACGGAGCGGCGAGAAGTGTCAGCAAGTGGGGTGGGCGAGCACGCGGAGGATCGCCTTCAGGATCGGCCGGTCGGCGGGCAGCCAGGGCAGGGCGGCGACCTTATCCAGCGGTACCCAACTCAGCGCGGCGTGCGCCTCACCTAGGTGGGGCGGCGTCCCGATGGGCTCGGCGAGCCACACGCGCATGCGGAAGCCGTGCATTGCCGGCCAAGCCGGGCTGTCGTCACCCGGGAAAACGCTGCCATCCGGCTGTGCGGCGGAGACCTGTATGCCTCCGGAGATGGCCGCGGCATCACCCTGTCGGGAGCTCCGGGTTGGCGGCGGCACCGCCAGGTCGGGGGAGGGGAGAACCTCAGCCCCCAGCCGCACACTCAGGTCGAGCTCCTCGGCGAGCTCGCGCATCAGCGCGGCCGTCGGGGTCTCGCCCGGCTCCACCTTCCCGCCGGGAAACTCGTACTGGCCGGCGTGCTCGGCCGGATAGGCGCGGGCCGCGCACAGAAGTTTCGTCGCTCCTGGGCTCGGCAGGCAGTCCAGGACGGCGGCGGCCACCACCAGGCGGCCGGGGCGGACACGACGCGTTTCGAGCATGGACCGACCCTAGGTCACGCGCACCGAGGCCGGTCGGGGTCATGGCCGGTTGGGTTCAGCTGTCATGGAATGCACCACTTTCAACCCGCTCTGCCATTGGATCGCCTTGATAACCGCGTCATCGTGCGACCCGGCGATGTTACAAGTGGTGGAGCCGTCTTAAAGTGGTGCATCCTGTGACAGCACCCGCCTGAATCATGGTCGGGGGCACGGCCCGGGATTCGTGTGGGACCTGTCGGCCTTATACAGGAGCACCTGGCAGACTGCGGGCGGTGACCATGATCAGCACGCACGCAATCGACACCACAATGCTCGCCGCGGCGGGGCCGACCCCGGGTGTCGCAGCTGCTGCCCCCGGTGCCGCCGGTTTCTGGGACGGGGTTCTGGCCCGGGTTGCCGCCACTACGCCGCCCGACCCGCGGCTGTTGTGGCCCGCGGCGGTGGTCGTCGCGCTGGCGTGGGCGCTGCCGGTGGTGCGCCGGTGGGCGCGAGCACTGACCACGCTCGTACACGAGGCTGGACACGCCGTCGTCGGCATGCTGGTTGGACGTCGCTTCCACGGCTTCGTCGTCGCGGGAGACCTGTCCGGGCGGGCGGTCACCTCCGGCCGCAGCCGCGGGCCCGGCCGCTGCATCACGGCCTGGGCCGGCTACCCGATGCCTGCGATTGTCGGGGCGGGCGCCGTGCTCGCCGCCCTGTCGGGCTGGGCGGGCGCGGTGTTGGCGGTGGCGCTGGTGGTATTGGTCGTGCTGCTGGCGATGAGCCGGTCCGTGCGTACCGCAGTACTGGTGACGTTGTGCGGCGCGGCGGTGGCGGCCCTGTGGTGGTGGGGTGACACCACCGCAGCCGTGCCGCTGCGCGCCGGCGTGGTGGCAGGCGTTGGACTGCTGTTGTTGGCCGGGGCGTGGGAGTCACTCGGCGACGTCGCCCGCTCGCGTGACGGCGGCGCCGACCACCGCACGCTGGGTGCGCTCACCCCCCTGCCCGCCGGATTCTGGTGGCTGACCTGGACGCTGGTCGACGCCGGTGCGACCTGGCTGGTCGTGCGCGCCGTCGCCGAACTGTGGTGAAGTGCACGCTTCGTCAGGTATCCGCAGGCCGCAAGTGGAGCGGGTGACGGGAATCGAACCCGCGCTGTCAGCTTGGGAAGCTGAAGTTCTACCATTGAACTACACCCGCATGCCCCACCTGGGTGAGGCGCCAGCACAGATTACCACGTGGTCGGCCTGGTGCAATGCGCCACCACCCTGGACCTGGAGACAGCCGGAGCGTGATATACCTCGCGCATGGGGAGAACAACCCCCGAGACGGGCTGCGCGCCGCCGTGCTCATCTGTCAGCATGAGGCCATGACTGCTTCGCCCTTCAGCGCGCCCGAACCGCAGAACAACGATGGCTCCTACGGGGCGAACCTGCCCAATGATGCTCCCACCGTGAGCTACCCATACTCTCAGGGGGCTCAGGGCAACGGCGCTTCAACCGCCTCCACTTCCGAAACCGCCGACCCCTACCGTCAGCTCGACGCCTACCAGGGCACCCAGGGGTACCCGGGCGGCGCCTACCAGCCGGGGTATGACCAGACGCAACAAGCTGGCTACCAGCAGCAGGGGTACCAAGACCCCGCATACGGCCAGGCCGCCTATCAGCAGGGCTACCAGGACCCCGCTTACCAGCAGGGCTACCAGCAGCCGGGCTACCAGGCGCCCGCGGCGGCATACGGTCAGCCCTACGCGATGTACGACCAGAAGTCCAAGGTCGCCGCGGGCCTGCTGGGCATCTTCCTGGGCTCGCTCGGCGTCCATAACTTCTACCTCGGCTACACCGGCAAGGCCGTCGCCCAACTCCTCATCACGCTGCTGTCCCTCGGTTTCCTTGCCGTGGTCTCGGCGATCTGGGGCCTGGTCGAGGGCATCATCATCCTCACCGCCACCCCCGGCGCCCAGCCGTGGGGCGTCGATGCCAGGGGCGTGCCGCTGAGCAACTGAGCTCGTTGCGCCGCCCGACCCGGGTGCCGGGGCGCCGGCAACCTGGCACAATCGGGTGCGTGCTGCTTTCCGACCGTGACATCCGCGCGGAACTCGAATCCGGTCACGTCGGCCTCGAGCCCTACGACCCGGAGATGATCCAGCCCGCGTCCATCGACGTGCGCCTGGACCGCTGGTTCCGCCTATTCGACAACCACCGCTACCCGGTCATCGACCCCGCCGTCGAGCAGGACCGGCTCACTCACCTGGTCGACGTCGGCCCCGACGAGCCGCTGGTGCTGCACCCCGGCGAGTTCGTGCTCGGCTCAACCTACGAGCGCGTCTCCCTGCCCGACGACGTCGCCGCCCGCCTGGAGGGCAAGTCCAGCCTGGGGCGTCTCGGCCTACTGACCCACTCCACCGCCGGCTTCATCGACCCCGGCTTCTCCGGCCACGTCACCCTGGAGCTGTCGAACACGGCCACCATGCCCATCAAGCTCTGGCCCGGCATGAAGGTCGGCCAGTTGTGCTTCTTCCGGCTGTCCTCGCCCGCCGCCGCCCCCTACGGCCAGGGCGCCACCGGCTCGCGCTACCAGGGCCAGCGCGGCCCCACGGCCTCGCGCTCCCATCTGTCCTTCCACCGCATCCGCATCACCGACCCCGGTTTCCCGGCCGACGACGCCGCCGCGTGCCATCCCGAAGGTACCGGGGCATGAGCCAGCCTCAAGAGCCCCGGCCCGCAGGCCCGGCCATGCCGGACTTCTTCACCGCCGGCGCCGACCTGGCCATCACCCTCCCGGACACCACGCTTTCCGCGGTCGGCACCTTCCCGGTGGGGCGCGCCGACACACAGCACCTGCTGCTGCTCGCCGACGACGTCACCGTAGACGAGGTCGAGGCCCTCGCCCTGTCCCTGGACGAACATGCCGGTTGGGTGGGCGCCTCCCGATTGCAGGTGGCTCCCGGCGCCGAGCTGCAGGGGCCCTGGCATGTCGACGGCGAGCTGCGCCGGGTTCTGGAACTGCCCGATTGGGCGTCCCAGGTCATGGTCCTGGACTACCCGCCGCAGCGCGCCGGCGCCCTGCCGCAGGAATTGGCCGGCGTCGACCCACTCACCGATGCCTTCCCGCTCGCTCAGCCGACCGGCACGGAGCTGCTCGCCCTGATCCGCCTGCGTGCCATCGCCCGCCGCCTGGCCGGTGGGATTCGCCTGGCCGGCGACCCGGCCGCGCCCGGCGGCCGCACCCAGCCGGTGCTGGTAATCCCCGACCCGGAGCGCTCCACCACCTTGACCCTGTACTCGCCCGTGTGGATCGTGCCCGACGGCGTCGTCGCGCTGACCGCCCCAGTCGCGCCGGGCGCGCACTTGCTACTACAGCCCGACTCCACGCCGGGGCCAAGCGGTCTAGCGGCCATCCCGTCCGAGGAGTTGGACAGGTTGGTCAAGACGCTGGGGGAGGACGCGCTCGATGCCGCCTGGCGCGCCGCCGAGCAGCGCCGTCAGGAGCAGGCCGAGCAGGAGGCGCAGGCCCTCGCCGCGGGAACTCCCGTGGAGGAGCTGCGCGACGGGTACGGCGTGGTTGCCGATGTGGCGGAGGAGCGCCCCGACTGGGGCGGGATCGAAATCCGCGTTCAGGCGGCCGAGGAGGTGCCGCTGGCGGTGCGCGGCGAGTCCTGGGCACGCGCCGGGGCGATCGCCTACCAGGTTGTGTGGGCACCGCTCGACCCGGCCGACGCTCACCACGAGTACCCTCCCACCGACGTTCGGCGGGCGCGCGATGCCGCCGGGGCACTGATTGAGAAGATCGCCACCACCCTGCTGGGCGGCGCCGGGGGAGTGGTGGTTGACAACGACGGGTTCCTGGTCGGCTTGTAGGCCTGTTTCGGTCCTGCTCGGGAGTTACGTCACTGCGCGTGGGGCCATTGGTTGAGGGTTTGGGTGTAGGTGTCGGGGGTGCCGTAGGTGAGGATGGCTCCTTCGGCTACGGGCACGGTTTTGCTTGCTAGGGCGTGGGCCTGGGCCCAGTGGGGTGAGTCGCGGTGGAAGAACATCTTCCAACCGGGGCCGAAGTCGTAGGGTTCGGGGTCGGGGTTGAGTGGGGCGCCTTGTCTGCTCAGTGCGCCGATGGTGGGGTTGATAATGCGGGCACCGGTGTGTATCAGCCAGTCGGCGAAGTCCTCGTCGGCGTCAATACGCGCCCCCAGGTTGTGGCCTGTGTGCAGGGCGATGAAGTGGGTGTCGGCGAGTCCTAAGCCCAGTTGGATGTCTAGGGTGCTGCCGTCTGCGTCGATGTCCCCGCTGAACAGCATAAGCTGAGCGCCGGGTAGGTCGGGTTTCATGCTTTGGTAGACGGTTTGTCGGAGTTGGTCGAGGGTTTCGATGTTGGGGTTGGCCTCGGCCTGTGCCTTGGTGCGGGCGGTTTCCCGCCACCGGTGGAAGGTGGGGTCATAGGGTTTGATGGCCTGCATGAACTCCCACGCCTTGGCGATCGACTCATCCATTCGCTGGTCAAGGCCGGGCCGATAGATGCTGAAATCTAGATACCATTTCATGGCGTCTGTCCTTTCCTGCTTGCTTGCTGTTGTTGGTTGTGAGTGGTGGTTAGTAGTAGTTGGGTGGGGTGAGGAAGAGCTTGATCGTGGCAGGAAACTTGTTGTGCTTCTGGAGCTCGAGGAGTCGTTCGTATAGTTCTTGTTCGGCGATGTGCCAGTGGATGGGGGTGTTGGTGCCGGTGGCGCGCACCGCGGCGACCTGCTTTTCGTAGGTTGGTGAGCGCCAGGAGGGGCTGTTATTCTGAGTTTTGCCTCAAATGCCGAAACCGGCTTTGAGTGTTTATTTGTTATTGGGCCATTGGTTGAGGGTTTGGGTGTAGGTGTCGGGGGTGCCGTAGGTGAGGATGGCTCCTTCGGCTACGGGCACGGTTTTGCTTGCTAGGGCGTGGGCCTGGGCCCAGTGGGGTGAGTCGCGGTGGAAGAACATCTTCCAGCCAGGTCCGAAGTCGTAGGGTTCGGGGTCGGGGTTGAGAGGGGCGCCGTCTCGTTGTAGTGCGCCGATGGTGGGGTTGATAATGCGGGCACCGGTGTATATCAGCCAGTCGGCGAAGTCCTCGTCGGCGTCAATGCGCGCCCCCAGGTTGTGGCCTGTGTGCAGGCTTATGAAGTGGGTGTCGGGACTGGGCATGCCCAGCTGGATGCTTAGGCTGCTGCCGTCGGCGTCGACATCCCCACTGAACAGCATAATGGTGGGTCCTGGTAGGTCGGGTTTCCAGTTGTTGTGGACGGTTTGTCGGAGTTGGTCGAGGGTTTCGATGTTGGGGTTGGCCTCGGCCTGTGCCTTGGTGCGGGCGGTTTCCCTCCACCGGTAGAGGTTGGGGTCATAGGGTTTGATGGCCTGCATGAACTCCCACGCCTTGGCGATCGACTCATCCATTCGCTGGTCAAGGCCGGGCCGATAGATGCTGAAATCTAGATACCATTTCATGGCGTCTGTCCTTTCCTGCTTGCTTGCTGTTGTTGGTTGTGAGTGGTGGTTAGTAGTAGTTGGGTGGGGTGAGGAAGAGCTTGATCGTGGCAGGAAACTTGTTGTGCTTCTGGAGCTCGAGGAGTCGTTCGTATAGTTCTTGTTCGGCGATGTGCCAGTGGATGGGGGTGTTGGTGCCGGTGGCGCGCACGGCCGCGACCTGGTCCCATGCCTGTTGCTGTATGTCGGGGATGATGTGTTCGCCCCAGGGTTTGTTCATGAGGTT
>NZ_LK995519.1 GCF_900002405.1 Actinomyces succiniciruminis | reverse complement strand
GCGGGCGCCCGCCGTCGCCCCGGAGCATCCCCCTCCGAGCGGTGGGGTGCGGAAGAACACAGGTCCGGCGGGCGTTCACAGGTTGGTGTCGCCCGCCGGATCGCATAAAGTAATCCGGCGGTGCCTTCCGCACCATTGCCCAAGTAGTCGCCCGCAAGCGGTGGAGCAGCGCTCCCGGGAACGAGCGACTAGAAGATACGACAGAGATGAGCAGTCAAGTGGTCTACGCGATCGTCAAGGCCGGCGGCCGTCAGGAGAAGGTCTCCGTCGGTGACGTCGTGGTTGTCGACAAGCTTGCCGGCGAGGTCGGCGACGAGGTAACTCTCGCCCCCGTCATGCTGGTGGATGGAGACAAGGTGACCGCTTCCGCCGCGGACCTGGCCAAGTCCTCCGTCAAGGCCGAGATCGTCGGCGACGAGAAGGGCCCCAAGATCAACATCCTCAAGTTCAAGAACAAGACGGGCTACCGCAAGCGCCAGGGTCACCGCGCCAAGCTCACCGCCATCAAGGTCACCGCGATCGGCTGAGCGGGCCGCCCCGCCGCAGTATCCTTTCAGGCAACAGCGAAACAGAAAGAAGCCCCGACATGGCACACAAGAAGGGTCTTGGTTCCTCCCGCAACGGCCGCGACTCCAACGCCCAGCGCCTCGGCGTGAAGCGCTTCGGCGGCCAGTTCGTCAAGGCCGGCGAGATCATCGTCCGCCAGCGCGGCACCCACTTCCACCCCGGCAACAACGTTGGCCGCGGCAAGGACGACACACTGTTCGCCCTGACCGCCGGCAACGTCGACTTCGGCACCTTCCGCGACCGCAAGGTCGTCAACGTCGTCGCATCCGAAGGCTGACACAGCCTCCATCACCATGACGGTATCCGCGAGGGCGGGCGGCTTCGGCCGTCCGCCCTCGCGCATGCCGGCCCCGGGGCCACCGCCCCGCAGCGCCCGAGGAGACGCCCATGCCCAGCTTCATCGACCGGGTGGTCCTGCACGTCGCCGGCGGCGACGGCGGCCACGGCTGCACGTCGATCCACCGTGAGAAGTACAAGCCGCTGGCCGGCCCCGACGGCGGCGACGGCGGTCACGGCGGCAGCGTCATCCTGACCGCCGACCCGCGCGTGACCACCCTGCTGACCTACCACCGCTCCCCGCACCGCACCGCCGGCTCCGGCGCCCCCGGTGAGGGTGGCTGGCGCCGTGGCGCCGACGGTGAGGACATGGTGCTGCCGGTGCCGCTGGGCACCGTGGTAAAGGACTCCGACGGCGGCGTGCTGGCGGACCTGACCGCAGCCGGTGAGCGCGTCGTCGTCGCCGAGGGCGGAAGCGGCGGCCGCGGCAACTTCTCCCTGGCGTCCCCCAAGCGCAAGGCCCCGGGCTTCCACCTGCTGGGCGAGCCCGGCGAGGCCCGTGACGTCACCCTGGAACTGAAGACCGTCGCCGACGTCGCCCTGGTCGGCTACCCCAGCGCGGGCAAGTCCTCCCTGATCGCCGCCATGAGCGCTGCCCGCCCCAAGATCGCCGACTACCCCTTCACCACGCTCACCCCCAACCTGGGCGTGGTGGAGGCCGGGGAGACTCGCTTCACCATGGCGGACGTGCCCGGGCTGATCCCGGGGGCGAGCGAGGGCAAGGGCCTGGGCCTGGAGTTCCTGCGCCACATCGAGCGCTGCGCCGTGGTGGTGCACGTGCTGGACTGCGCCACCCTGGAGCCGGGCCGCGATCCGCTCAGCGACTTCGACACCATTGAGGCCGAGCTGGCCGCCTACGCCGACCGGCTGGGCGCCGACGAGGCCGACCCGGCGCTGACCGGGCTGGCGCCGCTGATGGAGCGCCCGCGCGTGGTGGTGCTCAACAAGGTCGACGTCCCCGAGGCGGCCGACCTGGCCGAACTGGTGGAGGCGGACCTGAAGGCCCGCGGCCTGCCCACCTTCACCGTCTCCGCCGTCTCCCATGCGGGACTGTCCCGGCTGGCCTTCGCCCTGGCGGAGCTGGTGCAGCAGGCCCGCGCCCAGGCCCCGGCCCTCGCCGAGCCCGCGCGGCCCATCATCCGCCCCGCCGCCGTGGGCCGCCGCGGCGGGCAGGCGACCGCCACCGTGGCCGTCATCCAGCACCCCGCCGAGGGCACCGTCTACCAGGTGCGCGGGGACAAGCCGGAGCGCTGGGTGCGTCAGACCGACTTCTCCAACGACGA
>NZ_LK995518.1 GCF_900002405.1 Actinomyces succiniciruminis | reverse complement strand
AGCGCGCTGACCGCCACCGGTACCGGCGCGAACGCTAAGGGGGTGGCCTACAACGCCGTCCTTAACGCGCTCGGCGACTACGGGCACGCAGCCGAGTCCACGCTGTTCATGTCAGCCCGCGGTAAGGCCTCCAACGCGTCCCCCGAGCTGATCGGGCTGATGGGCAGGAGGTTCGTCGTGACCTCGGAGACTGAACGAGATCAGCCGCTCGCGGCCGCGTTGATGAAACAGCTAGTGGGTGGTGACCCGATCACGGCGCGGCAGCTGTACTCGACGCCGGTTACCTTCACGCCCACACACACGGCCCTCATGGTCACCAACCACCTGCCGAAGGTCGCCGGTGATGACCCGGCGGTGTGGCGGCGTATCCGAGTGATCCCGTTCGAAGTCACCATTCCCGAGACGGATCGGGACCCCGAGCTTGGGGAGAAGCTGAAGCTAGAGGCGGACGCGGTGCTTGCGTGGGCGCTCGACGGCTGGGCCGACTACCGCGCCAACGGGATGCCGACGGCGGCCAAGGTCACCGAGGCCACCGACGCCTACCAGGCCGAATCAGACACGGTGGCCCGTTTCATCTCCGAGGCGTGCGCGGTCGCCCCGGCGGCGCGCGTGGGAGTTCAGGAGCTGTTCGGTGAGTTCCAGGCGTGGGCAGCGGCCGACGGCGCAGACCTGATCGGCAAGCAGGCCTTCGCTCGTCAGGTCGAATCACGAGGTTTCGTGAAGCGTCGCGCTGCAAGCGGGTTCGTTTTTCGTGGGCTCGGACTTCGAACCGACGAGGAGGGATAGAACCGCATCGTCATGACATCTAAGGGGTGTCTGCCACCGATCTCGGCAGCAGACACCCCTCAGTTTAGGTAAGTGCAACCTCGCGTGTTCACTTGATGTTCACCTTCCCTCAGTTTGTACCTACGCTTGCACCACGCCGTAAACGTTG
>NZ_LK995517.1:37580-71003 GCF_900002405.1 Actinomyces succiniciruminis | reverse complement strand
GGGGCACGATGTTGTCCTCCCAGTCGCCCCGCCGCATCAGCGCGGAGGAGCGCAGCGCACGGCTGCGCACGCCGGCGCGGGCGCCTACGGCCTGGACCTCGATGGACATCTCCTCCACGTGGGCGGAGCGCATCCAGCGGGCGCAGGCGTCAGACAGCGCCTCGACGGCCTGCATCTGCGCTTCGAAGGACCATTCAGTCATCAGCTCCCACCTCTTACTCCGGCAAAGACAAACCGGCATAGATGTTTATCGAAATGACACTACCGCGCGGACCCGGGGGCGGCAGCCCTTTGTGGGGTCATTCACTTGTCTCGTTCACACCGCCCAGTCCCCCAGAACCGGCGGATTCAAGGCGCCCTCCCCCTCCTATTGCATCCCGTCCCTGGCCGGCGCCCCGCAGACCCGGGCCGTCCACTACCCTGTGAGGGTGAGCACCTCCGCCGACCCCTACGCCGAGTACCGACGCCGCCTCAAGCACCGGCAGACGATCGTGATCGGCGGTGTGCTGGCGGTGATGGCTGTGTTGACCGTCGTATGTCTCATGATCTGGAGCGGCTTGCTGCCGGCCATCTACGATCCGGGCTTCTCCACCGCCGAGGATGACACCGAATCCTTGGTGCAGCCCTGCCCGCCCACAGACGCCACCACCGTGGACATCACCTCGATCCCGGTCAACGTCTACAACGGCACCGACACCACCGGCCTGGCCGGCGGCGTCGCAGACACCCTGGGAGACGCCGGCCTGACCGTGAACAGCACGGCCGATTGGCCCATGGGCGATTACTCCGGCGAGGTGCAGCTGACCACCTCCCCCGCCGGCCTGACCAACGCCTACACGCTCAGGCAGGCATTCACCGGCACCGTGGTCGTGCAGATCGATGAGACGCAGGAGGCCGACGACCCCACCGTGAGCGTGGTGCTGGGCGACCAGTACTCCACCGGCATTCTGTCCGCGGAGGAGATCGGCCAGCTCAAGTCCGGGGAGACCATCTCCGCCCCCGCCGGCTGCGTCGCCGCCACCACCGCCCCCGAGGAGACGGCGGCCGCCGAAGAAGGCTGATGACCAAAACGGCCCGATCCGGGCCGGGTACGGATCGGGCACGCCCGACGACGAGGCGAAGGCAACCCGCGGCCACTCCCGTCAGTCCGTGGCACGATGGCGTCATGACCTCCGAGCAGCCCGACGCCGTCGCCCCCACCCGGATCGTGCCGCCCGGCTTCGTCTTCCCGGGCACCGAGCAACTCAACCCGCGCGAGGTGTTCGCCGGTCCCGGATACCAGGCCCCGCGGCAGCGCACCGACCCGACCGCCGTCGGCGCCCTGGTATGCGCGATCCTCAGCCCCATCCCCGGCCTGGGCCTGATCGCCCTCATCCTGGGCTGCGTCGCATTGCGACGCCTGCGCGCCAGTTACGACACGGGCCACGGACAGGCCTGGTTCGCGATCGTCGTCGGCGCCGCCACCACCGTCGGCTGGCTATGGCTGTGGTGGCTGATCACGCAGACCACCTGAACGCCGCTTACCCGGCCGGGCCGTGTCCCGCGGACAGTCCGGGACATCCTCACCGCCGGGTGGGGCGGCCCACCCGGACGCGCTGCGCTCCACACTCACGAAACCCCGTATGGTAATCGCGTGAAGCCCTTCATCATGGTCTCGACGCGTCCTGAGTTGGAAGCCGCGCAAAACGAGTACGACTCCTTCCTCGCCCAGGGCGGGCTGCAGCCGGAGTACCTCCAGCACATCCTGCTGGAGGAGATTGACCTGTCCGGCTCCTTCGACGCCACGGACGTCTCCGGCGTGTTCATCGGCGGTAGTCCCTACGACACCTCGACGCCGGAATCGGCCAAGACCCGCACCCAGTTGCGCGTGGAGGAGCAGGTGCGCGAGCTGCTGGCCCGCGCCCTGAAGGAGGGCGTACCCGTGCTGGCCACCGGCTTCGGACTGGAGGTACTGGCCGGGTACCTGGGCACCCCCACCTCCCGCGAGTTCGGTGAGGCGCTCGGCACCGCCGACGTGTACCTGACCGCCGCGGGCCGCGAGGACCCCCTGCTGGCGGGGATGCCGCAGACCTTCAGCGCCTTCGTCGGCCACCACGAGGGCGCGGTCGACGTGCCGGCGCACGCCACCCTGCTGGCCAGTTCGGCGGACTGCCCGGTGCAGATGATCCGGGTCGGCAAGAGCGTCTACGGCACCCAGTTCAATCCGGAGCTCGACGCCGAGCGCTTCGCCCAGCGCGTCTCGGTCTACTCCGACGCCGGCTACGGAGACCCGGGACTGGTGGACAACATCCTGGCGGAGGCCCGCAGCTCGCAGGAGCACGTGGCCGGCCAGGTCATCCGCAACTTCGTGAGCCATTTCGCCCGCGAGGAGTAAGCAACCCCAACCATTCAAACTCAAGGATCGGTCGTGACCACCCGTGACGCAGTCAGCACTCGAAACCGTCGCTGAGGTAATGGCCGGCCGCCGCACGCTCGCCGTCACCGGCGCCGGCATCTCCACCGACTCCGGCATACCCGACTACCGGGGCGTGGGCACCACTCCCGTGGAGCCGGTGGACTTCCAGCAGTTCGTCGCCGACCCGGTGTGGTACCGGTGGGTGTGGGCCCGCAACCACGCCACCTGGCGGCTGTTGGAGCCGCTGACGCCGACGCCGGGGCATGTGGCGCTGGCCCGGCTGGAGGAGGCCGGCCTGCTGACCGGCGTGGCCACGCAGAACGTCGACCGGCTGCACTCCCGCGCCGGGCAGCGCACCGTGTGGGAGCTGCACGGCGCCTACGACCGGGTCGTGTGCCTGAGCTGCGGGCGCATGATCTCCCGCGCGGACCTGGATGAGCGCCTGGCCGCATTGAACCCCGACTACCCGCGCGAGACCGACCCGGCCCGCGTGGCCATCACCCCGGAGGCCGACCGGGCGGCCGCCGAGGCGTGCGACTTCAAGGCGGTGCGCTGCGAGGAGTGCGGCGGCCTGCTCAAGCCGGACATCGTCTTCTTCGGTGAGAGTCTGCCGGCCGCCATGGATGAGGCGATGCAGGCGGCCCGGCACTGCGACGTCGTGCTGGTGGCGGGCTCGAGCCTGGCGGTGCTCACGGGCTTGTGGATCGTGCAGCAGGCGCTGGCCAGCGGCGCCGAACTGGTGGTCATCAACCGCGGCCCGACGGCGGCTGACGGGCTGGCATCGGTACGCGTGGAGGGCGGCGTCAGCGAGTTCCTCGCCCCGCTGGCCGATCGGCTCATCGGCTGAACCGAGCCGCCGGGGGCGCGCGGATGCGCCCCGCATGCGTGCCGCCCGCCGGCCTGACGCACAGGCCGGCGGGCGGCAACACTTCACACCGGGTCGGCTGATCGGCTCGGTCGGGCTCAGCTGTCCAGGTCGGCGTACTCGGCCGGGACGTCGGCAATCGCCTCGGCGATGGGGGTTTCGCCGTCGCGGAAGGGGATCACCTTCCCAACGGTGGCGGGCTCGGCGAGCACCGCGGCGACCACCGCGGCCACATTCGCCCGCGAGGTCGGCGCCTGCGACCCGCCGTCGAAGCGGCCGACGTCGATGCGGCCGGTCGGCTCGTCCAGCGTCAGCAGGCCGGGCCCGAGGATCGTCCACTCCAGCCCGGAGGCGACCAGGTGACGGTCGGCGGCCAGCTTGGCCATGGCGTAGGTGCGCAGCGGGTGATCGGCCGGTACCGGATCCTGACCGTGGGAGCCGGCGAAGGAGACCATGACGTAGCGGGGCACGGAGGCGGCCTTCGCGGCCTCCATGGAGCGGATGGCGGCCTCGCGGTCGATGGCCTCGGTGCGCTCGGGGCCGCCCTTGCCGCCGGCGCCGGCGGACCAGACCACGGCGTCGGCCCCGTCGAAGGCCGCGGCGAGCTCCTGCTGGCTGGCGTCCTCGACGGACACGACCAGGGGGGTGGCCCCGGTGGCCTCCACGTCCTCGGCCTGCGCCGGGTCACGGATGAGGGAGACGACGTCGTCGCCGCGCTCCACCAGGAGCGGGGCGAGTAGGAGGGCGACCTTGCCGTGGCCGCCGATAATGACGATGCGGGACATGATTGAACCTTCTTCCGTGCTCGAAGGCGGGTGATGCCTCCTCGCACTCGGGAATCCGTGAGCGTTCACCCACAGGTATCGCTTCATCCTGTCACCGCGCCATAGGCGGTGTCCACGTCTCGGTACACCCGCGAGCGCCGGTTACGCCCCGGCCGAACGGAGCCCCTCAGCGGGAATAGCGCGCCACGAAGTTGGACAGCACCTTCCAGGAGTCGGACACGTCCTGGCGGCGCACGTCCTCCTGAACCTCGGACAGGTGATTGTCGTCGAAGTAGCCGTGGCCGGCGTAGAAGGACAGGCGGTGGGCCAGGTAGTTGCCGTCCAGCTCGGGGTGGAACTGGGTGGCGTACAGGTTGGTGCGCATCCGCAGCAGTTGCACGGGGCAGGACGCCGAGCCGGCCAGCACGACCCCGTCGGCGGGCGGAACGGTGACGGCATCGGTGTGGGCCACGAAGGCGGGGAAGGCGGTCGGCATGCCCGCGCATAGTGGGTCTTCGCGCCCGGCCTCCGTCAGTTCCACCTGCGGGTAGGAGACCTCCTCCTTGTAGGTGCCGTCTACGACGCCGCCCTGGTTGCGGGTGAGCAGGCCCAGCCCGTAGCAGGCCCCCAGGAAGGGGAAGTCCGCGTCCAGGAGACGGGTGACCAGCTCGTCCAACTCGGCCTCGACGCGCAGTTGCACCGGGCTCTTGCGCGCTTGCGGGGTGGAGATGTTGAAGGGGGAGCCGCCGACGATAATGCCGGACCAGTCAGCCAGGTCGATTTCCGGCATGGGTTCGGCTTCGAGACGGTGGCGGATCAGGGAGGACTCGTCGAGTCCGGTGCGCAGCAGGAAGGCCTCGTATTCGGCGTCGGCCGGCTCGTCGTCGGCCCGGGCGGCCAGCATGAGGAAGGGTTTCACGGGCAGAGACTATTTCCTGCCATGGGGCTGTTCACCCATTTGTCTCGCGTATCACTACCCCGTCGGCTGGTGTCGGCTACAAAGAGGCCAGCAGCTTCTCCGCCGCGGCGAGGACGACGTCGGGGGCGGGTGCCTGCTGGAAAGCGGCGCTGGCGCTCGGCGCGGCAGCGCGACGTCCCGGGGTGCGGCGCGCCGTGTCGGCAGTGGCGTCGATGTAGGCCAGCCCGGCCACGCGCACGCCGCGTGAGGCCAGGGCCATGGCCTCGGCGACCATGTCATTGACGACGACGTCGGCGCCCAGTGCCGCCAGCACTCCCGCCTCGGTGGGGCTCGGACGCACCGGGCCGGGGGTGAGGGCGACGACGCCGGGGGCGCGCACGCCGTCGAGCTCGGCGACGGCGGCCGTCAATTCCGCGTCCCAGGCCGCGTCCAGCGGGGCGGTGGCGGGGAAGAGCGGGGAGCCGGTCAGGTTCAGGTGGTCGCCGACGGCGAGGAAGTCGCCCGGGGCGGAGCCGCCGAGGCTCGCCGCGCGGCCGACCAGCAGGGCGGCGCGCACGCCGGCGCCGGGGGCGATGCGGGCCAGCCCGGTGGTGCGGCGGGCGGGCTTGCCCTCGAAAAGACTGGTGTGGCCGCGGGCCACCAGCACGCCGCGACCGCCGCGGTCGTAGGAGTACAGGGCGTCCTCCTGGCCGGGGCCCGCGGGGGCGGAGACACCGGGCAGGAAGGACAGGCGCACGCGGGAGGTCGGGCGCCCCCAGGTCTCGTCAAGTTCGGTGAGCAGCGAGGGCTCGGCAACCACCAGCAGGTCGTGGCGCTGCCGACCAGTGGCCAGGACGATCGAGGCGCCATCGGGGTCTTCGTCCCATACTCCGGCTGCGGGCTGTGTGGCCACGGGTGCTCCCTCTTGCTTGTCGCGTGCGTCTTGCTCGTCCAACCGGAGAGCCTACCCGGCCCGCCTGGCATCAGGCTCCGCCCTGAGGATGAAACCGTGCCACAGGTGCGCCGGGCGAACCGGGCGTTCGCCGCTACATGGTGCGCTCGAAGTAGAAACGCGAGCCGTACAGGGCGATGATGTTGACCCACAAGGCGATGATGGCGGCCGTGCCCAGCTCCAGCTCAACACCGAATAATGCGACGATCACCGCGCCCAGGACCAAGATCCAGTCCACCTTGCCGGTCAACGCCCAGGCCGACTTCCAGATGAGCTCGTCGCGCTCGTCCTGGGTGCCGTCGAGCGCGCGTGAGTAGGAGCTGCCGCCACGCCGCCGCACCCACCAGCCGATCAGCCAGAAGGCGAAGATCGCCATAGTCACACCGGTTAGGTAGCCGCTCAGGGGCTCCGCCTCACGGTGCTCGGGATCGCGCAGCCAAGCGAACGTGAGGATTATCAGCAGAACGGCGGAGCAGGCCATGGCGAGCATCCGCACCTTACGTCGACGGGCTGCCTTGGCCGACTGCGGGTTACTCGCCGCGGGGGTGCGTGCGTCATCGCCTTCCGGCGCATTGCGGTCGTCGGGGGTGTCGGCGGCGGGCGTGCTGGCGTCGTCGGGCAGGTCAGGCATGGAAGATCTCCTCGACTGTTTTGCCGAAGTAGCGGGCGATGGCAATGGCCAGCGGCAGGGACGGGTCGTAGCGGCCCTTCTCAATGGAGTTGATGGACTGGCGGGACACGCCGACGGCCTCGCCCAGCTGCGCCTGGGTGAGGCCCTTGGCCTCACGCAGGGCGCGCACGTCGTTCTCCATCGTTGACTCCTCTATAGCTCCAGCACGATGGTAACGAAGAGCCCGGTGGTGGACGGCATCGCGCACGACGGGACTCACCGTGGTCCGGGATCGCGGCCGGCCGCCGCGGGAGCGGTCGAGCCTACCGCGGCAAAGCCGGTTCACGCCTCCCCTTTTCCGGCCGCCCGGCCCCGGGCGGCAATGACTGTCGCATTGCCGGCGACGCTGGCAAGAAGCACCACGATTGCCGCGGCCCCGAGCACCAGACCCCCGGCATCCGACTCAATCCTCTGAGCCACCACGCTCAGGCCCATGCCAATCGGGAGCAGGGATGTCCATAGACCAACCATCGCGGGGCTCTCCATGGACAACGGTGCACCGCCCGCACCGTGCCGCACCCGGCGGCGGACAAGCCCATAGGCCGCTGCCACCGCCGCACTACCTGCGACCAGTCCGAAGAAGATCCCGAGCAAGGAGGAGCGAGAAGCGGGGAAAGCGCCGGCAATGACGACGCCCACCAGGAACACCGCGGCGAAGATCACTGCCATACGGGTCCTCATCGTTTGCAAAGTCAACCTGTTCATGCGGGTCTCCGTTCGGATCGGTTTTCATACGTTTGGGCCTGACATCACGCTCGCGCGGTCAAAGTCGACACCCAATGTCCAGCACCCTTGACATGACTAGCATGCTTTACATCCGCGGTCGCGTCAAGTTTGCTTACCTCCCATGCCGTACCGGTTCGCCGTGCCCGAGTCGCCGCCGGCATACCCGCGCCCGAGGCGGTTGCCGGCATCCCCTCGCCCGGAGGCGGGGCCGCCTGCTACGCCACTTCAGCGTCTGCAACGCCACTTCGGGGTTAACAACGCCTGTTAACGGTTTGCTGAAGGCTCCTGGGGTATACAGCAGACCGTTAAGTAGCGTTGTTAACGTCCGACCGGCGTAGTAGACGGCGGGCGCCGCCACATCTGGACGCCCCGGGTGCATCCCGCCCCAGTACCCGCCATCCCGTGGGCGGTGGGTAGGCGGGCCGAGCGTGAGGGCATGTGGGTAACGCGGTGCGGGCATGATGGGCGGGTGAAGCAGACCGCGGACCCCGTCGCCCGACTCCTGGCCGACCCGCCGGACCTGCCCGTCGTCGCCGCAATGCCCGGGCTCCGCGCACTCCTGCTGGGGGAGCGCCCCGGCACCGACACCGCCTCTGACGCCGACGTCGCGCCGGCCACCGCCAACGTCTCCCCCGGCGAACCCCCACACGCACCGACTGTTGTGGTCACCGCCCCGCCGGGAACCGGCAAGACCACACTGGTGCCACTGCTGGTCGCCGACGTCCTCACCCATCCTGACGCCGTCCCCTCCCCCGGGCGCGTGATCGTCACCCAACCGCGGCGCGTGGCCGCCCGGGCCGCCGCCCGCTGCCTCGCATCACTGTTGGGCGAGGAGGTCGGCGAGACGGTCGGCTACGCGGTGCGCGGGGAGCACCGGAGCTCGGCCCGTACCCGCATCGAGGTGGTCACCGCCGGATTGCTGCTGCGCCGCCTGCAGGGCGACCCGGAGCTGCCCGGTGTGGCCGCGGTGGTCCTGGACGAGGTGCACGAGCGCTCCCTGGAGTCGGACCTGCTGCTGGCGCTCCTGCTGGACGCGCGCGTCGCCCTGCGGGAGGACCTGGCGGTGGTCGCCATGTCCGCCACTCCCGACCTGAGGCGCCTGCCCGGCCTGCTCGGCGGCGTCACCGCTCCGGCACCGGTGGTTGAGGTGCCCGGTGTGCTGTATCCGCTCGAGGAGATCTGGGCGCCACCGCCGTCGGGCACCTCCCGGCTCGGCCCGCGCGGGGTGCCGCGCCAGTTCCTCGCGCACGTGGCCGCCACGGTGATGCGCGCACTGGCCGAGCGGGAGGGGGACGTGCTGGTCTTTCTGCCCGGTGCCCGCGAGGTCGACGACGTCGTCACCCGGCTGCGCGAGGCCGTCCAGGGCGGCGGGCCCGGGCCCGGGGCCGGGAGCTCGGCGGCCGCCGTTCAGGTGCTGCCGCTGCACGGGCGTCTACCCAGCCCGGCGCAGGACGCCGCACTGACGCCGTCGGCCGGTGTGCGGCGGGTGATCGTGTCCACCGACGTGGCCGAGTCCTCCCTGACGGTGCCGGGCGTACGCATCGTCGTGGACGCCACCCTCGCCCGCGAGCCGCGCCTGGACGTGGCGCGCGGCATGTCCGGGCTGGTGACGGTCGGGGAGTCCCGGGCGGCCGGGACCCAGCGGGCCGGGCGGGCGGCGCGCACCGGGCCGGGCGTCGTCTACCGCTGTTGCACGCAGGTGGACTGGGCGCGGGCCGCACCGGCACCGACCCCGGAGATCCTCATCGCGGACCTGACCCGCACCGCGTTGGAGCTGGCCGCCTGGGGCGTGCCCGGCGGCGAAGGCCTGGCCTGGATCGACCCGCCGCCCGGCCCCGCGCTGGCGGCCGCCACCGACTCGCTTGAACGCCTGGGTCTGCTCGACGGCGACGCCGTGACCGGGCTGGGCCGCGCCGTGGCCGCCGTCCCCGCCGAAGTGCGTCCGGCCCGCGCCCTGCTGGGCGCCGCCGAGGTGATCGGCCTGCGCCGTGCCGCCGAGGCGACCGCGCTGCTGACCGCCGACCTGCGTGCGCCCCAGGCCGACCTGGCCGCGCTGGCGCGCAGCGTCCGCCGTGGCCCGCAGGAGCGGGCCTGGCGGGTTGAGGCCCGACGTCTGGAGCAGGCTGCACGCCGACACCCGGCCGGGAGACACGCCGACCCGCCTGCCACCGCCACCCAACCTGGCGCCGACCGCAGCGGGGCCGGCACGAAGCCGGCCGACGACCCCGCCACCGGCTTAGGCGGCTTGGTCGGTCCGAGTGCGGCCGATGCCGTCGGGCTGGTTGCGGCATTGGCCCACCCGGAGTGGATCGCCCGCGGTCGCGGCCCCGTGCCCGGCGCGGGGCGTCCGGCCAGCTACGCCAGCGTCGGCGGGACCGGGCTGCGACTGCCCGCGGACTCACCGTTGGCCGCGG
Source organism: Actinomyces succiniciruminis (assembly GCF_900002405.1). Lineage (GTDB taxonomy): Bacteria > Actinomycetota > Actinomycetes > Actinomycetales > Actinomycetaceae > Actinomyces > Actinomyces succiniciruminis. The sequence continues at coordinate 61,319 of NZ_LK995517.1, read as the reverse complement.
CGGAGTGGCTGGCGGTGGCCGACGTAGACCGCGCCCCGGGAACCGCCGAGGCGACGATCCGGGCGGCCGCACCGATCGACGAAGCGCTCGCGCTGGCGGTGGCCGACGCCTGGCTGTCCGAGGACGCGCACACCCGCTGGGATGGAGACCGGCTGCGGGTGGAACGGGTGCGCCGTCTGGGCGCGATTCAGCTGGCATCCGTTTCCGATGGGGCGCCGACACCGGCGCAGGTGGCGGACGCCATCGTCGAACGGTGCCGCGGCGAAGGGCTCGGAGTGCTGCCCTGGCGTGGTGCCGCCGAGCTGCGGGCGCGCTTGGCGCTACTGCACCGGACACTGGGCGAGCCCTGGCCCGCGGTCGACGACGCCGCGCTCCTACAACGCGCCGACGAGTGGCTGATTCCGGACGTAAAGGCGCTGGCGGCCAGGTCCGGCGGGCGCTTCGACCTGAGTCGACTGGACATAACGGCGTGCCTGCGTGCCCTGCTGCCCTGGCCGGCGGCCGCGCGACTGGACGAGTTGGTGCCGGAGCGACTGCAGGTGCCGTCGGGCTCGCAGGTGCGCGTGGACTATGTGGGTGAGCGGGGCGAGGCGCTGGAACGTCCGGTGCTGGCGGTGCGGGTGCAGGAGTGCTTCGGCTGGGCGGACACCCCGCGGATCGTCGACGGGCGCGTGAGCGTGGTCATTCATCTGCTGTCGCCGGCGCGGCGGCCGGTGGCGATCACCGATGACCTGCGCTCCTTCTGGCAGCAGGGCTACCCACAGGTGCGGGCCGAGCTGCGCGGACGCTACCCCAAGCACGCGTGGCCGGAGGACCCGTGGACAGCGCCGGCCATCCGCGGCACCGGGCGACGCCCGAACTAGCGGCGTCCCTTCGTTTCTGGACCTAGCCCTTGTCACCAAATGCACCACTTTCCGAGCGCCGACCGCCGTCAAGTGACGACTAACCGCGTGTCGCCGCGAGCGAGTCGGCAGATGCGACAACGGCTGGGCGTTAAGCGGTGCATTTCATGACACCGTCTAGAAACGGCTGGCGTCCAGGCGGCTGAAGCGCCAACCGGTTGGGTTGCGCGCGGTGCTGGCGGCGGGATCCGGGACGACGTACCCGACGATTTGCAGGTTCCAGGTGCCGCGCACGCCCCAGACCGTCGCGTTGGTGCGGGAGCGACCGCGCACCACGGGGAAGGCGTCGATGGTGTCGGGCTCGGCGGAGACGAGCTGCGAGGAGTGGTAGGTCAGGGTTCCATCGCGGATGTCGGACAGCCACTCGACCTTGGGCTGGGGGTAGCCGGTCATATGGGTCAGGACGCAGTCCTCGGTGAGCAGGGCGTCGATGGCGGCCGTGTCCGCCGCAACCATGGCATCGCAGAGTAGGCGGTACAGCCGGATCGACGCGTCTTCGGAGTCGGCCGGGTGCACGGGCGGTTTCGTCGCGGGCATAGTCCGGACTTTATGGCTTGACGACGACGCCGAACCAGGCCCTGGCAGGACACCCGAGGTTGTGCGGACAACGGCGGGCGGGGCAGGTCGGCCCTTGCGAGTCCGCACCCGGGCGTGCGTCTGGTACACCGCAGCTCGTACACGAGTTCCCCGCAAAGACACGAGTCTTGGAGGTTGGTGGGTGCAGGGCACGTGCAAAGCTCCGAAACTCGTGTTCCTGACACAAACGCGTGTGCGTGGCTCCAGGGCACTAGCGGTCACGCCGCCCGCCGCGCGGACCTAGGCCCGCACCCGGGCGACGCTCGTTCCGCTGTACCCACTGGGACCCCACCGCGACATGAAAAGATCCCCGGACTCCGACTTTTCGCCTGGATTCCGGGGATCTGTTTGGCGGTAGCGCTGGGATTCGAACCCAGGGTGGCTATGAACCACACAGACTTTCGAGATCTGCACCTTCGGCCGCTCGGACACGCTACCTAGCAGATGGACAGGTTACACGCCGTGCCGCCCGATGCCCAGCCCCCGCGGCCTGCGAGGTCGCTCACGGCGGCGCGGAGGCGCTCACTACTCCGACTGGCCGGGCCGTCGACTGGCGAAGAAGTCCCGCAGTAGCGCCTGGGCCTCCTGCTCACGCAGTCCCGCCACCACCTCCACCCGGTGGTTGGCGCGCGGATCGCGCAGGACGTCGCGCACGCTTCCGCACGCCCCGGTCTTCGGCTCCCAGGCCCCCAGCACCACCCGCTCCAGGCGGGCCAACTGCGCGGCCCCGGCACACATGGTGCACGGCTCGAGGGTCACCACCAGAGTGCAGCCGTCCAGGTGGGACTGTCCCAGCGCCACGCCCGCCGCCCGCAGGGCCCGAATCTCGGCGTGCGCCGTCGGATCATGCTCCGCCTCTCGCGCGTTGGCGGCCTCAGCAATTACCGCTCCCTCCCCGGACAGGACGACGGCGCCCACCGGCACCTCCCCGGACGCGCCTGCATGCCGCGCGAGTTCCAGCGCGCGGCACATGGCGGCGTCGTAGCGCTCGCGGAGCAGACCGGGAAGACTCACGCCCCCACCCTGCCACAGTCCACCCCTCCTCCCGTCACCCGGACACGGCCGGACCAAAGTCCTACTCGACGGCTCGAAAACACCGCAACATCGGGCGGTCCGTGAGGCGCGGAAGGGAAATGTGGGAAGAATCTCGCCGACACCCGTTTATCCCCGACCTCATGCGGCCGTCAAGTCCCCCCGCCACCCGCATTTCGGCGGCTTTCGCTTGCCAATCCGCGGGATCCCTGAAAGATTCACAATCCTGTAAACGCCGCCATGGCCTTTTGCACGTGGCCGTGTGCGCGCCCACGCATCACCAGTGCATCCCCAATGCATCGAGGAGTGCCAGTGCCTGATTCACTCAGCAATCAGACGACACCAGCAACATCCGAAGCCCCTGAACAACGCCGTCTGAACACGGTGGTCTTCGTCGTCTCGGCGGCGATTATCGCCTCCATCACCGGCGCCGCCATCATCGCTCCAGAGACGGTCTCCGCCGCCTTCAATGCCGCTGTGTCCTGGGCCGGACGCTGGTTCGGCTCCTTCTACATCCTGTTGGTAACGGCCGCGTTGCTGTTCGTGATCGTCCTGGCGTTGTCGAAGTTCGGGAAGATCCGCCTGGGACCGGACAACTCCACCCCGGACTTCTCCACCTTCTCCTGGGCCGCCATGCTCTTCGCCGCAGGTGTGGGGACGGGAATCATGTTCTACGCGGTCGCCGAGCCGGTGGCCCAATACATGAACCCGCCGACCGGTGACGCCCAGACCGTCGAGGCGGCACGCAACGGCATCGTGCTCACCCTGCTCCACTACGGCATCAGCGGCTGGGGCCTGTACTCGATCCTCGGTATGGCACTGGGCTACTTCGCCTACCGGCGGCACCAGCCGCTGGCCGTACGCTCCACCCTGCGGCCGCTGCTCGGCGACCGCGTGGACGGCCTGCTCGGCGACGTCGTCGACGCCGCCGCCCTGGTGGGTGGGGCCGTCGGCATCTCCGCCTCGCTCGGTGTGGGCGTCGTCCAGTTGAACGTCGCCCTCACCATCCTGTTCGGCCTCCCGCAGGGGACCGCCACCCAGATCGGCCTGATCGCACTGAGCGTCATCATGGCCACCGTCTCCGCCGTTTCCGGCGTCGACCGGGGCGTGCGCGTGCTGTCCAACATCAACGTGCTGCTCGCTGTCGGACTGGCCCTGTGGGTGCTGCTGACCGGGAACACCGCCTTCCTGATCGACGCCCTGGTCGGCAATATCGGCGACTTCGTCACCCACTTCCCCGGCCTGACTCTGGAGACCTACGCCTACGACCGTCCCACCGAGTGGCTCAACAGCTGGACACTGTTCTTCTGGGCCTGGTGGATCACCTGGGCCGCCTTCGTCGGCATGTTCCTGGCGCGCATCTCGCGCGGCCGTACCGTGCGCGAGTTCGTGGTCGGCTCCCTGGTACTGCCCTTCTCCTACGTCACCATGTGGGTGTCGATCTTCGGCAACAGCGCCCTGGACCTGATCCGCTCGGGCAACCTCGACTTCGCCGAGCTGACGGTGGAGCAGCCGGAACAGGGGCTGTACACGCTGCTCAGCTACCTGCCCGGAGGGAAGTTCCTGATCGCACTGTCCCTGTTCATCGGAATCCTGTTCTACGTCACCAGCGCAGACTCCGGCGCCCTGGTCATGGCCAACCTGTCCAGCCGCGCGCTGCCGACCTACCACGGTGACCCGCAGGACGCCCCCGCCTGGCTGCGCATCTTCTGGGCCGCCCTGACCGGCGTGCTCACCATCGCCATGCTCGTGGCCGGCGGCATCCCCATCCTGCAGCAGGCCACCATCGTCATGGCTCTGCCATTCTCCTTCGTGGTCATCGCCGTCATGGCGGGGCTGTGGCGCGCCATGCGTACCGAGGCCACCCGCGAGCAGGCCCGCGGCATCGCCAACCGCAACCGGCTGCTGGGGGCCACGGGCACCGCCGCCGGCATGAACCGGATTCCCTGGCGCGACCGGCTGTCGCACACCTTCGACGTCGTCTCCCCGGCCCGCGCCCAGCGCGCCATGTCCAACCGCGTCGTTCCGGCCCTGGAAGCGGTCGCCGACGAGCTGCGCAAGGAGGATATGGTGGCCGAGGTCGTCGTCGCCGGCCCCGAGGCGCAGGATCCCGACGACGAGCGCAACTTCCTGGGTTCGGCCACCCTCGTGGTCACGCCCCCGCCCACGCTGGCGCAGGCGACCGAGACGCAGGGCGAGCGCCGCACCGGCTCCCACTTCCGGTACGCGGTACGCATGGTGCAGGCGCCGGTGCCGGCCTTCGGCGTGGTGGTCCACGAGGCCGACGACCTCACCGTCCGCCTGGAGGTGCGTCCCCGCGGCGGCGGTCAGGGCTACGACGTGATGGACTGGTCGCGCGAGCAGGTCGCCCACGACGTCCTGGATCACTACGAGCGCTGGCTGGAGTATCTCGGCGCCGCCGAGACCGTCTGAGGCCGAACCTGCGACCCGCCCGCGGCCCGCGCTGGGGAAGCGGCATTCAATGACGCCGTCGACGGGCAACCAGGCGCAATACGTAACGCTGTGCCATTAGCACCGCGACAGCAAGGGCGAACAGCACGGCCACGGCGATCCAGCTGTGGACAATGCACTCGTACGGCAGCCCCTCGAACTCCTGAAGCCGCGGGTCCAACATGAATGCACAGCTGCTTCCGCACCACACCGCGCCGCCGCCGGGTCCGGTGGTCTGAACGTCCGCAAGCGTGTACGACCAGGCAGTGCCGACCATGATCGCCGCGACCACGGTTGCCAAGACTCTGGCGCCACGGCCGGCACCATGTCCGAGCCGCGTCCAGGGAAGCGCAATCGCTGCGACGAACAGCGCGCCGAACAGTACATTCACAACAATGCCCATAAGAATCCCGGGGTTCATAGCTACACTCCTGCGGTCACCAGAATCATGCGACAATGTAACAACTTCCGAGACTATCCTTATTTTGATAACGCGGTGTCGAGCTGACGTTCTATTTGCACATAGACTTAATCCTCTAACACGTTCGTATCCAGTGTTATGAGGCTGCTGGCGTTCAGACGGGACCACACTCCACCGCCCGGCCCCGGTCTATTCCACCCTCAGCTCGTTTCGGGCGTCGTAGGCTTGGCCCATGCGCCTGCACGTTGCCGATCACCCGCTCATTGACCACAAGCTCTCCGTCCTGCGCGACGAGAAGACACCCTCGGCCGTTTTCCGTCAGCTCGTTGACGAGCTGGTCACCCTCCTCGCCTACGAGGCCACGCGCGACGTGCGCACCGAGGAGATCCGCATCCAGACACCGGTAGCCGCCACGACCGGCCGGCACCTGGCCGAGCCGCGGCCGATCGTGGTACCGATCCTGCGCGCCGGCCTGGGGATGCTCGAGGGCATGACCCGGCTGCTGCCCACCGCCGAGGTCGGCTTCCTGGGTATGAAGCGTAACGAGGACACCCTGGAGGTGGAGACCTACGCCAACCGGCTGCCGGATGACCTGTCCGGCCGCCAGTGCTTCGTCGTCGACCCCATGCTCGCCACCGGCCACACCCTCGTGGCCGCCATCAACTATCTGCTGGAGCGCGGCGCCCGCGACGTGACCGCCATCTGCCTGATCGCCGCCCCGGAGGGGCTGGCGACCCTGGAGGCGGCCGTCGGCGACCGCGCCGACGTCACCGTCGTCACCGCAGCCCGCGACGAGCGCCTGAACGAGCACGCCTACATCGTGCCCGGTCTGGGTGACGCCGGCGACCGCCTGTACGGCATCGTGGACTGAACGGGCCGCCCCGCCCACCCCTTGCGGGCGTGGAGCGGAGCGGCCCGGCAGCGGTCGCGTCGGCGCGGAGGCGTCAGAAGGCGGGGATGACGGACTCGTCGGTCCAGGTCTCCTCGATGTAGGTACGCAGTTCGTCGGAGTTCAGCAGTCCGGCGAGCTTGACCAGGTACTCGTTGTCCTTGTCGGCGGTGCGCACGACCAACTGGTTGGCGTACGGGGAGCCCTCACCCTGCTCCAGGACGAGCGCGTCCTCGCTGGGCTTGAGATTGGCGTCGAGCGCGTAGTTGCCGTTGATGACGGCCAGCTCGGCGTCGGCCATCGACGCGGCCACCTGGGCGCCGTCGACCGTCACCAGATCGAAGTTCTTCGGGTTGTCGGTCACGTCCAGGGTGGTGGGGATCTCGACGTCGGGGTCGAGCGTGATCAGCCCGGCGGTCTCGAGCAGCTGCAGCCCGCGGGCGGTGTTGGCGGGGTCGTTGTTGAGCAGGATGGTTCCGCCTTCGGCGGCCTCGTCGACCGAGCTGTAGCCCTTGTCCGTGTAGATGCCCATGGGCTCGATGTGGACGTCGGCGATGGCGACGAAGTCGTAGCCCTTCTCCTCGATCTGCTGAGCCAGGAAGTTCGGCGTCTGGTAGAAGTTCGCCGCCAGGGAGCCGTCATCCAGGGAGGTGTTGGGCGTCTGGTAGTCGTCGATCTCGACGATGTCGAGGTTGAGCCCGGCGTCGGCGGCCAGGTTGTCCTGCACCCACTGGAGGATGGTGACGTGCGGCTGCGGGGTGGCGCCGATGGTGATGGTGGCCGTGTCGCCGTCGACTTTGATGCCGTCGACGGCGGCCGTGGTGCCGGATCCGCCGGTGGCGGTGTCACTGGAGGAGCCGCCGCAGGCGGCCAGGGTGAGGGCGACGGCGGAGGCGAGGCCACCGGCCAGGACGCTGCGGCGGGTGATGGTGGAGGTCATGATGCGATTCCTTGTTCGTGAAGGTGCCTGCAGGTGTCTGCAAGGCTTGCGGTTGGTTGGGTACGTGGGTGGCCGGCGGACGGCTCGTGCCGCCGCGGGGCCGGCCCGGGATGGGGCAGCCGAGCCGTTGGGGCCATGGGGGCTCCGGGGACTCCGGCTGGTCGAGGCTCAGCGGTGGTCGACCAGCCGGCTGAGCATGTCGCCACACACCTGGATGACGGCGACGATGAGCACGATCAGCACGACGACTATCACCATGACGTCGGGGTCGTTCTGCCGGTAGCCGTGCTGGATGGCCAGGTCGCCCAGGCCGCCGCCTCCCACCGTGCCGGCCATGGCGGTGTAGCCGAGCAGAGTGATCAGGGTGACCGTGGCGGACTGGATGAGCGTGGGCATGGCCTCGCGCACCAGTACGCCCCAGGTGATCTGGCGGCCGGAGGCGCCCATCATCAGGGCGGCTTCGACCTTGCCGTGGTCGACGTCGTTGATGGCGGTCTCCACCAGGCGGGCGTAGAAGGGGATGGCGCCGATGGTCAGGGGTACGCAGGCGGCACCCCAGCCCAGAGAGGTGCCCACGAGCGCGCGGGTGAAGGGGATGAGCGCCACCATAAGGATGATGAACGGCATGGACCGGCCGATGTTGACGATCTGGGAGAGCACCTCGTAGACGGCCCGGTTGGCGTGCTGGCCACGCTTGCCGGTGGTGACCAGCGCCAGTCCCAGCAGCAGGCCGATGACGATCGTCAGGGCGCCGGATACGCCCAGCATCTGGAAGGTCTCCAGGGTGGCCGGGCCGAGCTTGCGCTGGATGGCGGGGTTGTTGAACCAGGTGTCGTCGCCGCTGGAGGCCAGGGCGAGGGCGCCGGCGCGGACGGTCGCGGAGAGAGTCCCGGCGGCAGCGATCAGGCTGTTCATGCGCGCACCTCCGCGGTGACGCCCGCCTCACGCAGGGCGGTCAGTGCGCCCTGCGCCTGGTCGGCGGGGATGGTGAGCGCCAGGCGGCCGACCTGGGCGGTGCCGAGGGTCTCGAACAGCCCACCGGCGACGTCGGCGCCCCGCTCGGCGGCGAGCGAGAGTACCTGGGCGGCGGCGGGCTGGCCGGGGTGGGAGGTGAGCGCGACGTCGATGATCACAGCGCCGTCGGCGAGCTCCCCGTCGGGGATCTCCGGGGTGGGGACGAGTTCGTGGGAGAGCCGGGAGTCGACGTCGGAGACGACCTTCTCGATCGGCCCGGACTCGACGACGCGGCCGGCCTGAAGCAGGCTGACGGAGTCGCAGATCTGCCGCACCACGCTCATCTCGTGGGTGATGATCACGACGGTGACGCCGAGGCGATCACGCACGTCCCGGATCAGACCCAGGATCTGGCGGGTCGTCTCCGGGTCCAGGGCGCTGGTGGGCTCGTCGCACAGCAGCACGGAGGGCTGGTCCGCGAGCGCGCGGGCGATGCCGACGCGTTGCTGCTGGCCGCCGGAGAGCTGGGCGGGGTAGGAGGAGCCGCGGTCGGCCAGGCCCACCAGGTCGAGCATGCGGGCGACCGTCTCGTGGCGCTGTCCCTTGGGCACGCCGGCCAGTGCCAGCGGGTAGGCAACGTTTTGGGCGGTGGTGCGCGAGTCGAGCAGGTTGGCGTGCTGGAAGACCATGCCGATGGCGCGGCGGGCCTCGCGCAGGTCACGGGCGGACAGGTCGGTCATGTTCTTGCCGGCGACGCGCACCTCCCCGAAGGTGGGGCGCTCCAGGCTGGTCAGGCAGCGCACCAGCGTGGACTTGCCGGCGCCGGAGGTGCCGACGATGCCGTGGATGGAGCCGGCGTGCACGTCCAGGTTCACCCCATCGAGGGCGCGCACCGTGTTACCGCCCGGGAGCTTGTACACCTTGTGCACGTCGCGCAGGGAAATCATGGGTTCCGGGGGCGCGGCCTGTACGGCGCCGGCTGGCGACTCCGCGCCGTCGGCCCCCGCCGAAGCGGGTGCCGCGGATGCAGGTGATTGCGTCACGTGGTCCTCCATCGGTCCTGGCGGTAGCACCCTCACCGCGAACGGGGGTTGCTGCAACGTCGATGAGCCAGGTCTCTCGGTTGCTCTGGATGGTCGGTGCCTACGTTAGGCGGCGGGCGGGGCCCGGAGCAAGCCGACGGTCGAAAACGACGCGCGCATCACTGCGCGTACACGAGTTTGTGCCATGAACACGAGTCTTGGAGGTTTGCAGGTGCAGGACACGTGCAAACCTCCAAAACTCGTGTATCCGACAGGAACTCGTGTGCCACCGATCGTCGCCGTCCGTGACAGGATGCAGCCATGGCATCCACAACGACGCCGGACCCGCTCGGCCACCCATCACCTGCCGGAGCCGCGTCGGCTCCGGAACCGTTGCCGGAGACGGTGCCCGACATCCTGGGCGAGCCGTGGGTCGCGCGCACCATTCCCGTCACCGACTCCCCCGCCGCCCCGGGCGCGGACCACGCCGTGCTCGTCCACCAAAGGGGGGCCGTGCCGGCTCCGGGCCCCGACGGGCGGCCGGGCACACCCCGGCATGAGCGCGCAGTGCTGTACCTGCACGGTCGCAACGACTATTTCTTCCAAACCTGGCTGGCCGACGCGTTTTTTGACGCCGGATACGAGTTCTACGCATTGGACCTGCGCGCCTGCGGTCGGGCGGGCGTGGGCTACTGGTCCCCTCACGACGTGCGCGACCTGCGCGTGCACGACGAGGAGATCGCCGAGGCACTGCGGATCATCCGCAGCGAGCACGGCCACTCCACGGTGGTGCTCAATGGGCATTCCACCGGCGGGCTGCAAGCCGTCATCTGGGCCGGAGACCACCCCGGGTCGGTCGAGGCGGTCACGCTGAACTCCCCGTGGCTGCAACTGAACTCCTCCGGCCTGGTGCGCTCCTACGGCTCGGCCCTCGTCGATCTGCTCTCGCGCCGCGACCCCGACCGCATCATCGACAACCCCGCGGAGCTCAAGGCGCTCGAACCGGCCGAAGCCGCCCCATCCGAGTCGCGCACCGAGGGCGCACCGGCGGGCTCTCGACAACAGGCCGGCACCGACGCCGCCACCACCGTCCCCGTGGATACGGATCCGGGCCCCATCGAGGTGGACATCTACGCCCGCACCCTGCACCGCCGCTGGGGCGGGGAGTGGGACTGGGACCTGGCACTGAAGCCCTCGCCGTCGTTCCCGGTGCGGGCGGGGTTCCTGGCGGGTATCCGCCGCCTGCAGCGGGAAGTGCACCATGGGCTCGGTATCGACGTGCCGGTGCTGGTGTGCTGCTCGACGGCGTCGGGCGGCCCGGGTATTTCGCGCCAGGAGGCGCTGCGGTGCGACACGGTGCTGTCGGTGGAGCAGATCGTGGAGCGGTCGCGGTTCCTGGGCGAGGACGTCACCGTGGTGCAGATCCCCGGCGGCGTGCACGACCTGGTGTTGTCGCCCTCCCCCGTGCGCGAGGAGTATCTGTCCACGCTCACCGGCTGGCTGTCCGAGCGGCTGGGCTGAGCGCTCGGCCGGCCCGCGCACAGCGGGGCCGCTCACCGTGCCCCGGCCGCTCCCACCAGCTCCGCGAGTGCGGGGGCCAGGGCGTCGCTGACGCGTTCGACGACGGCGAGGGTGTCGACGAAGTCGGCCATGGTGCCGTACCAGGGGTCGGGCACGTCCAGGTTTGCCGCGTGTCCGGGTGCGCCGGGCGTGCCTGCCGCCGCCGTCGGGTCGTACTCGCGGAACATGCGGATGCGTGCGGGATCGACGCCGAGGCGCTCGCTGCGGCGCGTCAAGACACGCCGGTGGGCGCTGGTCATGGCCAGTATGAGGTCGGCCCGGCGCAGTTCGGCGTCGGCGATGTGGTGGGCGGCGTGCTCGGCAATTGCGGCCGCGGTGGCGCGCGCGGCCGGATCTGCGCCGACGCCGTAGCCACTTTCGGTCAGGATGCGCCGGGCGCGGGGGTCCATGGGGTTACCGGACTCCTCGTCGGAGACGCCCGCAGAGGTGACGACGACGCTGCCGGGCCCGCCGGTGGGGACGTCGGCCGCGAGCAGGCGGTCGAGGAGCACGACCTCGGCCATGGCGGAGCGGCAGATATTGCCGGTACACACCATCACCACTTGGTAGGCGGCAGCCGGATCGCGCGGCACAGGCAGACGTCGTGCGGCGTCAGCCGGCCAATCAACCGCGACCGGGAGGTCAGTCGGGTTGGGGGCCGCTGGGGTGTCGGTCGCGTTGGGCTTTGCAGAGCCGAGTTGTGCGATCATGGCAGGAGCCTGGCTGAGTCGGTGCGGTGTTTCAAGGTGAGATGTTGCGCTGCAAAACACAAAGCCGAGGGACTAGTCACCGACATGCCGATGGCTCTGAGCAGGCCCGGAAGAGTCTCTGACCACCAGACTGCCGTGAATCGTCTGGTGCTCAGGCAGAGTAAAGGACTCATCCGGAGTCCGGTTCGCTGCGATGGCGTCGACCAACCTGTCGGCCGCCAAACGTCCTTTAGTACGGATGGACTGCCGCACTGTGGTCAGGCTCGGACGCGCCCACCGCGCCTCGGGAATGTCGTCGAAGCCCGTGACCGAAACCTCTCCCGGCACATCCACACCATGCTCGTTCAAAGCGTCCAGCGCGCCGAGAGCGATTACATCAGAGAAGCACAGGAACGCCGACGGACGATCCCCAGACTCCCAGATCCTACGTACCCAGTGGCTGCCTGCCTCGCGCGTGCAGGGTAGCTCCGTCACGCGCAACCTCACGTTGCTCGTAAGCCCACGATCTTCGATCGCCTCACGGACACCCTCGTACCGCCGCAGCAGCGTTCCATGCCAACCACTAGGGCCGGCATCCTGTCCAGACTCGAAGGCGAGTACCTGAATATCGCGGTGCCCAAGGTCAAGTAAGTGCCGGGTGACCTCCCCCGTTGCCTCGACCTCATCGAGCCCGACCGCCGGCACCTCAGCCAACGGGTCACCGTCTATGACAACAAACGGCATTTGTTGCCGTTGGATGGCCCTGATCTCGCTCCTGTCGCGCTCGATACCGACCACGAGAAAGCCATCGACCACGGACACAGGGACGGACTCCGCCAAAGAGCCCTTCAACGGCGGGATCAGCAGGAGGAACATCCCCTCACGAGTACAGACCTGGCCGATGCCCGCGATGAGTTCGGCATAGTACGGATTCGCGAAAATGTCATCGATGGGCTGCGGCAGCAGTAGGCCCATGTTTCTCGTGGTGCGGGTCCTGAGCATCCGCGCCGCCGGATCTCTCACATATCCGAGTTCTTCGGCCGCCTTATGTATCTGCTCAACCGTGCTACGAGCCAGACGACCTGGATTGTTATACGCGAAGGAGACCGCCGACGTCGAAACACCCGCCCGCTCGGCAACGTCCTTCATCGTCGCCCGCGGAGCACGCGGCGTCACCGTACCTCCTCAACGAGCCTGACAGACCTTCCGGGAACCACCAACCAGTCACCGACCGCCGTCGGCGGTTTTGCGAAACGACCGCCAACGAGCGTCATCAAGTCCCGCCCGTGCGGCGGCATCAAGTCGCCGGGAACCACTGTCGCCGCCGAGTTTCGATTGATGAGTGTAGTGGTAGTCCCATTCATTGTGTTGTTCCTTAACGCAATGACGTCACCGACAGCATAGGGGATCTCAAGGCGTCCACGTCCCAACGACATCGAGTCCCGTCGCGCTCCCGTAAAGGACTTGAAGACAGCCAACAACTCATGGTTCCAATCGTTCCGATCCCATGACATACAACCACGGCAGCCCGGATCATTGTCCCCACGCATGCCGACCTCATCGCCGTAGTAGATCATCGGCGCACCTGGGAACGCAAACATCAGGGCAAGCGCCTCACACACCGCTGCCACATCATCGCCGCACTCCTGGAACAGACGCGGAGTGTCGTGGCTGCCCAACAAGTTCATCATTGCCGGCGCGGCATGCGGCGGGATGGCGTCCTGAAGCGCCAGCGCCGCACGCGCCGTGGCCGAGGCATCCGCCTTCCGCGTGGCGGCGTAATCCAGAGCCAGATCACGCAACCCATAATTCATTGTCCCATCGAAGGTGTCACCGTGAAGCCAGCGCGTCGGAGACTGCCACTCCTCACCGATCAGGCAGGCATCCGGAAAACGATCCTTCACGACGCTCCGGAACCGCTTCCAAAAAACATCATTAATGAAATACGGAACATCTAGCCGCCATCCGTCAATTCCACGCTCAAGCCAATGCACGGCCACCCGGAAGTGGTGCTCTCGCACCTCCGGATTGTAAACATTCCACTTTGGAAGATAGGCGCACCCAGAGCAGGTCTCATAGTTTGGTGCCGGATCGGACACGACAGGAAAGTCTTCGACCAAAAACCAATTGACGTACCTAGACCTGGCACCCTTATCAAGCACGTCCTCGAAGTACGGGTGATGCCAGCCGCAGTGGTTAAACACGCCGTCGAGCACTACCCGCATACCTCTACCATGCGCCCCATCAACGAGTTCATTGAAAGCCGTATCCCCGCCCAGAACGGGATCGATCGCGAAGTAGTCTTCACCGTCGTACCGGTGGTTTGTCCCAGCAGTAAACACCGGGGTCAGATACAAGGCATTCGCACCCAGCGACTGAATGTGATCCAAGTGCTGCGTAATGCCTTGAAGGTCTCCGCCGAAGAAGTTCTCGCGAGTAGGCACACCGCCCCATGGTTCGACATAAGCCGGATCATTGCTAGGGTCACCGTTGCAGAAGCGTTCCGGGAACACCTGATAGAAGACCGCAGACTCAAGCCACCGCGGTACCGACACCGGAGCGTCGAGCCGAGCCCCTGCAGCTACTGCCGCATATTCCACTTCATAACCTTTCGTCGTCACTGCTTGACCCCACCCGAGGTCAACCCTCTGATAAGAGACCGCTGGAAGAACAGGAACATTATGATGGTCGGGACCGTCGCCATCAATGTGCCCGCCATCAGCAGATGCCATGATGTGCCGTAGCGCCCCTGGAATGCCGTGAGGCCGACTTGGATAGTACGCATCTCATCGCCGTTCGTGACCAGCAGCGGCCATAGAAAGTCGTTCCAGGCGAACAGCGTTGCAAATATGGTCAACGTGGCCAGGGCGGGACGCGCCAGTGGCAGGAGTATCCTCACGAACACCTGAACCCTGTTACAACCATCAATCCGCGCAGCGTCTTCCAACTCCATGGGTATCGTGGAGAAGTACTGTCGGAGCAATACGATCCCGAATACATCCGCCAGGCGCGGGACGATCAACGCAGAATAAGTGTCGATCCACCCCAGGGTTACGATGATTGAGAAGGCTGGAATAATGGTAACAAAGGTCGGCACCATCATCGTGGACAGCAGAACGAAGAACAGCAGTTTCTTGCCTGGGAAGTTCAGTCTGGCGAACGCATAGGCCGCCAGCGAGTCCAGGACCAGATGCCCAACGACAATACCGAGAGTCATTAGGATCGAGTTGAGGTAATACCGCCCGAAGGGTGCCGCCTGCCAAGCGCGTACGTAGTTCTCCCAGTGCCACTCTGTCGGAAGCACCGTCGTGAACACTTCTGACCGCTTCTTCACGGACGTCAATAACATCCAGATGAATGGCGCCACCACCGTGAACGATCCTGCAACAAGCAGAACGTGACGCACGCATCGTGTTACCCGTGTCTCATTCATGGTTGTTCCTCATGCCAAATCCGACTCACCAGAACCAGACCAGCGCCACTGCACTGCGGTCACGCCGAGAACCAATAGAAGACATACGAACGCAATGGCCGCCCCATAACCGAAGTCACCCAACCGGAACGAAGTGCGGTACATCAGCATACCGAGTACGTCAGTGCCGCCCGATGGACCGCCTCCCGTAAGCACGTAGACCAAGTCGAACGATTGGAAAGCCGTGATAAGAGCCTGAATGACCACGAAGAACGTCATCGGTCGCAATAGCGGGATGGTTATATGTTTGATCTTCCTCCACGTCCCGGCTCCGTCTAACGCAGCCGCCTCGTAGCAGGAGGCGGGAAGTGTCTGAAGTGCGGTCAGGTACATGATTGCATTGAATCCCAGGTTCTTCCAGACGGTGAGCAATATCAGCGCCGTTAGCGCGCTCCAGCGGTGACCGAGCCAGTCATAACCGTTCGTCCCCAACGATTCCAAAACCTTGTTCAAGATTCCCGAGGGATCCAGCACGTACTTCCATATGATCGCCGCGGCGACCGACGACGACACCGTTGGCAGGAAGTAAATCCCGCGATACAAGGCGCGTCCCTTGATAGGAGCGTCCAACAACAGCGCGATCGTCATCCCCGACACCACAGACAGAACTGCCACGCCCGCGGCGTACACGATTGTCACCAGCAGGGAGTTGATAACGGCCGGGTCATGAATCAGACGTCTATAGTTCGCGCTCCCCATAAAGATCTGTTGCGTACCGAATCCGCTCCACGATGTTAGGGACAGGTATGCCGCGGATATCATCGGATATATTACGAACACCGCTATGACTACGACCGCCGGCGCCAGGAATGCCGCAGCTACCAGAGACTCGCGCAACTGTTGGGAGTGCTGCCGTGACCGGGTCGGGCGCGACGATGACTCTGGCGTTGGAGAGCCGCGGAGAACCGCGCCCTCCCCGATCACAGCTTGCATGTCAGTTCCCTTCACTCAGAGCCTTGTTGACTGCGTCTTCCGCCGACTGCAAGGCTTCGTCGACGCTTAGGGTTCCGTTGAGCGCCTTCTCCACCTCAACAGCGAAGGCGTAGGAGGCTTTCGGGTACAGAGGAGTCGCCGGCCGCGTGTTCGCTGTTTCCATCGCGTCTACGTACGGCTGCAGCAGTGGCTGCGTCTCGGCGACCCACGAGGTGTACTCGTCCGACGTTCCTACATCCTGCCGAACAGGCAACATGCCCGTGGTCTTGCACCACTCGAGAACCTGATCGGTCTCAAGGAACCAGCTCAGGAATGCGATCGCCGCGTCCGCGCCGTCACCTTCGAACACCAGTGCCTGCTCGCCGCCGAGGTTCGTCGCCGCCTTACCGTCCTCGGGGTATGGGGCCTGCCCGGACCCGAAGTCGAACGGCGGATCCTCCTGCCAGATTCCTACCATCCACGAGCCCTCCTGGGCCGCTGCCGCAGATCCCTTCTCAAACTCGCCCCATGACGTAGACGGTGATGGCACCAGACCCTCGTCAATGAGATCCACCCAGAACTGAAGCGCCTTCTTACCTTCTTCGGTGTTGAACGCCGCGGCTGTGTTGTCTTCGTTGAGGAACTGGCCTCCGGCCTGCCACAAGTTGACCTGGAAATTCCACGTAAGGCCCTCACCGTTGTCCCCGGCCTGGGTATAGAGTTCATATGGCGGCTTCCCGGTCTTCTCGAGAATGGTCTTGCCGTTCTCCCGAAGCTCTTCCCATGTCTCGGGAGGTGTGTCCGGGTCAAGACCCGCCTCTGCGTACAGGTCCTTGTTGTACAGCAAGCCGAGGTTGTTCGCCGATACTGGCACCGAACGGAGAGCGTCACCGTCGCTGCCGTAGGCAATGAGGCTCGGGTATATGGCGTTAACGACGTCCTGTGACAGCCCCGTTGAAAGATCCACAGTCTTCCCTGTCGCTGAGATCTGTGGCGCCCACACGAGATCGCCGATAACCATGGTCGGCAACGTATCGGTCTGCGCTGCGGTCTGGATCTTCGTCAGCATGTCCGAGTTGGGGACGTTCACGACAGTCATCTTCGTGTCTGGATGCTCGTCCTGGTACTGCTGGACCGCAGCGTCGAACGCGTCTGCGTTCGTACCATCCCAGTAGTGCCAAATCGTGACCTCGCCGGACGCTTGGGAGGCGCCGTCGGCCGACGGGGCGCTGCCTCCAGAGGAACCCGGCGCGCATGCCGCTACCGTGCCCAGAGTCGCGGCCACCGCACTTGCGAAGAGAAACGTGCGTCTGTTCATGTCAACTCCTTAAGGGGTTTCGTCACCATCGACCGATGCTGTGCCCCTTGCCACATGTGCATCGATTTACTATCGTACACGGCAGGCCCGGCGGTGTCGACCAGGCCACACCAGACAAGGGAGTCTTCAACATGACAACACGAACACGATGGCTTCGCGCGGCAGTCGCGTGCGCCGCATCGACCGCACTGGCCCTCTCGGGCATCGTCCTCGCGCCAGCAGCGGCTGCGGACCAACCGCCGGCAGTTTCAGGTGCCACGTCGACAACACCATCGCCCGGGCCGCTAGCTCAGGGCGATGTCATCTATCAAGTCCTCGTAGATAGGTTCTCTGACGGCGACAGCACCAACAACGACACCGGCAACGGTGAATACGACCCGTCTGACCTCGGCTTCTACCATGGAGGCGACTGGAAGGGGCTCACGAACAAACTCGATTACATTGCGAACCTCGGTGTGACAGCCATCTGGATTTCGCCTGTGTCAGAGCAGCAGCCGTTGTCCAAAGATGGCAATGAGGCAAGTTACCACGGCTACTTCACACGCAATTACGCGACGCCAAATGAGCACTTCGGCTCGGCGGCGGAATTGCAACAGCTTATCGATACCGCCCATTCAAAGGGCCTGAAGATGATCCTTGACGTTGTCCCGAATCATACGGCGGATTATCTCGACGCATATGCGACGTCCTACTCGTCGGCCTCATATCAACCCGCTCAACCGCTGAATAACGCAAACTACTACCACCACGACGGCGATTGCCGGTTCGACGGCACAGAAAGCCAGGAACAGATCGAGAACTGCGATCTCGGCGGCCTCGACGACCTGGACCAGTCAAATCAAGCCGTGTCTGAATACCTTATTAACACATACAAAGACTGGATCGACATGGGCTTCGATGGTGTCCGAGTTGATGCAGCGCGCTCGATACCCAAGACCTGGCTGCGAACGTTCGAGCAGGAAACCGGAGTACCCTCGTTCGGCGAGGTGTTCGTTGGCGACGTCGACTATGTGGCCGACTATGAGAACTACGAGTGGGGAACCCTTGACTTCCCGTACTTCTTTACTACTCGTGAAGTCTTCTCTGCCGACACAGATATGACTGCGCTCAGCACTTTGTTCGCGCAGGACTACAAGTACGCGAATCCGAACCAGCTCGAGACCTTCATCGACAATCACGATCGCGCACGCTTCTTGACCTGGGCCAACGACGACTACCAGCGTCTACGTTCGGCGCTCGCATTCTTGATGTCCACCCGCGGAGTTCCGGTCATTTACTACGGTACCGAGCAAGCGATAGATGGCAACGGAAACGGCAACGAAGTTCCAATTGCCAATAAGGATAATCGTCAAGACATGACGAGCTTCGACGAGTCCGCGACTATCTATACTTACATCCAACGCCTCAACGCAGTACGTGCGGCGGTTCCAGCACTTCGCACTGGGATCCAGCGTGAGATGTGGTCCGACCAGACCGTCTACTCTTTCTCGCGTCGCAACGATGATTCCGGAAACGAGTCCATCACGGTCTCCACGAATTCGTGGGACACGCAAACTCGTACCATCCCACTCAGGACAGAAAGCACGCTGTCCGTCGGCGATGTACTTGTGGACGCCATGAATACATCGAACGTAGTCACCGTGACCGCCGGCGGCATCACGGGCAAGCAGATCACAGTAACGTTGCCAGAGCACAGCACCGCGATCTTCGTGGAGGCCGGCACCGTTTCCGATTACACGCCGACACATAATCCCACTACTGTTATACGGGTCCACTATGACGTGGGCTGGGGCAACAGCATCGCTATTAGGGGCAACGCCTATCCATTCACTTGGAACGCCGGGCGCGGTGCTCACACCGTTGGCGACGACGTGTGGGAGTACCGAACCGAGCGCATCTCCGAGGGGCAGGCGTTCGAGGTCAAGGCACTCATAAACGATGAGACCTGGCAGACCGGCGGCAATGTCACGGTGACAGGAGGTTCGACAATAGATATTTACCCGACCTTCTGAACACCACCATCACTTTGTTTCGACGACCTCAGCGTGGTTCAAGGAAAGCCATTCCTTGAACCACGCTGTTCTCGAAGACCAAGAAGTTACCGTTCATGCAGGATCACGGAGAACCCCAGTGCGAAGGGGAAGCCCGGGCGCAGCAGGCACTCGACGACCGGACGGGCCATGTCGGTCAGGCGCTCGAGTTCCAGCCCCTGGCCCCCTTGACCGCTCTTGGACAGCAGGCTCTGGTAGGGGATGTCCAGATCCAGCAGGGTCATGTTGTCGGCCCGCTTGGCGTGCGCCCAGGCGCCGTCGTCCATGTCCAACAAGGTACCCAGGTGGAAATGCATGACCTGGCGCGCATCCACCTCGCTGGGCACGGACAGCAGGTGGTGAGCCTCGGGATCGCGGGGGGCGCGCAGCGTGAACAGCAGAATCGCGCCGTCGCGCGCCGCCCGCAGCATGAGGCGACCGATGTGGACGGCGAAGCGGGTGTGGTCCAGGCCGCTCGCCACTCCCATGGCCTCCTGGGCCGGCAGCGCCGGCGACAGGCGGATGGGGGCGCCGTCACCCGGGTCGTTGATGGCGCGGCGACCCGCCGGCGTGGCCGCACGCAACTGCAGTACCGGGCCGTCGTCGGAGTCGGGAGCGGCCGGCAGCAGGGTGGCGGTCTCGACGAGTTCCTGCCAGCCGTTGGGCGTCGCCGTGGGGCCGGGTTCGGTCTGCACGTACCCCAGGCCGAGGATGGAGGCGAAGTCGACGGCATCGGCAGGACGGTGCCAGGTGATGTCGGCGCCGTCGTGCCACAGGGGCAGAATGTCGTTGAACGGCAGCCCGAAGCGCACGTGCTCGGGCGCCGGCGGTGCCACATGACGGCCGTGCGAGCGTTCCCGCGGCCGGGACCGGCCCGGAATGTCGGCGCTGGAAACCGAATCCGGTCGGCGCCCCGGGAAGGGAGTCCAGGGTTCGGACCGCCCGCTCTCCGGGAGCCCCCGTGGTGCGGCCTGGCCCCGCTTGCCCCCGAAGTACTCGCTCATGGGACCAGCCTAAGGCGCCGACGTCGAAAAGGCGCTGTCGCGACGCGACCCCTGCGCGTTCGGCAGAACTGCCTTCACGGGGCGCTTCACCGCGCGGTTCATGCAGGTCATCCAGGCCCTCACCGGCCCTCCCTGACTGGGCCGGCCATCAATAGTCTTCATTCATAGGCCTTCTGGCCCTGGGCATTCCTACAACACCACCGGGGAGTGATTCCATGTCCCAGCGCGCCCGCATCGTCGCGCTTGTTAGCGCCCTCGCCGTGGTCGTGGCCGCCGTCGTCGGCTATGAGCTGGCAGTAAGGCCCTCGGCGACGACGTCCACGTCCGCATCGCGCTCGGCGGCCCCGGCGGCGCCCTCCCAGCGGCCGACCGCCGACGCCGAGAACACCCCGGCGGGCGACAGCTCGATTCTGGTCGTCTACTTCTCCCGCACCAAGGGCGTCTACGGGGGCGACCTGACCGTCGGCAACACGGCCCGCATCGCCCAGATGATCCAGGACCGCACCGGTGCCGACTCCTACGAGATCGTCCCGCTCGCGGACTACCCGAGTGACTACCAGGAGACCACCGAGGTCGCCCAGGAGGAGCTCGACGCCGACGCCCGCCCCGAGATCCGCGACCCGCTGCCGGACGTGTCCGGCTATGACACGGTGTTCGTCGGCGCCCCCATCTGGTGGGGCGAGTACCCGATGGTGGTGCGCACCTTCCTGGACGCCGTCGACCTGAACGGCAAGACCGTCATCCCCTTCACCACCCATGAGGGCTCTGGCCTGGGTAACACCCAACAGCAGCTTGAGGCCCAGTACCCGCAGGCCACCGTGCTGGACGGCTTGGCGGTGCGGGGCAGTCAAGCGGCAGACGCCGAGCCGGATGTGGATGCGTGGCTCGAAAACCTCGGTCTGTGAAGACTCGACCCGTACGCCCGGCCGCCGCGATGACACCGCCGAGGCAGGAGGATGGCGCGCCGAAGCGGACGCGGCGGCGCAGCCGGCGGGGACGGCGCGACGCGCTGCGCCCACCGTCCTGGTGGGCCGCCTGGGCGGTCAGCCTGGCGGCGCCGGCGCCGCTCATCCTCCTGCTCAACACGCAGCTGCTGGCGCCCACCCGGGACCTGGTCCTGTACGACTGCGGCGTGGCCGCCTACACCTGGTGGCTGGTTTCGGTCGCTCTCAGCACGCGCCCGCGGGCCCTGGATCGGCGCATCGGACTGCCGGCGCTCTACCAGTTGCACGGGGTGCTCGGCGTGCTCGCCCTGCTGCTCGCCTCCGCCCACGTACTCAACCTGTTCACCATGCACCCGATCATCTACTGGTCGGGTCGCGTGGCCTGGTTTCTGGCCATCTTCGGCGTCGTATACGCGGCATTGCTCATGAGCGGTTGGCTGGTGGATCGCCTGCTCCTAGCGGCGGCCGTGAAGAGACGGCTCGGGCGTTTCCTCACCCATGAGGCCTCGGCGTGGATCCACCGGCTCAACTTCGTGATGATCGGCCTGGTCGTGCTGCACGTCCACGTCATTCCGCGGGTAAGCGCCGCGACCGGCTTCGTCATCGCCCTCGACCTGTACACCCTCGCCGCACTGGCCGTATACCTGTGGGGACGGCTGATCGCGCCGGCGGCGCCGGGTCGGCGGGGCACCGTCGTCGCCAACACCGCCCTGAACGACACCACCCGCCAGGTAGTGATCGCGCCGGCAGCGGGCGCGACGGCGTACGAGCCCGGCGACTTCTGCTTCGTCACCTTCCACACCCCCGGACTGCCCGTTCAGGCCCACCCCTTCTCGGTCACCTTCGCCCCTGAGTACGCCCGGGCTTCGGCGGCCGCGGAGAGTCCGGCGACCGCAAGCCCCGCGCCCCTGGTCCTGACGATCCGGGAGGCGGGCGACTTCACCTCCCAATTGTCGCGGCTGCCGGTCGGTGCCGACGTCACGCTCGAAGGCCCCTTCGGTCGTTTCAACCGGGTTGTGGGCGCCGACGACCGTCCCCTGGTCCTGCTGGGAATGGGCACCGGCATCGCGCCCCTAGTGGGACTCGCCCAGGCCTACGCCGCCTCCCGGCGGGTGATGGTGCTGCACTCCGTCTCCCGCCCGGAGGACCTGTACTACGACGACGTGCTTAGCTCCCTGGCCCGACACAACCCCACCTTCCACTACAACCATCACAGGCATCGCTACACGCGCGCCGACCTCGCCGCGCTCCTAGACGCCGATCTGCTCGCCCACGGGCGCTTCGTCGTCGTTGGACCCGCACCGGCGGTACTGGCGATGCGGCACACGCTCCGGGCGTTGGGAGTGCCCGCCCGGCACCTGCTCGACGAGCGGTTGACCATGTGACACCGGGAGCAGCGCATCTCAGATCGCGCGGCCGCGCAACGCGCCGGGAGAGCAACCGCCATTTCCGCCGAGGAAGTCGATCGGCAACTGGGGCCTGAGGACGACCCCGCCGCTGACGCCATCGACACGATCTCATGGCGAACTGGTGGCTCGAGCACGATCCCGACCTCGTCCGCTTCCGGCGGGAAACGGGCTCTTCCGATTTTTTGGGGTGGGTGGTGTGTGCCCGGGTGCCCCGCCGTGGAGCGGAATGTCCGAATTCGGCGCTAAGGCCGTCCACGACCGCTGGAGTCGATTTGGAAACCGCATGATTCCAACGTTCTGCCCACGGCCACGGGCAACGTCGGAGTCGTTTATGCCGATCCTGGACACTTTGGACCGCCTGAGAGCGCGTCTGGGGCGGTCCAAGTGCAGCCCGGCAGTCCAAGCAGGCGAAGTGGGACCGGAGCCGGAGGTCAGTGAGCGGGCGGGGCGGTGGAGCCGCGCACGACCAGCTCGGTGGGGATGACGATGCGCCTGCTGCCGTCCTGCACGCCGGAGGCCACCTGCTCGAGGACCAGGTTGACCATCTCCACGCCCGCCCGGTGGAAGTCCTGGCGAATGGTGGTCAGCGGTGGGAAGCAGTACTCGCCCAGCTCCAGCCCGTCGAAGCCGACCACGGACACGTCCTCGGGCACGCGCCGCCCCTGCTCATGGAGGGAGCGGATCAGGCCGATGGCCACCTCGTCGTTGGCGCAGAACACGGCCGTCACCTCCGGGTCGGCGGCTAACTTCCGCCCGGCGGCATAGCCCGCGGCGGCGTCCCAGTCACCGGGGATGGCCTCGGGCACCTCCCGACCGGCCTCCTCCAAGCAGGACGCCCAGGCGGCCGATCGGATCAGCGCCGACTGCGAGTCGGCCGGCCCGGTGATGTGATGGACGGTGCGGTGCCCGAGCTGGAGCAGGTGTCCCACCGCGGCGCGCACACCCCCGACCTGATCGGCCGACGCCGACGGGTAATAGCCCACGAGCGCCGAGTCGGATACGGCCACCGGCATACCGGCGGGCAGCGCCAGGTGCACCGGGTTCGAGGAGGGGACTCGACTCGGTTACCGCGGTGGTCGCGTGGTCGGCCGTGCCGAGGGCCGTGCCGAGGTGACCGAGGTGGTGGCTGGCGCGTTCGCCGGCTACGTCGATGAGGAGGCTCACGCCGCCGCACATATCCGCGCCGACCGGGCACAGCTCGCAGAGGTCATCAA
>NZ_LK995517.1:28963-37487 GCF_900002405.1 Actinomyces succiniciruminis | reverse complement strand
CGCCCGCCCCGCCTGGACGACGACGAGCCCGTCCACCGCCTGCGCGGCCAACCGGTGGACGGCCGCCCCCATGTCCTCGGACTGGGGGCGGTCCACCTGCACCATCGACACGGTGTATCCGGCTTCCCAGGCGGCCTGTAACACGCCATTGGTGGTCTGAGCCTCGCCGGTGCGCAGGATCTGCTGGGTGAGCACACCGATGGCCTTGAAGGATCCGCTGCGCAGGGCCTGGGCGGCACGGTTGGGCGCGTAGCCGAGCTGCTGCATGGCATGCAGCACCCGCTCCCGGGTGTCCGGGCGCACGTTCGTGGCGCCGGCCGAGACACGGGACACGGTCTGGGAGGAGACGCCGGCCAGGCGGGCAACGTCGGCGACCGACGGTGCACCTCGATCGCGTTTTCTCCCAGCCACCTTCGTGAGCCTAGCAGCCCGTCCGGGCGCAAGCGGCAGCCCAATCCACGCCCACGCTAGTGATAACGTCATCATAGCAGATGTACGCCTCCTCAACGACACCTTCGAGTTACCCCACCAATTACTGAACTAACTCACACCTTCTCAAGCCGTACCCCCTTATGTTAACGTCGACATGTGTGGGGCGCCAGAGCCCCGCCGCCCAGGCACTTCGCGCCGGCGCCACCGGCGTCGTCCGGCCCCGAACCCAGGCGGACCCGCCCGGTCCGCTACCGCACACAGGAGAGTCAGCGATGATCCTTCCCGGGCACCACGAGGACCTCACCGTCCTGCACGAGGGCACCCTCCCCCACCGCGCCTACTACGTCCCCGCCTCCGCGCCCGCCCACGGCGCGCCCTGGCAGCGAGAGACCTCCGACCGCTTTCAGCTGCTCAACGGCGACTGGGCCTTCGCCTACTACCCGGGCCCATACGCCGTACCCGAGGACTTCTGGGCGCCCGCGGCCCCCACCACCGACCTGGCGCGCATCCCGGTCCCCTCCAGCTGGCAGCACCAGGGATACGACCACCACCAGTACACGAACTACCGCTACCCCATCCCCCTGGACCCGCCCTATGTTCCGCAGGACAACCCCTGCGGCACCTACCTGCTCGACTTCGAGCACACCGCTCCGGCCGCGGCGCCGTGCACCCACCTGGTGTTCGAGGGCGTCGACTCCTGCTTCTACGTGTGGCTCAACGGCCGCTACCTCGGCTACAGCCAGATCTCCCACGCCACCAGCGAGTTCGACGTCACCGACTTCCTGATCCCGGGCACCAACCGGCTGGCCGTGCTCGTGCTCAAGTGGTGCGACGGCACCTACCTGGAGGATCAGGACAAGTTCCGCACCTCCGGCATCTTCCGGGACGTCTACCTGCTGGACCGCCCACAGGACTGCCTGTTCGACTACGCCATCACCACCGCACTCGACGACGCCGCCACCGTCACCGTCCGCGCCGGCTTCCGCGGCCAGGCGGTCCCCACCCGCCTGGAGCTGCGCGACGCCGCCGGCGCCGTCGTCGCCGACGGCGAGCTGGAACCCGCCGACACCGGCTCCCCGTACACCCACGCCGCCGCCCTGCGCGTCGCCTCCCCGCACCTGTGGTGCGCTGAGGACCCCTACCTGTACACGCTGCACCTGACCACCCCCGGGGAGGTCATCACCGAGCAGGTCGGCCTGCGCGAGGTCACCACCGCGGGCGCCGTCCTGTACGTCAACGGCGCCCCGGCCACCCTGCGCGGCGTGAACCGGCACGAGTCCGATCCGGTCACCGGGCCGGCGGTCGGCGTCGAGCACATGCTGCGCGACCTGCGCCTGATGAAGCAGCACAACATCAATGCGGTGCGCACGGCCCACTATCCCAACGATCCCCGCTTCTACCAACTGTGCGACGCCTATGGGTTCTTCGTCATGTCCGAGGCGGACGTCGAGTCCCACGGCACCCAGGTGCGGGTGCTGGCCGACTCCTCCTGGGACAGCCAGGTGGAGCACTGGAACGAACCCATCGCCGACAACCCCGAGTGGACCGAGCCCACCCTGGACCGGGTGCGCGCCATGGTCGAGCGGGAGAAGAACCGGCCCAGCGTCATCTCCTGGTCGGCCGGCAACGAGTGCGCCTACGGCTGCACCTTCGAGGCGGCGCTGGCCTGGATCAAGGCCGCCGACCCCACCCGGGTGACTCACTACGAGAGCGCCTTCTACCGCGACTCCAAGCGCGCCTACGACTACTCCGGCATCGACCTGTACGGGCGCATGTACCCGGGGCTGGACGAGGTGCACGCCTACCTGGACGCCGATCCGGACAAGCCCTTCCTGCTGGTGGAGTACTGCCACGCCATGGGCAACGGCCCCGGCGACCTGGAGGAGTACTGGGAGCTGATCCTCGCCGAGCCGCGCATGTGCGGCGGATTCGTGTGGGAGTGGTGCGACCACGCCATCCGTGCCGGGACCGCCGACGACGGTCGCCCCGTCTACCTGTACGGCGGGGACAGCGGGGAGCTACTGCACGACGGGAACTTCTGCGTGGACGGTCTGGTGTCCCCCGACCGCGTCCCCCACACCGGCCTGCTGGAGCTGAAGAACGTGCAGCGGCCCGCGCGCGTGCTCGCCTTCGACGCCGACGCCGGCGCCCTCACGCTGCGCAACGACCTGGACGCCACCGACCTGGCCGACTACCTGGAGGCCCACTACGAGGTTCGGCGCGACGGCGTCGTCGTCGACTCGGGTGAGCTGGTGCTGCCGGATTCGGTGCCGCCGCACACCGCCGTCACCATCCCCTGCGCCGCGAGGGTGCCCGAGTCCGGCCGCTGCCACCTACTGGTCTCCTACCGGCTCAAGGCCGCGGCGCCGCTGCTGGAGGCCGGGCACGAGCTGGGCTTTGACGAGGTGCCGCTGTCCAACGCCCACCCGCGCCACCACGTACTGGATCGGCTGGCCGCACTGGCCGGTGCGCCGTCGTCGGACACGACGGCGGCCACGCCCACGGTCACGACGGCGGGCCCGACCGGGCTGGTGGTGGCCGGGGAGTCCTTCAACTACGAGTTCGACACCCGCACCGGTCTGCCCAGCCGGCTCGTCGTCGGCGGCCGCAGCCTGCTGACCCGCCCCATGGAGATCAACACCTGGCGGGCCCCCACGGACAACGACGCCGAGGCGCGCAAGGACTGGGAGACCGCCCAGTACCACCGCACCACCACCCGCGCCTACCGGGTGGAGGCCGAGGAGCGCGCGGACGCCGTCGTCGTACACACGGAGCTGTCGGTCGGGGCGCCCGCGGTGCAGCCGGTGCTGCGGGCGGCGGGCACGTGGACCATCACCCCCTCCGGGCTGATCGCGCTGGACGCGCGGGTCATGCTCGACCCGGACTTCCCGCCGCTGCCGCGCCTGGGCCTGCGCCTGTTCCTGCCGCAGTCCATGACGGCCGTCGCCTACCACGGGCTCGGCCCGCACGAGAGCTACGCGGACAAGCGCCGCGCCGGCTACCACGGCGCCTTCCGCAGCGACGTCGACGCCCTACACGTCCCCTACCTGCGCCCGCAGGAGGGCGGCTCCCACGCGGACTGCGACTACGTCACCGTCAGCGACGACGTCGCCTCCCTGACCGCGGCCGGTTTCGGACCGCTGTCCTTCAACGCCTCCCGGTACACCCAGGAGGAGCTCACCCGCGCCCGCCACGACGTCGAGCTGCGGCCGTGCGGCGCCACGGTGCTGTGCCTGGACCGGGCCATGGCCGGGATCGGCTCCGCCTCCTGCGGCCCCGCCCTGCGGGACATCTACCGGGTGGTCCCGGGGCACCTGACCGACCTGGGCATTCGTCTCTTCCTCCTCCCATCCATCACCCCCACCCGCGGCGATTCCGTACTCGCGGGCTCGACTCACAGCGAGGTCAACTGATGCAAGAGAAGAAGTACCTCAAGTGGTACAACAAGGTCGGATACGGCTCCGGTGACGTGGCCGGGAACGTGGTGTACGCGCTGCTGTCCGCGTTCGTCATGATCTACCTGACCGACACGGTAGGGCTGAACTCCGGCGTGATCGGCACGCTCATGATGCTGTCGAAGTTCTTCGACGGCTTCTCCGACATCCTCTTCGGCACCCTGCTGGACCGCACCCGGACCCGTATGGGCAAGGCCCGCCCCTGGATGCTGTGGGGCTTCGTGGGTTGTGCGGCGATGATCATCGCCGTCTTCGCCATTCCCCCCAGCCTGGGCGAGACCGCCCAGTACGCCTGGTTCTTCATCGCCTACACGCTGCTGAACTCGGTGTTCTACACGGCCAACAACATCGCCTACTCCTCGCTGACCGCGCTGATCACGAAGAACAGCGCCGAGCGGGTGCAGATGGGCTCCATCCGCTTCATGTTCGCCTTCGGCACCAGCCTGCTGATCCAGACCTTCACGGTTAAGGGCGTGGAGCTGCTGGGTGGAGGCGCCGAGGGCTGGCGCACCATCGCCATCATCTACGCGCTCATCGGCCTGGCCGTGAACACCCTGTCGGTGATGTCCGTGCGGGAGCTGTCCCCCGAGGAGCTCGCCGACCGCTCCGACATGCCCACCGAGGACGCCGAGCGCGCCGCGGCCGCCGACGCCGCGGCGTCAGGCGGGGCCGACGAGAAGCTGCCGTTCAAGGAGTCCATGCAGCTGCTGCTGGCCAACAAGTACTACCTGATCATCCTGGTGGTCTTCCTGATGACCCAGATCTTCACCGCCACGCTGAACATGGGCATCTACTTCATGACCTACATCCTGGGCAACGCGAACCTTTTGGGTGTGTTTGCCTGGGCCATCAACATCCCGCTGATAGCGGGCCTGCTGGCCACCCCCTGGGTGGTGTCCCGGGTGGGCGGCATGTACCGGGTGAACATCGTCGGCTACATCGTCGCCGTCGTCGGACGGCTCGGGGTGGTGGCGGCGGCCTACGCGGGCAGCCTGCCACTGATGCTGGTGTTCTCCGGGATCGCCTCCATCGGCATGAGCCCACTGCAGGGCACGGTCAACGCGCTGATCGCGGAGGCCTCCGAGCACACGTTCCTGCGCTCGGGCAAGCGCATCGACGGACTGATGTTCTCCTGCACCTCGCTGGGGGTGAAGGTCGGCGGCGGCCTGGGTACGGCACTGGCCGGCTGGCTGCTGGCCGCGAGCGGTTACATCGCCAACGCGCCGGTCCAGCCCGACTCGGCGATCAACATGCTGTACTTCATGTACCTGTGGATCCCGGCGATCGTCAACGGCATCATCCTGTTCCTGCTCTCGCGGCTGGACGTGGAGCGGTCCAACGACCGCTTGCGGGAGGGCCACGAGGCCCGGGCGCTGGCCGCGGCGGAGCCGGCATAGGGGTAGCCGCCGTCGTCGTGCCACTCAGCCTGCGATTTACGACCCCGGGGTGCGTTTCACGACCACCCCGGGGTCGTATTTCGTACCCCAAGGTCGTAAAGCGCATGAGCCGGGCCGCAAAGTGCATGCGCCGCGCCGGTTCATGCCACTGCTCCCGCACCAACGTGCCGTCACCCAGCGCGCCTCGCCACGGTTTCGCATCGGGCCGATAACATTCAGGTCATGTTCAACTCGGCACTCTCCCGGCAGCAAGACCTCGAGCTCCGCTACCGATCGGCAGTAGTGCGCGATTTGCTGGCCACCGGAGTACGCGTAGCGCGCAGTGGTGGTCTGTCGGAGGTCAACCGCGATTCGGTGACCACCACGCTCGCGGTCGGGATCGGCCGCCTGTACGAGATCGTCCTGGGCCTGCGCAATCTGAACCTGCACGGGCAGTGGGCGCCGCAGCCGGGTGATACCGGCAGCACCTACCCGGAGCCCTCCCCCGATCTGTTGTCCATGCACGACGCGGTCTTCGACTTCCTCAGCCTGGCCCCTCACGGACTCACCCGCGCGGCCGGGCGCGGGCTGGGTCGGATCAATACCGATCCGACCGTGCCGCGACTCGTGTCCGCCCTGGGCGCATACTGGGAGCCCACGCAGGGAGGCCGGGCGAGCAGCCAGAGCACGACGGGCGCGTGGACCGGCATCGAGGACGCCGTGCGACGGACTCCGGAGGAGCACGCACTGAGCCTGCTGGGCGGCCCCAACGGTGAGCCCGCCGAATATCTGGCTTGGCGGCGTGCGGCGCGCGCCTCCCGGAACTCCGCACAGTCCTCCGCAGGCGAGCAGCTGGCTGACGCGGTGGAGGCCATCTGGTTCACGCTGGGCACTTGCGGGCGCGACGGCGCGCTCGGACACCCGGGGGAGATCTTCGCCGCCGAGGTACTACCCGACCGCACCGTGTCGGCCGCGGCCTAGACGACGTCACACGGCAGCCCGGCACTCCCGGCGCGCGGTGCTGGGCGCGGCAAGCCGTCGGGGTCGGCAGGGGCGGAGTCCCGGCGGACCGACTCAAACGCGGCACCACGCCGCCGCGCCGCCGGTGCCGCGCCGACCACCATTGCCCGCAATCGACTCTTTTTATGAGAACCGTTCTCGCATATAATTGTTTGCGCCCGAGCTGGCCCAGCCGCCAACGCCGCGACAACGTCGTCCCGAGCACTCGCACAATCCAGCCAGGAGGCACATCATGCCCACCCAATCGCGCCCCGACCAGCGCGCCCAGATGGACCGGATCCGGCACGGCGCCGGCTTCATTGCCGCCCTCGACCAGTCCGGCGGCTCCACCCCGCGCGCGCTGAAGGCCTACGGCATCGAACCCGACGCGTGGAGCAGCGAGGAGGAGATGTTCGATCTGGTCCACGCCATGCGCACCCGCGTCATGACCAGCCCCGCCTTCACCTCCGAGCGGATCCTCGCCGCAATCCTGTTCGAACGCACCCTCGACTCCGAGGTCGAGGGTCGCCCCACCGCCGACTACCTGTGGGATGTCAAGGGCATCGTTCCCTTCCTGAAGGTGGACAAGGGCCTGGCCGAGGAGGCTCACGGCGCCCGCGTCATGAAGCCCATCCCGGGCCTGGACGACATCCTGGCCAAGGCCGTGGAGAAGCATGTCTTCGGCACGAAGATGCGCTCGGTCATCCTGCACGCCGACACGCAGGGCGTCGCCGCCGTCGTCGACCAGCAGTTCGAGATCGCGGAGAAGATCCTCGACGCCGGGCTCACCCCCATTATCGAGCCCGAGGTGGACATCCACGCCCCGGACAAGACCGGCATCGAGCTGCTCCTGCTCGCCTCGCTCAACGCCCACCTGGACGACCTGCCTGAAGGCCGCGATGTGGTGCTCAAGCTGACCATCCCCTCGGTGACCGACTTCTACCACGCACTCATGCGCCACCCGCGCGTCGCCCGTGTGGCCGCCCTGTCCGGCGGTTACACCCGCGCCGAGGCCGTCCGGCGCCTGGCCCGCAACCGCGGCCTGATCGCCAGCTTCTCCCGCGCCCTGCTGGAGGGTCTGGACGTCTCGCAGACCCAGGCGGAGTTCGACGCCGCTCTGGAGGCCTCGATCGCCGAGGTGTACCGGGCCTCGACCACCTGAGCGCGACCGCGTGGAATGCTGGGCGGGTGAGTATCCGACCCGTATTCCGCAAGCAGGACGATCTGCCCGGCGCCACCCGTCTGGAGGCGCAGGGACTGGCCTGGCTCGGCCAGGCCATGGCCGACGGCGGCGCGTGCGTGGTTCCCGCGCGCGCCGGCGACGGCTGGCTGGAGGAGCCGCGGCTCGCCGATTCCCGGGTGACACCGGCGGCGGCCGAGGCCTTCGGGCGGGCTCTGGCCGTCACCCACGCCGCCGGGGCGCCGGCCTTCGGGTGCGCCCCGCCCGGCTGGGACGGGCGTACCCAGATGGGGCGCAGCAACATCCGCCTGCGCCCGCACGCGGCCGAGTCCGGCACGCCGCGCCGCTGGGGTGAGTTCTACGCCGCGGACCGCATCGCCCCCTACATCGGGCCGGGGCGGGATGCGGGCACGCTCTCCGCCGCCGATGCCGCCCTGCTGGAGCGGGTCTGCGCGCGCCTGGCCGACGGCGACTTCGACTCCGCCCAGCCCCGCCTCACCCGCCGCGCCGCCGCCGAGCGGGGCGACGGCGTCGCCGTGGCGCGTACGCACGGCGACCTGTGGACCGGCAACGTCTTGTGGGTGCCGACGGCGGAAGTGGCCGACTGGGCTCCCGCCGGCGCGGACCGCGGGGCGGGCGGAACCGTGGGCGTGCTGATCGACCCGCTCGCCCAGGGTGCGCACGCGGAGACCGACCTGGCGGCCTTGGGCGTGTTCGGGCAGCCGTATCTGGAGCGGATCGTGGCCGGCTACAACGAGGTCTCACCGCTGGCGGAAGGCTGGCGCGAGCGCGTGGGGCTGCACCAGTTGCACCTGCTGATGATTCACGTGTTCCTGTTCGGGGGCGGCTACGGGCCCCAGGCGGTGGCACTCGCCCGCCGCTACGCCTGAACCCGACGCTGGGCGTCGGCGCAAGCGCTGACGCCCAGTCGTCGCGGCTCTGGGCACCCCGCCGCAGGCTCGTGAGCGCCGTCGGCCGTTGCGGCCGGCCCTCACGACGGCCGGGCGTCCGGCCGGCGGGGTGCCATCGCCCTACAGGTTCACCTGACGGGAGATGATGCCGGCCTTGGCGCGGCGGGCCTC
>NZ_LK995517.1:13373-28868 GCF_900002405.1 Actinomyces succiniciruminis | reverse complement strand
GTCGTCGGCGAGGGCGGCCTCGAGCCGCTGCGCCATGGCCCGCATGGGCTCGGTGAGTTCCTCGGCCTCGGTGCCGGGCACGAGCTCCCACACGGGGATGGCCAGGCCGCAGGCGCGGAAGGCGCCGAGGAAGCGGGCGCCCTCCTCCAGGTCGGACTCGCGGGCGGCGTGGATCCGGGCGAAGGCGTTGAAGAAGGCGTCCTCGTCCTCGCCGCGCACCCAGCGGACGAACTCCTTGCCGTTCATGCGGCACCAGTAGGCGTGCTCGACGCCGGGCACCGGCACGGTGGGGGCGATCCCCTCCTTGGCGTCCTCCACGATCCGGAGCGCCTCGGGTTCCTCGGCCTGCTCGGCGGTGAGCCAGAAGTCGAAGGACTCGCGCACGTCGATGCTGGGGGTGAAGTCGGGGTCGAGGATGTCCTGGAGGCGCTCACCCGGCTCGGGCAGGCCGCTGGGCGCGAGGCCGGTGCCGGGTTCGAGATCGAGAGCCTCCAGCAGGGCGGCGGCCACGTCTCGGCTGGCGTCCCCGGAGCGGACGGTGGTCTGCATGGCCACGAGCACCCGGCCGTCGGCGCGCTTGAGGGAGCGGGCCAGTTCGGGCAGGAGCGTGACCAGCTGGACCTCCTGGCCGCCGTGGTCGGCATCCAGGCGCACCGTCATGGAGGCGGCGGGGATGATCTGCATCATCGCCACCAGGTCCGGCTCGGCGGGCAGCCCGGCGAAGGGGCGAGCCACGAAGGGGATCTGCTGCTTCTTGGCGGCCTTGCGGTCGCCGTCGCGACGCCGCTGGCGGTTCTTCTTCGACATGCGCGCCAGCCTACCGGGTGGGACCAGCCACGGGCGGCGGACCGCGGCGCGCCGAGGCAACCGCCGGTCGCGGACTGCGCCTGTACCGAAGGCGGCCGGCTCCACGCGCCCCCGGCCGGCCGCGCAGCGCCGTCGTTCGCCTCAGAAGTGAGAGCTGGAGCCGGAACCGG
This sequence comes from Actinomyces succiniciruminis, assembly GCF_900002405.1. Taxonomy (GTDB): domain Bacteria; phylum Actinomycetota; class Actinomycetes; order Actinomycetales; family Actinomycetaceae; genus Actinomyces; species Actinomyces succiniciruminis. The sequence goes on along the minus strand of NZ_LK995517.1, from coordinate 27,891 downwards.
AGAAGCTGCCGCCGCCGAAGCCGCTCGAGGAGCCGGACCCGCCGGAGGAGGAACTGGACGAGGGGGACGCGATATTGCTGTAGCCGGTGACCAGGCCGTCGACGGGCCGGGAGAACAGCGGCACCGCGCCGACGCCGGAGGCGCCGGACCCCGAGTACGGCCAGTTCGCGCCGTACGCCCCCACGTCATGGGCACCTGATCGGCGCACAGCCCGTCGTACAGGCCCGGGGCGTCCAGGCCCACCGACAGGCCCGGGGCGTCCAGGCCCACCGACTTGGAGTTGATGCGGATGGTGGTGGCCGGGTCGTAGTGGTGGCGCTCGCTGCGCGCCGAGGAGGACCACCAGCCCTGATAGTCGGCGCTCTCGCCGGCGTACTTACCTTGCGCGTAGTCCTTCTCATAGCGGGCCAGCCGCTTGCGGCCCGTACTGGAGGTGTCCGCCGCCAGCGCCCGCCAGGCCAGGTCGCCGCAGCGGTGGTGAACGTCCAAGTCCATGGCGTCGAGCTCGTCCAGGGCCGCCAACGGCGTCAGGTCCCCGGAGACCAGCTCGCTCGTCATGGCCGCCAGCCGGTCACGGCGTTCCCGGACCAGATCGCGGTCCGGCGCGACATCGAAACTCACCTTGGCCCGTTGCGTGCTGAAGGCGACGGAGGCGCACAGCGCGGCGTAGGAGCCGAGATCCTCGCGCACCGGCCCCTGCTCGTTCTCCCACACCTCCTCCCAGCCGGGGCCCAGGGTGAGGAAGGTGGAGGCGGAGGCAATGAGGTCGTCGACCCTGTCGAGTTCCTTGGCACTGGCGGCCAGCTTCTGGGCGCACCGCCGACGGCTGCCCATGAACCACTGGGCGCCGCGCGGGGAACCGAAGTCGCTGAAGAGGCGCACCAGTTCCGCGTAGCGCTCTTCGAACCAGGCGAAGCGGGCCAGCACCTGGGCGCCGTGGGCGTTGTCGGCGGGGATGGTGCCGGCACGGATCTGGGTGGCGTCGTAGTCGGTGGTGACCTGAGTGAAGTGACGACGGGCCTGCTTGTAGGCGTCGCGCGCCACGCGGCGGGACCAGAACATCCACGCCAGCACCGCAAGGGCGGCGGCCAGGCCCATGAACGCCACGAGCAGCGCCACCTCCGTGGACGCGATCGGCTTGCCGAGCGAGTCGGCGGTGCGCTTCGCCATGGCCTCCAGCCCTGCCTCCCACTGCGACATGCGGAAGGAGCCCTTGGCTGAGTCCTGGATCTTCTGCTGAGTGCGCAGGTCGACCTTGACGTCCTCGCCGAAGTAGCAGCCGACCCACCGCCCCTGTGGGGACACGGCGAGGATGACCAACCCGTCGGCCCAGACGTCGGGGTCCGCGGTGGAGATCCACGACGGCTGCTCATTCAGGGCATAGCCGAGGACGGCGTCGTTGAAGACGGTGTCGGAACTGGCGTAGGGGTCAACGTCGTCCGTCGTGAACACGGCCAGGCGGATGTCCCGGCGGAAGCCGATGTCCTCCAGGGCGGACCGGAGGGCGTCGTCGTCGACCGCCTCGGCCTCGTCGTGGATCTCGACCGCCGGGGTGTGGGTGGCGCCGAAGGGGTCCAGTGCGCACAGCGGCACGATCACGCCGAGCACGACGATGAGTAGAGACTTGACGGTAAGGGCGGCGACGGCGCGCAGGCCGCCCCAGCGGACGATCAGGTCGGACACGGGTACCTCCGGGGAATGCTGACCGCACACTAACGGCTCGGGCGTGGCCAGGGCCATGGGGAGCACCGTCCGCGCCGCGGCAGAGAGGCGCGCGCCTGCTACGAGCTTTTGCACCCTGGTGTGCGGGTATTTGCCATACACCAGGGTGCAAAACGTCGCAGCAGAGGGCAAAGGTTCGCAGCACACCCGCCCAGCACCGGGGATACCCACGGGCCATGCACCGGCGTCGGCGCCGGACGGCCGAATTTCCCCGCGTTTTCCAAGGTCTGTTGGGGGTGATCGTCCAGGTGGGCCGGGTTATATGAGTCCTGCCGCCGGACGGTGCGGGTCGCGAGGGTTGGGGAGCCCGACGACCGACCTATCACCGAGGACAGGCCGGGTACATGGGAGCCCGCGCCGTTCCGCTCCGGCGAAGGAGGCGTGAGCCACCGGGATGTGGGAACCCCGGGGCGGCTCCCCTCGACGCCACGGGCCGGTGGGGCCGGGAGAGACAACCCGGCCCCACCTGGCCGGCCTCACACCGTGTCCCGCTCCACCAGGTACATGTCCATGACCACCGTCTGGGGCTCCGCGCCGTCAATCATGTCCACTGCCAGCTCGGCGGCGCGCTCCCCCTCCTCCCGCAGCGGCTGATGCACCGTGGTGATCGCCGGCTCATACTGAGCTGCCAGGGGGTGATCGTCGAATCCGACCACCGACACCTCACCGGGCACCTCCCGTCCGGCCTCCCGCAGGGCCTCGATGGCCCCGACCGCGATGCGGTCCGATCCCGCCAGCACTGCGTCGAACTCAATGCCGGAGGCCAGTAGACGGCGCATGGCCCGATGTCCACTGAGCTGGTCCCAGCCGGTGTGGACAACCCGTTCATCACCCAGGCGGGAGCCGAGTACGCGCCGGTAGCCGCGGATACGATCGACGGAGGCGGGGTTGTCGGCCGGACCCATGACGCTGACAGGCGCTTCTCGTCCCACCTCCTCCAGCGCCCGGGCGGCCAGAGCGGCGCCTATGACGTCGTCGGAGTAGACCGTGGAGAAGACCCCTCGGTACGGGTCGCCCTCCAATTGGCCGCACAGCACCACCGGCACCGACAGTTCGGCGAGTCGGTCCAGCAACTCACGGCCCGCATAAGGCGTGATGACGATGACGGCGTCCACGGCGCCCCGCCCGACATGCTCAAGCACACGTTCACGCTCCGCAGGCGTGGCCGCCTCCAGGATCATCGGCAGGTTGGGCCCGTCCGTGAGTCGCGAGACGATCCCATCGCACAATCGCGCATAGGTGGGGTCGGTGAACAGTTCGGCGAAGGGGTCGGTGAACAGCAGGGCGATCGCCTCCGAGCGGCCCACGGCCAGCGCTCGCCCCCGCCGGTTGACGACGAAGCCCGTCTGCTCCACGGCGCGCATGACGCGCTCGCGCGTGGCCGGCTTGCACTTGGGGGAACCGTTCAGCGCGCGCGAAACCGTAGACGGCGCCACGCCCGCGGCGCGGGCGACGTCGGCGATGGTCACGCGCCTGCCCGGAGAAGTCACGGGCCCATCCTGCTAGAACATCTCGATTCTTGCATCCCACTTGCATCGGCGGGCGGGACGCCCTACATTGTGGAACCGCTTCCACAATAGCGTGGAAGCGGTTCCACATCTCAAGGAGCACGTCAATGGCGCATGCGAATGACTGGGAGAACCCGGGCCTGCCCCATCGGCACCGTCTGCCGGCACGGGCCTACTTCTTCGGATACGACTCCCCCGAGGCGGCCGCCACCCGGGACCGGGCGCGTTCCCGGGGATTCACGGATCTGAGCGGTCTGTGGTTCTTCCGCCTGTTCGACTCCCCCCGCCGGGTGCGGGCCGAGCACCTGGCCGTACCCCATCCCGAATGGGGACGGGTGCGCGTCCCTCACCTGTGGCAGGTGGACGGGCACGGTCCCCTGCAGTACACCGACGAGGGGTTCCCCTTCCCGGTCAGGCAGCCGGAAGTCCCCTCGCGCAATCCGACGGGCGTGTACCAGCGCGAACTGCTCCGACCCGTTCTGGCCCCGGGCGAGCAGGCGGTGTTGCGCCTGGACGGGGTCGACTCCTACGCGGAGATCTACCTCAACGGCGCCTTCGTCGGCATGACCAAGGGCTCCCGGCTCAGCGCCGAGTTCGACGTGACCGAGCTGCTGACCCGGCGCGCCAACCTGCTTACCGTCAAGGTCCTCCAGTTCAGCGACGGCACCTATGTGGAGGACCAGGACATGTGGTGGGCGTCGGGGATCTTCCGCGACGTCTACCTGACGGTCCGCCCGGCCGCACGACTGGAGGACTTCCACGTCACCACGCACCTGACCGACGACGGCGGCGCCGACGTCACGGTGGCCGTGCGCACCCGTGCCGCCCGCGACGTCCGCCTGAGCCTGACCGGTCCGGACGGGACGCCGCTGCATGGCACGGCCACCGACGCCGCCCCCTGCGTCCTGCACGTGCCCGAGGCGCACACCTGGAGCCCGGAGTCCCCCGTCCTGTACGACCTGGTCATCTCCGTGCACGACGCCGACGGCGCCGTCGCCGAAACCGTGCCGCACCGCCTGGGCCTGGCGGAGGTGAGCATCGTGGACGGGCGCCTGCTGCTCAACGGCACCTACTTCAAGATGCGCGGGGTCAACCGGCACGACCACGACGACCGCCGCGGCCGGGCCGTCGGCATGGCACGGGTGCGCCGCGACCTGGAGCTGATGAAGCTGCACAACATCAATGCGGTGCGCACCTCCCACTACCCCAACGACCCGCGCTTCTACGAGATGTGCGACGAACTGGGCCTGCTGGTGCTGGCAGAGACCGACCTGGAGACCCACGGCTTCGAGAACACCGGCGACATCGCCCGCATCACCGATGACCCCGCCTGGGAGCCGACCTTCGTGGACCGCATCGAGCGGCTGGTGATCCAGGAGCGCAACCACGCCTGCGTCGTGGCCTGGTCGCTGGGCAACGAATCCGGCTTCGGCTGCAACATCCGCGCCATGTACGCCCGCTGCAAGCAGCTGGATGCGCGGCCGGTGCACTACGAGGAGGACCGGGACGCCGAATGCGTGGACCTGGTCTCCACCATGTACTCGCGCGTGTCGCAGATGAACGACTTCGGCGAGCACCCGCACCCCAAGCCGCGCATCCTGTGCGAGTACGGCCACGCCATGGGCAACGGCCCCGGCGGCCTGGCGGAGTATCAGAGGGTCATCGACCGCTGGGACTCGATCCAGGGCCAGTTCATCTGGGAGTGGTGTGACCAGGGGCTGGTGGCCCAGACCGCGGACGGCCGCGAGTACCACTCCTATGGCGGCGATCACGGCGACTACCCGCATAACTCCAACTTCTGCATCGACGGGCTCGTCTTCCCCTGGCAGGAGCCGAGCCCGGGCCTGGCCGAGTACAAGCAGGTGATCTGCCCGATCGGCGTGGTTTGGGAGGAGGGCGAGCTGCGGGTGCGCAACGGCCGGTTCTTCACCGACGCCTCCGACGTGGTCCTGGACCTGGAGCGGGTCGTCGACGGCGTCGCCGAGCCGCTGGGTCGTCTCGCGCCGGGGCCGCTGGCACCGCAGCAGGAGATGCGCCAGGTTCTGCCGGTGGATGTCGAGGCGGGGCGTCTGACCCACCTGCGGGTGCGTGTGCGCTCCACAGCCCGCCCGCCCTGGGCGCCAGAGGGATATGAGCTGGGCGTGTACCAGTTCGTCGTCGCCGACGACGCCGGCCCCGACGCCGCCGCACATCTGCGCACTCCGACCTCCCGGATGGAGGTGCGGGCGAATGACGACGAGCTCGTCATCTTCGGAGTGGAGCAGGAGCTCCGCTTCGACATTGTCACCGGCGCCCTGACCTCCTGGGTGCGCGGCGACAGACGGGTGCTGGCGGCGCCGCCCGCCGTCGGCTTCTGGACGCCGCTGATCGACAACCACCAGCAGGAGTTCGACGCGCTGTGGTCCGACCGCCACCTGCAACTGATGCAGACCTCCACCCGGTCGGTGGTGCTGCGGCGGGAGGGGGACGCCGTTGTCGTGGAGGTGGCGCAAATCATCGGTCCGCCCGCGCAGGCGCTGGGCTTCGAGGTGGACCTGAGCTACACGGTCACCGGCTCCACGGTGAGCGTCGGCGCCGTCGGTCGCGCCTGGGGCGACTACCACGACATCATTCCGCGCATCGGCCTCACCTTGGAGGCCCCCGGCTACGCCCGGACGGTCGAGTGGCTGGGGCTGGGCCCGGGTGAGAACTACCCCGACTCCCGCACGGCCGCCGTCGTGGGCCGCTGGAGCGCCGCCGTGGAGGAGATGCAGACCCCCTACGTGGTGCCGCAGGACTGCGCCAACCGGGGCGGGGTGCGCTGGCTGACGCTCACCGACACCAACGGCGCGGGCCTGGCCTTGGCCCGCACCCCGCTGCCTGGCGCCTGCGAGCCGCCGGAGGACTTCGACTTCTCGGTGTGGCCTTGGACGTGCCAAGACATCGACGCCGCCCGCCACCGTACCGATCTGGTGCCCCGGGAGAACGTGACCGTCAACGTCAACCACCGTGTACTCGGGCTCGGATCCAACTCGTGGGGCTCGGAGGTGCTGGAGGCCTACCGGACCCGGTTGGAGGACTTCTCCTTCGCCTTCGACCTGATCCCCCTGGACGGCGGCGACGCCGACGGGGCGGCTCCGACCGGAGGGGCCGGCGAGTCCGCATCCGGCCTGCCCGGGACGGGCACAGCAACCGAGTCCTCCACAACCCCCGCAACCCCCGGAACAGGAGCGTGAACCGATGCGGCTCTTCCCCGATCTCGACTCACTCGCCCGCGAGCGCGGCGCCGTCAAGAAGTGGCGGCGGGTCTGCCAGGCGATCGACCACCTACCGGCAATCCGGCCCGCAGTGGCGTACTCGGTGGGCGACTCCCTGACCTACTGGAGGGACTCGGCCGCCCACCTGCTGGCCGCCTGGGACGCCGGTGACGGCCTGGTCACCTCGCGCCGCTACCTGAACGTGCTGCACGCCGTCGACGCCGATCTGACCGTGCAGGTGGCGCCGGTCGCCGTCGCCCCCGTGCGCACCCCCTATGACGACCTCACCGACCGGGAGGTGCACGAGGCCGCCGAGACGCTGCGCACGGTGACCGTGCCCGCCGGGGGGATCGGCGTGGTCGACGTCTCCGAGGCGTTCCGGCTGCTTCCCGGCAGCGGCGAGGCCGCCATCATCCGCGTCACCGTCGAGGAGGCCTCCTTCCCCAACAAGTAACCGAACCGAGGCGCCGTCGGCGCCGTGCATCCACCGTCCTATCAACCGCAAACCCCACGCTTTTCCTGCGGCGCGGCTCCGGCCGCGACCTCCTGGTCACGCCGACGGCCCGGACGCCGCGGCGAGGGGACACCTCCTCGTCGTCGCCAGTGGACCCGCCTGAGACGCGAGTAACGCCGTGGGGCCGCACTTATCCACATGAACAAGGGACTGCACCATGTCTTCGTCTTCTGAAACTCGGGCGCGGATCGGCCAGTTCGCGCTGCTGACCATGACGGTCTCCGCCGTCTTCAACATCCGCAACGTCATCAACAACAACGTTGCGATCGGCCTGGCCTCGGCGCCGGCCTTCTTCCTGGCCACGCTGCTGTACTTCGTTCCGTTCACCCTCATCATCGCCGAGTTCGTGGCCATGAACCGCTCCTCGGAGTCCGGCGTCTACCAGTGGGTGAAGACCTCCATGGGCGGGCGCTGGGCCTTCATGACGGCGTTCTGCTACTGGTTCGTCAACCTGTTCTACTTTGCCTCCCTGCTGCCGCTGATCCTGGTGTTCACCTCCTACCTGCTCACCGGCGGGGACAGGGAGATGTCACCGTGGCTGATCACGGTGCTGTCGATCGCGATCTTCGCGGTGGCCACCTGGGTGTCCACCAAGGGCGCGAAGTGGATCGGCACCGTCACCTCGATCGGCGCGTCGGCGGTGCTGGCGCTCACGGGCGTGTTCATCGTCGCCTCACTGGCGGCCCTGATCGGCGGAGTGGAACCGGCCTCCCCCATTACGCTGCGGGCACTGCGTCCGGACACATCCTCCTTCGCCACCACCTGGGCGTTCTTGGGGACATTGGCCTGGATCATCCAGGGCGTGGGCGGCGCGGAGTCGGTGGGCGTGTTCCTCAACGACCTGCGCGGCGGCGTGAAGGCATTCGTGCGCACGATCGTGGCCGCCGGGCTGATGATCGGCCTGCTGTACGCGGTGGCCTCGCTGCTGATGAACGTGTTCGTGCCGACGGGCGGCCTGGACTACTCCAACGGCCTGTTCGTGGTGATGGGAGCGGTCGGCGAGCACTTCGGGGTGCCGGCGGCGCTCACCTTCCGGGTGGTGGGGCTGGTGCTGCTCGCGGCCACGCTCGGCTCGCTGCTGATGTGGACCTCGACGCCGGTGAAGATCTTCTTCTCCGAGATCCCCCGGGGCGTGTTCGGAGGGAAGCTCGTCGAGCTCAATGAGCAGGGCATTCCGTGGCGGGCGGCCTGGCTGCAGTTCGCCATCGTGGTGCCGATCCTGATCATCCCGGCGCTGGGATCGAGCAACATCGACGACCTGCTGGGCATCGTCATCAACATGACCGCGGCCACGGCGCTCATCCCGCCGCTGCTGATCCTGCTGGCCTACCTGGTGCTGCGCCTGCGTTACGACGCCGCGCCCCGGGAGTTCCGCATGGGCTCGCGGCCGGTGGGGCTGGCGGTGGCGGTGTTCCTGCTGGCCGTGTTCGCCTTCGTGTTCATCGCCGGCACGACGCCGCTGGATCAGCCGCTGTGGCTGACGCTGGTGTACAACGTGGGCGGCGTGGTCGTGTTCCTCGGTCTGGCACTGGCCTGGTACCAGCGCTACATCAACCGGCTGCGGGGCCGCGATCCGCGGGCGGCCCGCTCCGAGCTGGCGCCGTCGTCCAGCACGCGTGAGCAGGAGGCCGCGAACCGGAGGTCATAAGTGGACGACGGCGGGAACACTGCCGCCGCCGGCCTATGACACGGTCTCAAGGCTCTACCACGAGCTTTTGCACCCTGGTGCACGGCAATTCGCCGTGCACCAGGGTGCAAAACATCGCAACAGAGGGCAAAGGCTCGCAGCACGCCCGCCCAAGCACGCCCACCCAGCACCACGGGGCGACCCACGGGACCGTTACACCAGGACCGACCCCGGACGGCCGAGCTTCCCCGGACTTTCTCAGGGGGGGTTGGGGGTGATCGTCCAGGCGGGACGAGTTACATGGTTCCTGCCGCTGGACGGTGCGGGTCGCGAGGGTTGGGGACCCCGAAGACCGAACCGCCACCGAGAACCAGGCCGGGTACATGGGAGCCCGCGCCGGTACGCTCCGGCGAAGGAGGCAGAGCCCCCGGGGATGTGGGAACCCCCGGACGCGGCCACCTCACCGCCAAGGCCGGTGGGGCCGGGAGAGACAACCCGGCCCCACCGGCCAAAACACATCCCGAGCGGGCAACACCCTGCAGGCATCCCCTGGTAAGGGCGCCGATTATCGCCCACTTCGCACTCACGATGATGCTCTCAACCTGGATGTCTGGGGATTCCTGTTTGGGGCGTGCTGTTCGTACAGCCTCGGCGAGTGACGCGTGCGCGTCGGCTGCGGCGGGCAGCGGCGCAGGCGCACCACCCACTGACACCGCCGATCAGGCACCCGGCGGACGTGGACGACGGTGTGGACGGTGGACCCCCGTCGGGCCTGCCTCGAACTCGCGAGCAGCCGGCCCACAACGCGGTCGAGCCGCCCAGGACGCGGGTCCAACGCCGAGAACGCTCCCCCGCTGTCGAGAACGCGCTCCGGGCATGCGTCCTCGACGGCTACCCCGCGTCCTCGACGGCTATACCGCCCCTTCGATGTCCGTAGGACTCGTCGCCAACGCACCAACCCGCAAACCGGACAATCCGGACGTCTTCAGTGAGAACCTCACTCTCTAGAGTGAGGACGCCACTGACGGCGCAGCCTGCGCGTGAGCACGTCACTCTTTCCAACCCACCCCGAAAACCTGGTTGATGAGCGATGAGCGGCACGGGGACCGCACGTCTAGCCGCACTTCACAGACGCACTGAGCCCAACCCTCACCGCCCGAACGTTCTGGCCACCAGGGGGTTGCGCTCCAGGTAGCCGTTCAGCACGCGGCGCGCAACGTTTACTGAGTCGATGAGCGGATGACCGGCCAGCGCACGCCAGGCCAGGGTCTCGTCCCCGCTGAGCGCGGCGTCGATGACCAGCTCCTCGCAGCCCTTGACCGTAGCCACCAGCCCGAGCTCGGCGCCCGCGAGCGCCCCCACCCGCTGCGGGTGCACGCCGTCGCCGTCGACGATGCACGGCACCTCCACCACGGCGTCCTCGCGCAGCTGGGGCACCAGCAGGCCGCCTCCGGCGGAGCACGCGTCGGCGTTACCGACGTCGAGGATCATGTGGGCGGGCACGCCGGTGTGCACGGCGGTCATCAGGTCGAGGGCCACCTGCTGGTAGCCGCCGCCGGCGATGTCCTCCTCGCGGCGCCCGGCGCGGTCGGCGGCGTCGCGGGACTCGGCCATATACGTGGCCTCGCGCTCGGCGTGCGCGCGCCGCCACAACTCTCCCGCCCGCTGCGGATCGGCGGAGACGGCGTCGTAGAACTCCTCCTGCCTCCGCTCCAGGAACTGGCCGCGGGTCTCCGCCTCAGCGCGGATGCGCTCCAGCGACTCCCGGCCCAGGTAGTAGTAGAAGAGGTATTCGTTCGGCAGCACCCCGAGCGCGCGCACCCAGTCGAAGCCGATGATGCGCGCCTCCTCCATGTGGTCCAGAGCGGTGTCATCGGCGAGCAGACCGGGCAGTCGGTCCTGGCCGTCAACCACAAGGCTGCGCAGCCAACCCAGGTGGTTCAGGCCCACATAGTCGAAGTCGATCCCCGCCCCCGGCCCGACCCGGGACGCGCGCGCGGCATCCTCGCCGACCGCCGTCGTCGCCCGCCGCACCAGCCCGATGGGGGTGTCGCAGATGCCGACGACGCGCCCGCCCAGCACCGTGCGCATGGCCTGGGTGATGATGCCGGCGGGGTTGGTGAAGTTGATGACCCACGCCTCGGGGGCGAGGTCGCGGACGGTGCGGGCCAGCTCCATGGCCGCCGGGATGGTGCGGAAGGCGTAGGCGTAGCCGCCGGCGCCCACGGTCTCCTGCCCGAGCACGCCCTGCTCCAGGGCGACGAGCTCGTCCAGCACGCGCCCGTGGGTGCCGCCCTCTCGCATGGCGGAGAAGATGAAGTCGGCCCCCCGCACCGCCTCCTCCAGTTGCGTGGTGGATGTCAGCGCGGGTGCGTGCGGGAAGCCGAGGTCGGCCAGTACGGCGCGCATGGCGTCCAGGCGCCGCGGGGAGACGTCGTACAGGCACACCTCATCCACCACCAGCCCCGGGTGGGTGCCGGAGCCCGCCCGAGCGGCCGCCAGTACCTCCATCACCTGGGGCACGCGGAACCCGCCGCCGCCGACGATGAGCAGTTTCATGCGAACAGCACCTCCGTAGCTGTGCCCGCCAGGTCCGGCAGCGGGGCGGTGCCGGGAGCGGCGGTGGTTATGACGACTTCGAGTTCGTTGATGGGGCACACCGGCAGCAGCCCGGCCCCGGGGAACTTGTCGGCCGTGGTCACCAGGCAGGTGCGCTCGGCCGCGGCCCGAAGCGCGCGCTTGACCGGCACCTCGATGCCGGTGGAGTCCATGACCGTGCCGTCCGCCCGCACGCCGGAGGTACCCATGAAGGCGATGTCGGCGCTGATCTGGGCCAGGGCGTTCTCGGTCAGCCCGCCCACCAGAGACAGGTAGGAGGGGCGCAGCACCCCGCCCAGCACGATCAGTTCCACGTGCCGGTCCTCCCGCAGCACGTCGACGACGGCGAGGGACGCGGTCACGACGGTGACGTCCCGTCCCCGCAGGTGCCGGGCGACGGCGGCGCCCGTGGTGCCGATGTCGATGAGGACGACGTCCCGATCGCGTACGAGCCCTGCGGCCGTTGCACCGACGCGGTCCTTCTCCCCGGCCGCCCGGGCGGCGACGTGGGCGAAGGGTTGGGCGTCCGCCTCGATCGTGCCTCCGCCGCGCACTCGCTGGAGCCTGCCCTCGCGGCCCAGTGCGTTCAGGTCGCGGCGGATGGTGGAGGCGGACACCTCCAGCGCCCGGGCCAGATCGGCGACCGAGACACCGCCGCTCTCCTTCACCATCTCCACGATCGCCGAACGACGCTGCTGAGCCAACATGGGAGCAGTCTATCGCATTGGCATCAATTGTGCGCAAGATTGCGCAGCTTCACGCAACTTCACGTATAGTGGTGCACGTCGCAGCAATCTGTGCGTCTGACGAGGAGGTCACATGCCGCATCGCGCAACACCCGCCACCCCCGCTCGACCGGTCCTCGTCATCGGCCCCTCCTTCCTCGACGTCGTCATGAGCGGACTCACGCATGCGACCGTCCCCGGGGAGGAGCAGCGGGTCGAGGACTGCGCCCTCATGCCGGGAGGCGCCGCCAATCAGGCGGTCACCCTGGCGCGCCTCGGCCTGCCGACCGGACTGTGCACGTACCTGGGGACGGATCCGCCCGGGCGACTCGTCACCGACATGCTTGAGGCCGAGGGGGTGGATCTGTCCCGGGCCGAGCACACCCGGCGACAGAATGTCACCGTATCCCTGGCCCTGGACGGCGACCGCGCCCTTACCACCTGTGGGGAGGACACGGTGCCCGTCCCGGTGTCGGGCTGGCCGGCACCGACGGCGCTCGTGGCGGATCTGGGTGCGATTCGCACGGGTCGGGAGGCCGTCTCCCGCTGGCGCTACGGCCCAGAACCCACCATGGTCTTCGGCGACACCGGCTGGGACCCGACCGGACGCTGGAGTGAGGAGGACCTCGCCCCGCTGGATCTTGTGGACGTGTTCACCCCCAACGAGTCCGAGGCACTCCACTACACGCGGGCAGGTACCGCCGCCGAGGCCGCCCGGGCACTGGCCGAGCGGGTGCCCGTCGTGGTGGTCACCTGTGGGGCCGACGGCGTGGTCGCCTGCGATGGGGAGGAACTGCTGACACTGCCGGCCCTGGACGTGCCCGTGGTGGACACCACCGGCGCCGGGGACGCCTTCACCTCCGGACTGGTGTGGGCGTACCTGCATGATCTGGGGCTGCGCCCCGCCGTCTCCCTGGCCTGTGCGGTGGCCGCCGCCACCCTGGGGCGGCCGGGCGGATCACTCAACGCGCCCACCCCGGCGCAGGTGGCCGCGCTGGTCCGCACCAGGCCCCTGCCGGAGGGGTTCAGCACCGACTTCCTGGAGCTCATGGATAACCGGGAACGCCCAGCAGATCCCCCCAAGTCCCGCCAACACTCAACCCGGCTGTAATCACCGACACGATCGCAACCATCAAGACAAGGAGAAGGCCGATGCGCCCCCGCACCACACCATCAACGTCGATGGGTCGGACCTCAGTCACCCGTCGTCGTCTCCTGATCGGATCCGCCACCGTCACCGCCCTGGGGCTCCTGGCCGCCTGCGCCCCCGGAGGCAGAGGCGGCTCGACAGCCTCCACCAGTGCCGTCGAGGTATCAACCGACATCTCCGGTCTGCCCGAGCAGACACTCACCGTCTGGGACCAGGAGACCCGCGGCGGGCAGAACGAGCAGATGGAGCGGCTCAACGCCGCCTTCATGGAGAAATACCCGAACATAACCATCAACCGGGTCTCACAGTCCTTCGACGACCTGCAGACCACGCTGCGCCTGGCGCTGACGGGCGATGACGCTCCGGACGTGGTTCAGGCCAACAACGGCCGCAACACCATGGGCCAATTCGTCCCCGCGGGCCAACTCATCAGTCTGGACCCCTGGGTCAGTACCTACGGCTGGGACCAGAGCTACAGCCCCGCGATCCTCTCCTACTCCTCCTACTCGGCGGACGGGACTGTCTTCGGAGAGGGGTCACTGTGGGGTCTGCCCCAGGTGGGCGAGGCCGTCGGCATCTACTACTCCCCCTCACGACTGCAAGCACTCGGCCTGGAGCCGCCCACCACTTGGGAGGCCTTCGTCGACCAACTCCAGACGATCAAGGACGCGGGCCAGACTCCTCTCATGCTCGGCAACGTCGAGAAATGGCCGGCCCTGCACGTCTTCGGACCCGTCCAGGGGGCACACGTCCCCGCGGCGCAGATTCGCGACCTCGGCTTCGGGAACGCCGGAGCCTCATGGGTGACCGACGAGAACCTGGCCGCCGCCACGCAGCTGCAGGACTGGGCGAAGCAGGGCTACTTCAACGAGGGGTTCAACGGCCTGGACTACGACACCGTCTGGCAGGACTTCGCCAAGGGCACCGGCGTCTACCTGATGGCCGGCTCGTGGCTGGCCCCGGATCTGGCCGACGTCCTCGGCGAAGACGTGGTCTTCATGCTGCCCCCGGCGTCGTCCGAGACCGGGAGGGTCGCCAGCACCGGCGGCACCGGTCTGCCCTTCGCCATCACTTCGGCGGCGAAGGAGCCGAATATCGCCGCCGCATACATCGACTTCATCACCAACGCCGACGCCATGCAGGTGCTGGCGGACACCGGCAACGTGCCCGTCAACGACACGGCTGCGTTCGCCACGGACACCACCAGCGTGACGAACGACGTCATGACCGCCTTCGACACGCTCACCACCACCGGTGACGTACTCCCGTACCTCGATTACGCGACTCCCACCTTCGACCAGGTCCTCGGGGACGCGCTCCAAGAGCTTCTCGACGGCAAGTCCACCCCTCAGGAATTCCTCGACGTACTGGAGTCCGCCTACACCGAGTTCACCGGGGACTGAGCCAACCCCCTGTTTCCGGCCACGGCGGTTCCGGA
>NZ_LK995517.1:0-13261 GCF_900002405.1 Actinomyces succiniciruminis | reverse complement strand
CGGAACCGCCGGCGAACGGGAACCATGTCGGCATTCGCCCATCTCTCACCAAGGCTGATCATGACCGCACCCATCATGCCAGGCACCGCCGCGACGCCGCAGTCACCCCACGCGGGCGACCCACGACCTCGGCGCCTTCTCAACAAGCGACAAGGACGCGCGGTGATCTCGGTGGTTCTGCTCGCCCTGCCACTACTCGTCTACGGCCTGTTCATGCTGTATCCCCTGGGACGAGTGCTCATGCTGTCCTTCTACCGGTGGGACGGCCTCGGCGTCGGAGAATGGGTCGGGGTGCAGAACTATGTCACGACCTTCTCCGATGAGCGGCTACTGGGGGCCTTCCTGCATGCGCTCGTCCTGATCGTCTTCTACGCCGTCATCCCCCTGATCGTGGGCCTTGTCCTGGCCACCCTGCTCACACGCGCCCAGGTGCGCGGGCTGGGCTTCTTCCGCACCGTGGTCTTCCTGCCGCAGGTAATCGCGATGGTGGTCCTGGCCATCGCCTGGCGACGCATCTATGCACCCGACGGTCTACTCAACTCCGTCCTTAGGGGAATCGGCCTCGGCTCGCTGACTCGCACCTGGCTGGGTGACTTCTCGACGGCGCTCGTCGCCGTCGGGCTGATCGGCACCTGGGTCAGCACCGGGCTCGTCACCGTGCTGCTGATGAGTGGGATCGCGAACATTCCCAAGGACTACTACGAGGCCGCCACCATCGACGGCGCCGGCTGGTGGCGACGCTTCTGGCACATCACCATCCCAGGAGTCAGGGCAGAGATCCTCGTCTCGCTCACGCTGACCGTCATCGCCGCGCTCAAAACCTTCGACCTCGTTTACGTCACTACCTCCGGCGGCCCCGGGACCTCCACCACGGTCCCCTCCTACGAGGTGTACAACCAGGCCTTTCGACTCGGCAGTGTGGGCACCGCCTCATCTCTGGCGGTCGTCCTCACTCTGGTCATCTTCGCCATCAACCTCACCATCAACCTCCTCGGGGAGCGGGACTGATGCGCGCCTCCATCACCGAGCGGGTTCTCAACTACGTCATCCTCGTCCTCTTCGCCGCGCAGGCACTCATCCCGATCCTCTACGTACTGCTGCTTGCACTTCAGTCCGAGCGGATCGGGGACGACTCCTTCTGGCATCTGGAGAACTTCGCCACCGCCTGGAAGCAGGGGCATTTCTCCCAATACATGACCAATTCGGTCATCATCGCCGTGCTGGTGGTCTCCCTCGCCCTCGTGCTGTCGCTCATGAGCGGATACGTGCTCGGCATCCTCAGGCCCCGCGGCGGCGACATCCTGTTCTACATCTTCCTGCTCGGCATCATGGTGCCCTCCGAGGCGATCGTCCTACCGCTGTTCTTCGATCTGCGCGACGCCGGGCTGACAGACACGATCTGGGCGGTGGCGCTTCCCCAAACGGCGCAGTCCCTGGCCTTCGGCACCTTTTGGATGCGCGCCTACTTCCGCGGCGTGGACCCCGCCATTCTCGAGGCCGCACGCATCGACGGCGCCGGGGACGTGCGCATCCTGACCTCCATTCTGCTCCCGCTAGGCCGACCGGCGATCGTCACGCAGATAGTCCTGACCTTCATGTGGACCTGGAACGACTTCCTGATCCCACTGGTCATGTCCCCCTCCGGCAAGATGCGCACAGCACCGCTCGGCCTGGCCTTCTTCCAGGGGCAGTACACGCAGGGCTCCACCCTGCTGGCCGCCGGCGCGGTACTCGTCGCGCTGCCGATGGTCGTGCTCTACCTGCTGCTGCAGAAGCAGTTCATCTCAGGCATGACGGAGGGCGCCGTCAAGGGATAAGCCCCGTTGCTCCTTCCTCGCCCCGGGTATAGCGTCGTTGCCGTCTCGACGATGAAGTCTGCAGCCCGAGGAGACCGCCGTGAGCAGCGACGCCCACACCACCGACCACGCCCCCACGCCGCCCGCGCAGCCGCCGCGATACCCGCGCCACCCCGCCGCGCCCGAGCCGACCCGCCCCTACAGCGCCCCCATGCCCGACCAGAGCCCGGCCCCGCCGCCGGACGGGCCGGTGCGCTTCGGCGTCGTCGGCGCCGGCTGGCGGGCCCGCTTCTTCCTGCGCCTGGCCGCGATGGCCCCCGAGCGCCTGGAGTGCGTGGGTGCCCTGGCCCGCCGCGCCGAGTCGCGCCAGGCGCTCGCCGAGGAGTTCGGCGTCGCCACCACCGACTCCCTCGACGATCTGCGAGCCCGCTCCCCCGAGCTGGTCGTGCCGTCGGTGGGCTGGGCCGCCATGCCGGACCTGGTTCGCGAACTGGTGGACCGTGGCATCCCGGTACTGTCGGAGACCCCGCCCGCGCCAGACCCCGACTCGCTGCGCGCCCTGTGGCGCGCCGTCGGCGCCTCCGGCCTGGTCCAGGTCGCCGAGCAGTACACCCGCATGCCCGGCCACGCCGCCCGCCTCGCGGCCATCCGCGCCGGCACCATCGGCACCCCCACCTGGGCGCAGGTCTCCTCCACGCACGGCTACCACGCCGTGTCCCTGCTGCGGCATTTCCTGGCCGACGACGACGCCCCGCTGGCCGGCCCCGTCACCGTCACCGCCCGCAGCTTCCCGGCCCCGCTCCTCCAGCCGCTCGGCCGCGACGGCTGGAATGCGGTGCCCGCCGTCGAACCGGGCGAGACGGTGCTGGCCACCCTCGCCTTCGACGGCGGCCGCACCGGCGTCTACGAGTTCACCTCGAACCAGTGGCACAACCCGCTGCTGTCGCGGCGCGTGCTGGTGCGCGGCACGCTGGGGGAGATCGTCGACGACGCCGTCACCCGTTGGGTGCCCGACGCCGGGGCGGTGACCAGCCGGATCGAGTACCGGCGCACGGGGCACGACCTAAACCTCGAGGGCAACGACCTGATCCACGCCAGCCTGGATGGGCGGGTCGTCTACCGCAACCGGTGGGTTGGCACGCGCATGAGCGAGGACGACCTCGCCGTCGCCACCATCCTTCAGGACACCGGCCGGTGGGCGCGCGGCGAGGGCCCGGCCCCCTACCCGCTGGCACAGGCCTGCCAGGACCACCTGCTCTCCTGCGCCATCGACGAGGCCGCCGCCTCCGGTCGAGACGTGACCACCGACATCGAGGACTGGGCCTGAGGTCCGGCGCCCACTGACCAGGACTGCCAACTGCCGACAACTACTGTTTATTTCTTATCAGTAGTTGTCAGCAGCAGGCGCCGCGGCGGCGTCGGCGGCACCCCTCAGGGGCGCACCGCGACGGCCTCGATCTCCACACCTGCGCCGAGCGGCAGCGCCGCCACCTGGAAGGCCGCCCGGGCGGGCAGCACCGCGCCGCTGAAGAAGCGCGCGTAGACCTCATTGACGGCGGCGAAGTCGGCAATGTCGGCCAGCAGCACCGTGGTCTTGACGACGTGCTCGTACCCCAGTCCGGCGGCCTCGAGGATCGCGCCGATGTTGGTCAGCACCCGCTCGGCCTGGGCCGCGATACCGCCGTCGACCAGTTCTCCGGTGGCCGGGTCGAGCGGCACCTGCCCGGAGATGTAGACGGTGGCGCCGCTGCCCGCGCCGGTGGACACGGCCTGGGAGTACGGGCCGACGGCGGCGGGGGCGTTGGTGGTGGCAATGGCGGTCTGTGCAGCGGTCGACATGGCGGCATCCTAAGCACGCGGAGACCGCGGTGCGTCACAAGGCGTCACCTGGGGACGCGGCGTCGCATCGCCAAAACCAATACGTCCGATCTCCGGGATTCCCAGGACACGCCCAGTGGTCCGTGACACACTGCACCCATGCACGAACGCGCAGGACTTCCCGCCCAACCAGAGGACCTCATTGATGTCGATGAGGTCGTCAACGCCTACTACGAACTCGTCCCCGACCCCGCCATCCCGACCCAGCAGGTCGTCTTCGGCACCTCCGGGCACCGCGGCTCCTCCCTGGACACCGCCTTCAACGAGGCCCACATTGTGGCCATCACGGCGGCCATCGTCGAATACCGTCGCTCCCAGGGCACCGACGGCGTGCTCTACATCGGTCGCGACACGCACGCCCTGTCCGAGCCCGCCTGGCGCACCGCCATCGAGGTGCTCTCCGGCGCGGGCGTCACCACCGCCGTCGACGCCCGCGGCTCCTACACGCCCACCCCCGCCGTCTCCCACTCGATCCTCCTGGCCAACGGCGCCGGCACCGAGTCCGGCGTGCGCACCACCGGCCCGGGCCTGGCCGACGGCATCGTCGTCACCCCCTCGCACAACCCGCCCCGCGACGGCGGCTTCAAGTACAACCCCCCGCACGGCGGCCCCGCCGACTCCGACGCCACCAGCTGGATCGCGGCGCGCGCCAACGAGCTGCTGGCCGGCGGTTGGCGAGACGTGCCGCGCGTTCCCATCGCCGACGCGCTCGACGGCAACTACGTCATCAAGCACGACTACCTCGAGACCTACGTGGCCGACCTCGAGAACGTCATCGACATGGACGCCATCCGCGAGGCCGGCGTGCGCATCGGCGCCGACCCGCTCGGCGGCGCCTCCGTGGACTACTGGGGCGCCATCGGCGAGCGCTACGGCCTGGACCTGACCGTGGTCAACCCGAAGGTCGACCCGACCTGGTCGTTCATGACGCTGGACTGGGACGGCAAGATCCGCATGGACTGCTCCTCCCCCAACGCCATGGCCTCACTGCGCAATGCCATGACCCCCGACGCCGACGGCAACACCCCCTACGACGTCGCCACCGGTAACGACGCCGACTCCGACCGCCACGGCATCGTCACCCCCGACGGGCTGATGAACCCCAACCACTACCTGGCCGTCGCGATCGAGTACCTGTTCACCCACCGGCCCGGCTGGCCCGCGGACGCCGCCGTCGGCAAGACGCTGGTCTCCTCCAGCCTGATCGACCGGGTGGTGGCCGCCATGGGCCGCAAGCTGGTGGAGGTGCCGGTCGGCTTCAAGCACTTCGTGCCCGGCCTGCTGGACGGCTCCGTCGGCTTCGGCGGCGAGGAGAGCGCCGGCGCCTCCTTCCTGCGCAAGGACGGCACCGTGTGGAGCACGGACAAGGACGGCATCATCCTGGCCCTGCTGGCCAGCGAGATCATCGCCGTCACCGGCAAGACCCCCTCCCAGCTGCACGAGGAGCAGGTGGAGCGCTTCGGCGCCTCCGCCTACGCCCGCATCGACGCCGCCGCCACCAAGGAGGAGAAGGCCAAGCTGGCGGCCCTGTCGCCGGAGGACGTCACCGCCACCGAGCTGGCCGGGGAGCCGATCACCGACCGCCTGGTGCGCGCCCCCGGCAACAACGCCCCCATCGGCGGGCTCAAGGTCACCACCGAGGACGCCTGGTTCGCCGCGCGTCCCTCGGGCACGGAGGACGTGTACAAGATCTACGCCGAGTCCTTCAAGGGTGCCGAGCACCTGGCCCAGGTCCAGGAGGAGGCCAAGCAGGTCGTCTCCGCCGCCCTCGGCGCCTGACCGCCGCACGGTAGGCACAGCATCGCGCCACATACAGCCGGGGTCCGGCGATGGGGTAGCCCCGTCGCCGGGCCCTCTGTGTCACCGCTCCCCTGCGCTCCTCGTTTGGTCAGCTCTCACGCCAGCAGCCCAGGCGGCGGGCCACCGGCTCGACGAGTTGCACGGTCTGCCGCGAGAGCACCTGGGCGCTGGTCAGCCTGAGTGGCACATAACCCCGCCGCAGCAGAGACTGGTCACGCCTATGGTCATTCTCCCAAGACTCCCGGTCGCCGTGGTAGGCGTATCCGTCCGTCTCGATGACCAGGCGTCCCATGAGCAGGTCGACCTCGAAGCCGAGATCGGCGGCGACTTCCGGCTCCTGCCCGGCCTCCTGCAGGTCGTACCGAGCAATCGTCTCCAGGAGTGATCGAGCCCGAGGATCGGCCCGTCCCAGCAGGGACCGCAGGCGACCATTGCGCGGGCCTGCCAACCTCGCTAAAAGCATGGTCTCGTGAACCAGGCCAACCCTCAGCGCAGCGTCCAGCGCTATCAACGCATCGAGCTCGTCGGCACACCGCATAACCGTCAGCACAACGGATTCGGGATCGGCGATCGGCGGTTCTAGAGGGCCACGCGGCACCAGCCCCTCAACCCGGTGGATGACGACCCGCCCCACTCCGGACGGGATATGACTGCGCCCGCGCCGAACCGCGACGTGAACCACAGTCGGCTCCTCGCGGAGGGGAATCCCGTAGTGGGCAAGAGCGTGCCCGCAAGTCAGCAGCCCGCCGATGCGCCTCGCCACGACCTTCGCCCGGTCGGCCTGCGGCAGTGCGACGACCCCCTGGGGATAGGAACTGACCTTGCCTCCCTCCACTAACGCTGAGAGGGCACGCCAGTCGGAGCGGTCACGGCACAGACTTGCACGCCTCGCCGCGCCGCCGCAGCGACCGAGGTCAACCAGGAGACGACCTTCTCTGTCTACATGATCCACAACCAAATACTGTCAAACATCACGCAAAGCACCCAATGAGCAACTACAGCCTGTGGAAAACTTTCACCTACCGGCGCGTCTTCGGAGCAGTGGGACGTCCGCACGGGCCTTTCCTCCACCCACCCCATCCGCAGATACCGGCATCGGTGTCACTAAATGCACCACATTCGTGTTCCCCCGCCCACGAGTCGGAAATCCAGGCGCAGCATCGCGCGGTTCGCAGCGACACTGAGGACGCACAACGTCTGAAAGTGGTGCATTCCCTGACACTTCCACGCCAATTAGGCTGACCGGCGTGACACAGCAGCGCCCTTCGGACCCCTCCGACCGCCACATCGAGTACGTCTCCGGGCAGCCGGAGACCGACACCGGCGCAACTGCCGCATCCGCGTCGTCAGAGGACTTCGCCCGGGGCCCCCGCGGCCGTATCCCATACCAGCAGTCGCGCCCCGGCCCCGAGGACGACCGCCTACTGGCCACCGGCGAGCCCGTGCGCCCGTCCTCTGTGCGGGCCGGCGGCGCCGGGCCGACCTCCCCGCGGTCCGGCGCATCCACGGCGAGTTCCACCACGCCCGGCCCCTCCGCGGCACGTCCGGGTGGACAGCCCGGATTTCGGGCCTGGCTGCCGAACCAGCACGGCGCGCACTACATGCTGCTGCTGCCGCCGATCATGGGCTGGGTCGTGGGTGGCTTCAGCTGGATGAACCTGTTGTTCATCCCCGCCTGGCTGGGCGCATACCTGACCTACTGGGCCTGGTCGCAGTGGGCGCGCGCACGCTCCCCACGCCGCCGGGCGCTGGCACTGCCCCCGCTGGCGGTCTACACCACGTGGACGGCGCTGCTCGGCGTGGTGACGCTGGCGGTCGCCCCTTACCTGCTGCAGTGGGTGGTGCCGTTGGCGCCCCTGTGCGCAATCGCCCTGTGGGAGTCCTGGCGCGGTCGGGAGCGCTCCCTGCTGTCGGGGTTGGCGACGACGGCGGCCGCCGCCCTGATGGCGGCCATCACCTACTCACTCGGCGTCGGCGGCCGCGGCGGTTTCCTGGGGCTGGGGGCCGATGCTACGAGTCTGCCCGGCGCCTCACCCAATGGAGAGCTGACCGGCTGGGCCTGGATGTGGCCGGTGACCGCATTGACGGCGGCCTACTTCTGCGGGACGGTGCCGTACATCAAGTCGATGATCCGCGAGCGCTTCAACCGGCCGCTGCTGGCGGGCACGGTCGTCTGGCACGTGCTGGTCGCCGTGGTCACGGTGTCACTGGCCCACGGCGGCTGGCTGCCCGTCGCGCACGCCGCCTTGTGGGTGGTGCTGGCGACGCGCTCCCTGGCCGTTCCACTGTGGCAGTGGCATCTGGTGCGTACCCGCCGCGCTCCGTTGCGGCCACGGACCATGGGCGTCGCCGAGATCGTCTTCTGCCTGCTGTTCGTACTCACCCTCGCCATTCACTGAACCCCGCCGCCCCGGACGACGCCACAGCGGGGTGCGGGGACGCCCTCGCGGGCCGGCCCGGGTGTCCGTTCGGCGATGTTCGATCGCCCGCCCGTCAGCGGGCCAGCCAGGCTGCGGTGGCGGCCAACACGCGATCGTTCTCGGCCGGTGTGCCGATGGATACGCGCACACCCTCGCCGGAGAAGGGCCGAGCCAGGATTCCGGCCGTCCGGAAGTGCGCGGCGAGCGTGTCGGTGTGCTCCCCGACGGCCAGCCAGAAGAAGTTCCCCTGCGCGTCGGGCACCTGCCAGCCCTGTGCTCGCAGCGCGGCCAGTACCCGATCGCGCTCGGTGGCGACGGCGGCGGCGCGGCGGGCGGTTTCGGCCAGCGCCGCGGGCTCCAGTGCGGCGATCGCGGCGGCCTGTGCCGGCAGGTTGACGCCGAAGGGCGTCGCCACGGAGCGGATGGCGGAGATGATGCCGGGCTCGCCCACCAGGTAGCCCACGCGCATGCCCGCCAGGGCATGCGCCTTGGAGAAGGTGCGGCTGACCAGCAGGTTCGGGTGATCGGCCAACAGGGTGAGCGCGTCACCGACCGCGGGGTCGGTGACGAAGTCGAGGTAGGCCTCGTCCACAATCACCAGCACCCGCTCGGGGACGCCCTCCACCAGCGCGGTGAGCTCGTCCGCAGTCAGGGCCGGCCCGCTGGGGTTGTTGGGGGTACAGGCGAGCAGGGCGCGGGTGCGGGGCGTGACGGCGGCGATCATGGCGGCCACGTCGTGGCGGCCGTCGGCGGTCAGCGGCACCTTGACGGCGCGCGCGCCGGCCACGGCGATGCAGATCGGGTAGGCCTCGAAGGAGCGCCACGGCAGGACGACGTCGTCGCCTTCGTCGCAGACGGTGTCCAGTACGTGCTGGATCAGGGCAACCGAACCGTTGCCGACCACAACCTGCTCCGGCGCGACCGCGTGACGCCGGGCGATGGCCTCCACGAGCGCATCCCCGGTCATCTCCGGGTAGCGGTTGACGCCGCCGGCGGCGGCGGTCAGCGCCGCCAACACGCTCTCCTGCGGCGGGTAGGGCAGCTCGTTGCTGGACAGCTTGGCGACGTCCTCCCCGGTGGAGCGGGCGCCGGGAACATACGCGGGCAGAGTTTGGACGGCGGGGCGGATGTGCACGTCGGTCATGCCTTCATCCTGGCACGCGAGCGTGGCACGTGGTGGCGCACCATGTGACGCGTATCCGGCTCCGGCTTCCCGCCACCCGCGGCGTCTGCGAGGATTGGGGCATGGACCTGATTGTTCGCACACTCGGGAACGCCGCCGGCCTGTGGTTGGCGGTGGCGCTGTTGGACGGCATGGTCGTCCCGGGCACGCCCAGCCTGGCGTTGACCCTGTTCAACCTGCTGGTGGTCGGCCTGGTACTGGCGCTGGTGAACTCGCTGATCAAGCCGGTGGCCAAGGTGGTGGCCTTCCCGCTGTACGTGGTGACCTTCGGGCTGTTCGCCCTGGTGGTCAACGGGGCGATGCTCATGCTCACCAGCTGGATCACGGACGTGCTCGCCGGGGTGAGCCCCGGAACGGGGATGACGCTGGGCCTGCACGTGGCCTCCTTCGGCACGGCGATTGTGGGCTCGCTGATCGTGTCGATTGCCTCGGCGATCATCGTCGGCCTCCTGGGACCGAGCCGGCGCTGACCGGGTGCGCCCCCCGCCCGCACGGGGGCTCCCGGGCGGCAGGGACGGCGTCGGGCGGCGGTAGTGAGCCCGCCCGGCCAGGGGCTCACCCCTTCTTGCCGACGGTGCTCGCGGCCTTCTCCCAAGCCGTTTCGGGGCTGTCGCGGGTGATGTCGAAGATGATCTCGGTGGTGTCGGCGCCGTACTCACCCGACCCGGTCAGGCCGGCGAGTTCCTCGGTCCACTGGTCGATCTGGGGATCGCCGCTGATGCCGTCGACGGCGTCGGCGTAGATCGGCGCCCCATGCGGGTAGCCGTTCACGCCGGCGGCGCGGGTGTCCACGGTAACCACGGTGCGGGTGGGCGTGCGCGGGGTGGCGGCGCCGTCGAGCGCGGGCACGGCGTCGCCCGTGTTCTCGATGTGGAGGGCGTTGACGTTGTCCGGCAGGTTCGCGCCCGCGGTGGGGCCGCCGGCGGTGAGCAGGTTGGTGATGTTGAACTGGGCGTTGACGGCCGGGTCCGCGGCCACATTGGAGGCGGTGATGGCGCCCTGGGAGTGGCCGTAGAGTCCGACCTTGTCCCCCGGGGCGATCCCGGCCTCGCGCATGGCAGTGACGACGGCGCTCTCCATGTCCGTGGGGCGGCCGGAGACGGCCTGGAGGTTGGTCAGCAGGTCCTGCGGGTTGGTGTTGCCGCTGCCCCAGTCGGTGGTGCCGGGGACGACGACGAGCCAGGAGGTGGTGCCGTCGGCGTGGTCGGTGCGCAGGATGGAGACGATGCCGGAGGAGGTGTCCTCGTCGCTGCCCTTCATGTCGGCGGAGTAGCGGATGACCTCGGCCGCCGTGCCGGGCTGTGGCGCGGTCGCGCACGCCTGCGGCATGCCGGCGGCGACTGCGGGCACGGCGGTCCCGAGTCCGAAGGGGTCCTGCACGCCGGTCGGGACCGTGACGGACTGCCCGCCGTGCGGGGTCACGGTCACGCCCGTGGGCTCCCCGTAGCGTTGCGCCCCCGCCTGCTCCGAGCGCAACGCCAGGTAGTAGGCCACGCGCTGCATGGGCGTCAAGGAGGAGGTGTCCACCGTGCGGCTGCCGACCTGCACCTGCGCGGGCAGCGCGGCGGTGATGGCGGGGTCCAGCTCCTCGGCGACCTGCCCGATGTAGGTCTCGACGACGGCGGCCTCGTGTCCGGTATTCGCCTGCTGCGCCCACACCGCAAGACCGACGAGGATCATCAGGTCGGTGGTGGCCCAGCCCGCCAGCAGGGGGTCGTTCAGCACGGTTTCGAGTCCCTGGAGGGCGTCGTCGACGCCGTCGGGCAGGGTGACGCCGTCGGCGCTGAGCAGGGCCAGGATTGCTACGGCCACCTGGGCTCCCGGGGAGGTGCTCGTCACGCCGGGGATGTTCGATCCCAGGCGCACCCCCTGCAGCAGGAGGAGCCACTTGCCGTCGATCTCCGTGTCGGCATCGGTGTAGGCGGTGCCGCAGGCAGTGACGTCGGTGGCGAGCGTGCGCAAGCTGGAGGCGGCGTCGTCGAGGGAGCCGACCCCGCTGGTGAGTGCCTCCAGGGCGACGATGGCATTGGTGCGCTCGGCGGCATAGGGGCCGAGCGCCCCGACGAGGCACTGCCCGCCGCCCGAAGTCAGGGCGTCGCTCTTGGACGCGAAACCGGAGCTGCTCTGGCCGGAGGCGGTCGAGGACTGGCTGGGCGTACCGAATCCGAAGTCGCGCTGACTAGAGCCGGACAGGGGCTGGTTGTACATGGTGAATCCGAGGCCGCCGCAGCGCAGGTCCGTCAAGCAGGTCAGCGCCAGGTCGCGGGCGTCCTCCAGCCAGTCGGCGGCGCTGTTGAGGGTGGCGGCCAGGCCGGTGAGGTCGTCGGTGTTGACCCCGTAGGCACCCCCGCTGACGACGACGCTGGTGCCGCTCGCCATGCCGGGCCAGGTGAGGCTGTAGGGAAGCGTCGCGTCCGGGGTGTAGGGGCCCGCACCGGCAGGGGTGCTCGCCTGGCCGGTTGCGGGCTGCCCGAGGGGGGTGGAACCGGCGGGGACACCGCTCGGAGTGGCGGTGCTGACCAGTGGGGTACGCAGGTCCAGCGCATCGAGGGCGTCCAGGTCCTGGGTGGACGGAGTGGACGGAGCGGGCGAGGTGGTGGTGCTCATCAGTTCTCTCCCTCTTGGCTCTTGGCGTTCTCGTAGGCGGTCATGGCGTCTTGGGCGTCGGTCATGAGCGTGTCCAGACCGGCGATCAGCGCGACGACGTCGTCGAGGCTGGCCTGGCAGGCGGTAGCGGCGGCGCCGGTCCAGCCGGCCGGTACCGAGGCCGGGACCATGGCGGTACCGGTGGTGGTCTTGTCAGCGGCGAGGCTGAGGAGAAAGGAAGACATGCCTCGACGTTAAGGAGGCGGGGCACGGCCGTGCAGGGGGCCTGTGAATGCGGTAATCGCAGGGGTGCACGAACACTCCCTGTGGGTTTTGGCGACCGCCCCGGTGCGCCGCCGGGCTAAGCGCGTCGAACGGGCAACTGACGGAAGCGCGGCGGTGCGGGGCGACCGCGGATCTTTACGCAGCGTCGGCCGGTTGCGGGTAGCGGCGGTCGTTGCGGACGCCCGCGCGCAGGGCGATCGCGCCGACCGCATCCACACCGACCGCCAAAGCCAGCACCAACCACCAGGAGGGCGCGATCAGGGTAAGGCCATAGGCGGCTGCGGCGGCAGCAACCAGCGCAACGGCCGCGAGCGCCGCGACCATGACCGTGCTGCGCCGTCCGACCAGCTCCATGACTGCGAGCAGGCCGACGCCCACCGCCAGGCCCACGGCGGCAGCGGTAGCCGCTACCAGCAGCGTCTGCTCGGTTCCGGCCAACGCCAGTCCGGCCCACGCGGCCAGGCCTGTGACCGACAGCAGCAGGTCGAGCACCACCAGCAGCGCGCCCGTGCGCCCACCGGGGCGCAGCTCCCCGACGGCGGTCGCGGCCGAAGTCCCGGCTGCGGCCTGTGGCCCGGCGCCGACCGCGGCCGAAGCCCCGGGTGCTGCCCGTGGCCCGGGGACACTACCGCCAGTGGTCGATACGTCGGCCGCCGGCACGGCAGGTCCGCCGTGGCGCAACGCGAGGAATCCGCCCAGCGCTATACACGCCGTCGCCACCCAGGGTGTCGGGAACGGCACCAGCTGCGGCAGTAGCAGCACCGCGGTCACGGCTACCGGCAGCGCGGGCGCGGTCGCACGCAGCAGGGCGCGGGCCCGGGCGGAGATCGGCACCAGGTCGTTGATCCACTGGGGCACGTCGGCGGAACTCGGTGCGGGCGAGTTGCGGCTGGAGGGCTCGCTCATGGGGTCATCCTCCCCTCCGATCTACCGGCACGCCCGCAGGCCGGGCCCGGCTTCCCCGGTTGACGGTTCGTGCGTTAAGGGGCTCTTCGTGTGTGGGGGTGTGGCTGGTGGTGTGTTCTGGCCGGTCCGAGGACGGCCTCTCCCGCGCTCTAGCGCTACCTTCCTGCGCCCGAGGATGGCTTGTCTTGGACGTGAGGATGTGGGCGGTCAGCGGCGCTGCCCTCCCGCGCCCGAGGGAGGCCTCGCACCACGAGCACAAGCACCGCCCGTCCTCAAGCTGCCCTCCCGCGCCCGAGGGAGGCCTGCCGCATCGTGGTTCCATGCGGCCGCACCCTCAAGCTCAAGCGCGAAGCACCGGTCAGCGCTGGTCGGCGCTGGTTTCCGACCTTGGGGTGTGGTTTACGACC
>NZ_LK995516.1 GCF_900002405.1 Actinomyces succiniciruminis | reverse complement strand
TGCTGCTACCTGACGAACCGTCGGCGTTCCTGACGAACCGTCGCCATTCACAGCGAATCGTCGGGGCTACCTGCCGAACCGACACGTCAACGCTCGAATCGTCGCATCGGATCACACGGGCCTACGCCTCCGACAGGATCGTGACAGGTACGGCGTCATCCCGGCCAATCATCGCTGATTCAGCACACACCGGTAGCGGGCGCAGCCGGGCCAACGCGGGTCCTCGAGTGCGGGCGCAACCTGAAAACCCAGGGCACGGTAGAAGTCGACGGCGTCGTCGGCGGTCTCCGCGACCACGGGGGAGCCCAGCCGGGCAGCCTGGCCCACCAGTAGGCGGCCGATCCCGCGCCCGCGCGAACCGGCGGCCACGGCGAGGTACTCCAGCAGCACGTGGTCCCTTTGTACAACGCACGCGGCCATGGAGGAGGGATGCCCCTCTGCCCCGGTGCCGAAGACAACCATGCCGGGTAGCTCCTCGGCGAGGATCCTGCGGATCTCGGCACCGGGAAGTCCAGCGGCCTCACGCATCAATGCGTGCATCTCGTTACTCGCCAGGTCGCCCGCGGTCAACTGCCGCACTTCTTCGGACATGGCCCCATGCTAGGGCGCCGTTGCCGGCCTCCTGTCGACGCTCACAGCCTGCCCTGACCAACGAAGTCCGGCGCGTGGACAACGAACAGTCCGTGCGCCTCTTATACGCTCTTGTACAGCCTCATAGACACTCTTATACAGTCGCACCTCGCCTCTTGTACACTCAGCACGGACTCTTACACACTCTTGTACATGATTGTCGACGAGCAGGATCTCTTGGAGGCTCTCGCTCGACTCGAACTCGAGGGCGGCGACTGCCTGGATCTTGAGGCGAAGACCTTTTCCGAGTACTCCCGCGATGCGCTCGGCCAGACCCTGTCTGCCTTTGCCAACCTCCCCAGCGGGGGCACAATCCTCCTCGGGGTGAACCCGGTAGCAGTCGTCGGGATCCAGGATCCACGCGAGCAGATTCAGGCACTGGTCTCTCAGGCCCGTCAGGGATTCTCCACCGAGATCCTGGTCGACGTCCGCAGCATAGAGCTCGAGGGCAGGACGGTGGTCGTAGCGAATGTGCAGGAGGTGCCGACCAACGCCAAGCCCTGCCGTTGGAAGGAGAACGGCGCCTCCTATCTGCGTCAGTACGACGGCGATTATCGGATGTCATTCCAGGAGGAGCAATAACTCTCCTGATACGTCATCAACGTCCCCGTGGGGACACGCTTTCTGTCCCGGGTACCTCGATAGATAATCTCGACCCGGACCTGGTAAAGAGCTTCATACGCAACGCAAGGGCGGGGTC
Source organism: Actinomyces succiniciruminis (assembly GCF_900002405.1). Taxonomy (GTDB): domain Bacteria; phylum Actinomycetota; class Actinomycetes; order Actinomycetales; family Actinomycetaceae; genus Actinomyces; species Actinomyces succiniciruminis. The sequence continues at coordinate 20,123 of NZ_LK995516.1, read as the reverse complement.
AACCGCACTGAGGGAGCAGCCGGATGCCGAGGTTCTGCTCAACCTGAACATCCTGACGGAGGAGGGCGTAGCAACGGTAGCCGGCCTGTACGCCCTACCCTCAGAGACAGTTCCCTACTCTGGCAATCACGGCGGTGGCCACAGGCGATGAAGGCGGCTCACGGGCCACCGACCGGCTCAGGATCGACGGACCGATTCCGCGAATGCTTACCGCAGCCGTTGAGTGGGTGTCTCAGAATGCGCGCACCAACATCGAGCTCGGCGAGGACGGACACGCCCGCAACGTGTACGAATACCCGCCGGTCGCCGTTCGCGAGCTGATTGCTAACGCGCTGGTCCACCGCGATCTGTCTGAGCCAGCCTTATCGAAAGGAGTGGAGATCCGCCTGACGCGCGACCGTCTCATCATCTCAAGCCCCGGCGGCCTGTGGGGACTGACCGTGGATCAGTTGGGTACTCGTGACGGCAAGTCGGCCGTCAACGAGCGCCTGTACGACATCTGTACCTTCACCACCGACGCCGATGGACGTCGCATGATTGAGGGTCTGGGAACCGGCATCCGTGCTGTGCGCGAAGCCCTGCGCCAAGCCGATATGGAGCCTGTCCGCTTCCAGGACACCGGCGTACGATTCACGGCGCTGTTGCCGAGGGCGGCCCTGCTATCGCCGGCCGATCTGACTTGGCTCGCCGACCTCGACACCGAGGGGCTTGGAGTCGACCAGCGTCATGCCCTGGCAGAGATGAGACACGGCCGATCCTGGACAAACTCCACCCATCGACGTCGATTCGGCCTTGACTCCGCGCAAGCGCGGCGACAGCTGCAAGAACTTGTCAACCTGGGACTCGCTGAGACCTCGGGAACAAAGGGCTCGACGTCCTATGCGCTGGCATCCGCCGGTGGACAAGCCGACAACCCCGATAACTCGGGAAACTCGGCCCAGAAGGATGAAACTCGAGTTCCTGAGGAGGTAGCCGCCGTCTCCACCAATGCCGCGGTGGTCTGGTCGTGTCTGGGGACCACGCCGAAGACACGCGCACAGATAGCCGAAGCGACAGGACTCACCGACCGCCAAGTCAAATGGGCGCTCGACCGCCTGAAGACCGCCAGTTTCGTCGTTTTCCAAGGCCGCCAGGGCTCCACCGCCACCGCCTACCGTCGCGCCTGACGCGTCCCGCCTGCATCGCGACCTACTGCGCACTTCCTGCACGCCCTCCGCAAGCAGGTTCTGCTCCGGTCGTGCGGCGCCTGACGGCGTTCTCTGAGACAGCGGCCTCCGCCCACGGCCGCGCCTGGCAGAATCGGCGCCATGGTCGACCTCGCCACCGTCTCCCCAGCCATCGCCCTCGGCCCCCTCGACGGCCGCTACCGCGCCGTCACCGCGCCACTGGTCAACTACCTGTCCGAGGCCGCCCTGAACCGGGCACGCCTGCGCGTGGAGGTCGAGTGGCTCATCCACCTCACCGACCACCGGGTGCTGCCCGGCGCCCCCACGCTGTCCGACGCTGAGAAGGACTACCTGCGCGGCGTCGTCGACTCCTTCGGCGCGGCGGAGATCGCCGAGCTGGCCGAGATCGAGGCGGTCACCCGCCACGACGTCAAGGCCGTGGAGTACCTGCTCAAACGTCGCCTGGACGCCGCCTCCGACGCCCTGGGCGCCACGGTGCTGCCCGAGGTGCACGAGATCGTCCACATCTTCTGCACCAGCGAGGACATCAACAACCTCGCCTACGCGCTGACCATCCGCGACGCCGTCGCGCAGGTGTGGCTGCCCGCGGCCCGCGGGCTGGTGGACGACCTGGCCGCCATGGCCCGCGAGCACGCCGACGCCGCCATGCTCGCCCGCACCCACGGCCAGCCGGCCACCCCCACCACGCTCGGCAAGGAACTGGCGGTTCTGGCCCATCGGCTGCACCGCCAGGCCACGCGGGTGGAGGCCGCCGAGTACCTGGGCAAGATCAACGGCGCCACCGGCACCTTCGGCGCGCACGTGGTCGCGGTGCCCGGCGCCGACTGGGAGCAGATCGCCCGCGCCTTCGTAGAGTCCCTGGGCCTGACCTGGAACCCGCTGACCACCCAGATCGAGTCCCACGACTGGCAGGCGGAGCTGTACGCCGACGTCGCCCGCTTCAACCGGATCGCCCACAATCTGGCCACCGATGTCTGGACCTACATCTCGCTGGGCTACTTCCGCCAGCGCCTGAGTGCGCAGGGGTCCACCGGTTCCTCCACCATGCCGCACAAGGTCAACCCGATCCGCTTCGAGAACGGGGAGGCGAACCTGGAGATCTCCTGCTCCCTGCTGGATACGCTCGCCGCCACCCTGGTCACTTCCCGCCTGCAGCGCGATCTGACGGACTCCACCACCCAGCGCAACGTGGGCGTGGCCTTCGGGCACTCGCTGCTGGCGATCGACAACATTCGCCGCGGCCTGGCCGGGCTCGACGTCGACCACTCCCGCCTGGCGGAGGACCTCGACGCCACCTGGGAGGTCCTGGGCGAGCCGGTGCAGCAGGCCATGCGCGCGGCGTCGGTGGCCGGGGCCACCGGCATGGCCGACCCCTACGAGCGGCTCAAGGAACTCACGCGCGGCAAGCGGGTCACGGCCGCCTCCATGCGGGAGTTCATCGCGGGCCTGGGTATGCCCGCCGACGTCGAGGCGCGGCTGCTGGCGCTGACGCCCGCCACCTACACGGGCCTGGCCGCCCACCTGGTGCATCACCTGGACGACTAGGCCGCGGTGCCGCAGGGACACCGACCTGCGATGGCGCCGCCTTCAACGACGGCGTGCGCCGTATGCGACGACGCTCCCGGACGACTCGGGCATCGCCCCGCCAGGGCTCACATGGCAGCGAAGATGATCATGATCAGGATGAAGACCACCCAACCGATCCCGGTGGTCACCAGTTTCTCGATGTTGCTGGTGTCTTGGTTCTGATTGCTCTGATTGCGCGGTTGGGGTGCCGGGCGTGAGCCGGTTGGCGCCGGAACCGGAGGGCGTCCGTAGGGATCCTGCCGGGCCGGCGGACGCGGCCGCGGTGCCTGCGGTACGTTCTGCGCCGCGTTGGCCGGCACGGCCGCACCGGGCTGCTGGGGCATTCGCACCTGCGGGCGTGGGTAAGGGCTCCGGCCCGCGGCACCGGGAGCGGCCTGCGTCGGCGTTGTGCCGGGCAGCCCCACGGGTCCGCCACCGGACGCCGTAGGCGTCAGCCCATAGCCGGAAGGGGCGGGAACAGGCCGTGAGGGGGGCTGCGCCTGGGGGCGAGCAGTGGACTGACGGTGGCTGGCCCGCTGCGTCGTCTGCTGGTGCTGCGTGCGGCTACTGGGTGGTGCCGTTGCAGCGGGACGCGACGCGCCGGATGTTTGCGCGGGGCGCGGTTGGGCGCCCTCGACGTCGGACGCGGGCGCGGCGTCTAGCACCGAGACGTCGAAGATGGGCGAGCCCATGAGCGGGTCGCCCAGGACGCTGCCGAAGGGGGCGTCGTCGAAGCCGATGTCGCTGGGTTCCCAGCCGATCGGAGCCCATGAGGCCTCCAGGTCCGCGGGGACGCGGTGCTCAGTCATATGACCAGCATCCCACAGCCAATGCATCTCAGCCCAGGCATCATCCCTCCCACACTCTCCTCCTGACGAGAGCCTCGATACGGGGAACCACCCGCATCGCTGTCACAGAATGCACCAGTTTCGCACAGGCCGTGGGTGACCCTCTAGGGACATCCGCATGATTACGCGGATCACAGTGTCTGCCGTACATCGACACGAATGAAAGTGGTGCACTTTGTGACACCACCTGCGTGCCATCTGCTTGGGTCTCGCCACCTCCCCTACTGAATGCCGCTGCAAGCAGCCAGATTTCAGACATCGGGTGCCAGCCGCCGAATCCGTCGCCTTCCCCGACACTTTGCACCCCGCTCCGGGGCTTTGTTCTCCGGTGTGCGGCAAACTCCCGTACACCAGGAGGCAAAGGGTCGCAGCAAGCGTTCGCGGTGAGGCGTCCGGTCCACCCCGGGTATTGCAACCCCTACCCCCTAGGGGTATCGTGAGGGTCGTCGGTCACCACAGATCGGCCGGCACTACGTGCACCACGTACGGGCAGGAGGAGCGATGGCCGGATACACGGGAACCAAGGAGGACTACCTCAAGCGACTCAGCCGCATTGAGGGACAGGTGCGCGGCATCTCGCGCATGGTCCAGGAGGACGCCTACTGCATCGACGTGCTCACCCAGGTTTCCGCGGTTACCAAGGCGCTGCAGGCCGTCAGCCTCGGCCTACTCGAGGATCACATGAACCACTGCGTCCTGCACGCGGCGCAGTCCTCCGACGAGGAGGGCCGCGCCAAGATCCGCGAGGCCTCCGACGCGATCGCCCGCCTGGTCAAGTCCTGACCCCGCCTCGCGGGCTGCGCCCGCCCACGCCGGCATCCGCCGCCCGCAAGCCAGACCCAAAACCACACACCGAAATCAAGGAGCCCATCATGTCCGAGTTCACCGCCGACGGCGTCGACCGCACCACCACCCTGAGGATCTCGGGGATGACCTGCGACCACTGCGTCACCCATGTGACCGAGGAGCTGGAGGCCCTCGACGGCGTCAAGAACGTCTCCGTCATTCTCAACAAGGGCGGCCAGTCCGTGGCCACGGTCGTCTCCGACGTCGTCCTGTCCGACGCCGCCCTGGCCGAGGCCATTGACGAGGCCGGCGCCTACACCCTCGACGCCGTCGAACGCGACGCCGCCTGATCCTCCGGCGGCACTGAAATCAAGCCAGGCGCCCCAGGCGGGGCGCCACCGCTCGCCCACCTCGTTTCGACGCCGCGGGGCCCACGACCTGCTGTTTACAAGACAGCTGTCCTATTGCGCCTCCCCGCCGTCGACCGGGGCGCGGTCGTCCTCGACGCCACCAGCCGTTCCAATCCAGGAGCCCGATTGCACATGTCAGAGTCAGCCAAGTCCGTCGCCCAGTCCGACGCACCGACCGCCACGCCGGTCGCCACCGTGGACCTCGCCGTCGGCGGCATGACCTGCGCCTCCTGCGTAGCGCGCGTGGAGAAGAAGCTGGGCAAGCTCGACGGGGTCGAGGCCTCCGTAAACCTCGCCACCGAATCCGCGAAGGTCACGCTGACGGAGCCGGTGTCCAACGAGGAACTGATCAACGCGGTGGCTCGGGCCGGTTATACGGCCACCGTCACCGACCGTACCGAGCTCCGCGCCGACGACGGCGCCCCGGCGCCCGACGCCACTTCCACCGCCACCGCCGAAGCCCGCGCCGAGCGGGCTCCCGGATCCGGTACGGCGAGCACCTCCGAGTCCGGCAACGCCGGGGCACTCCTCCCGAACACCGATACCGCCTCCGACACCGGCCCCGTCGGCACGTCGACTGCCCCGGACTCCGCGACGCCGCCGACACCGACCCCCGTATTCGGCCAGTCGCAGGCCGACCGCGCCGAATACCTGCGCACCCGGCTGATCGTCTCCCTCGTGCTGTCGATCCCGGTGATGGCGCTGTCAATGCTTCCGGCGCTGCAGTTCACCGGCTGGCAGTGGGCGCTGGCGGCGTTGGCCCTGCCGGTGGCGACCTGGGGCGCCTGGCCCTTCCACCGGGCGGCCTTCCGGGCGATCCGCCACGGCGCCTTCACCATGGACACACTGGTGTCGCTGGGCGTGATCGCCGCGACCGGCTGGAGCCTGTGGGCACTGCTCCTCGGCGGCGCCGGCGAACTTGGCATGCGCATGAGCATGGAGTTCATCCCGCGCGCCCAGGGGCACCAGGTGCACATGTACTTCGAGTCCGCCGCCTGGGTGACCACCTTCCTGCTGGCGGGCCGTTACGCGGAGGCACGCGCCCGCTTCCGCTCCGGCGACGCTCTGCGCGCCCTGCTTCAGCTAGGCGCCACCCAGGCCACCCGGGTCACACTGACCTCCCCCGCAGGTTCCACCGACGCCGTCGACGTGCTCGACGACGACGGCGCCCCCCTACCCGATGCCACCCGCTCCGAGGAGACGGTCGCGATAGACGCCTTGGCCGCCGGAGACCTGTTCGTGGTGCGGCCGGGCGAGAAGATCGCCACCGACGGCGTGGTCATCGAGGGCCGCTCCGCCGTGGACGCGTCCATGCTCACCGGTGAATCCGTGCCGGTGGAGGCCGGCCCCGGCGACGCCGTCACCGGCGGCTGCATGAACACCTCTGGCGTGCTGCTGGTGCGGGCGACGGCGGTGGGCGCGGGGACCACGCTGGCGCGCATCGGCGCAATGGTCACCGACGCGCAGGCCGGCAAGGCGCCCGTGCAGCGGCTGGCCGACCGCATCTCCGGGGTGTTCGTGCCCGCGGTGATCGTACTGGCCCTGGCCACGCTGGCGGTGTGGCTGGCACTGGGGCACCCGGCGCAGCACGCATTCATGGCCGCCGTTGCCGTGCTGGTGATCGCCTGCCCCTGCGCCCTGGGGCTGGCGACGCCGACGGCGCTGCTGGTCGGCTCCGGGCGCGCCGCCCAGCTCGGCGTGGTCATCAAGGGCCCGGAGGTGCTGGAGTCCACGCGCACGCTGGACACGATCGTGCTGGACAAGACCGGCACCGTCACCGAGGGCCGCATGCGCCTGGACGCCGACGGGATCGTCACCTGGGACGCCGCCGAAGTAGAGGGCGGGGTGGGAGAGACTCTCTCGGCTACCATCCGCGATCCTCGTTCCTCGGATCGCTCCCGCCAGCCCCACCACGCCTTCGAGGACCTCTCCCACCCCGCCCCGGGGCTCAGCGGTACACAGGCCGCCGCCCTCGCCCTGGCGGGAAGCGTGGAGGCCGCCAGCGAGCATCCGGTGGCCCGGGCGATCACCGAGGCCGCCAAGGAACGGCTCGAGCAGGTACCGGCGGTGCGGGACTTCTCCAACCACGAGGGGCGGGGCGTGTCCGGCACCGTGTCACTGGACGGAACCGCCTACCGGGTCCGGGTGGGCCGCCCCGCCTGGCTGGCGGAGCAGGGCGTGGACCTGCCCACGCAGGCGACCGACGCCGTCGCCGCCGGGCAGGAGTCCGGGGCGACGGCCGTCGTACTCGCCGTGGACGGCGTCGCCCGGGCGGTGCTGTCCGTGCGGGACACGGTGCGCTCCTCCTCCCGGAAGGCGGTTGCCCAACTGTGCGAACTCGGCGTCCGGCCGATGCTGCTGACCGGTGACAACCACCGCACCGCCGCCCGGGTGGCTCGGGAGGTCGGTATCGACGACGCCGACGTGCGCGCCGAGGTGCTGCCGGGCGACAAGCGCGATGTGATCGCCGGCCTGCAAGCCGAGGGCCACGTGGTGGGCATGGTCGGCGATGGCGTCAACGACGCCGCGGCCCTGGCCCAGGCCGGCACGCGCGGGCTCGGCTTCGCCATGGGGTCGGGCACGGACGTGGCCATTGAGGCCGCGGACATCACCCTGGTACGCGCCGACCTGGACGCCGTGGTGACGGCCATCCGCATCAGCCGGGACACGCTGCGAATCATCAAGCAGAACCTGTTCTGGGCCTTCGCCTACAACGTGGCCGCGATACCGCTGGCCGCGGCGGGAATGCTCAACCCGATGATCGCCGGCGCCGCCATGGCCGCCTCCAGCGTCATCGTGGTCACCAACTCCCTGCGCCTGCGCAGCGCCGGGGAGTAGCCGGACTGGGAGGCAGCTGGTCGTCGGCGCCGCCTCTCCCCCACCGAGATCGGTAGAAGTTACGTAGCCAGATCGGTCGAAGTGGCGGACGATGGGGAGTGCTGCCCATGCCGGCGCATTGAGTCGGTTCAGACCTCGCCCATAATCTGCGACGGTGACTTCTCAGACAACTTCGCCTCCCACGGATTCCACCCCCGGCAAGCGGCACGGCCTCACGCGCCGCCAGGTCATCGGTGGCCTTAGTAGCGCCGTCGTCCTCACTGGAATCGGCGTGCGCATCTGGATGCGGATACCCACGACCGAGCCGGACACGGCGCCCTTCGCCGATTACTTCACCGGCCGCGCACCCGTAATGAGCGAGCCGACCGTCGACACCGAGCATGTCTCCACCAAGTCCTGGGGCGTGCGCACCTTCCTCACGCTGGAGGAGAACACCCCCGTCGAGGACGCCATCGCCCTGATCCAGTCCGCCTACACCGACCTGGCCGCAAATGTCGAGGGACTGGCTCACGCGACCCTTCTCATCGGCTGGAACGGCACCGGGCCGGCGGGCGAAGACCTGTACACGGCCATCGACGTCGACCTCGTGCGCCCGCGCTCAGAGCTCGACTTCCAGTGCGAACGGCTGCGCGTCGCCACCGGTCTCAACCAAGGCGCCATTGACACTGTGCGCATCCCGCTGGAGACCGACGAGGCAATCGCGATCAGCCACATCGAAGCGGACTCCCTCCCCGCCGATGCCGTCCTGGCACCGCCCGCGGCCGCCGACGGCACCGCCCTGGCCTACGAGGACCGCCTCGGGATCGGCAGCACGTCGCTGACGATCAGCGCCACCTCCGACGTCGACCTGTCTGGGGTTCCCCTAGACGCGGTGCTCGCCGCTCTTCCCGGCGGCGCCGAGGACCCCTCGCGTGAACCGATCGTGACCCTGGACGCCGTCGGCCCCGGCTACGCCGATGGGCTGCCCACGATCGATATCTACGAGCAGGACCTGACCCTGGACGAGGCCGAGCCCATCCTGCGCGCATTCGACGGAGCAGAAGGCCCGCACGCCATCAGGCTCCAGGTCGCCTCGCCACCGGACTCCGAGATGCGATTCCTGCTAACAGACGGCACCCTCACGGCAGACCCCTCCTGGCACACGGCGGAGGAGGAGATGGCGGACCTGCTCGGCCGCCTGTGACTCATCCCGCCGGCAGACCACGCACCGGCCCAAGACGCGGTTCGGGCTCGGACTCCGTGTTGGAGTCCGAGCCCGAACGAGCCAGGGATTTGCTTTCAGGGACCGGCGTTCCCTGCCGACACCCGTAACTCTGCCATCGGCAGCAGCGCGGAACATCGGCTGATCGGGTAGGCAATTCGGGTACCCAATTCAGCCGGTCAATCTGCCTCCTCAGCGCGGCCATCAGGCCGAGGGGCCTCCACCTCAGCCCCGTCGGTCGATCGGCGCTCCGCATACCTTCAAACCCACCCCCCGTCCGCCGGCGCCCGAGGCCGACTCTCGGCCAGCCACTCCTGGCCCGTTCCCATGAGGTATTCCGCGGCATCCCAGGGTTCGCCTGGTACGCTCATGGCGCCCCGATCGGGGCAGTTCGCAACAGCAGGCCTACAGGTTGACACCGACATGACTGATGTCCCGCCCCCGGAGAACCCGGAACGCGCCCAGGCGACGTCACCGGTCGGCATTCCGCGCATCGGCGTCGCTCCAGTCGCCAACAAATCCGAACAGACCACCCCCGACACCGCCGCGCCGGCCCTCCGTTCCAAGACGCTGCTGGTCGACGCCCCCGAACGCCGCCTGCGCCGAGCCGAAGACCTGCTCGACCTGGTGTTGGTCGCGCTCGGTCTGGTCTTCATGATCATTCTGGCGGCCTACGCGCACGCCACCACCACCGGAGTCACCCAAGACGTGCAGAACGCGCTCGCGGTCGTACTGCGACGCGTCCTGGTATTCCCCCTGCAGGCCATTGAGGGTCTGATCACCTTCACCGTGCCGGTAGCCGTGATCATGCACAACCTGCTACGCCGTTCCTGGCACGCCGCGGGCCAGGCCCTGCTGGCCGGGACCGGCGGCTTCGTCTTGGCGTGGTTGAGCCTGCACGCATTGGACGCATGGGGCCCGGCCGTTCTCGCCTCGGGCCTGACCGTCACCGCCTCCGGCACCGCCCGGATCGGTATCTCCACCGTCTTCGCCACCCTCGCGGGCCTGCTCACCGGAGCGGGCGAGCGGCGGTCCTCCTCGGTGATCCGCTATGCCTGGACCGCCGTGTGGGTTGTGGTGGGCCTGGCCGTCCTGCGCAGCGCCATTACGCTGCCGGGCGCCGTCATCTCCATTCTGCTGGGCCGCCTGCCGGGACTGGCCGTGCGCTATGCCTTCGGGGTCGACGACACCCGCGCCCACGGCGTCGCCCTGGTGCGTGCGCTGCGCCGCGCCGGCATCGACGCCGTCCGCGTGGTGCGCATGGACCGCGCCCCGGACGCTCGCGCCTGGATGGTCGAGACCGAGACGCCTCTGGGCTACACCGAGCGCGTCCGCGAGACCCCGCTGACCACCCCCACCGCCCTGGACGAGGCCGACCCCGCCCCTGCCGACGACGCTCCCGCCGTGGATGAGTCGCCCACGCCGGCGCCCGCCGCCGAGCCGCCGTCCCCGGTCCCGCCGGAGGACACCTCCACCATCACGACCGCCGACGACGTCGACTTGGCGGCCGTATTGGATGAGGCCTCCTCCGCCGCGCTCACCGAGGGGCGCCTGTCCGCTCACCGCCTGTACGCCGTCTGGGACGCTGCGGGCGTGCGCCGCGACGTCACCGTCCTGGATGCCGACCGCCAGGTGGCGGGTTTCCTGACCACCCTCTGGGATCGGGTGCGGGTGAAGGGCCTGTCGCCCGAACGGGACCTGTCGGTGCGCTCGGCCGCCGAGCACGCCGCCCTGATGACCCTGGAGGCGGGTCGTGCGGGTGTGCGCACGCCCGCCCTGGTGGGCATGGCCGAGGCGGACGAGTCCGTGCTGCTGGTCACCGATCACATCTCCGGCGCCCGCGCCCTGGCCGACCTGGAGGAGGTCGACGACGACGTGCTGGCCGACCTGTGGGACCAGATCAGCCGCGCCCACATGGCCGGGTTGGCGCACCGGGAGATCGACTCGGCCACCGTCGTCGTCGACGACGCCGGTGCCGTGTGGCTGCTCGGCTGGGAATCGGGGGAGACAATCTCCTCGGAACTGTCCCGGCGAGTCGATCTGGCCCAATTACTGGCGCTGACCGCCTCACTGACCGACGTCGACCGGGCCATCGCCGCCGCCTCCGGCTCGCTGAGCACCCAGCAGCTGGCCTCCATCGCCCCCATGCTGCAGCGCGTGGTGCTGCCGGCCGCCACCCGGGAGGCCATGGGCCGACGCGGCAAGGTGCTGCAGGAACTGCGCGACGCATTGGTGGACCTGACCCCCACGGCGCATGCGGAGCCGGCCAAGCTGAACCGCTTCTCCCCACGCACGGTCATCATGGCGATTGTGGGCCTAGTGGCCCTCTGGACGCTGCTGGCCCGCATGAACATCGAGCAGATCACCGACGCGGTGACGGGGGCGAACGTCTGGTGGATCCTCGGAGCCCTGGTGTTCTCGCTGGCCACCTACGTGGGTGCGGGGCTGGCACTGGTGGCGTTCAGCCCGGTGAGGCTGCCGCTGTGGAAGTCCACCGAGGTGCACCTGGCCTCCTCCGTGGTCTCCCTGGTGGCGCCCGCGGGCGTGGGCGGAGCCGCCATCAACCTGCGCTTCCTGGCCCGCAAGGGAGTGCCGACGGCGGTCGGTGTGGCCACCGTGGCCCTGGTGCAGGTGGTCCAATTCGTCGTCACCGTGGTCCTGCTCATCATCGTGGCCGCCACCACCGGCCAGTCCACCAGCCTGACCCTGCCCAGCGGCTGGGTGCTGGTGATCGCCGTCAGCCTGGTCGCCATCGTCGCCATCGCCCTGTTCATCCCCAAGGTGCGCACTTGGTTGTGGGAGAAGATCGAGCCGACCTATCGGCAGGTGTGGCCGCGGCTGGTGTGGGTCATGTCCAACCCTGGGCGGCTGGCGCTGGGTGTGGGCGGCACGCTGCTGCTGAGTTTGAGCTACATCCTGTCCTTCGGGGCGAGCCTGTGGGCCTTCGGGCACACCTTGTCCTTCTCGACGCTGGCGATCACCTACCTGGCGGCCAATACGGTCGGCTCGGTGGTCCCCTCCCCCGGTGGCATCGGACCGGTGGAGCTGGCACTGACCGCCGGCCTGGTCACGGCGGGCGTGCCCAGCGGAGTGGCGCTGTCGACCGCGATCGTCTACCGACTGGTCACCTTCTGGATCCCGATCCCCGTCGGCTGGCTGAGCCTGCAGCGCCTGCAGCGGCACGGCGACCTGTAACCGGCGAAGAATTGCGGTATCCCCCGATTGGATCCACCCTTCGGGGGATGCCCCCGCACTAAGACGCGACAATGCTTGCGTCAATGGCATGCCGAAGGAGCCCCTGATGACCATAGAGATTCTCACTGCCATCGCCGGCAGCCTCGTCACCGGCGTCGTCGCGTTCCTCGTGTCACGCCGTCGCTACCGGAACTTCCTGATGGCCCGAGCCGCAGTGGGTGGCACCATCACGGACGCCGGGTTGCTGAGCACGCTCCGGACGATCATTCAAGCCATCACCGTCGCCGGCGCCTGCGCAGTGTTGGGAGCCTCGCTGCTGATTGTTGCGCGCCAGCTCCTGGACCCCCTGCAAGTCGCCAGTACCTGCGGGGTCATCGCCGTGCTGGCCGTCGCGCTCGCGTGGGTCTACGGCCGGTATGCGGTGCTGGCCGAGCTGGCCCGCATCCGCCATCTGGAGCTCCCCTACGGCCCGTGGGGGGTACTCCTGGCCAACGGCCACCTCTGACCCAACGCTTCGGTCCATTCGCCCGGCCGACCGCGGCAGGCTATTGTCGTCGCCCCAGCTGCCCGCACATGCGGGCGGCCACCGGCCCTTCCCCTGGCCGTTCCTCCCCAAAATCCCCGTGTTTCCCCAGGAGCCCATATGCCCACACCCCGCGCTGCCGGCTGGTCCCTTCTACTCGTGGGCATCGCGTTAAGTGCGCTCGCCGCCTGCCAGCACGTGGCCTGGCTGTGGATCATCGCCATCGTGGTTCTGGTGACCTCCATCGGTACGCTGGCCGTCGCCTTTGTCAGCGACGCCGACGGGCCCGGGGACGGCCGCCGGCATTGAGCGCATTCGACGGCACGACGAGCCCCAACCGCTTATACCCCACGTGATCCCACGGCAATCTCACTTCTGAATCGCTAGCAATATACATTGCTAGCGACAGTCCTCGGGGCCGCCATTCTGATTCCTGATAAGTCGCCCCAAGCATTGCTAAAGTGACTAATGACGGCGGCATGCTGAAGGGGGTACATGACGGTGCGGATGGACGCCCTCGACTCGCTAGCCGCACGCGCGCGCGAGGCCCTCCTGCGCCCCGCCGAACCCCTGCCCAACCGCCGCATCTACGTGATCATCGGGGCGGTCGTCGGGCTTGGAAACCTCGTCGGCAATGTGATGACGAACCGCGACGCGCTAGGACCGATCGACATCGTCTTCATGCTTGCGGCCCTGGCGCTGACCATCCTCATCCCGCTGCGGCCACTGCCCGGCATCGTCGCCTACCTGGTGTGCTGGTGCGGCCTGCTGATTATTCCCGGTCCGTACGCCACCGACATGAGCATCAGCCATCTGGCGTTCCTGTTCTTCCTGGGCAGGTTCCTGCGGCCGGGACCATCACTCCTGTTGCTACTCGTGACGGTCCTCACTAACGCGATCGTATTAATCGGCCCGGGCGCCACTACCGATGACGCGGCAGCTAACCTGGGGACGCTTTGGTACACCATGCTCATGGGCGCCCTGCTGGTCCCGCTTGGCGTCCTGGTCCGCTTCATCGAGGCCTCGCGTCTGGCCGACGCCAGGCAGGCGGATGCAAACCTGGAGGAGATGCGGCTGGAGATCGCCCGGGAGATGCACGACCTCGTGGCCTACTCCATGTCGCAGACCGCCCTGCGCGCCCAGCGTGCGGCCGCCGACACCTCCTATCCGGAGCGGGCGCGCGACGAATTCGCCGCGCTCGAGGCCACCGCCTCCGACGCCCTCCACGAGCTGCGCCTGCTTCTGCGCACCCTGCGCCAGCCGTCCTCCACGGGGGAGCAGCCCGTCTCCACGGCCACGGGCCTGGGCAGCGTCGTTGCCGACCTGCGCACCGCCGTGGATGCCGTCAGCACCGACGTGTCCGCCGCCGGCTTCGAGGTCACCTACCGTCATTTGGGCGACGTCGTCCCCACCCGCATTCAGGCCAGCACCCTGTCCCGAGTGGCTCGGGAGATGGGCGCAAACATCATTCGCCACGCCGACCCCGGCGCCCCGGTCACCATCACGCTCTCGCTGGGCCCGGAGATGATCCGACTCGTGTCCACCAACCGCGTACGCGACACCGGGGCGCACCTGCCCCGCTCGGGCACCGGTATCCTGGGCATGCGCGAGCGGCTCGCCGCCATCGGCGGAACGCTGACCACCCTGTCCGACGACGGCTCCTGGATGGTCACCGCGACCGTCCCCGTCGCCGGTCACCGCAGCAGCATTCTCCTGCCCCCGGAGGAGCAACCATGATTCACGTCGGTATCGTCGACGACGACGCACTCGTGCGCCGCACACTCACTGACCTGCTCACTAACGAGAGTATTGATGACATACAAGTGAGCTGGGCCGCCCGCGACGGGCAGGAGGCCCTCGACATCCTGCGCTCCGACAGGCCCGACGCGGGCGTGCAGGTGCTGCTGCTGGACGTGCAGATGCCGCGCCTGGACGGCATCGCCCTGGCCAAGGTGTTGCAGCATGAGCGCCCCGAGATCGCCACCCTCGTGCTCACCACCTTCGTGGCCGACTCGGTGGTCGATCGGGCACTCGCCGCCGGAGTGCGCGGATTCATCGCCAAGGAAGACCCCGTGGAGACGCTGGCCGCCACCATCCGGCACGTTGCCGCCGGCAACATGGTGCTCTCGCCCACCTCCTCCGCCATTGTCACCGGCATGCCCGCGCGGGAGAGCGCCGCCCCGCCGCCGCCCAAGCCATCACCACAGAGCACGCAGAGCACCGCACCGACACTTCCCCCGGGGGTCACGCTCTCGCCCCGGGAGCTGGAGGTGCTCGCCCTCATGGCCGAGGCGAAGACCAACAGGCAGATTGCACGCGCCCTGGGCATAAGCGACGCGACCGTAAAAACGCACGTGTCCACCCTGATCGCGAAACTCGGTGTGCAGGACCGCGTCGGCGCGGTCGTCTACGCCCTGCGCGCCGGCCTGATCTGAGGTATCCGCCGATCGGCCTAGCCGGTCGGACGATACCATCAGCCAAAAAACACGCGAACATGAGTTTGTTCGTTGCGAGACTCGCAACAATCCGGCTAGCAGAAAGAAACGGCCATGTTCTTTTTTATCAGTGACGGCGCCCGCAGTCTGTATAACCCGCTCGTCTACTTCCTGGGATGGGGACGCTGGAGGTGACCCCAGGTCCACACTCGGCGGCGGCGCGGCCCGGAACCTGATCCGGCGCCGCGCCGTCGTCGTTTCTCACCAGGGCGAGTCGACCGGTCAGCCGCCCCCGACTCTCCCAATCGCCCAATCAGCTCCCCACTCGGCCGATTGTTCGTACCTGCAACGGGAGTGGAATACGCAATGCGGTTGCGAGCGTCGGAATCGCACGAACGCAATTCCCGGCGCAACCCGTACCGGAACCGCACCGACCCCTTGGGAGCAAACAGGAGAAAGCACATGACCGACCCCATTTCGTGGCCACCGCGACCCCAGCAGGCATCCCGGGCCATAGATCACTCCCCCTCCGGGACCCGCATCGGCATCCTCCGCAACCGATCCGGCAAGACGTGGTGACCGACGTGCCTCGGTCCCTAATCCCTGCCCACCGCGACCCCGCCGAGACCCGAGCCCGGCTGCTGTCCCTGTGCGACAAGTCGGAGATCCAGTCCGTACTCGATCTGCTCTCCTTCATTCACAACCCGCGGCTGGCCGACATGCGCGTGCTGGAGCTGGCCTGCGGCGTCGGCCCAGTCACCCTGCCCATGGCCGCCGCCGGCCACCGCGTCCTGGCCACCGACAACCGGGAAGACGCCCTAGGCCTGTTCAGCGGCCGCATTGACGGGCTGCGCCACACACAGCCGGACGTGGCGGCCCGTATTGAAGTGCGCCGGGCCGACATGACTGACTTCCTGTTCCAGGAGCAGTTCAAGGCCATATGCATCCCGGCGGGTGCGATCACCGCTCTCGATCCCGAGCAACGCCGTAACACCATTCGCCTGGCCACCGCACATCTTGCCTTCGGCGGCCGACTGATCCTGTCGGCCGAGCATGTGCGCCCGGAGGCCCCGGCCAGCACGACCTTCACCACGCGCCCCGGTATCACCCTGACCGAACGGATAGACCACGCCCGGCATCGGCGTCGGATCACGCTTGCGCAGGGCGATCAGACCCGTACCTCCGATCGCTTCCTGGTGGCACCGCACGACCTGATGCGCGACTTCGAAGACGCCGGCGTCACGCTCGACTATCGCCACTTCATTCCGGACGCGCGTCGCCCGCACCACACCAACATCGTCTTCGGCACCGTCAAATTGCACTGAACCTGCAGGCGGCCCGGCGCCGGCCGCACATGACGGGGCGGGGGCCTCGGTAGGCTCACGTCGATGACCTCCGTCGACACCCGCCCTGACCACACCTTGGCACACAGGTCCCCCCGCTCCTCCCGGTGGCTGTTCGACCGGCTGCCGGCGGCGCTGGCCGTGATCGTCGGGGCCGTCACCATGATCGTCTACTCGGTAGGACAGTGGCGCTCCATGCAGGTGCCCAGCTGGGACCTGGCGATCTTCTCCGAGCTGGCCAAGGCGTACTCGCGTCTGCAGGCACCGATCGTCACCATCAAGGGCGAGGGCTACAACCTGCTGGGGGACCACTTCCACCCCCTCCTGGTGCTGCTGGGCCCGGTGTGGCGGCTGTTCCCCACCCCGCTGGCCCTGCTGGTGATGCAGGATCTGCTGCTCGCCGTCTCCGCCTGGCCGCTGACCCGGCTGGCCACCCGCCTGCTGAACCGTCCGGTGGCCGCCCTGCTCGGACTGTTCTATGTGCTCTCCTGGGGTTTACAGGGGGCGGTGGCCGCCCAGTTCCACGAGATCGCCTTCGCGGTGCCGCTGCTGGCGTGGGCGTCGGTGGCCTTCGTCGAGCGACGCTGGCGCAGCTGCGCGTGGTGGCTGGCGCCGCTCGTACTGGTCAAGGAGGACCTGGGCCTGACCGTGTTCATGGCGGGCTTGGCCATCGCCCTGCGCGGTCTGCAGGGCGAACCGCAGCAGCCGACCTCGCGCGGCCCGAACTGGTGGCGCCGCCTTGGTACCACTCGCCTGGGTTTCGCCGTCGCCCTGTTCGGCCTGCTCGCGTTTCTACTCACCGTGCTGGTGTTCCTGCCGCTGCTGAGCCCCTCGGGAGCCTGGGAGTACGGCCTGTCCGACGACGGCGCCTCCGCCGGCCTGCTGAGCCGCCTGTTCTCACCCGAGGTCAAGCTCGCCACCCTCGGCATGCTGATATACACCGCCGGGGGGATCGGCCTGGCCTCCCCCTGGATGACCCTGGTGCTGCCCACGCTCGCCTGGCGCTTCCTGTCCGGCAACGAGTTCTACTGGGGCTGGCAGAACTGGCACTACAACGCGATTCTGATGCCGATTGCGCTGGGGGCACTGCTCGACGTCGTCGCCCGGCTCAAGGCGCGCCGCACCGAGGCGAACCCGGCCACGGCCTCCCGGGCCCCGGCGTCGGGCTGGCTGACGGCGCCGGTATGGGCGCGCCTGACGGTGGCGCTCGGCGTCGTCGTACCGCTGGCCGCCGGAGTGGGCACGGCCCGCGACCTGCCGCTGTGGAGCCTGACCCAGCCCGGCTTTGGCGCCGCCTCGTGGCGCGCGCAGGCCGCCGCCGAAGTCAGCGACGTGATTCCGGACGGGGCCAGCGTTGAAACCGACCTGGGGCTGCTGGCCTACCTGGTCCCGGACCACACCGTCTACTGGGTGGGTACCTCCACCGTGGACACCGACTACGTGGTGGTCGACTCTTCCTCCTCCGCCTGGGGCGGCAACCCGCCAGCGGACGCCGCCGCCTGGGCAAGCGAACGGTCGGCCACGGGTGCCACCTACGAGCTGGTGCTGGACACCGGCGGCTATCAGGTGGCACGACGCGTGAATTGACCGCCGTGGCCGACGACGCGATGGGCACAACTCCCCATCATCGGAGCGCCCGGCTCGTGGGACGGGCGTACCGTCCATCCGCCGGGCATGTAACAATCCGGATGTAAACAACCTGAGCCCGATGGCTCGCAGCGACATAGAAAGGCGTACATGTCCCCGTTCATGTGGTGCGCCCTCGTCGGCTGCGGCGCCCTGGCACTCTCCCTCCTGCTCGATGGCCTGTTCGACGGCCTGGACGATCTGTTGTTCGACGGATCCCTACCGGTGCTGGCCTGCGCCCTGGGCGTGTTCGGTGCCGTCGGCATGGGGGTGCAGGCGCTGGCCGGCGAACGGCTGTCCATGCCGGTACTGATCGGGGTCCCGCTGGGCTTCGCCGTCGCCGCCGGAGCGGGCACGCGTGCCGTGTGGGTGCGGCTGCGCCGCTCCATGCCGCGCAACGCCATCCCCCTCACGGTCGGCGAGTTGGTCGGCAGCGAGGTGCGAGTGCTGTGGTGGAAGGACGGCCGCGGTGAGGTCATGGCCACCTCCCGCGGTCACCAGGCCACCCTGCCGGCCCGCTCCGACGACGCCCTGCGCGCCGGCGCCATCGCCTGGGTGGTGGACGCCACCGCGGACGACACGCTCGTCGTCGGCCGCGTCGACCCGCCCGGTCAGGCGGCCGATCAACATTCGGCACCCACCGATTAGCCGGGTCGGCGTCTCCGCCGGCCGCCCCAACAGTCCCCTTTAACCCCGCAAACCCAAGGAAAGCGAATGTTCTACGCCATCATCGCCGTCGTCGCCCTGGTGCTCCTGCTGGGCGCCTACATGCTGTCTCGGGTCGTCGTCGTGCCCTCCAACCTGACCGGCCTGGTATCCGGCTCCTCCCGCAATGGGGAGGTCAAGATCATCCGCCCCGGTGGGCGCGACTTCGTGCTGCCGATCATCCAGTCGATCCAGTACCTACCCTTCACCCAGAACACCATCGGCTTCCAGGTGACCGCCGAGGACGAGAACAAGATCAACGTCTCCGTCTCCGCCGTCGCCGCCGTGAAGGTCGGTGACTCCGACCAGCAGGTGCGGGCCGCCGCCAAGCGCTTCCTGGGCAAGCCGAACACCGACCAGGCGATCGCCGACTCCTCCCGCGACGCCCTGATCGGCTCGCTGCGCTCCATCATCGGCCACATGACCGTCACCGACCTGATCTCCGACCGCGACGCCCTCCAGCAGAACGTGTTCGACGACGCCAAGTCGGTCATGGCCAACATGGGGCTGGAGATCGACGTACTGCAGATCTCCGAGATCACCGACGCCTCCGGCTACATCGACTCCCTGGGCGTGCCCGAGCAGCAGCGCGTCGCCAAGGACGCCCGCGTTGCCCGCGCCAATGCCGAGCGGGAGGCCAAGGACGCCGAGGTGTCCTCGCGCCAGCAGATCGCCGAGCGGGAGCGCGACCTGGCCCTGCGCCAGGCCGAGCTCAAGGCGGAGACCGACAAGGCCCAGGCGGAGGCCGACTCCGCCGGGCCCCTGGCCCGCGCCGCCAAGAAGCGCGAGATCGCCGTCATCGAGCAGGAGGCCGCCGAGGCCAAGGCCGCCCTGACCGAGCGCGAGCTGGACTCCACCGTCCGCAAGCCCGCCGACGCCGCCCGCTACCAGCGCGAGCAGGAGGCCGAGGCCGCCAAGGCCGAGTCGATCCGCAAGGCCGAGGCCGAGGCCGAGCGCACCCGCCTGGACGCCGAGGCACAGGCGCAGGCCACCGTCGCCCGCGCTGAGGCTCAGGCCCGCGCCACCGCCGCGCAGGCCCAGGCCGAGGCGGAGGCGATCGCCGCCCGCGGTCGCGCCGAGGCCGAGGCCGTGCGCGCCGCCGGTGAGGCCGAGGCGAAGGCGATGAGCGACAAGGCCGACGCCCTGGCGAAGTACGGGCGGGCCGCCACACAGCAGATGATCCTGGACAAGGCGCCGGAGATCGCCCGCGCCCTGGCCGAGCCGCTGGGCAGCGTCAAGGACATGTCGATCATCTCCACCGAGGGCGCCTCCGCGCTGCCCAAGGCCGTGGCCGGCAACGTCGAGCAGCTTGACGCCGTCATGCGCTCACTGACCGGCACCAGCCTGACGGACATGATGCGGCGCTTCGGCGGCGACGGAGACGATCCCGCCGCCTGACCCGACCACCCCTCCCGCCCGAGGTCGGTGGATCTTACGTGCCGAGGTCGGTGGATCTTACG
>NZ_LK995515.1:32285-50523 GCF_900002405.1 Actinomyces succiniciruminis | reverse complement strand
GGGCCCGGCGTCGGCGCGGCCGGGTGGGCAGTCCCCTCGGTGCCCGGGGTCGACGTCGGGTGCGCCGGCCGGGGCCCAGGAGCCGGATGCGCGGGCTTGGGCGCCGCGGGCTTGGGCGCGGAGGTGGCCTGCTTCGGTGTCGGCGCGGCCGACGTCGCAGCCGGCTTGGGCGCGTCGGCGGCCGGCTTCGGGGCGGCCCCCGACGGCTTCGGGCCGGTCGGCTTGGGCGCCGCCGGCTTGGGTGCCGACGCAGCCCCCTTGGGGGCGGCCGGCTTGGGGGTCTTGGACTCGCCGCTCTGCGCGGCGAAATGCTCGCGGACCCGGCGCGCAACGGGGGGCTCAACGGTGGAGGACGCCGCCTTGACGAACTCTCCCTGATCCTTGAGCCAGGCCAGAATCACCTTGGAGGTGATCTTCTTGCCAGTGGGGTCGAGCTCCTTCGCGAGCTCATGAACGCGTGGTTTTGCCACTTTTCTCCTGTCCGGTTCCCCACCCCGAACAGGGTGGGTGCTAGTAGAGGCAGCTCATCGCCGGGTACTCATCGGGTGCCCATCAGCTTCCTACCCGCCTTTGCTATCGGTCGTGCCGACCCCGGTCGGGGACGGCGTGTGCGCGCGGCCGTGATCCGCCCCGTGAAGGCCGATCCAGTCGCGCACGGGGGCCACATCGGGTGACCCGCTCATGCGCAGGGCACGCGCAAAGGCGCGCCTGCGCTCAGCGAGATTGACGCATTCCGGGTCCGGGTGGATCCAGGCGCCGCGTCCGGGCAGGACTGCCCGGGCGTCGACGGCCAGCTCGCCACTGTCCGTCAGGGTCAGGCGCAGCAACTGCGCCCTGGGGGCCTTGCCGCGGCAGCCGATACAGGTGCGTTCGGGCACGTGGGGGGTTTTGACCACCGGCTGGCCGCGTCCTTCCGCTCGCTGTCGACTGCCCGCCGCGGAGCGCCGAGCCGGGGCCCGACGCTTGCCCGTAGGCAGGCCGAAAGCAAGTGTAACCGGGTTGGGCGTCAGTCCTCAGCGCCGGGCGCTGAGGGACCAGTCACGTCGTCGGCACGGGAGTCGTGGCCGGGAGTCACCTCACCGGACTCGGTGTCGGCGTGAATGTCGATCTTCCAGCCCGTCAGCCGGGCCGCCAGGCGGGCGTTCTGCCCCTCCTTGCCGATCGCCAGCGACAGCTGGAAGTCGGGGACGATGGCGCGGGCGGAGCGCTCCTCGGCGTCGAGCACGGTGACGGAGGAGACGCGCGCGGGCGACAGGGCGTTGGCGACGAAGCGGGCCGGGTCCTCGGAGTAGTCGACGATGTCGATCTTCTCCCCGCCCAGCTCGGCCATGACCGCACGCACTCGCTGCCCCATCGGGCCGATGCAGGCGCCCTTGGCGTTCACGCCGCGCACCCGCGCGCTGACCGCGACCTTGGTGCGGTGCCCGGCCTCGCGGGCGACCGAGACGATCTGCACGTCACCGGAGGCGATCTCCGGGACCTCGCGCTCGAACAGTCCCCGCACCATGCCCGGGTGGGTGCGCGAGAGGATGATCTGGGCGCCCTTGGGCCCACGGGACACCTCGGTGACGTAGGCGCGGATGCGGTCGCCGTGCCGGTAGTGCTCACCGGGCACCTGCTCGTGCGGCGGCATGATGCCCTCGTGCTCGTCGTCCAGGCGCACGTAGACCAGGCGCGGGTCGCGGCCCTGCTCGACGGTTCCGGAGATGAGCTCGCCGGCCTTGTCCTTGAAGGCGCCCAGGACCTCGAAGTCGCGCCGGTCCTGGATGCGCTGCACGATCACCGAGCGGGCGGTGGCCTGGGCGATGCGGCCGAAGTCGTCGGGGGTGTCGTCGAAGTACTCGCCGGTGGGCTCGTCGTTCTCGTCGACCTCCGGGGCGAGTACGGTCATGTGCCCGGTCTTGCGGTCGATCTCCACGTGGGCGCCGCGGATGGCGCCGGGGACCTTGCTGTATGCGCCCAGGATGGCGTCCTCAATGGCGGGCAGCAGATTGTCCAGGTCGATGCCCAGCTCGTCGGCTGCGCCGCGCAGCTCCGGCATGTTGATGTCCATGATTCCTAATTCCTTTGTCTCGTCTAGGTGCGGTCGGCGTCGCCGGCTGGGTCCGGGCGGGGCGCCGGGGCGGGGCTGGGGGCCGCTTACATGCTCACGACCATACGGGCGGTGGGGATGTCCGCGAGCGCGATGGTGATGGTGCGGGGCGAGTCGTCGACGGTGAGGGTGACGGTGTCGGCGTCGACGGCGGTGACCTCGCCCTCCAGGGTCTGTTCCTCGGCGGTGGTGACTACCGCGCGGTGGCCGACGGCGCGGCGGAAGTGGCGGGGCGTGTGCAGTTCCCGCTCGGCGCCGGGGGTCGACACCTCCAACGTGTACTGGCCTGCGACCGGGTCGGCGGCGTCGACGGCGTCGGAGATCGCGCGGGTGGCCTCGCCGAGGGTGTCCAGGTCGAGGTCGCCGGGGCCGTCGAGAAGGTCTACGACCACGCGCAGCGTGGTGTACTTGCCGGCCCGCGCCAGGCGCACGTCCTCCAGGAAGAGCCCGGTCTGCTCGACGACGGGGGCGAGTAGCTGGTGCAGGCTTTGCTCCTGGCTCCGGGCGGACGCGTCGGTCATATGGAGGTTCCTCCCGTAATGGGCCCGGTGGGGGCGGATTGTGTCTGAGTTCTTCAAGTCGGATCGGTTGATCGCCACCATGCTACCCGCCCATGCGAGGATGACCACGTGACACCGACGCCCGCCACCGATTCCGCCGCGCCCTCCCCAGAGCCTGCCGCATGCCGTGCCGCCCGCGCCGGCGGTTCACACCGGCCCGGGTCGGCTCCGGTGGGCGCGCTACCCCGCCGGGTGCTGCTGCGCCGGGCGGGAGCGCTGGCGGCGGCGGTGGCCGCGACCGCCGCCTGTGGGGTGCGCCTGGGTGAAGGTTCGCCCGCCTCGCTGCCGACGGTGCCCGCTCAGGAGGCGGTGCGGGACGCGCTGGCCCGACAGACGACGCTGATCGGCTCTACGGCGGACGTGGTCGCCCGCTCGGGCGGGCAGCAGTCCGCCCAGGCGGACGCGATCGCCGTGGCGGCTCGGACCCAGTTGGAGGCCCTGGGCGGGGTGTGGGACCCGTGGGCGACGCCGGTGCCCACCACCTATGAGACGGTCTCCCCTGCGCCGTCGGCCGCCGCGGATGCCGACGTCGACGACCTGGTCTCCGCCCTGACCGACGGGCTGGGGCAGGCGCGTGCGGCGGCGGCCGCCTGCGAGGATGCCGCGACGGCACGGCTGTACGCCGCCCTGGCGGTGGCGTGGTCGCTTCAGGCGCGCACGCTCAATGAGGATGCGGTGGAAGTGAGCGGCCGTGACGCCTCGGCCCTGGCCGAGGCGCTGCCCGGCGTGCTGCTGGCCGCCTACGACGCGACCCGCTATGCGCTGGAGGAGGTGGCCGCGCGTTCGAGTGACGAGGCCCGCACCCGTGCCGAGGCGGACGTGGCCTACACCAAGGCGGTCATCAGCGCGTCGCTGGCGCTGGGCGGGGAGGACACGCGGCTGGCGGCCTACGCCGCCCCGACGCAGGCGGCGGACTCCGCCACCTCCCTGGACGTCACTTGGGCGCGGCAGGCGTGGCTGCGGGTGGAGGAGACGGAACTGGCGCAGGTCGCCCCGGCGGGCGGCGAGGCCACCGAGGCGGCGATCGACGCGGCCCTGTATGCGGCGGAGCGTGCCCGCGCGTGGGGCGCCGCCGCGGACGACCCGCTGCCCGGCTACTCCGCCTGAGGGGGCGGAGCATCGATCCAGGCGCGTTCACGCACGGCATGCACCAGTTCGCCGGCGCCCAGTGGTCCCCGCGCCGCGACCAGGGCGTGCAGGTCCCCCTCTTCACGCACCAGGCGCAGGCGACAAGGACCGGTCTGCAAACTCCAGGACTCGACGAAGGCCGTGACCACCCGTCGGGATCGCCCCAGGGTGCGCGGTACCGCCAGGTACAGGCGGTCGCGTCCACGTACCCGGTCCAGGGCGTCCAGGCCGCGGGCGAGCAGTCGTCGCAGCCTCCCGGGCGGGGTGGTCACGCGCAGGGTCCAGCGGGGCACCTCGAGCACGAACCGTGGACGGTGCTTCGGTGCGGATACCAGTTCGACGAGGGTGTCCGCTGCCAGTCTGCGGTCGGCGGCGGCCCCGCCGGTGAAGGCGATGCGCGACGCGCCGGCCTCCGTCAGGCTGAGGGCCCCGATACCGGCATCGGCGTCAATGCGACCGGCGGCGATGAGTCCGGCCAGGACGCTACACGCTGCGCCGTACCACAGCTCGGCGGGATCGCCGCGCCGTAGCAACCCGTCCTCGGCGGTCAGTACCACCGTCTGCGCCTCCTCGCCCAGGCTCTCGAGTGCCGAAACGCGCTCCTCTGCGACGATGGCGGACGGCGGGGCGCTCCAGGCACGTCGCTCCCACTCGCGGGGGCCGAGCACCGTCGCGGCATTGAGGGCACAGACAATGTCGGCATCTGCGCCGCCCGCGACGGCGCCGAGCAGGCGGCGCTGGTGCGGTTCCAGGGCGGCGTCCAGCCCGGTGCGAATGGCGGCGGTACCGGCCTCAGGATCGGGGACGGCACTCCACAGGTATTCGTGGCGTCGCCGGAGCCGGTCCAGGTCGCCTCCGGGGCCCGCTCCCGCCCGGCGGGGCAGCAGGCAGGTGACGGACCAGTTGTGGGCGGTCTTGTCGGGCCAGGCGGAGTCGAGCCGCAGCGTGCGCCCGCGCAGCTGCTGAACGGAAGTGGCGGTGGTCACGGTGGTCAAGTCGATCAGGGTGTTGACGGCCGGGCAGTCCCACCCCTCCCCCAACAGGCCGCGGGTGCCGACGACGAGCTGCACGGCTCCCCGGTCCATCAGCGTGCTCACGGCGCGCACGAGTCGAGCGGTGCCAGCACCCACGCCCTGCACGCGCAGAGTCCAGCCGTCGTCGATTGCGGGCAGTTCCAATCCGGTGTCGGCACGCAAACGGTCGAGCAGCTCGTGGTCGGCCGAGGCGAGTTGCAAGTGTCGGCCGGTCAGAAGCACGGGGTGCAGTTCACGCACCAGGGCGTCGGCCAGGATCGTCATGTAACAGCGCAATGCACCGCCGCGTGAGGCCCGTTCCTCCGAGCCGGTGGGCGGTCCGAGGACGTCCAGAGCGCGGTGGGCGGCCGAGCGCTCGGCCGCATCGGTGACCACCACGGCGCGCAGCCTGTCCCCGAGGCAAGCGTGTTCGGCGTGCAGGATGTCCACGACGGCTACATCCTTCGCCCTGGATGCCGCGCATATCGCGTCCTGTGGCGAGCGGCCGGGACGCAGTCCGGAGTCGGTTAGCCGGTAGCCGTACCCGGCCAATAGCTCCTTGACATCCTGCCACTGACGGCGGCGCCCCGGGACGGGCAGCAGCCGGGTCAACGCGTACCGGCCGAGCAGTTCCAGGTTCTCGACCACGTCCAGCACGCGGGTGGCCGGCAGGAGAGGCACCAGCGCCGTCGTCTGCTCGGTGGGGACATATTCGCCCAGGCGGTCGCGCAGCAGTGCTCCGGCCGCGATGGCGGCCTGCGGATCGGCGTCAAAGCCGGCTACCAGGCGGACGGTGAGGGCGTCGTCGTCGGTGGCCGTCGGCTCGGGCAGATCGTCCACGGGAGGCGCCACGGTGTGCACCAGGAAGTCCACACCGTCCGGGGCCAGCAGGAGCTCATCGAGGCGATGGTCCAACTCGGCACCGGCGTCCGCCAGGAATGCCCGTTCCTGTTGATCCGGGAGGGTGAAGCACACCAGGCTGCGGCTCGGTGCGAGACAGCCGGCACGAACTACGGCGGGAACCGGGATCTCGTAGTCGACCTCGCCCAGCAGCGCTTGGTACCGGCTGCGGGAACGATCCTCCACAGACGGGAGCGTGGCGGTGAGCCCGATAAGGGTGGGACGGGCGCCGACCGAGTCGAGACGGGCCAGCAGGTAATGGATGACGGCCGCCCAGTGGGCGCGCAGATGATGACATTCATCGACGACGACGGTGGCCACGCCCGCCTTCACCAGCGCGTCGATCCGAGCCCGGGCCGTCGGATGCAGCAGGGAGGCCAGGTGATCGGCGTCCAGCGAGGCCAGCGAGGCGCGAACGGCGGAGGCTCGACGGGAGATGCCGGAGCGGTAGGCCGCAGGGTTCTTCGCGGCCAGGTCCTCCAGCCACGCCTCGGCGCCGCCCGGAGCCTGTCCGGAGTCAGCGAGTTCCTCGAGCCAGCGCTCTCGAGCGGCCGCCCGCCAGGGCGCGGCGGTGTCGACCACGGCCAGGGACTGGTAGGTCAGTACCGTCAGGTCTGCGGGGACCGTGGAGCCGTAGTCGTCTTGGGATGCATCTTCGCCGTCGCTCACATGGTCGCGCACGCGTGGCGGGCGGCCGTCGACGTCGCGTAAGTGCCCCCTGGCCTGCTCACACCACTGCTGACGGATCAGGGTGGTGGGGGTCAGTACGAGAGCCCGCCGCCCGTTGGCGCGCGCGAGGGCCAGGCCAATCAGTGTCTTGCCGGATCCCGGTGGCGCCACCAGGTGCAGACGCGCGCCGTCGACGGGATCCACGGCGCGCAGCATGTCCACCTGATAGCCGCGCAAGTTCGCCGTCAGAGTCCAATCGGACAGCGGGCGCGGCGGGCGGATCGCCCCGCTATGGGCAGGCGGCATCGTCCCCGGCCAGCGCCGCCTGCACCAGTTCGCGCACGCGGTCGGCGGCCTGCGCCACCGGCACGGAAACCCGCTCGCCGCTGCGGCGGTCGCGGATCTCCACGGTGCCGTTCTTGGCCAGGTCGCGCCCGACCACCACGATGAAGGGCATGCCGAGCAGCTCAGCGTCCTTGAACTTCACGCCGGCGCTGACCCTGCGGCGGTCGTCGTACAGGACCTCCACCCCGGCCCCGTCCAGCGCGGCGGCGAGGGATGCGGCGGCCTCGAAGACGGCGTCGTCCTTGCCGGTGGCCAGGACCTGCACCTGGTAGGGGGCCACCTGGATGGGCCAGGCCAGGCCCTGC
Source organism: Actinomyces succiniciruminis (assembly GCF_900002405.1). GTDB lineage: Bacteria > Actinomycetota > Actinomycetes > Actinomycetales > Actinomycetaceae > Actinomyces > Actinomyces succiniciruminis. The sequence goes on along the minus strand of NZ_LK995515.1, from coordinate 43,511 downwards.
TCGTCGTGGTTGGACTCGGCCAGGGCCGCCAGGGCGCGGGTGACGCCGATGCCGTAGGAGCCCATGGTGACGATGCGGGACTTGCCGTTCTCATCCAGCACGGTCAGGTCCAGGGCGCGCGCGTACTTGCGTCCCAGGGCGAAGATGTGCCCGAGCTCGATGCCGCGGGCCAGGTGCAGGGGGCCGGAGCCGTCGGGGGCGGGGTCGCCCTCACGCACCTCGGCGGCCTCGATGGTGCCGTCGGCGGTGAAGTCGCGGCCGGCCACCAGGTCGAGCACGTGCCGCTGGGGGGCGTTGGCACCGGTGACCCAGGCGGTGCCGGGCACCACCCGCGGGTCCAGCAGGTAGCGCACCGAGCCGGTGAGCACCTCATTGCCATCCGCGTCCCGCTCCACGCGGCGCTTCGGCGAATTGGGGCCGATGACGGCGGGGCCGATGTAGCCGCGCACCAGCTCGGGGTGGGCGGCGAAGTCGGCGTCGGTGGCCATCTCCACCTCGGCGGGGGCGACGGCGGCCTCCAGGCGCCGCATGTCGACGTCGCGGTCCCCGGGAATGCCCACGACCAGCAACTCGCGCTCACCGCCGGGGTGAGTCAGGGCGACGACGACGTTCTTGAGCGTGTCCGCGGCGGTCCAGGCGCGCCCGTCGGCGCGTGGGTGTTCAGCATTGACGAAGTCGACCAGGGTTTCGATAGTCGGGGTGTCGGGCGTATCTATCTCACGGGCGGGACCGACCCCGGAGGCGTCCACGTCCGCGGGCACCGGCGTGGTAACCGCCTCCGCGTTGGCCGCGTAGCCGCCGTCGGTACGCACGAAGGTGTCCTCACCGATGGGCGAGGGATGCAGAAACTCCTCGGAGTGGGAGCCGCCCATGGCACCGCTCATGGCGTTGACGATCACGTACTCCAGGCCCAGCCGCTTGAAGATGCGCTGGTAGACGGCGCGGTGCGCCTGGTAGGAGGCCTCCAGGCCGGCGTCGTCGATGTCGAAGGAGTAGGAGTCCTTCATGACGAACTCGCGGCCGCGGATGACACCGGCGCGCGGGCGGGCCTCGTCACGGTACTTCGTCTGGATCTGGTAGATGGACACCGGCAGGTCCTTGTACGAGGAGTACAGGTCCTTGACCAGGAGGGTGAACATCTCCTCGTGCGTGGGTGCCAGCAGGTAGTCCGCGTCCTTGCGGTCGGTCAGCTTGAACAGGGTGGGCCCGTAGTCGTCCCAGCGGCCGGTGGCCTTGTAGGGCTCCGCGGGCAGCAGTGCCGGGAAGAGCACCTCCTGGGAGATGGCGTCCATCTCCTCGCGGACGATCGCCTCGATCTTGCGCAGGGTGCGCAGGCCGAGCGGCAACCAGGTGTAGACGCCCGGGGCGGTACGGCGGATGTAGCCGGCGCGCACCAGCAGCTTGTGGCTGTCTACCTCCGCGTCGGCGGGGTCCTCGCGCAGGGTTCGGATGAAGGCCTTGGACATGGTCTGAAGCACGGGGCCGATCTTACGTGCTGACGGCGCGGGGCCAAGTCGAAGACCCGCCGCCACGGGAGTCAACCGGCCGAGGCCAAGTGCGGCCACGGCCCGCGTCGAGGCGGAGCCGCACCCGACGAGCGCCGCAACCGATGAAAACAGACCGAGCATCATGGGTTTGCGTCACAAACTAGTTCGTGTACACTTAAAGCAGCGGTTTGCGTGGCCAACCACTTTGTTCTACTTAAGGAGCAGTCATGGACCCGACACCGGTTTCCCCCAACAACGCAGACGGCGGACTCGAGCCCGCCGCCGCACTCGCCACCATCAGCGAGCAGCAAACCGCCTACCTACGGCACATGGAGGTCTACTCCGCCCCGCTCTACCTCGCCTGGGGCCTGGCCTGGCTGATCGGGTACGGCGTCTGCGGTCTCAGCGTGGGCGGCGATTATGAACTCCCCCGCAATTCCTGGCTGGCCTTCATGGGCTGCCTGGCGGCCGCCGCCGTCTTCACCTGCGTATACATCGCCCGACGCTCACGCGGACTGCGCGGCCGCACCTCCTGGATCGGCATGCTGTACGGACTGGCCTGGGCGGGCGGCATGATCCTGGCCTTCACCACCACCGCAAGGCTGGGAGCATTCCTCAACGAACTGGGGACCGCCCAGGCGGCGAATGTGGGTTCAATCGTCGCCAACGCCCTGCCGTGCCTGGTGGTCGGAGTGCTGTTCCTCGCCGGAGCCGCCATCTGGGAGGAGACCTCGCTGGCCGTCACCGGCGGCTGGATACTGGTAGTCACCACAGCGGCCACCGTCGTCGGCGGACACGCGCTGTGGGCCATCATGGCCCTGGCCGGCGGAGGTGGCCTCTTGGCGGCAGGGATCACGACGGCGCTTCTCGGCCGCCGTCAGAGCGCAGCCGTGCAGGGCTGACGATGCCCAGCACCAGCGAACCGCTCGACCCGGTCATTCACGCCCAGTCCCGCCTGCGGATCATGGCCACCCTGGCCGCGGTCCCCCAGGGAGACGCCCTGGTCTTCCCCCGCCTGCGCCAGCTGCTGGGCATGACGGCGGGCAACCTGTCCACCCACCTGTCACGGCTGGAGGAGGCGGGGTACGTGGAGCAGAACAAGACCTTCTCCGGGCGCATGCCCGCCACGTATGTCTCGCTCACGCCTCGAGGCCGCGCGGCCTTCGCCGAATACACCCGGCAGCTACGCTCCTTGCTGGATGCCGAGTGACGGCGACGCCCGCTGTGAGTGCACCAGACACCTGGTGCACTCATAACACATCACTGTATGATGCAGTCATGCGCACTACCGTCGATCTGCCACCCGCCGTACACAGCCAGATCAAACGGCTCGCCGAGGAAAGGAAGACTTCCATATCCTCGCTGGTGGCGGATCTGACGCGTCGCGGTTTAGAACAACTCGAACCCGAGACGCCCCTAGAGATCGATCCCGAGACCAATCTTCCGGTCATGCATGTTGGACATCGGGTCACCGCGGCAGATGTTGATGCCTTTCTGGCGGATTCCGAATGACTACGTATCTCTTGGACGCCAATGTCCTCATAGCTTTGCTGGTTCCGGAGCACGAACACCACGATCCGGCTCGCGCCTGGCTGGTGTCCTGCCCGGATGAGGCGGTGTTCGTGCTCAGCCCTATCACCGAGGGGGCCTATTGCCGGTACATGGTCCGCTGCGGTTACTCCATAAAGACATCACAAGCCGCCTTGAACCATCTCCATTTGCTGGAACGATGGGCCTTTTGGCCGGACGACGCATCGTATGCGGACATCGACATGAATGACGTTCATGGGCACAAACAAGTCACGGACACATACCTGGCTGAGTTGGCCCACTCCCATGGCGGGCTACTGGTCACCTGCGATCGCCCCTTGGCACAGCGCCGTCAGAGCACAACCATGCTCATTCCCGGAGTCATTCCCGGCGCCTAAGCCGCTCGACGCCTCACCGGGCCCCGATTATCGGTGTGAACGTGTTGCTTTAGGTCGTGTTGTGCAAGTCGGCGTGGTGTGCGGGATAGGGGGAGGCCTTCGGGGTATCACGGGTGGCGTGAGAACAGAAGGACCGCAACGCCGTAGAGCGCTGCTTCGGCGAGCTCAAGCAGAACCGGGCCATGGCCACCAGGTACGACAAACTCGCCGTACGCTACCGAGCCACCACCCACATCGCCAGCATCGATCACTGGCTCAAACGACCTATATAACACAACCTCGACGTCTTCCCGCATCCACTCACCGATTCCATACCCACAGTTGACAGTTGCATGCTATACTCTATATGTGGGGTATTTCTCGCCACTTCAACGTCGAAGGAGATCATCATGCGCCCCCCATCAAGATTGCCGCATTGATTGCCGTATTCTGCCTGGCACTGCTCGCGCCGCCGAGCCAGGCCGCTACAATGACCGATGAACAAGCACCGCGGGACTGGTTGACGACCTCATACGGGGTTCCATCCGAACTGCAGCAGTACGCGATCGACAAGGTCAAGAACGACGAGACGCTTGACGCCGACAAGGAGGGAAGCGCTCCCATCATTACAGAGGACAGAACATCGGGCACATCTATCATTCACGTCAAGATCTATGCCGACGGCTCCTTCACTACCGACCAGGAGTATACGGCATCTAGCCAAGCTACGGGTCACGGATCACTAATTTCTGGGGCGCAGGCGGTGATGCGACCTATGGCGGTGGCTCCTTCCGCGCTCAGCGAGACGCCTCGAACAAAATTCTCGTCCTCGGAGACTTCGCTAGTTACGGCGGTTCGGGAACCCACACCAGGGGAATGTACGTCACATCGTACGGTTCACATCTCACAACGTCGTCCTACTACTGAGCACTGACGGAATCAGGACAAAGGAGGGTGTCGAGGAGCCATGACGACTTGGGTTGACTACTGGACTCTCATCCAGGATATAGTTGTTTTCATCGGTATCATTGTTGGAACCTGCACGCTCGTAAACATCGCTCGGTCACTACGTGAAATAGTGCGCATGTTGCAGCACCAGGAGGAGTCGAACAGATCGGGGGACGCCAACAGACTCGCTCACAAGCAATGAGGCCAACACTCCTGAGGCAAAGATACACGCACAGGCGCGCTCTTCCTCACAGCAGCACGGTGGCGAAGGTGCCCACGCGTCTGAAGCCCAGACCGTGGTACAGACCCAGGCCCGCGGTGTTGAAGGAGTTCGCGTACAGGCTCACCGCACCGTCGGCACCCACGTGGTCGCGGCGCACCGCGTCCACCACGGCCGCGAGCGCCACCGAGCCGATGCCGCGCCCGCGCAGGTCCGGGCGGGTCCACACACCGGTCAACTGCGCCACCGATCCGCCCGGCCGCAGCCACAGGGAGCCCACGTCGACCTTGAAGGCCACGGCGGCTCCCCCGCCGGCAACCGCATCCGGCCCGACGGGGCCGCCGGCGCCGTCGTCGAGCAGCACATAGCTGCGGCCGGAACCCACCAGCCAGCCGACATGCCGGGCATAGGAGGAGCCGGAGGTGGTCGGGTCATAGCCGAGCTCGCCGGTGAACATGGCCACGCTCGCCGGCAGCACCAGCGCCTCCTCCGCCGGCGCCGCCCGATGCACCCCCGCCGCCACCCAGGCCAGTTCCGGGCGCCGTGCCAGGGCGTCGGGCACCAACGTGCCGCCCGTCCCCCGCGGCGCCACCAGCAGCGGCTGCTCCCAGCGCTCCTCCCGCGAGCGCATACCGGCCGCCGCCAGGTGCTCCCACACGGCGGCGACGTCCGCCACCGGTCCGGCCACCGAGCCGCGGCGAGTCAGGCGCCGGAAGGCGTGGTCCGCGAGCGCGCGGGCCACCTCGTCCCCAGCACCCGGGTGCCCCAACTCCGGCCGGGCGGCCAGGCCGAAGGGCATGAGTGAGCCGGTGGCCCAGGCGCCGGCCACGGGCCGCCAGGGGTCGGCAGCTACCACCACATCCCCGCGCGCCCAACTGGGCCAGCGCAGCACCTGGTGCGCCAGGGCGACGCCGGCAACCGGGTCGAGGGCGCACAACTCGAGCAGCCCGTCCAATTGGGCCGGGTCGAGCGGGGTGAGCGGCGACGTCGGGCGGCGGCCGAACAGGTTCACGCGGGTGCGGGCGGTTGCAGGAATCGGAGCATAACGGCGGGGCTCAGACGCTGGCGACCACACTCGGTGAGGTGCCGGCCAGGGCCGCCTCGCCGAACTCGGAGCGCATCTGCTCGGCCATGATCTGGGCCTGCTCCAGCAGCGTGTCCACCACCTGGTCCTCGGGAACCGTCTTGATGACCTTGCCGCGCACGAAGATCTGGCCCTTGCCGTTGCCCGAGGCGCAGCCGAGGTCGGCCTCGCGGGCCTCACCGGGGCCGTTGACGACGCAGCCCATCACGGCCACGCGCAGCGGGGCGGACACGTCCTTCAGCCCCTCCTCCACGGATTCGGCCAGCGACCACACGTCCACCTGGGCGCGCCCGCACGACGGGCAGGAGACGATCTCCAGCTTGCGTTCGCGCAGCCCCATGAACTCCAGCAGCTTGGTGCCGACCTTGACCTCCTCCACGGGCGGGGCGGACAGGGACACGCGGATGGTGTCGCCGATGCCCTGCGCCAGCAGGATGCCGAAGGCGGCACAGGACTTGATGGTGCCCTGAAATGCCGGGCCGGCCTCGGTCACGCCCAGGTGCAGCGGCCAGTCGCCGCGCTCGCTGAGCATTTGGTAGGCCTGCACCATGGTGACCACGTCGTGGTGCTTCACGGAGATCTTGAAGTCGTGGAAGCCGCACTCCTCGAACAGGCCGGCCTCCCAGACGGCGGACTCCACCAGGGCCTCGGGGGTGGCCTTGCCGTACTTCTTCAGCAGGCGCGGGTCCAGGGAGCCGGCGTTGACGCCGATGCGCAGGGAGGTGCCGTGGTCGGAGGCGGCCTTGCAGATTTCGGCGACCTTGTCGTCGAACTTGCGGATGTTGCCGGGGTTGACGCGCACGGCCCCGCAGCCGGCCTCGATGGCGGCGAACACGTACTTGGGGTTGAAGTGGATGTCGGCGATGACGGGGATGCGCGACTGCTTGGCGATGATCGGCAGGGCCTCGGCGTCCTTGTCCGTGGGGCAGGCGACCCGCACGATGTCGCAGCCGGCCGCCGTCAGTTCCGCGATCTGCTGGAGGGTCGCCCCCACGTCGTGGGTCTTGGTGGTGGTCATCGACTGCACGGAGATGGGGGCTCCGCCCCCGACCTCCACGTCACCGACGCGGATCTTGCGGGTGGGCTTGCGGGGCGCCAGCACCGGGGGCTCCTCACGCACGGTTGGCATGCCTAGGGCGATCGCTTCTGTCACGCCTCACAGTATGGCACCGGGCGGGCCCGGTCGCCGTGGTGGCCGGCTCACACCGGGGTGCGATTCGCCTCCCGGGGCGGCGTTTCCGCAGCCCGCGCCGCCCACCGCTCAAATGGGCGCGACGATGTCAACCCAGATGAGTAGCACGGCCATGAGAATCAGCAGGTAGAAGACGACCTGCCCGACCGGCAGCATCCTGGCGGTATCGGCGTAGCCGGGATCGGGGTTGCCGTGAGCGCGGGCCCACAGGCGACGGATGCCCTCCCAGCAGGCGCCGGCGACGTGCCCGCCATCCAGCGGCAGCAGCGGAATGAGGTTGAAGGCGAACAGGGCCAGATTCAGCGAGCCGAGCAGGCTGAGCATGGAGAACAGGCGCACCGAGAAGGGCAGACCCATATCCGTGCCGGTGCCGGCGCTGGACACCTCCCCGGCGATGCGCCCCACCCCGACCAGGCTGACCAGGCCCTCGGCGTTGCGCTCCTCCAGGCCCAGTCCGGCGGCGACGGCGTGGTACAGGCCCGCCGGCAGGGTCACGATCGCCTTCAGGGTCTGTCCGACTGCGTCACCCACCACCCGCGGGATCTCCCCGGCCGGGGTGCGCACCGTTCCCAGCGAGGGGCCGATGCCCACATACGGGCGCGGCTCGGTAATCACCTCTCCGGAGGCGTCGGTGACGGGGTTGCCCTCGGCGTCGTAGACGGTGCGGGGCACCTCCACGGCCGTGATGGTCAGGGTCAGCGCCTGCCCATCGCGCTCGACGACGACGTCGGCCGGCTCGGTGCCGGAGGCGGCGATGGCCGCCTGCACCTCGGCCCAGGTGGCGGTAGGATCACCGTCCCAGGACACGATCGTGTCGCCTACCTGCAATCCGGCCGCGGCGGCCGGGGAGGTGGGGTCGGCGTCGGTGCACGCGGCGCCGGCGTCGATGTCGGAGGAGACGCATTCGGACACCGACGCGAGGGTGGCGGTGTAGGCGGGCTGCCCGATCACCCCCAGGGCGACGGTCAGACAGATGACGCCCAGGGCGAGGTTGGTGAGGATGCCGCCGGCCATGACCAGCAGCTTCTTCGGGACGCTCAGGCGGTAGAAGGCGCGGTCCTGCTCGTCGGGGCCGAGCTCGTCCAGGGACTCCGCGCGCGCCTCGGCGACCATGGAGCCGGGCTTGTCCGGGTGGCCGGGGCGGGCGGGCGGCAGCATGCCCAGCAGGCGCACGTAGCCGCCCAGCCAGATGGCCTTGATGCCGTACTCGGTCTCACCGCGGCGGGTGGACCACAGCTTGGGGCCGAAGCCGATGAAGTACTCGGGTACCTTCACGCCGAAGTGCTTGGCGGGCAGCATGTGGCCCAACTCGTGCAGGGCGACGGACAGGCCGATGCCGATGATGAGGACGACGATGCCCAGGATGTAGGCAAGGGTGTGGCTCAAGGGGTCTCCTGGTCAGCGGGTACGGGCGGCTATCAGCTCGTCGGCGCGGGCGCGCGCCCAGGCGTCGGCGGCCAGCACGTCATCGAGGCCGGGGTCGGCGTGCCCGGTGTGGGCCTCCAGCACAGCGGCGTCGATGGCGACGATGTCCAGCCAGCGCAGGCGCCCGTCCAGGAAGGCGGCGACGGCCTGCTCGTTGGCGGCGTTGAAGACGGCCGGGTGGGTGGGTGAGGCAGCCACGGCGGCGCGGGCCAGGTCCACGGCCGGGAAGGTATCGGCGTCGAGCGGCTCGAAGGTCCAGGCGGTGGGATCGGTCCAGGGCTGGGGCCGGACCAGGCCGGCCAGGTCGGGGCGGTGCGGCCAGGTCAGGCCCAACGCGATCGGCAGGCGCATGTCCGGCGGGGAGGCCTGGGCGATGGTGGCGCCGTCGATGAACTCGACCATGGAGTGGACCACGGACTGGGGGTGTACGGCCACGGTAATGTCGGCGGGGTCGACGTCGAACAGCAGGTGCGCCTCGATCAGCTCCAGCCCCTTGTTGACCAGGGTGGAGGAGTTGACGGTGACCACGGGGCCCATCGCCCAGGTGGGGTGGTTCAGGGCCTGGGCGGCGGTGACGCCCGCGAGTTCGGCGCGGGTACGGCCGCGGAAGGGCCCGCCGGAGGCGGTCAGGATCAGCCGCCGCACTTCGCTGCGGCCGGTGACGTCGGGGCTGGTCAGCCCCTTCTCGTGGACGCCGGCGCGCAGGGCCTGGGCGATGGCCGAGTGCTCGGAGTCGACGGGCACGACCTGTCCGGGACGGCGCAGGGCGCGCTTGACCAGGGCACCGCCAACCACCAGGGACTCCTTGTTGGCCAGCGCGAGGGTGGCGCCGGAGCGCAGAGCGGCCAGGGTGGGGGCCAGGCCGACCGAGCCGGTGATCCCGTTGAGGACCACGTCCCCCTCCCCCACGCCGGCGGCCTGAATCAGCTCGGTGGCGGCGTCGGGGCCGGCGAGGATCGCGGTGACGGGGTCGGGCCGGCCCGCACGGGCGGCGGCGTCGGCGAGGGCCGCGCGCAGCCGGGGTACGACGTCGCCGGCGGAGGCGGACACCGCCAGGCGGGGCACGCGGTGGGCGACAGCCTGCTCGGCCAGCAGTTCCAGGCGGCCGCCGCCGGCGGCCAAACCGGACACGCGCGGCGCCGGGACCCGGCCGGGTTCACCCGGGGTGCAGGGGTGGGCGGCCAGGTGGTCGATGACCTCGAGGGCCTGGGTGCCGATGGAACCGGTGGAGCCGAGCAGGACGACGGCGCGCGCGGGATCACCCGAAGCGGTTGCGGTCATGGTGTGCCCTACTCCACCGACAGCAGGACCTCGACGGTCCGGGCGAGAAAGCGGTCGACGCTGGCCTCGTCATAGGCCTTGTCCCCGCGGGCGGCGGGGAAGACGGCGGCACGCACCTGGGTGGAGGTCAGGGCGCCGTCGGAGTCGAAGTAGGCGGCAATGCGGTCCATGAGGGCGTCGACGGCCTCCTTTTCGTACCCCCGCCGGGCGGCGGGGGCGAAGCGCTCACCGGCCGGGCGCAGCAGCCGCGGGTACAGGGTGGTGGCCAACTGGGCCACCTGGTCCATCCAGGCCTTGCGGCCGTTGGTGGCCACGTACTCGGCGCGGCGGCGCTGCAGGAAGGCGGCCTCGAGCCGGTCCAGCGCGGCGTCGACGGCGTCGGGCCGGTAGCCGCCGTGGACGATGTCGAAGGCGACGGTGCGCACCCCCTCGGAGTCCATCTCGGCCAGTTCGCCGGCGTCGTAGATCTCGTGGGCGGTCTCGAAGTAGCCGTCCACCTGCTCGACGCGGTAGCCCTGCTTAAGCATGCCGACCCTGGGGAACATGTCGCTCATCGCGTGTGCGCCGCCCTTTCCTGCTTGAGCACCTCGGTGGCCAACTGGCCGCAGGCGCCGTCAATGTCGCTGCCACGAGTGTCTCGCACCGTGGTGGTGATGCCGGCACGCCGGAGCGTGTCGACGAAACGGTCCTGTACCTCCGGCTCGGAGCAGGTCCAGATGGAGCCGGGGGTGGGGTTCAGGGGAATGGGATTCACGTGGGCCCAGCCGTGGCCGCGGCGGTTGAGCTCGTCGGCCAGCAGCTGCGCGCGCCAGGCGTGGTCGTTCATGTCCTTGATCAGGGCGTACTCGATGGAGACGCGCCGGCCTGTGGCCTCGAAGTAGTCGTGGGCGGCGTCCAGCAGCTCGCCGACCTTCCACTTGGAGTTGACGGGAATGAGGGCGTCGCGCAGTTCGTCGTCGGGGGCGTGCAGGGAGACGGCCAGGGTGACCGGCAGGCCCTCACCGGCGAGCTTGCGGATCAGCGGAACCAGGCCCACGGTGGAGACGGTCACGCCGCGGGCGGACAGGCCGAAGCCCTCCGGGGCGGGGTCGATGATTCGGTGCAGGGCCGCCACCACGTTCTTGTAGTTGACCATCGGCTCGCCCATGCCCATGAACACGACGTTGGACAGGCGGGCGGGGCCACCGGCCAGACCGCCGGCCTCGGACAGGGCGGCGGCGTGACGAATCTGCTCGATGATCTCCCCGGTGGACAGGTTCCGGGTCAGCCCCATCTGGCCGGTGGCGCAGAAGGGGCAGGCCATGCCGCAGCCGGCCTGGGAGGAGACGCACAGGGTGGTGCGGTCCCGATAGCGCATGAGCACCGACTCCACGCGCACGCCGTCGTAAAGCTCCCACAGGTGCTTGATGGTGCGGCCGCCGTCGGCGCGCAGGGCACGCACCTCGTGGATCAGGTCGGGCAGCAGTTCGGCGCACAGTTGCTCGCGCTGGGCGGCGGGAAGGTCCGTCATGTCGGCGGCGTCGCGGGTGAAGTGAGTGAAGTAGTGGCGTGAGAGCTGGTCGGCGCGGAAGGCGGGCAGACCGGCCTCCCGCAGAGCCTGCTTGCGGCCGGCCAGGTCCAGGTCGGCCAGGTGCCGGGGGGCCTTGCCACGGGCGGGGGGAACGGCGAAGGACAGGCGGGGG
>NZ_LK995515.1:15375-32173 GCF_900002405.1 Actinomyces succiniciruminis | reverse complement strand
GGCGGGGGCGGGCGTCGGGGCTGGTGGCGCCCTCGGGCGGCTGATCGGTGGGCAGCACCTGGACGCGGTCGGAGTCGCGGCGCGGCGTGGCCGTACGGGCGGCCCCGGCACGTGGGCCGCGTGCGCGGATGACGGCGGAGGTGCTGCTCACTGGGGCCATGATCCTTCCGATTGTGAGAGTCGAGCGCGTTCGCGGACACGAGCGGCCGAAGCGGCAGCGTACTCGTGCCAAGCCGCGACTGCCACGGCGTCGGTCACAGTCCCGGGGCGACGGCGCAGCATCTGGTGCATCGCCGGGTCACCCGACCAGGAGGCTGAATACGTAGACCACCGGGGCGGCCACCAGGATGGAGTCGAGCCGGTCCATGAGACCGCCGTGGCCGGGCAGGAGGGTGCCCATGTCCTTCAGTCCGAGGTCGCGCTTGAGCAGGGACTCCCCCAGGTCGCCCAGCGTCGAAATGACCACCACGGTGGCGCCCAGCAGCGCGCCCGCCCACACCGGCCCGTCCAACGCCCACAGGCAGACCGCGCCGGCGCCGACGGCGGCCAGCAGGGAGCCGGCGAAGCCCTCCCAGGACTTCTTCGGCGACACGCTCGGCGCCATGGGATGCCTGCCGAAGTTGATGCCGGCCAGCCAGCCGCCGGTGTCGTTGGCGACCGGCAGGGCGATCAGGGTCAGGACCTTGCCGACCCCGTGCGTCTGGGCGACCAGCAGCACGGCGAACCCGGCGAGGAAGGGCAGGTAGGTGGCCGCGAACACGGAGGCGGAGGCGTTCACGGAGCGGGAGCGGCGCACGGCGTCGTGGGCCTCGGTGCGCAGCACATCATGGCCGGCCTCCTCCAGGGCGGTGCCGGACTCGGCCTCCGCCTGATCCAGGAAGCACCAAACCACGCAGGCGCCGGCGGTGGCGATGTAGGCGCCCAGGGCGGCCTCCGCGCCCGCCCGCCAGGCGCACACCGCCACCCCGAGGGTGCCGATCCACAGCGGGGCCAGCGGCAGTCGGATGCCCTTGCGGGCGAAGGCACCGGCCAGTTCCCACAGGGCCCCGCACACGGCCACGACCACCACGCCGACGAACACGATCTTGTTGAAGACCAGCGAGGCCAGGATCGCCCCGATCAGGACGACGGCGACCCCGACGGCGGCGGGCAGGTTGCGTCCCGCCCGCCCGGTGGCGGGCAGGGGGGCGCGGTTGCGCGTCGGCGGCGGGGCGAGCAGGGTGGACAACAGGCTCACGGTGGGCGGCGTACTGGTGCGGTTCGGGGTGCGAGGCGGGGCTCAGACCTCGAGGAGCTCGGCCTCCTTGGTGGCCAGGGCGGCGTCGATCTGCTCGACGTAGCGCTTGGTCAGGGCGTCCAGCTCCCCCTCGGCGCGCTTGACGTCGTCCTCGCCGGCCTCGCCGTCGCGCTTGATGGCCTCCAGCTCCTTCTTGGCCTTGGCGCGCACACCGCGCACCTGCACGCGGGACTCCTCCGCGCGGGAGCGGGCGAGCTTGACGTAGTCGCGGCGGCGCTCCTCGGTCAGCACGGGCAGGGTCACGCGGATGACGGTGCCGTCGTCGGTGGGGTTCACGCCCAGGTCGGACTCGCGGATCGCGGTGACGATCTCCTTCATGGCGCCGCGGTCGTAGGGGCTGACGATCACGGAACGGGCCTCGGGAATGGTGATGGAGGCGAGCTGCTGCAGGGGCGTGGGCGCCCCGTAGTAGTCGACCACGATTCCGTTGAACATGGACGGGTTGGCGCGGCCGGTGCGGATGGCGGCGAGTTCGTGCTTGCCGGCGTCGAGGGCCTTGTCCATCTTGTCCTCGGCATCGAGCATGACGTCGTCGATCATGGTTGGTTCCTTCGGTTGTTAGCAGTGTTGATGGGCTGTCGGTCGGCTGTGCTTCAGCCTTTGGTGCGTTCGCCCGTGCGGCCGAGCGCGGAGGGGCGGCGCGCGGATGGCGCGGCCGGAGGCTAGTCGCGGGTGACGAGGGTGCCGATGTCCTCCCCCAGCAGGGCGCGGGTGATATTGCCGGGCTCCCCCATGCCGAACACGCGCATGGTCAGGGCATTGTCGCGGCTGAGGGCGAAGGCGGAGGCGTCGGCGACCTGCAGCCCGTCTGCCAGGGCGCGCGCATAGGTGAGGCGGTCGAGCTTGACGGCCTCGGGGTCGCGGCGCGGGTCCGCGGTGTACACGCCGTCGACCCCGTTCTTGCCGACCAGCAGCTCGTCGCAGTGAGTCTCCAGGGCGCGCTGGGCGGCGACGGTGTCGGTGGAGAAGTAGGGCATGCCGGCGCCGGCGCCGAAGATGACGGCGCGGCCCTTCTCCATGTGGCGGATGGCGCGCAGGGGAATGTAGGGCTCGGCGACCTGGGTCATGGTGATGGCGGATTGGACCCGGGCGGGTACACCGGCCTTCTCGATGAAGTCCTGCAGGGCGAGCGCGTTCATCACCGTGCCGAGCATGCCCATGTAGTCGGCCCGGGCGCGGTCCATGCCCCGGGCGGACAGTTCTGCGCCGCGGAAGAAATTGCCGCCGCCGACCACGATGGCTACCTGCACGCCCTGCTTGATGGCGGTGGCGATCTGCTGGGCGGCGTCGGCGACGACGTCGGCATCCAGGCCGACCGCCCCACCGCCGAAGACCTCGCCGGAGAGCTTCAATAGCACCCGCCGGGGATGGGTGCCGTGGGCGATGCGGTCGTCGCGGTCCGGGGACTCGCTCATGCGTGGTGCCTCCTGCTGGGTGCGGACGGTTCAGCGGCTTCGATGCGGGCGCTGCGCACAGCCTACCTGCACAGGGTGGTTCCGCGCCGGAGGTAACGATAGAGTCAGGGAGTGACGAAGCGTATATCGACGGGGTGAGCAGCCGTGTTCGGATTCAGACTCAGCGAGGCGTCATCCCCGGAGGAATGTCGGCACCTGACCGACAGGACGACGTGCCAAGACACTGACGCCAACGCTATCGAGGTACGCGCGCTGAGCAAACGCTTCGGCGGGCCCACGGTTCTGAACGAGGTCACCCTGGATGTCCGCTACGGCGCCATCACCTGCCTCCTCGGCCCCAATGGGGCGGGCAAGACCACGCTTATGCGGATCCTCGTCGGACACGAGTCCATCAGCCGCGGGAGTGCTCGCATCGTACTGCCGGAGGACGGCGCGCTCGCGGACCGCACTGTCGGATACGTTCCCGACTCTTCGCTGGTATACCCGCTATTGACTGTGCGCGAGCATCTGCGGCTGGTGGAGGCGTTGTTCGGCCTCAGCCGGTTCAGCCGGGCGCAGGAGGAACAGTTTCTGAAGGCGCTGGGACTGGATGAGCACGCGGACCTGCTGGCCAGCAAACTCTCGAAGGGGTTGAAGAAGCGGCTGATGCTCGCCTGCGCGGTGCGCCAGGGCGCGCGAGTCCTCGTCCTGGATGAGCCCTTCGATGGGCTCGATCCGGCGGGCCAGGAGATGCTCATGTCGCTGGTGGAGCAGTTGCGCGACCAGGGGTGCTGCGTGCTGGTGTCGACGCATCGGCTGGACATCGCCGAGCGGGTAGCCGACGAGCTGTTGGTCCTGGACCACGGTGAGCTCGTGTTCTCCGGCACGCCCACCCAGTTCGTGCGTCTCGGCGAGCCCTCCCCCGACAAGACTGCCTTCGAGGCCGCCTTCGCCGCCGTCAGCCGCCGCTCCGATTCCCGACCCCGGCTGGCCGAATTCGACGGGACGAGTCCATGACCGCCGACGTTGTTCCCACCGCCGCGCGCCAGCGTGCCCGACAGCACGTCTCGCGACTGGTACTGGTACTGCTGGAGGCCCGTCTGCGCGGCGTTCGACACAAGGCGGTCGGACTGCTTAAGAGCTGGCCGGGGCGTCTTGCTGGTATCGCCGTGGTGGTCGTCAGCGGCCGGTTGCTTTGGATCCTGATAGCGCCCCCATCCGGGCGCGCATCTGCCATCCCCGACTGGCTGCTGCGAGATGTGCTCGGCGTGCTGTTGCTCGTCGCCCTCACCGTCTGGGGCACCCGCTCGGCGGCCCGAGTTCCCATCATTCTCAACACCGGCGACATCGGCATCGTCGATTCCGGACCGCTAATTCGCGTATTACTAATCTCGGGTATCGTCGCTCGGCTTCCAGCCGCAGCAATCGGCAGCCTGTACCTGACCGCCGTGCTCACCGGGGTGGCCCCAACGCAGTGGGCGGAACTGGAGTCGCGCCTGTGTTTGTGGACAGTCCTGAGCAGTCTCGGAGTCTGGATGACCAGCGCGCGCTTGGCCTGCGGCTGTGTGGCATGGGTATTTCCCCGTACGCGCCCGCTCCTGACCCTGGCATGGTGGAGTCCGACGACAGTATTGGTATGCAGTGTGCTCGCCCGCGTGTCGGAACAGGGGGTGAGGGCACTGAACCTGCTGGGCGACATCTTCATGACGCTGACCGGGCACTGGCGATCGGCCATACTGCTCGCCGCTGCCACCGCCTTGATCTACGCGGTGGTGATCGCGGTGGCGCCCGGGCTGACTCCGCTGTGGGCGGCACCCGCGTACCAGCTGGCCGCAATCCTCGACCTGGCCGAGAGTCGGGACGCCTCGGCGGCATTGGCCCTTATGCGCCCGGCACATGCGTCCAGCGGGAACATGCCCGCCGTCGTCCGTGGGGCGGCCGCCTTAGTAATCCGCCAGTGGTGGGAGGCGGGACGCCGCCATTCCGGCAGGGTCCTCGTATTCGAGGCGCTGGCGGCCTATGGGGTCGGCCGGCTGATCGGTTGGCTGCTCCCGGAGTGGTGGCCAATCGCGTTCCTGATCGTAGGCGGATTTGCAGCTTCCTCATGCGCGCTGGACGGCGCCCTAGCGGAAGCACGCTACCCCCTGTTCTCTGCGGCGAGCAGTACCCGCTGTAACGCACTGTACGTGGGTGCGTGGAGCTGTCTGTTGCCCGCATTACAAACGTGCCTGATCTGCCTGCTGACCGTCCTCGGCGGCGCCCAGGCTCGCCTGCCCGGCGGTGCCGTGGCTATCGCACTCGGTTGCGCATTCACCTGGCCGCTGTTCGCCGCGGCGTGTTCCGTGTCCGCCGCGCTCCTAGCAGCGCGAGGCATTTCGAACCACCTGACCAGCGGCGTCGGCGGGCTTGCCGCCCTCGGAGGGCCGCTGGTCCTCGCCGTCGGCCAGGGCACGGCAGCATTGGCACCCGGGTTTGTGGCAATCGCCGCTCAAGTCGGGGCCACCGCATTGGCCTCGTGGGCACTGCTGCACATCGCCCTCGCAAGCTGGTCCGCCTCGCGGTACGCGGTACGCATTGACAGCCGGACGGCCGCCAAACACCTCAACACAACCACTCAAAGTCCCGCCGAAACGGAGGAATGATCATGGCAGGAATGGACGAGAGCGCCAAGACGGTGCTCAAGGACGCCCGCGCGGTGGCGAAGGAACGGGGGGCAGGCAACGCCGAGCCCCTGGATGTGTTCGTCGCCGCGCTCCGCACCAGCCCCGAGGTGGAGGCGCTCGTCGGCACGCCCCACCAACTGAGCTGGGAGGAGTTGGTGCAGGAGGCGACCGCCGACGCTCCCCGCCGCGGCCTGGGGCGGCTACTGCCCCGGCCGATCGGCTTCGACGACCGCGCCAAGGCGGCCTCGGTGCGGGCGGTCGCGCTGGCGGTCGACTCCGATGTCTCCGCGCGTCATCTGGCGGCGGCCGCACTGGAGCAGGACGACGCCCGCCTGAATGAGTACCTCGTTGCCCACGGCACCAGTTGGAACCGGCTCGTCGAAATACTGGTGGCCTGAGCGCCCGGAAGCACCCGAGATATAACACGGGGTCCCCGCGAGCATGCGCTCACGGGGACCCCGGTGCTTGATCGCGTCAGCTCAGGCGCCGACGCGGAAGCGGACGAAGCCGATCAGCTTGCCGCCGGTGGCCGTGATGACCTTGCCGACCGTGGTCTTGGGGTCCTTGGCGTAGGCCTGGTCCACCAGGCAGTTCTCCTTGTAGAAGCCGTTCATACGGCCCTCGACGATCTTCGGGATGGCCTTCTCGGGCTTGCCCTCGGCGCGGGTCGTCTCCTCGGCGATGGCGCGCTCCTTCTCCACGGTCTCGGCCGGGACGGAGTCGCGGTCCAGGTACAGCGGGGAGTAGGCGGCCACGTGCATGGCCACATCGTGGGCGACCTCGGCGGCCTTGGCGTCGGTGCCGACCAGCACACCCACCTGCGCGGGCAGGTCGGGGTTGGTGCGGTGCAGGTACAGCTCGACGTGGTCGGCGGCCAGGCGGCCGACGCGGCGCACGACGATCTTCTCGCCGATGACGGCCTGCATGGAGTCGGTGAGCTCCTTGACGGTGGTGCCGTCGACGGCGACCTCGGCCAGCGCCTCGGCGGTCTCGGCACCGGAGTCGATGGCGGCAGTGAGGACCTTGTCGGCGAACTCGATGAACTTCTCGTTCTTGGCGACGAAGTCGGTCTCGGAGTTGATCTCCACCAGGACGCCCACCTGAGCGTCGTCGGTGTCGACCACCTTGGCGGCGATCAGGCCGGCGGAGGCGGAGCGGCCCTCGCGCTTGGCGATGCCCTTCAGGCCCTTGACGCGGATGATCTCGATGGCCTTCTCGGCGTCACCGTTCGCCTCGTCGAGCGCCTTCTTGACGTCGAGCATGCCGGCGCCGGTCTTCTCGCGCAGCGCCTTGATGTCAGCGGTGGTGTAGTTGGGCATGGATATCTCCTGAAATTGCTGAGATTGGAGTGAACGGGCGGCTACTGGACTCAGGCCTGCTCGGCGGGAGCAGGCTCGCTATCCGAGGGAGCCGCCGGGGCTTCACTCTGAGTGGCCTCGGCGGCCGGCTCAGCGGCGGCCTCGGCGGACGCATCGGCCGGGGCGGCGGCGTCCTCGGAGCCGGCCAGCAGCTGGGCCTCCCACTCGGGCAGCGGCTCGGCCTCGGCGGCGGGGACCTCCGCCTCCTCACCGGTGCGGGCGCGGCCGGCGGAGCGCGACACGAGCCCGTCGGCGACGGCGTCGGCGATGATGCGGGTCAGCAGCGCGACGGAGCGGATGGCGTCGTCGTTACCGGGGACGGCGTAGGTGACCTCGTCGGGGTCGCAGTTGGTGTCCAGCACGGCGACGACGGGGATGCCCAGCTTCTGCGCCTCGGAGATGGCCAGGTGCTCCTTCTTGGTGTCCACCACCCAGATGGCGGCCGGCGGCTTGGCCATGTCGCGGATGCCGCCGAGGGTCTTGACCAGCTTGTCCTTCTCGCGGCGCATCATGAGCAGTTCCTTCTTGGTGTGGCCGGAACCGGCCACGTCGTCGAAGTCGATCTGCTCGAGTTCCTTCATGCGGTCCAGGCGACCGCGCACGGTGGTGAAGTTGGTGAGCATGCCGCCCAGCCAGCGCTGGTTGACGTAGGGCATGCCGACGCGCTGGGCCTGCTCGGCCACGGCGGCCTGGGCCTGGGTCTTGGTGCCGACGAACAGAATGTTGCCGCCGCGGGCGACCGTCTCCTTGACGAAGTCGTAGGCGGTGTTGATGCCGTCGATCGACTGCTGCAGGTCGATGATGTAGATGCCGTTGCGCTCGGTGAGGATGAACCGCTTCATCTTGGGGTTCCAACGGCGGGTCTGGTGGCCGAAGTGCACACCGTTCTCGAGCAGCTGGCGCATGGTGACAATCGCCATGAGGGTCCTTTCAGGCACGCCCGGCGGGCGCGCAGTCGAGGGGCGGCCCGCCGCGGTGCGGACGGGGCGCCCGGTTATGGGTGGTTTTCCCCTTTGACCGGAGGCCCCGTGGGCGGGGCGCGGCTGCCCGGAGGCCGGGCATGGGGCCTGGTGCCCGCGACGCCGGGCCACCCACCGTGCTTACGCAATGCGGGACCTCGGCCGTGGCGCTCGAAAGGACGTTCCCGACCCGCCGACGGCGGAACGGGCGCGGACACGCGAAGTCAGCCACGCAACGGATCGACTTAGGCCGCCGAACCCGCGCGGGGCTGCGGGCGCGAGGTTATCACAGCGCCGGCGCGGATCATGCGGGCGGGGCCGCCGGGCAAGCCTCGTGGCACGGGATGAATCCGCAGGCCGCAGCGGGGTGAGTCCGTGGGCGGGTGCGCTCGGCCGGAGGGGCGGGCACCTTCGGATTGGCGTACCGGCGTCCACAGGTCCGATTGGCGACATCCAACCGGATCGGTTATCCACAGGCGGACCATGCCGCAGGTGCGCTCGGGTACCTACCCGCGCACGCTGGTGTCCATGAGCAACTTCACAGCCGCCGACACCGCCGTCGGCACCTCCGCTTCAGCCGTTACCGTCAACACGACCGCCACGGATGGACACTCCCCCGCGGCCCCGGGCGGGCACACCCGCCAGGATCCGGCCGACCGCTCCCCCGGCGAAGTCTCATCCGGCGGTCCCCCTCCACCGCGCCCGGGAGGGGCGCGACGTCGGGCCCGGCGCCTGGCGGCGACTTGGGCCGCGCTTACCGTCGGCGCCGCCCTCGCCCTGTCGCCGACGCCGGCCTCCGGAGTGGACGCAACATCCTTGGGGTCCGCGACCGTGCCGCGGCAGGTGGTGATGGCCTGGCGGGGCGGCGAGCCGAACCCGCTGCAGGCATTCGCGGCCGGGACGGCGGCGGAACCCGCCACGCCGCTGCCGGGGGTGGTGGCCACGAGGGTGCGCTACGCCTGGCCGACGGGCATGGCGACGACGGTGCTGGCCGATTTCGATCCGCCTGCGGTGGTCTGGGGCTCCGGGCACCGCGGCGTGGACCTGGCGCTGGCGGCGGGCTCGCAGGTGCTGGCGGCCGCGGACGGGACGGTCGCCTTCGCGGGGATGGTGGCCGGCCGACCGGTGGTCTCCATCGACCATGCCGACGGCATCCGCACCACCTACGAGCCGGTGGATCCGTGCGTCGAGGCCGGCGAGGCGGTTGCGCGCGGCCAGGTGATCGGCACGCTGCAATCCGGCCACCGCGCCGACGGCGCCGACGCCCTGCACTGGGGTGCCCGCACCGGCCCGAAGACCTACGTCAACCCGCTGCGCCTGCTTCAGCCCGCGGTGATCCGCCTCAAGCCGTTGAGCTGATTGGAGGCCGACTTGCCGGCCGGGCCGAGCGGGGTCGGTGTCGCATACTCGGTGGCCCGGTCGTCAAGCCCGTGGGAAGGCCTGGGCGTAGACGGCGCGCAGGCGCTCGGCGGATACATGCGTGTAGCGCTGGGTCGTGGCCAGCGACGAGTGGCCGAGCAGTTCCTGGACGCTGCGCAGGTCCGCTCCCCCGCTGAGCACGTGGGTGGCGGCCGAGTGGCGCAGGCCGTGGGGGCCCAGGTCGGGCACGCCGGCGCGGGCGGCCGTGCGGTGAACAATCTCGCGTACGGCCCGCGGCCCGATGCGGCGACCGCGGGCGCCCAGGAACAGGGCCGCCCCGGCGTCGGCGGCGGCTACGGCGGGGCGTGCGTCCGCCCAGTCCTCCAGGGCCGCGGCGGCGGGGCCGCCGTAGGGCACCGTGCGTTCCTTGTTCCCCTTGCCCAGCACCCGCATGGTGCGACGCGCGGCGTCCACGTCCCCCAGGTTCAGGGCGCACAGTTCGGACACGCGCACGCCGGTGGCGTACAGGATCTCCAGAATCGCCCGGTCGCGCAGCGCCAGTGCCCTGGCCAGCTCGACGTCGGTGCCGTCATCCGCCGTCGTCCCGGCCGCGGCGACGGCGTCGGCCGCCGCGTCCAGCAAGGCGGCGGCCTGGACGGGGGTGAGCACGGAGGGCAGGCGAGCATCGGCGCGGGGCGAGCGCAGCCGGGCGGCGACGTCGGCCCCCAGCAGTCCGTTGCGGTAGGCCCAGTTGGAGAAGGTGCGGCAGGCGGCGGCGCGGCGGGCCAGAGTCGCGCGGGCGGCGCCGTCGGCGGACATGGTGGCCAGCCAGGCGCGCAGGTCCGGCAGGTCCAGGCTGCCCAGGGCGGGCCCCACCGGCTCGTCGTCTCCCTCGCCGACACCGAGGAAGGTCAGCAGCTCCGCCAGATCGCCGAGGTAGGCGCGCACCGTGTGCGCCGACAGGCCGCGTTGCAGGTCCAGGTAGCGGGCGAACGCGTCCAGCAGCCCGGCCCGGGTGCCGCACCCGCTCGGGTTCGTCGGCCTCATCTGCCGTCCCACCGCCGGGGCCGCCGTGGAGGCCTCACCAGCCTTGGGATCCGCGCGCACGCCATCAGTCTAGTGACTCTTCTGGTTTGAGGATGTGGGTGGGACGCGGCTCGGCCCTTGAACGCTGCCACGACCGGCATTGTCGCCATCCGGGACAAACGCCCGCCGCCGGACCGGTCGCCGATCTTGAAGCCGCATAATTCCAACGATTCTGGAATCGAGGGCCGGTGCTCCAAGCATGTTTGTCCCGGATTCGGACAATGTTCGCCCCGACAAGCCAGGGAACACGTGACCAGGCCCGGTGTCCGGCTCACGGACCGGTATTGCCCCTCCGATATTGCCTCCGTAGCGTACTCAGAGATGCACTTCGCACCCGCCGGGTACCCAATGGGCACATGCCGTCGGCTCGGGAGGACTCATGTCGGCAGTTATCGCCACTCATTCGCTTCACAAGCGCTTCGGAGATGTGCATGCGGTGCGGGGCATCGATCTGCGGGTCGAGCGCGGCTGCGTGTACGGACTGATCGGCCCCAACGGGGCCGGCAAGACCACGGTGCTGCGCATGCTGCTCGGCATCATGCGCCCCAGCAGCGGCGGCATCTCCGTGCTCGGCGCCTCGCCCACCACGGACCGCCCACAGCTGCGCCGTCGCATCGGCTACCTGCCGGGTGAGCTCAATCTGGGCGAACGCACCAGCGGCGCCGCGCTGCTGAAGCATCTGGCCGAGCTCAGCGGCCCGATCGCCCCAGGTCGGATCGAGGGCCTGGCCGAACGCCTCGATCTTGACCTGAGTCGCCCGGTGCGGTCACTGTCGAAGGGGAACCGGCAGAAGCTTGGGCTTATCCAGGCTTTCATGCACTCCCCCGAGCTGTTGATCCTCGACGAGCCCACCAGCGGACTGGACCCGCTCATGCAGCGCGAATTCTTGAACCTGGTACGGGAGGCACGCGATGCCGGGCAGACGGTGCTGCTCAGCTCTCATATCCTCAGCGAGATTCAGCATGCCGCGGATGCCGCTGCCGTGCTGTCCCACGGCAGCGTTGTGGCCGAGGGCGAGGTCTCCTCCCTGCGCCCGGCGGCAGTATCCCGAGTGCGAGCGGTGCTCAGTGAGGTCACCGCGCGGGAGATTCGCGGCGGCCTGGCAGAGCCCGGGATATTGAGTGATCTGCAGATCGAGCCGGCGCCGGGCAACCAGTTGCGCGTTCAGGGGGCGTTCCGCGGACGGGCGGACGAACTCGTCAAGGCCCTGTCGCGATTCACGGTTCAGGAACTCACGATCGAAGAGCCCGATCTGGAGGAGTCGATCCTCAACCTGTACGCCCAGGAGGAGCAGGAGGAGTCAGCATGAGCGCTTCCAACACGCGGGCCGCCATTTCCGGTGCGGAATCCCGCGCCGCCGTGCCGATCCTGCGCCGGCACCTGGCCGAGGGCGCCCGCTCGCTGCTCGGCTGGAGCGTCGCACTCGCCGCGGTGCTGGCACTGTACCTGCCGGTCTACCCGTCGCTGCAGACGCCGGAACTCGCAGACATCCTCGACACCCTGCCCACGGAGCTCGTGTCCCTCCTGGGGTACGACCAGATCGCCACGGGTGCGGGCTATGCCCAAGCCACCTTCTTCGGGCTGCTCGGCTTCGCGCTCGGAGCCATTGCCGCCACCGCCTGGGGTGCGCGGTTCATTGCGGGCATGGAGGAGAGCGGACGCCTGGAGCTCACGCTCGCTCACGCCGTGGGCCGCGTGCAGTACGTGGCAGAGACCGCCGCCGCATTGGTCATACGGGTGCTCGGGCTCTCCCTCGTCACGGTAGCTGTGTTACTGGTGCTCAACCCAGTCGTCGAGCTGGCGCTGTCCATCCCCAACGTGCTGGCTGCAACGGCCTCCTGGGCGGGTCTCGCCGTGCTCTCCGGAACTGCCGCGCTGGCGGCCGGCGCGCTGACAGGCCGGAGCGCCTGGTCACTCGGTGCCGGCGCCACGGTGGCCGCGCTCGGCTACGCATTAAACGCAATCGGCGGCATGTCCGCCGATCTGGACTGGCTCGTGCACCTGTCGCCGTATTACTGGGCTTTCGGCGAGCACCCTCTGAGCAATGGCTTCGACTGGGGCGGCCTGGCGCTGCTATGGGGGTTCAGTGCCCTGCTGGTCGCAGTCGCCTGTGTGGCGCTATCACGCCGCGACATCGGGCGCTGAGACAAGGTGTAGGTGCCGGCTGCGTCCACCACTGGGCGCCGCAGCGCCTATCACCGGGTGGGGAGGCCACGGACGGGTGGGGTCTACTTAGCCCCCCTCGGTGTTTACCAAGTCTTCGTGCTTGGGGACGCGACGGGCTGATGGGCGGCGGGTCGCCGGAGGTGGTGGACGCACGCGTGCCTGTGTTGCGGCGCGTGGCGCGATTGGTGGGGGTGCGCGTTGACTGGAGTGTGCGCGCTGGATCACGGTGGGCCAGGCGCGAAGGCTCGTGCGCTCGGGTCAACGTTCACGCCTTCGCGTGACGCCGCCCCCGACGCCGCCCTCAACCGGCCCGACATCGTCCCCGCCGCCCCGAGAACGTCCTCATCGGCCCGACAACGACCCGGGCTCGGCCAAAACGACCTCGTCAACCCGAGGACGTCCTGTGTCCGGCGAGAACGTCCTCGTCAGCCCGAAACCCTCCCGAATGTGGAGGGTTTGGGGATGAAAAGGTCGTGTTCGGCAGGCCGGCGCCCGCCGAACACGACCTCGTCAACCCGAACACGACCTCCCACACCCGAACACGACCACCTGGCGGGCCGGCTCTTGTCGAACAGGGCCCCGAACACGACCACCACACAGCAGCCCGGGCCCGCGCCCATAAACAAACACGAAGAGGCGGATTAGTGGCGCCTTCGGCTTGGCGGTTGTGGTGGGCCGATCCGGGGTGTAGGCCGCAGTGGAATGTCCAGATTCGGCACGAACGGTGCCGGCCGTGTCAGCGGCCGCGAACAAAACGTTGAAATCATGCGGATGCCGCATCAGACTGCATCCGCATCGACACCGTTAATGCCGAATATGGACATTCCCGGCCTCCGCCCGTCAGTGTGCAGTGCGCAGCCGCGAGTCCTCCACCACCGTCGGCACCCCACCATCCGCACACCCCATACCCTCCCCGCCATCGCACCCTCGAACACCAAAAGCCGAACCCGCGCACGGGTGGGCCCGGCGCGAGCACGCGCCGCACGCTCATTCGCGGCGCGTTTCTAGCGATTTGGCGTAATTGCGCGGATAACACGTCAACCGGTGAACAGTGCAGTCGGCTCCCATGTGCGGCGCCCCCCGCGGTGCACATGGGAGCCGATGGGCCTCCTTCGGCCCAAAACCAAGAACATTGAAATACCAGGCAAAACCCGCCGACCGGTCGGAGCGGCAAGGTGATTGAGCGTGCGCCGCCCCCGGGGCACTCACCCGACCGGCCCCAACACCCACCCATACACGCCCACCACACCCGCCCTATCCACCGACCACGCCCCAAACATGAAGAGGCGGATTGGTCCCCGCAGGCCGATACGTGCAACCGGCAGAAGATTACCGGACCGCAGCTTGGCACCCCTCATACTTCATTTCAATGAAGTCGAAGACTCCCCCGTTGGTAACCTGTTTAAAGGAACGCACTCTACGAAATCCGCTCCGACGGTACACCGCAATTGCACGCTCATTGAAGCAGGCCACGCTCAAGCGAATCTCCCGACCGGGTAGATTCTCTTCCAGCCAAGCCAAGTTACATGCCATGAAGCTCACCCCGAGACCGCCGCCAGTGAGATCAGGACGCATCCCCAGTCCAATCTCCAACACGCCTTCACCGTCATCGATGTCGGCGGACAAGAATCCGAACAGCTCGCCTCTTGAACGGACCTGCATGAGGACGTCGGGCCACTTCTCGGGAGTCACGAACTCCTCGTAGTCCTCTGGATCCGCCGTCATGTCATAGAAGTCATACGGTGGTGGATACTTCCAGCCATCAGCAATCTCGAAAGCAGCCTCGAGGGTCATCGCACTGTACGACAGCTCGAGATGACTCCTACCGCTTCCCCCAAACATTGCCCCCACCTGGATCACGCCGCGATGATACTCCGAGCCAATAAAGCTGATGCGGCGGTATCCTCGTCCTCCATCCTCGACCTACGACGATGGCTCCTTCCGACTGTGCTCCGTTCATTCGAGCCGAGATACAGAGCACCCTCCAGTCAGACAAGTCCGCGAGGCGCCGTCACGCCGAGACATAGGGTGGTGAGACTTGTCGGTGCTGGGGCGGCAGGCGGCTACTGGGCATTGACGAGGGGTGGTCCGGTGAGACTCGTCGGTGCTGGGGCGGCAGCGGTGCCAACCGGCATCGAGTTCACCGGTGCGCGCGGGCGCGGCGCCAGGCGGCGCCACGGCGTTCCACCCGGCCCTCGAGTTCCAGCAGCCCCAGGGCGGCGACGGTCTCGCGTTCGGTGAGCCCGGCGGCGCGCACGATCGACTCCACGCTGGCTTCGGCGCGGGCGGGCAGCGCGTCCAGGACGACGGCCGCGGGCCCATCCAGGCCGTCGAGCAGCCCGGATCCCGCATTGGCCGGGTCTGCGGCCTTGGCCGCATCGGGGTCGGTCGCTCCCAGGGGTGCGACCAGTTCCAGGGCCTCGTCGGCGTCGGTGACGCAGACGGCACCCTGCCGCAGCAGCCGGTGACAGCCCACCGACGCCATGGAGGTGACCGGCCCGGGCACGGCCCCCACCGGCCGCCCCAGATCGAGGGCGTGATGGGCGGTGGACAGGGCACCGGACCGCCATGCCGCCTCGACGACGACGGTGGCGTTGCTCATGGCGGCGATCAGCCGGTTGCGGGTCAGGAAGCGGTGGCGGCCGGGCTGGCAGCCGGGCGGCACCTCGGCCACCAGGGCACCGGTGGCGATAACCTCCTCCAGCACGTCGGCGTTGCCGGCCGGGTAGAGGCGGTCCACTCCCCCGGCGGACACGGACACGGTGACGCCGGTGCGCAGGGCGCCACGGTGGGCGGCGGCGTCGATACCGAAGGCGCCGCCGGAGATGACGACGACACCCTTCGCTGCCAGCCCACTGGCCATTTCGAAGGTGACGTGCTCGCCGTAGTCGGTGGAGGCGCGTGCCCCGACCAGCGCCAGCGCGCATCCGGCGCCGGGGCCGTCCGGCACCAGATCCTCGCGGGCCCGCGGCAGGGCGACGTCGGCGGCGCCCCGGCGGGAGACGAGTAGGGCGGGATCGCCGCGCACCCATAGGCAGTGGGGTGGGCGCTCCAAGTCGTTCAGCCCCGTGGGCCACCCCGGGTCGGTGGGGATGAGCAGGCTGCCGCCGAGGCGTTCCAACACATCCAGTTCGCGGCGGATGTCCAGGCCTTGCAGGCGCGGGGCCCAACGGGCGGCGGCCGTGGCCCAGTCCGCACTCGCTCGGGCGGCGTCTCCGTGGGGCGGCAGCGGCGGACGTGGGGCGGGCCGGGGCTCCCCGTCGGCGTCGAGGGCCTCATGCGTGAGCCAGTCCAGGGCGGCGGTGGCACCGAGACGGCCGACCAGGGCGCAGGCATGGGCGTCTGCGGGCTCGGCTAGCCGCGACCAGGTGGCCCGGGCCAGGGCCTCGGCGTCACCATCGACAGTGGTCTCGACGCCGACATCGGAGGCGGGCGGTGGGTCCGCGCAGGCGACGTGTGCGGTGGAGCCGGCGGCGGATGTGTTCGCGGCTCTCATGGGCGGGCTCCTCTCGTGCGCAGCGCCAGAGCGGCGCCGATATCGGTGGGGGTGGGCGCGGGGCGGGCGCCGAGGTCGGCCAGGGTCCAGGCCAGCCGCAGCACCCGGTCGACGCCGCGCAGGGTCAGGTCGCCCCGGTCCAGGGCGGTCATGAGCGGGGTGAGCAGAGAGGCGTCGGTGCCGGAGGCGGGCGAGCGCAGCCAGCCCCCGGGGACCTCCCCCATCAGTCGCCAGGGGGTGTCGGCCAGCCGCCGGGCGGCCCGTGCGCGCGCCTCGGCGACGCGGGCGGCGACGACGGCGCTGGGCTCGCCTGCGGTTCCGGCGGCCAGGTCATCGGCGGTGACGGCGGCGACCTCCACCTGGATGTCGACCCGGTCCAGCAGGGGGCCGGACAGGCGGGAGAAGTAACGGCGCCGCTGCAAAGAGGTACAGGTGCACTCCAGGCCGCGGCCGGTGGCGCGCCCGCAGGGACAGGGGTTGGCTGCCAGCACCAGTTGGAAGGCCGCCGGGTAGGTGGCGCGCCCGCCCACCCGGTCGATGGTCACCACTCCGGACTCCAGCGGCTGGCGCAGGCAGTCGAGCACGCCGGCGGAGAATTCGGGGGCCTCGTCCAGGAACAGCACGCCGCGGTGGGCGAGCGACACGTCGCCGGGGCGGGGTGTGCCCGTGCCACCGCCCACGACGGCGGCGCGCGTGGCGGTGTGGTGGGGCGCGCGCAGGGGCGGGCGGGTGAGCAGGCCGGCGTCGGCGTTGAAGGTTCCGGCCAGGGAATGGATGGAGGTGACGGTGACGGCGTCGTCGGGACTCAGGGGCGGCAGGATGGAGGGCAGGCGCTCGGCGAGCATGGTCTTGCCGGCGCCCGGCGGGCCGACCAGCAGCAGGTGGTGTCCACCCGCGGCGGCGACCTCCAAGGCGTGACGCGCCTGGGTCTGTCCC
This sequence comes from Actinomyces succiniciruminis, assembly GCF_900002405.1. GTDB lineage: Bacteria > Actinomycetota > Actinomycetes > Actinomycetales > Actinomycetaceae > Actinomyces > Actinomyces succiniciruminis. The sequence continues at coordinate 15,459 of NZ_LK995515.1, read as the reverse complement.
ACCACATCGGCCAGGTCGGGCTCGCGCACCCGGTCTCGGCCTCCGGCGGGGCGGGGAGCGTGGGCCGCCTCACGGCGGGCGCGG
>NZ_LK995515.1:0-15277 GCF_900002405.1 Actinomyces succiniciruminis | reverse complement strand
CGACCGGGCAGCTTCCCGCCGTAGCGCTCCAGCAACTCGCCGATGTGACTGACGGCGATCACGTCCACGCCCGGCACCAGGGCCGCCTCCCGGCCCGCGCCGGAGGCCACCACCACCTCGGTCACGCCGGCGTCGGCGGCGGCGCGCACGGCGGGCAGGATGCCGCGGACCGGGTGGATGGAGCCATCCAGGCCGAGTTCCCCGATGTAGACGGTGCGGGCCATGTGGGCGACGGCACGAGCCGGCAGCTGGCCGCGGGCGCCCAGGACCGCGAGCGCCAGGGCCAGGTCGAAGCCGGTCCCGGTCTTGGGCAGGTCGGCCGGAGAGAGATTGACGGTCAGCCGGTGCTCGCCCCAGGTGACCCCGCAGGTGGACAGGGCGGCCCGGACGCGCTCGCGCGACTCGCGTATGGCCGCGTCCGGAAGGCCGACGAGGGTGAATCCGGGCAGCCCGTGAGCGGAGTGGGCCTCCACGTCCACCAGGTGTCCGGCCAGTCCGGTCAGGGTGACGGCAAGGGTGCGTGCCAGGCCCATTTCAAACCCCCACTCCCCGGTGGTGGCGCAGCAGGGCGGGACGACCGGCACGCAACTGAACGGAGACGACGTCGAGGCGCAGCCCCGCGTGCGGCACCGGGTGGGTGGCCGCCCACGCAGCGGCCAGAGCACGCAGGCGGGCTAGCTTACGCGCGTCGACGGCCTCCGCCGGCGGCCCGGCGACGGCGGAGGTGCGGGTCTTGACCTCCACGATCACCAGCGTGCCGAGGCCGTCGGGGTGTGGTTGCAGGGCGACGATGTCCACCTCGCCGCGCAGGCCGGGACCGGGCCGCCAGTTGCGGTCCAGGATGCGCCAGCCAGAGTCGCTCAGATAGCGGGCCGCGATGGCTTCGCCGCGCTGACCGATGAGCCGACGCGGGTCGGTCGGCGTAGTGGTTGGTGCTGGTTGCATGGGCTTGACCTCCACCACCAGCGTGCCCGTGGGGGCGTGGCGGGGCCAGCGCGCGATTTGATCTCTGTGGATTAGGGGTGCACGAACGATGCCTGTGGGATCTGGTGAATCCTCCGCGCGGTCATTTCAGGGCCGGCGGCCGGTCAGGAGGGGATGTCCATTTCCGGCTTGGTCAGCTCCTCGACATTGACGTCCTTGAAGGTGACCACGTGCACGGACTTCACGAATCGGCTGGCCCGGTAGATGTCCCACACCCAGGCGTCCTCGAGGGTCAGCTCGAAGAACACCTCGCCGCCGTTGGTGCGCACCTGCACGTCCACGGCGTTGGCCAGGTAGAAGCGGCGCTCCGTCTCGACGACATAGGAGAACAGGGAGATGACATCGCGGTACTCGCGGTACAGGTCGAGCTCCAAGTCGTTCTCATACGACTCCAGATCTTCAGCACTCACCCGTCCATCATGCCCAATGGGCGTCCCTTCCGGCAGCAGGTCCCGCGGGCGCGTCGGCCACAGCCACGGTCCGGGTCGGCGCCTGTACCGGGGCGCTGGCGCGCAGCGGCGCGGGGTCGGCCCCGGCGGCCCGGGCCGTGAAGCGATCCAGTCCGGGCAGGTGCCAGGAGCGGCGGTGCTGATCGCTGGCGCCCAGGCGGGCCAGGCCCTCGATGTGGGCCGGCGAGGTGTAGCCCTTGTTGCGGACCCAGTCGTAGCCGGGGTCGGGCAGAGCGGTCATGAGCGCGTCGCGCTCCACCTTGGCCAGAACGGATGCGGCGGCCACCACCGCGCAGTGAGCATCCGCCTTGACGGAGGTGTACACGGACGGGATGGGCCGCGCGGCGGGCGCTACTGCAACGGACGCGGCCTGCCCCACCGGTGCCACCGCAGCCGGCACCGTGGTCTGCTCGGCCGCGTCGGCTGGGACAGGGCCGGTGGGCGGGCGCAGCCAGTTCATGGTGCCGTCCAGGATGATGGCGCCGGGCAGGTGACCGCGTACGGCGACCTCGGCCAGGGCCCGCTGCCCGGCCAGTCGCAGTGCGCCGATGATGCCGAGGGCGTCGATCTCCGCAGGCGCGGCGTGACCGACGGCGTGGTCAACCACCCAGGCGCGGCAGGGCTCCACGAGCGCCTCCCGACGGCGGGGCGTGAGCTGCTTGGAGTCGGCCAGACCCGAGGGGAAGGCAGCAGGCGTGGCCCGGGAGACGACGGCCAGGCCGACGCTGACGGGTCCGGCCAGGGAGCCCCGGCCGACCTCGTCCATGCCACCGACCAGCGGATAGCGGACCAGCAGCCGCTCCTCCAGGGCGCGGTCCGGCAGGATGCGGGCGCGGGTCACGGACCGGTCCCGGCGGTGGTGCTCATGGCGGCGTCGGGAACGGCGTCGAAGGCGCCGCCGTCGTCGAGGGTCTCCAGGCGTGACAGCGGCCAGAGCACGACCTTGGCGACCCCGACCACGTCGTCCAGCGGGACGAATCCGCCGTTGGCGTCGTCCTGGTGGAAGCGGGAGTCGGCGGAGTTGGCGCGGTTGTCGCCCATCACCCACACATAGCCGTCGGGAACGGTGACGTCGAAGGCGACGTCGGAGGCGGAGCGGCCGGACTTCAGGTAGGGCTCGTGGACCTCGACGCCGTTGATGGTCAGCGACCCCCCGCCGTCGGCGACGATGCGGTCCCCGGCCACGCCGATGACGCGTTTGATCAGGTGGTGGCCGGAGTCCTCGGGCAGCAGGTGCAGGACGATGAGTGCGTCCTGGACGAAGCCCCTCAACCCGGTGGGCTCGGTGACGGTGAGCCAGTTGTCCGGGTCGGTGAATACCACGATGTCGCCGCGGTCGACGTCGTCGGCGTCGTACATGGTCACGGCCACCCGGTCGCCCTCAAGCAGGGTGTCCTCCATGGAGCCGGAGGGTATGCCGAAGGTCTGCACCACGAAGGTCTTGACCAGGGCGACGACCACCAGCACCGCGAGCACGATCAGCAGGGTGGAGCCGCGGCGGCGCGACGCGGGCTCGGCTTCGGCCCGCTCGGGTGCGGCCAATGGGGTGGGCCGGTGGACCGGCTCGTAGGAGGGGGGCAGCTCGTCCGCGCCGTCGGTGGCATCCGCGGCCGCGGGAGCGGAGGTACCGGCTTCAGGCAGGTCTTCGGCGTCTTCCTGCGGTGCGGTCACCGTTTCCCTCTCGAATAGTGGCTGGGCGGTTTCAGGGCTGGGGTCGGGTGGATGCGCCGGTGCCCGGGACCCGTGGGCCCCGGGCACCAGGGCTCGGAAGTGTTCCGGGCCGTCAGTTGGCGCGGTACTCCTTGATCTTGGCAGCCTTGCCGTGCAGGTTGCGCAGGTAGTACAGCTTGGCGCGGCGCACGTTACCGCGGGTGACGACCTCGATCTTCTCGATCGTGGGGGTGTGCAGCGGGAAGGTACGCTCCACGCCGACGCCGAAGGAGACCTTGCGGATGGTGAAGGTCTCGGAGACCCCGGATCCCTTGCGGGCGATGACGACGCCCTGGAAGACCTGGATGCGGCTGCGGGACCCCTCCACGACCTTGACGTGCACCCGCAGGGTGTCGCCGGCCCGGAAGTTGGGGATGTCGTCGCGCAGGGAGGCGGCGTCGATCTCGTCGATCAGGTTGGTCATTGATTTCTCTCCACGCCCGTGCCACTGGTCAGCGAGCGTTTAACAGGCGGCGCCGCCGGCCGGGGTGCCGGTCGGGCGACTCGTGCCGCATGCGGATGCCAGCGGGTCCTACTCCTGACCGCCTCCCCAGTGGCAGGGGCGGTCCGAGGCCCGAGGCCGGTCCAGTCTGCCACAGGGTCCGCGCCGTCAGAGGGCTCCGACGGCGCTTCGTGCCGGATTTCACGCCCGCCGGCTGCGCGGTGCGCCTCCCGCCGGCGTCCAAGTACCGTCTACGCGACCGTCTCCTGCGGGTTAAGGACCATGACGACGTCGCGGCAGCGCTCCCCGCCGACCTCGTAAGTGCGCGTACCGACCTTGCGGAAGCCGGCGCGCCGGTAGGCCTTCTGGGCGCGGCGATTGGCGTCATTGGTACCCAACCACAGCGCGGTGACCCCCATGGTGGCGGCATCACAGACCGCCTCTGCCAGCAGGGTCGGGGCGATGCCGGAGGCGCGCAGGCGGGCGTCGACGTACACCTTGGACAGTTCCGCAGCCAGCCCGCCGACGCCGTCGGGGCCGGTCGGGACGCCGACGGAGGGCGGGCGCGGGTCGAGTCCGGCGGGTAGTGCGCCGGCGGCGTCGAGGGACTCGGCGACCACCGCGCTGTAGCCCACCAAGGCGCCGGGCGGCAGCGAGGTGCCGGGGACCTCGGGGGGCGTGGGCAGGCCGTCGGGCAGCTCGGCCACGGTCAGGACCACGCGCGGGTCCGCCAGCCAGGTGGCCAGGCGCTGGGGGGAAAGATTCACGGCAATGTGGGCGGCGATCTGTTCGCTCGTCAGGAAGCTGGGGCAGGCGTCGGGGAAGGTGCGCGCGGCCAGGTCCGCGAGCGCGGGCAGATCCGCTTCCAGCGCGGGACGCACCACCAACGGCACCGGGTGTGCGGCTCCGGCCGGCGCGACCCAGCCGTTGCGGGTAAGGGCGGCGCGGTCGCCGGCGTCCAAGCGGGCCGGGTCCAGTCGGGCCATCAGGTCGGGGCGGCGCACGGCGGTGCGGGACACCGCCTGGTCACGCCGATGACGATCGATGCGGGCGTGGTCGCCCGACAGGAGCACCGGCTCGGTGGCGGCGAGGTCCAGGCCGCGCCAGGCCACGGGGCGGGTGTAGACGGGGTACTCCAGCAGGCCGGCGCCCGTGTGGGACTCCTCCACTATCGACTCGGGATTGCCCAGCACACCGGGGCGCAGGCGGGCGATGGCCTCGATCATGACCAGGACAGCGGCTTCCCCGCCGTTGAGCACGTAGTCGCCGATGGAGAGCTCATGCACCTCCACGCCGGACGCCGCGTAGTGCTCGGCCACGCGGGCGTCGATGCCCTCGTAGCGGCCGCAGGCGAAGACGAGCTGGTCGGCGCCCGCCAGGTTCTCGGCGGTGCGCTGGGTGAACAGTTCACCGGAGGGGGTGGGGATCACCAGCACGCGCCGGGGGGCGGGCAGGCTCGCGGCCTCTGCGGGCTCCGCGCACTCAGCGCTGGCCGGGGCGGCGGGCAGGGGGGCGGCCAGCACGTTGTCGAGGGCGGCGCCCCACACGTCGGGTTTCATCACCATGCCGGCGCCACCGCCGATGGGAGTGTCGTCCACGGTGCGGTGGCGGTCGTGGGTCCAGTCGCGCAGGTCGTGGACGCGCAGGTCCAGCAGCCCGTCGGCGTGGGCTCGTCCGATCAGGGACAGGTCGAGCACGCGCAGGTAGTCGGGGAAGATCGTCACCACGTCCAGGCGCAGGGGCCCGGAGGCGGACGCCGGGGACGGCGCCGCGGCGGCCCCGGTCTGGTCCAAGCGGTTCACCGGGCCTCCTCCGCCTCGCCCAGGCCGGGGAACAGGCCGCCGGGCGGGTCGATGGTGACGGTGCCGGCGTCGGGGTCGATCTCGGGGACGAGTTGCTCGACGAAGGGGACGGACACCTCCTGTCCGTCGGGGGTACACACCAACAGGCGGTCCTGGGCGACACCCGGCTCCAGGCCGCTCACCTCCCCCAGCTCCTGGGTGCTGCCGTCCGCCAGCACCCGGATGGCCCGCAGGCCGATCAGCTCGTGGGCGTACCAGGCGTCGTCGTCCTCCGCTTCCTCGGCGTCCGTCTCCACCAGCAGCTTCACCCCGCGCAGGGCCTCGGCGGCGGTGCGGTCCGGGGCCTCGACGAAGGCGGCGTACCAGCGGGTGCCGTCGAAGCGCAGCCGGGAGACGGTCAGGTGTCCAGCGGCAGCGGGGCCGGTGGCGGGATCGACGGGCAGCACACTGCCGGGGGCTAGCCGGCCCTCGGGATCGTCGGTGCGGATTTCGAGGCGCACCTCGCCCTTGAGGGCGTGGGCGGGGCCGATGACGGCGACGGTTAGCAGCACGCGCCCAAACCTACCGTGCGCGTCACCATCGCAGGCGCCACCGTGCGCGTCACCACCGCAAGCTCGCAGTAGGCGCTAGCGCTGAGTGTGCGTGCCAGTTGGTCGTGGTTTGTGTGGGGTGCCGGTCCCGGCTTGATGCAGGTGGGTGATACTGCACGACCTCGGGCCGCGTTCCACGACCTTGGTGCATGTTGCACGACCTCCCCGGGGTCGTGGAAGGAGCACCAGGGTCGTGCAGTGTCGCCCAGGGTCGTGCAAAGACACGACCCCTGCACGCCGCCGGGCAAAAGCACACGTCCGCGCCGACAACCCGACCTAAAGCAACACGTTCACGCCGATAACCCGACCTCACGCCAATCCCCCACGTCCGAGTTATCGAGTTATCGGCGGACACGGTCGAAAACGCCGCCGCCCGCATCCCGGGGTGGGATGCGGGCGGCGGCGTAGGTGAGACTTCGCGCCGGTGTCAGCGGCGGTCGGTGTCCACGACGTCCACGCGCACCGGCGAGTCGGCCAGCGCGCCGACGACCGTGCGCAGGGCACGGGCGGTGCGACCCGACCGGCCGATCACGCGGCCGAGGTCGTCGGGGTTGACCCGGACCTCCAACAGGTCGCCGCGGCGCAGCGTGCGGGCGGTGACGGTGACGTCGTCGGGGTTGTCGACGATGCCGCGCACGAGGTGTTCGAGTGCGTCGGCAAGCACGTCAGGCCTCCTCGGCGGGGGCCTCGGTCGGCTCCTCGTCCGCTGCGGCTGCCTGGGCCTCGGCCTGCTTGACGGCGGCGTCGGCCTTGCGCTTCTCGGCGTCGTCGGCAACGGCCTTGACGGCGGCCTGCTTGGCGGCGGCCTCCGCCTCGGCGTCCTTGACCTTCAGGCGGGGCGTAACGCCCTTCAGGCCCTTAAAGGTGTGATAGTCGCCGGTGATCTTGAGCAGGTTGAAGACGGCGTTGGAGGGCTGTGCGCCTACGCCGAGCCAGTACTGGGCCCGCTCAGAGTCGATGCGGATGAGCGAGGGCTCCTGCATCGGGTCGTAAACGCCGATCTCCTCGATGACACGGCCATCGCGCTTCTTACGGGAGTCGACGACGACCACCCGGTAGAAGGGTGCGAACTTCTTGCCGAGGCGCTTGAGGCGAATCTTGACTGCCACTTGGAAAAAACTCCTGGTTCTCGATGGTTTGGCCCATGCCGATTCCCGGTGGGGTTACAGCAACGGGGGCCGGTTAGGGCCGAGACGCGATCGCACCGGGAGAGGGACCGGGAACGGTCGAGTACAGCCGTGCATTCTGCCAGAGCGACGCCGCCGCATGCCAGCCGTGGGACGCCCGCGCCGCGCGGATTCGGTGCGAGATCGCCCACAGAGCACGCCGCGGTCCGCCACTCCCCCGACCCGAGCGGTCCCGCTTACGGCGCGGCGGCGTCTCCCGCACGGCGGCGGCACCGGGACCGGTTCAGATCTCCTCGTGGAGGCTGTCCTGTCGCAGAATGGCCCGGTCGGCGGTCCAGACGTCGCCGTCGAGCTCACCGGGCAGCAACGGGTTGCCGGAGGCGATGAACACCGGCTCGGCCACGCCGTCGCGCCGCTGGGCGTCGTAGTCCCTCAGCGTGGCCACCACCCAGCCGGACAGCCACAGCACGGCCACCAGGTTCAGGATCGTCATCAGCGCCAGGGCCACATCCGCCATCACCCAGGCCAGATCCAGGGTGACCAGCGCACCCAACCCGGTGGCGACCGTCATGGCCAGACGCAGAGCAACGCCGGCCTGTTGCCCGCCACCGAGGTAGCTGACGTTGATCTCGGCGAAGGCGGAGTAGCCCAGCACCGAGGAGTAAGCGAAGGTGAGCACCACGAAGCTCATGAACCACAGGACCCAGTTGCCGGGGACGGCGTCGGCCAGGGCATGCTGGACCAGGGTGGTCTCCGCCCACTGCGGCTCCACCCCGGGGGTGTAGACGGCAGGGGAGGAAAGCAGGATGGTCAGCCCGGTGGCGGTACAGATCAGCAGGGTGTCCACGCACACGCCCAGCGCCTGAATCAGCCCCTGAGTGACCGGGTGGGCGACGTCGGCGGTGGCGGCGCCATTCGGGGAGGAGCCCTGGCCGGCCTCATTGGAGAACAGGCCGCGCTTGGTCCCGTTGAGGAAGGTGGCGAAGATCCCGCCGCCGGTGCCGGCCAGGCCGGAGCGCAGGTTGAAAGCGCCGGCGAAGATGTCGGCGAATACGCCCGGGACCCGGTCAATGGACACGACGATCACCACGCACACCACCGCCAGGTAGGCCACGGCCATCAGCGGCACCAGCCACTCGGTCACCTTCGCCACCGCGCGCATGCCGGCCAGGAGGATCGGCGCGGTCAGCGCCATGAGCACGATCGCCGTGACCGGCGTGCTCACGCCGTGCGCCTCATGCAGGGTCAGGGCGATGGTGTTGGACTGCACCATCGGGAAGATGAGCCCGTAGGAGAACACCAGCATGACGGCGAACGCCACACCCATGTAGCGGCCCAGGCCACCGCCGATGCCGCGCTGCATGTAGTAGGCGGGGCCGCCGCGGAAGATGCCGTCGACGTTGCGGACCTTGAACACCTGGGCGAGGGTCGACTCGGCGAAGCTGGTGGCCATGCCGAGGATCGCCACCACCCACATCCACAGCAGGGCGCCCGGCCCGCCGAAGGTGACGGCCAGGGCCACGCCGGCGATGTTGCCGGTGCCCACGCGCCCGCCCAGGCCGATCACGAAGGCCTGGAAGCTGGACAGGGAGCCGCGCTGGTGGCGGGAGTGGGCGACCAGCCGCAGGGCGCGGACGAACAGGCGCAGCTGGACGGCGCGGGTGCGCACGGTCAGGTACAGGCCGGTTCCCAGGAGGATCCAGACCAGAATATTGCCGGAGACGAAGCCCTCGAAACTGGACAGGGCTTCGGTGAGTGCAGCGGACACGGTTGTTTCCGTCCGTCGGGGATGGCGGGGCGAGGGTGAGGCTACCCCAGTCGGCGGCTGCGGGGCGCCTGCGGACGCAGGGCGGACGGCGCCGCCGGGGCAGCGCCGCTCAGCCCAGGCCCAGGTGACGACGCAGGTCCTCCGGCAGGGCGGCCATGGCGTCGGCCACCTCGTCGCCACTCGACTGCGGCTGGGGCTGTGAGGCGGTTGCCGCCCCCTGCCCCGGCATGATGCCGTAGCTGGGGGCCGCCGCGGCGGGCTGTCCCAGCCCGAAGGCGGAGCCGGCCGGGGCGGGCGCGGGGGTCTCCACGGCGCCGTCGGCCCTCTGGGCGCGGGCGGCGGCCGCCTCACGCGCCTGCCGGGCGGCCTTGGCGGGGTTGCCGGAGCGCCCCTTCTTGCCTCCCTTGCGCTTCTTGCCCTTGGGAGCCTGCCGGGCCTTGGCCCGCTTGCCGGTGGAGGGCAGCGAACCCATGCCCGGGATGCCGCCGGGACCGCCCAGAGCACCGGGGCCGCCGGCCGTCATGGCTTCCATCATCTTCTTGGCGGCCTCGAAGCGGCTGACCAGTTCGTTGACGGCCTGCACGGTGGTGCCCGAGCCCTTGGCGATGCGGGAGCGGCGCGAGCCGTTGAGGATCGACAGGTCCCGGCGCTCGGCGGGGGTCATGGAGCAGACGATCGCCTCGATGCGGTCGACCTCCCGCTCGTCGAAGTTCTCCAGGGCCTCGCGCATCTGCCCCATGCCGGGCATCATGCCCAGCAGCTTCTTCATCGACCCCATCTTGCGCAGCTGGCGCAACTGGGACAGGAAGTCGTCCAGGGTGAAGGTGCCGGAGGCGAGCTTGGCGGCGGCGTCCTCCGCCTCCTTCTCGTCGAAGGCCCGCTCGGCCTGCTCGATCAGGGTGAGCAGGTCACCCATGTCCAGGATGCGGGAGGCCATGCGGTCGGCGTGGAAGCGCTCGAAGTCGTCCAGGCCCTCGCCGGTGGAGGAGAACAGGACGGGGGCCCCGGTCACCCCGCGCACGGACAGGGCGGCACCGCCGCGGGCATCGCCGTCGAGCTTGGACAGCACCACGCCGGTGAAGCCGACCCCGTCGCGGAAGGCGACGGAGGTGTTGACGGCGTCCTGACCGACCATGGCGTCCAGGACGAACAAGATCTCGTTGGGGCTGACCGCGTCGCGGATGCGGATGGCCTGGTCCATCATCTCCGCGTCGACGCCCAGGCGGCCGGCGGTGTCGATGACGACGACGTCGTAGCCGTTTGCCCGCCCCTGTTCGACGCCGCTGCGGGCCACCGCCACCGGGTCGCCCACGCCATTGCCGGGCTCGGGGGCCCACACGTCCACGCCGGCGCGCTCGGCCACCACGCTCAGCTGGGTGACCGCGTTGGGGCGCTGCAGGTCGGAGGCGACCAGCAGGGTGCGCTTGCCCTGCTGCTTCAGCCAGCGGCCGAGCTTGCCCGCCAGGGTGGTCTTGCCGGCGCCCTGCAGACCGGCGAGCATGATGACGGTGGGGCCGCGGTCCGCCCAGTTGAGCTCGCGGGATTCGCCACCGAGCACCTCGATCAGTTCGTCATTGACGATGCGGACGACCTGCTGGGCCGGGTTCAGGGCCTGCGAGCGGGCGGCGTCCTTGGCCTTCTCCCGCACGGCGGCGGTGAAGGAGCGCACCACCGGCAGGGCGACGTCGGCCTCGAGGAGGGCGCGGCGGATCTCGGAGACGGTGGCGTCCACGTCCGCTTCGCTCAGGCGGCCCTTGCCGCGCAGCGAGTTGAACGAGGCGGTGAGCCGGTCGGAGAGGTTGCCGAACACGCGGGGTCCTTCCTTGGCGCCGGGGCGCAGGTGGTTGGAGGATCGGATGGTGCGCGCCGACGCCGGAGCACGGCGCACGCTTCACGTCAGGATAGCGGGGAGGGCCCGCGCCGTCCCACCCAAGGGGACGTGCGGGCCCTCACGGCGATGGCCGGGCGACGTCAGATCGCGGCCTCGCCGCGCTCACCGGTGCGCACCCGGACCACCTCCTCCACATCGGTCGCCCAGATCTTGCCGTCGCCGAGCGCACCACCACCGCTGGAGCGGGCAGCGCCGGAGATGGCGCCGATGATGGCTTCTACCTGCGCATCGGTGGTGAGGATCTCCAGGCGGAGCTTGGGCACATAGTCCACCTGGTACTCGGCGCCGCGGTAAACCTCCGTGTGTCCCTTCTGCCTGCCCGCGCCCTGGGCCTCGGAGATGGTCACGCCGCTGCTGCCTGCCAGTTCCAGCGCCAAGATGACGGCGTCGAGCCGGTAGGGCTGGATGATTGCGGTGACGAGTTTCATGGCTCAGGCCTCCTCGGCTGCGGCGGTAACGGGACGCTGCTCCTGGCGGGCGACGACGGTGGCCAGGCGGCCGGCGGTAAGCGACTCGTAGGCGGACTCGTAGTGCTCCGCCTTGTCGGCCCCCAGGTGCTCCGCGTCGGCGGACAGCCGCCAGCCGCCCGGGGTGCGGGAGACGATGAACCAGCACAGGGTGGTGGTCATCAGGCTGAACCCGACGGCGACGAGGGCGACCAGCACCTGGACGACCAGCTGGGCGGGGCCGTGCCCGTACAGCAGCCCGGTGTCCGCGGAGAGGAAGCCGACCAGGACCGTGCCCGTGAGCCCGCCGACCAGGTGGACACCGACGACGTCGAGCGCGTCGTCGTAGCCGAAGCGGTACTTCAGGCCCACGGCCATGGCGCACAGGGCGCCGCAGATCGCGCCGAGCACCAGCGCGCCCACGGGAGTGACGGAGCCGGCGGCCGGGGTGATGCCGACCAGGCCCGCGACGACACCGGAGGCCGCCCCCAGGCTGGTGGCGTGTCCATCGCGCAGGCGCTCGACCAGCAGCCAGCCGAGGACGGCGGCGCAGGTGGCCGCGGAGGTGTTGACCCAGGCCAGGCCGGCCAGGCCGTCCGCGGTGAAGGCGCTGCCGGCGTTGAAGCCGAACCAGCCGATCCACAGCAGGCCGGCGCCGAGCATGGTCAGGGGCAGGTTGTGCGGCCGCATGGGCATGCGCCCGAAGCCGCGGCGCCTTCCGATCAGCACCGCCAGGACGAAGCCGGCGACGCCGGCGTTGATGTGGACCACGGTGCCGCCGGCGAAATCGATGGGCTCGGCGATGGGGGCGAACCAGCCGTCGCCGGAGAGGGCGCCACCGCCCCAAACCATGTGGGCCATGGGGAAGTAGGACAGGGTCACCCACAGCGGCACGAAGGTCATCCAGGCGCCGAAGCGGGTGCGGTCGGCGATGGCGCCGGAGATCAGGGCGACCGTGATCACCGCGAAGGTCATCTGGAAGGCGACCCCGACGATCACGGGCACGCCGTAGTCGTCGAGCAGGAACTGGCCGGATGAGTCGGTGATGGCGCCGTGCAGGCCGAGTTGGTCGAACGGGTTGGCCAGTATGCCAGCGATGTCGGTGCCGCCGTAGGACATGGACCAGCCGTACAGGATGTACAGGACGCCGACGACGGCGGTGCCGCCGAAGGACATCATCATCATGTTCAGGACCGACTTGGATCGGCTCATGCCGCCGTAGAAGAGCGCGAGCGCGGGAATGGTCATGAGCAGCACGAGCGAGGCGCTCACCAGCATCCAGGCCGTGGCTCCGGTGTCGAGGACCATGAGATCTCTCCCTTCAGTGTGCGAGGGGTTCGCACAGGAGGGAGCCAATCAGGGACGCGTTCGCCGCCGGTGACGCGCCGGTGACGCCCGCATGTCAACGCCTTGCAGGGTGTTGCAGCAGTGTTTCAGGCGAGCAGGGCGTCTACGAAGCCCTCGGGGTCGAAGGGCGCCAGGTCGTCCGCGCCCTCGCCGAGCCCGACGAGCTTGACGGGCACACCCAGCTCCCGCTGCACGGTGACGACGATGCCGCCCTTGGCGGTGCCATCGAGCTTGGTCAGCACGATGCCGGTGATGCCGACCGCCTCGGAGAAGACCTGCGCCTGGCGCATGCCGTTCTGCCCGGTGGTGGCGTCCAGCACCAGCAGCACCTCGCCGACGGGGGCGACCTTCTCCATGACCCGCTTGATCTTGCCGAGTTCGTCCATGAGTCCGGCCTTGTTCTGCAGGCGGCCGGCGGTGTCCACGAGCACCACGTCCACGCCGTCGCGGGCGGCCGCGCGGGTGGCGTCGTAGGCGACGGAGGCGGGGTCGGCGCCCTCCCGTTCGGAGCGGACGACCTCGACGCCGACGCGCTCGCCCCAGGTGGTCAACTGGTCGGCGGCGGCGGCGCGGAAGGTGTCGGCGGCACCCATGACGGCCGTCCTGCCATCGGCGACGAGCACCCGGGCCAGTTTGCCGCAGGTGGTGGTCTTGCCGGTGCCGTTGACGCCGACCATGAGCACGGCGGCGGCCGGCTCGCCGTCGGCGGCGTTCCAGCCCGCGGCAGGGGCGGGCTTGGCCAGGTTCAGGGAGCGGTCCATGGACGGATCGACCAGCTTCAGCAGTTCTTCGCGCAGCACCCCCCGGATGGCGGCGGGGTCGGAGGTGTCCAGGACCTTCGCCTGGGTGCGCAGCTCGTCCATCAAGGAGGTGGTGACCTCGATGCCGAGGTCCGAGGTGAGCAGGGTGTCCTCGATCTCCTCCCAGTCGGCCTCGGTGAGGTCTCCACGGGACATGACGGCGAGGATGGCCCGGCCGAATCCGCCGGCGCCGGCCAGGCGCGAGCGCAGGCGCTGCATGCGGCCGGGGATGGACTCGGGGCGCTCCAGGGTGGCGGGCGCGGCCGCCTCCGGCGTCGGCCCGGCCGGGGTCTCCGCTTCGGCGGGGGCCTGCTCCTGCGGCGGGGCGAGCAGGATGTCGTCGGCGCTGGTGGGCTTGTGGGCGCTGACCTCCGGCGGCACCTCTCCGCCGCGGTTGCGCCCCGCGTAGAACCAGATACCGCCGGCGACGGCGAGTACGACGACGACGATGAGGACGATCAGCAAGGGATCCATGATCCCATCATGCCTGATCGCCTACGGGGGCCGGCAAGTGCGTGCGCCCGACGCCGGGCGCCGGCAGGGGCGCTAGTGCTGCGCCGCCGTCTCCCGGGTGCGGCGGGCCGCGGCGGCGTCCTTGTTGCGACGCACCTCGGCGGCCTTGGACTCGGCCGTGTCCATGGCCCTCTCGACCACGTCCACGAGTCCGGAGAAGGACTCGGTGCCCACGTATACGGCGGAGTCGTCCCGGGTCATGAGGTCCTCAAGGCGGGCGTCCTGCGGCACCACCTTGACGGGCTCCTCCTTCTCACGGGCCACCCCCGCCAGGTCACGCAGCCGGTCGCGCCAGGTGGCGACCGGGTAGCGCTCGGCGACGACCAGGCCGAGCACGATCAAGGCGGCGACGAGGACGACGGCGAGGGGGAAGATCATGGAGCCCATGGGCATAATTGTGCCTTCCGTTTGTCACAATGCCGCCAAGGTGGGCGCGCTGTGTCGCCCACCGGACAGCGCCGTGTTGGTCACAGTCGGTCACGGTTGCCCGCGCCGACTGCTCGCCCACATGCTGGCCCCGGCTACTGGGCGGCGGATGAGAGCCGCTGGGAAACCGCCTGAGTGACGCCGTCGCGCATGGTGATGCCGTACAGGGCGTCGGCGATCTCCATGGTGCGCTTCTGGTGGGTGATGATGATCAGCTGACTGGAGGCGCGCAACTCGGTGAAGATGTCCAGCAGCCGCCCCAGGTTGGTGTCATCCAGGGCCGCCTCCACCTCATCCATGACGTAGAACGGCGAGGGCCGGGCCCGGAAGATCGCGACCAGCAGCGCCACGGCGGCCAGCGAGCGCTCCCCACCGGACAGCAGCGACAGGCGCTTGACCTTCTTGCCGGCGGGCCGGGCCTCAATGTCGATGCCGGTGGTGAGCATGTCATCGGGGTCGGTGAGCACCAGGCGCCCCTCTCCGCCGGGGAAGAGCCGGTCGAAGACGATCGCGAACTCGCGGGCGGTGTCCGCGTAGGCCTGAGTGAACACCTCCTGCACGCGCTGGTCCACGTCTTCAACGATGCGCATTAGGTCGGCGCGGGACTGCTTGAGATCGGCGAGCTGCTCGGCCAGGAAGCGGTGGCGCTCCTCCAGAGCCGCGTGCTCCTCCAGGGCCAGCGGGTTGACCTTACCCAGCCGCGCCAGGTCCCGGTTCGCCCGCGCCAGCCGCTTCTCCTGCTCGGCGCGCGCATAGGGCCGACCGGTCGGGTGCGCGGCGGGCTCGAACCGCCCCGTCCGGGTGTTCTCCTGCGCGGCGGGCGCGGCGGCGGCGCCGTCCCGGTCGGCAGCGGCCTCGGCGGCGGCTTCCGCCTCCGCATCCGGCACGAGCATGTGGGGACCGAACTCCTCCACCAAGGGGTCCAGCTCCAGGCCAAGCTCGTTCATGGCGCGCTCGGCCAGGTTCTCCAGGCGCAGCTTCT
>NZ_LK995514.1 GCF_900002405.1 Actinomyces succiniciruminis | reverse complement strand
GGGCTCGGGCTCCGCTTCCGGCTCCGGCGGGGCAACGTACTGCCCGGTCGGCAGGGCGGGCAGGTGGTCGGAATCGAGCCAGTCGAGGGCGAGCCAGCGCACGCCGTCGCGGTCGGGGGCGGACTCGGCCAGGGCGGCCACGGACTGGTCACCGATCTCGGCGAAGGGATCGGCCTGCGCCCAAGGCGCCAGCACGAAGGCGCGCTGCGCGGCGCGCGGGTGCGGCAGGGTGAGTTCGGGGTCGGTGGAGGTGACTCCCTCGTAGGTGATGATGTCGGCGTCGAGGGTGCGGGGCCCCTGGGGCCGGGTGCGCACACGCCCGGCGGCGGTCTCCAGGCCCTGGCAGACGGCCAGCACCTCGCGCGGGGAGAGGGTGGTGGTCGCCAGCACCACGGTGTTGAGGTAGTCGGGCTGCTCCACGCCGTCGCTGACGACCGCGGCCGTGCGCGCCAGCGGGGCGACCGTGGTGACGGTGATGCCGTCGGTCTGGCGCAGCGTGTTCACCGCGGTGCGCAGCGAGGGGACGACGCCGCCGACGTTGCCGCCCAGGGCGATGACCAGCTGCGCGGGCGCCTGCGGGCGCACGGTGAGCGGGTCGACCGGGGGCTGCGGTGCCGGCGCGGGCGCGACGGCGGGCGCCTCCGGGG
>NZ_LK995513.1:703-7300 GCF_900002405.1 Actinomyces succiniciruminis | reverse complement strand
CCCCAAACCCTCCACATTCGGGAGGGTTTCGGGCTGACGAGGACGTGTTCGCCGAACCCAGGACGTCCTCGGGCCGACGAGGTCGTCTTGGCCGAACCCGGGACCTTCTCGGGCCGACGGGGACGTTCTCGAGCTCGTGACCGTTGGCGGCTGACGACTCGTTGGAATCACCTGGATCAAGCAGTTCCCGGATCACGATGGCGGCCGTTGGCGACGGCGGCGATTCCGCTGAGTCCAGCGCTTCTAATGCCGCACCCCAGGCGCTCCCGGGGCGCGAACATGGCCGCCGCGGGGGAGCGGGCTTTTCGCGTACTCACTCGTGCGCCCCGCGGGACGCTGCGTGACGCTTCGTCATGAACGACGACGGTTCGGCAGTTAGCACCAACGATTCGGCATGAACCGCGACGGTACGTACCTCTAGGTGCCGAACCGTCGCAGGAAGTGCCGAACCGTCGACCCGAACACACGAACCGTCGTCGAAACGCACGAACCGTCGCCGCACCCGATCCACCGTGGCCCGCCGAGATCCACGGCGCTCTCTTCCACCCCCGCCCATCACGCCACGCACCGCACCCGACCTGCCGCGCACGCAACCAACAATCCAGACACACGCCAACCATCAACCCACCGCACGCCCAAAACGGAAGAACCGCCAGCGGCTCTTCCGGCCCCCAAGTGCGTCGCCCCGGATTTGTCGAGCCGGCGTGGCTGTTTGACGACGTGGCCAGTCTACGACTGGCATCCCCGTTGCCTCGGACACGGCCCCGTACCGGAGACTCGTTCCCGCGTGAGCCGCCTACACGTCGGCCCAGCAACAACCAGCATCCCGTACGGAACCGAGCTCAGCACGTAACTTCAACCGATCTCGGTGGTTATTTCAACCGATCTCGGCGAGTCCGCGCGGTCCACAAAAATGACACCGCTGTCACAGTTCGCGATCGTCATTCCATCGCCGCCGTCGTTCGCGCCCGGCATCATGGTGGTGACTTGGCGCACAGCTGCGCCAACACTTCCCGAAAGGCATTCCCATGCGTACTTTCTCGCGGTACGGCACCGCGCTGCTAGCAGCCGTCATGGCCGGCGGACTCGCCCTGTCCGGCTGCGCCGGCTCCACCGACTCCGATTCCTCCTCCGCTGCCGGCTCCGACGAGGGCCCGATCACCGTCGCCTGCGGCGCGATGGAGGATCTGTGCCAGGCGTGGACCGACAAGTTCACCGAGCAGACCGGCATCAAGGCCACCTACGTGCGCCTGTCCTCGGGTGAGACCGTCGCCCGCCTGGCCTCCGCCAAGGACAACCCCGAGTTCGACGTCTGGCACGGCGGCCCCGTGGACGGCTACGGCGAGGCCGTCAACCAGGGCCTGATCGAGGCCTACGCCTCCCCCGAGGCGGAGAAGATCCCCGACGAGTACAAGGACCCCGACGGCAACTGGACCGGCGTCTACATCGGCGCGCTCGGCTTCTGCTCCAACCAGTCCCAGCTGGACAAGCTGGGCGTGGACGTCCCCGACTCCTGGGACGACCTGCTCGACCCAGCCCTGAAGGGGCAGGTCTCCATGGCCCACCCCTCCACCTCCGGCACGGCCTTCACCACCCTGTGGACCCAGGTCACGCGCCTGGGCGGCGAGGACGCCGGCATGGACTACATGAAGCAGCTGCACAACAACGTGCTGCAGTACTCCAAGTCCGGCACCGCCCCCGGCCAGATCGCCGGGCGCGGTGAGGCCGCCGTCGGCCTCGTCTTCTCCCACGACTGCGTGAAGTACCAGGAGGAGGGCATGACCGATCTGGTCGTCTCCTTCCCCGAGGAGGGCACCGGCTACGAGGTCGGCGGCGTCGCCCTGGTGGCCGGCTCCAGCCACAAGGCGGCCGCCCAGGCCTACATCGACTTCGCCATCTCCGCCGAGGGGCAGAACGTCGGCCAGACCGTGGGCTCCTACCAGGTGCTGACCAACCCCGACGCCGACACCAGCGACAAGATGGCGAACCTGGACGACATCAACCTGATCGACTACGACTTCGCCGCGGCAGCCGCCGCGAAGCCCGACCTGACCGCCCGCTTCGACGAGGAGATCGCCGCCGAGCCCAAGGAGTAAGCCCGGCACCCGGTCGTCGGCCGGTGCGGGCGCCAGCGTGGTAGCCCGCACCGGCCACACGGCCCCGTGCGGCCGCCTCAACCGGGGCGGCCGCCATCGACCACTCCCCGCCAGACCCAGCCGAGGACCACCCATGACCTCAAGCGCGCCCCCTTTGACCGCCGCCTCCCTCACACAGACACCTCCCGCCAAGAGCTCCGCCCGCGGTCGCACCCGGGTCAAGCAGGACCCGGTGACGACGACGATCCTCGTCGTCGTCCTCCTGGTACTCGTCTTCCTGGTACTGCTGCCGCTGGGCCGCGTCCTGGGCGAGGCGCTGTCCGCGGACGGGCTGGCCGTGCTCAGCAAGCTCGCCTCCTCCCGCACCAACCGGGCCACAGTCCTGAACACGCTCGTGCTGGGCACGGTGGTGGGAACCGTCGGCACCCTGGTGGGCTTCCTGCTGGCCTACGTGCAGGTGCGGGTGGCCTTCCGCGGCAAGCGCCTGTTCCACCTGATCTGCCTGCTGCCGGTGGTCTCCCCGCCCTTCGCGGTGGCGACGGCGTCGATCACCCTGTTCGGGCGCAACGGCATCATCTCCACCCAGCTGCTGGGGCAGGAGTGGAACATCTACGGCCTGCCGGGGCTGACCCTGGTGCTGTCGCTGTCATTCTTCCCGGTCGCCTACATGAACCTGGTGGGCATGCTGCGCAGCCTCGACCCGTCCATGGAGGAGGCGGCCGCCTCCCTGGGCGCCTCCAAGTTCACGGTGTTCCGCACAGTGACGCTGCCGATGGTGGTGCCGGGCCTGGGCGCCTCCTTCCTGCTGCTGTTCACCGAGGCCATCGCCGACCTGGCGAACCCGCTGGTGATCGGCGGGGACTACACGGTGCTGGCCTCGCGCGCCTACATCGCCATCAACGGCGAGTACAACACCGCGGCGGGCGCCGCCTACTCCCTGGTGCTGCTGGTGCCCTCCCTGCTGGTGTTCCTGCTGCAGCGGTACTGGTCGGGCCGGTCCTCCACGGTGACGGTGACGGGCAAGCCGACCGGCTCCTTCGAGCTGCTGCGCGCCAACGTGGCCCGCATCCCGCTGCTGGCCGTCTCCGTGGCGGTGCTGGCGCTGGTGGTGACGGTGTACGCGGCCGTGGTGGTGGGTGCCTTCGTGGAGATCCTCGGCGTGAACAACTCCTTCACGCTGCGGCACTTCGAGTACCTGCTGTCCGGCATCGGCAACGAGTCGATGATCGACACCACGATCCTGGCCCTGATCGCCACCCCGATCGCGGGCATTCTGGGCATGCTCGTGGCCTGGCTGGTGGTGGTGCGGATGCGCCGCGGCGCCGCCCTGATCGACTTCCTGGGCATGCTGGGACTGGCCGTGCCGGGCACGGTCATCGGTATCGGCTACCTGGTGACCTTCAACCGGCCGGTGGCCCTGTTCGGCGTCAACATCATCGCCCCGCTCGCCGGCGGCAGCGCCATCGCGGGCGGCGCCATGGCCATCGTCATGGTGTACGTGGCGCGCTCCATGCCCGCCGGGCAGCGCTCCGGCATCGCCTCCCTGCAGCAGATCGACAAGGCCATCGACGAGGCCTCGACCTCGCTGGGCGCCTCGGGCGCACAGACCTTCCTGCGGGTCACGCTGCCGCTGATCCGGCCGGCGTTCCTGACCGGTCTGGTCTACGCCTTCGCCCGCTCCATGACGACGCTGTCCCCAATCATCTTCATCACCACCCCGCACACCAAGATCATGACCTCGCAGATCCTGGCGGAGGTGGACGCGGGCCGCTTCGGCAACGCCTTCGCCTTCTGCACCATCCTGATCCTGATCGTCATGACCGTGATCGGCGGCCTGAACCTGCTCATACGCGGCACCGGCGCGGGACGCGAGCCGCGCTGAGCGGCACCCGCCGGGCCGCGCGGCGTCGTCGTCGGCCCCGAACTCACCCACCCAGCCACCCACACCCCCCAGCGGGGCGAGAGCCAAGGAGGCTCCCACATGACCACTTCCGCCACCTCCACGTCGACCGACCGCTCCGAGCGCTCAACCACCGATAAGGACGCCCCCACCGGGCACCTCGAGCTGCGCGACGTCGTCAAGGTGTTCTCGGGCCGCGGCAAGGACGTGTACGCCGTGCACGGGGTAAGCCTCGACGTCGCCCCCGGCGAGTTCATCACCTTCCTGGGCCCCTCCGGCTGCGGCAAGACCACCACCCTGCGCATGATCGCCGGCTTCGAGAACGCCACCGAGGGGCAGGTGATCCTCGACGGGCAGAACATGGTCTCGCTGCCACCCAACCGGCGCCCCATGTCCATGGTGTTCCAGTCCTATGCCCTGTTCCCGCATCTGTCCGTGCGCGACAACGTCGGCTACGGCCTGAAGCTGCGGCGCGTGCCCGCGGAGGAGATGCGTGAGCAGGTGGACGTGGCACTGACGTCCATGAACCTGACCTCGCTGGCGGACCGCGCCCCCAATGAGCTCTCGGGCGGCCAGCAGCAGCGCGTGGCACTGGCGCGCGCCATGGTGGTGCAGCCCAAGGTGCTGCTGTTCGACGAGCCGCTGTCCAACCTGGACGCGAAGCTGCGCGTGCGCATGCGCCTGGAGATCCGCCGTCTGCAGCAGCGCATGGGCATCACCTCGATCTACGTCACCCACGACCAGTCCGAGGCGATGACCATGTCCGACCGGATCGTGGTGATGAACGCGGGGCGGATCGAGCAGGTCGCCACGCCGGAGGAGATCTACCGGAGGCCCGCCTCCACCTTCGTGGCGGACTTCATCGGCCGGGCGAACTTCCTGCAGGCGACGGCGCAGAACGTATCCGCGGGCAAGTGCGGCGTGCAGGTGCTGGGACGCGGCATCGAGGCCGCCTGCCACTCCGACGTGTGCGATGGGGACGCCGTCACCGTGGTGGTGCGCCCGGAGTCGGTGCGCCTGGAGCCTTACGACGCTCCCGGAAAGGCCGCCGACGCGGGCGAGCTCGTGGGCGACATGGGCCGCGTGCTGTCGGCCGTCTTCTACGGCGACCACGTGGAGTACGAGGTCGAGACGCAGGTTGGCACCATCGTCTGCCTGGAGTCCGACCCGGACGTCAGCGCCGTGCACGCCGAGGGCGACGCCGTGCGCGTCAGCTTCGCCCCCTCCCGCGCCTGGGTGCTGCCCGACGACGGCGAGTAAGGCGGGGCCCCGCGAAGGCGGCCCCGCCGTCGCCGTCGAGGCCGCTCAGAAATCCCAGTTATGTACACAGCCGCACCATTCCAACGAAAACTCTGACCGACGCTAGTGACGTGTAGCAGACGTGGAACTACCACCCAGAAACAAACTCACCGCACCACCTCCTGACACGAGTTTAGCCACCTTGGCTCAACCCTGTTCGACGACGGAAGGGGTGTCCCCATGATGTCCCGGTACTGCCCCTCGGGACGTCCCCGACGTGTCCCCGCACTATCCCCATGCTGTCCCCGACGTGTCACCCGGGACGTCCCCATGCTGTCCCTCGGGACGGGGGTGGGGACGGGGTGCGCTCGCGGTCAAGGGGAGGAGTGCGGGAGCACGGCTTACTGAGAACGATTCTCGAATGCGTGGAGGATTTGCGTTTCGATCCGGTCAAGGCCTGCGAATGCTCGGGCGGGGCTCGCCTGGGGGCCGGGGGCGACCTGGAACGCGTCAACCGTGCAGCCGTGGGTGGGGTGGTGTTGGGCTGCCGGTGGGGCGTTTGGTGAGCCCTGGGGCGGTGTTCTGGCGGGACGGGCGGGGGAATGCAGGTTAAGAATCAATGCGCCTGCTGGGTAATTACTGGGTGGCCGGTGAATGTATGTGGAATGTCTGCTGTGCTGTGAGGTGACTGGGAGGTTCCAGTGAGCACGCTGGTTGTTGTGGCCTAGCTGTGGCCGGGTTAGGGTGGCCTGTGCCTGGAAGCGCGCCGATCTACTCTCTCACTGGCGTTCGTTCCGTGATGTTGTTGATGTTCGGGCCGGCTGAATCCCGGGCAAAACCGGGGCAGTGACAGTGCAATACGTGTGTGTTCGGGTAATGTTTGCCGGGTGTTTGTTGGGGGCGGGTGTTTGGTGGGTTGGCCTGGTTCACGTCGGCGGGCCGGTCGACCTCGTGCGGGGCGGGCTTGGTGTCGGTGGGGTGGCGGTAGAATTGGGGTTGATGCTGGTCCTGCCATGGGGCGGGGCACCGGGTTCTTCCTTCTACCGGTGTCCCGCCCTTGTGTTTGGTGGCTGGCTAGTGCTGCCATGGCCAGTGGCGGCGCTTACCCCTGGTCTTCTCCTGCTGCTCCTGCCGGCCGGTCTCCTGCACAGCCCCGGTGTCGGTGCCGGTGCCGGTGCCGGTGGCGGTGTCGTCCTCCTGGTCGTCCTGGCCGCCGTCGTAGGTGTCGTGGCCCAGTGCCAGTAGCACATCCCGCAGTGTGGCGGCCCAGGGGTCCACCGCCTCCGGGTCGGCCTCTGCGGCGGTCTTGAGCGCGTGGATGGCGCGCGTGACCTGCACCCGGAACCAGTCTCCCGTCCACTC
>NZ_LK995513.1:0-574 GCF_900002405.1 Actinomyces succiniciruminis | reverse complement strand
CGGTGCGGTCATAGTCCTCATGGAGGTGCCACAGCGCGTCCCGGATGCGGTCGGCGGCGGTCTTGCGCCACTCGACCGGTAAGTCNGCCCAGGGGTCCACCGCCTCCGGGTCGGCCTCTGCGGCGGTCTTGAGCGCGTGGATGGCGCGCGTGACCTGCACCCGGAACCAGTCTCCCGTCCACTCGGCCGGCAGTGTTCCCCAGTTCAGTGGGGTGCCGGTCATGTCCTGCCAGGCATGGACCTCCTCAATGTCGAAGCCGGTCAGGGCGCACACCATGGGGACCGACAGGGCTTCCAGGCCGGACAGGCGGGCGGCCTGGCGTGCGACGGCCCCGCCCATGACGGCCCGGTCGGGCAACGGGGCGGCGTAGATAAGCTCCTGGTAGATGGTGGAGCCCTCGCGCACTTCCCGCTGCCCGATGATCTCGCCGCGGCCGGCCCGCTGCCTGGATTGGGGGTCCAGTAGGCGGGTGTCGAGGATCTGATCGATGGCACGCTGCCGGCGCTGCTCGCTGGTGAGTGCGGCCTCGGCGGCGGCAGCGGCCTCACGCTCGGCCCTCTGCCTGGCCTCGGC
>NZ_LK995512.1 GCF_900002405.1 Actinomyces succiniciruminis | reverse complement strand
GCGGCCCGCGCCGCCCGCCACCGACCAGTTCGCCCCCCGCCGGGGAGGTGGAAACGAGGCCGACCGCGCAGCCGCCGAGCGCACCGAGGCCCGGCGCGCCGCCGTCGAGGATGCGCGCCAGGAGCGCAGCGCCCGGATTGCGGTTGCCGTCTTCCCCCTGATTATGTTCGCGGCCTTCCTCGCGGCGTTCTTCCTCCCCGACACCTTCGTGCCGCTGTCCAACTACATGACGCCGCTGCTGGCAGTGACCATGCTGGGCATGGGCATGACCCTGTCGGTGCCGGACTTCACCATGATCGCCCGGCACCCGGTGCCGGTGGTGGTCGGCGTGCTCTCACAGTTCTCGGTCATGCCACTGGTGGGCTGGACCGTGGCGCACCTGGTCCCGCTGCCGGATGAACTCAAGGTGGGCATCATCCTCATCGGCTGCGTGCCGGGCGGCACGACGTCGAATGTGTGCAGTTTCCTGGCCAAGGGCAACACGGCCTTGAGCGTGTCCATGACCGCACTGTCCACCATGCTCTCCCCCGTCGTCACTCCGCTGCTCACCCTGTGGCTGGCGGGTACTTACATGGAGGTACCCGCGGGGTCGATGGCGCTGTCCATTGTGCAGATCGTGCTGCTGCCGGTGGGGGCCGGACTGCTGCTCAACATGTTCGCCCACCGGCAGGTCGCGCGGGTTCAGCCGATCATGCCGTGGGTGTCGGTGATCGCCATCGCCGGGGTGGTGGCCGCGGTAGTCTCCCGCAGCCAGGCGCTGATCGCCACTGCCGGACTGCTGATGTTCGTTGCTATCGCCGTCGAGAACGCCATCGGCTATGGCCTGGGCTACGCGGTGGCACGGCTCATCGGGGTTTCTCGCCGTGACCGACGCACCATCTCCATCGAGACCGGCCTGCAGAACGCCGGGCTCGGCTCCACGCTCGCCGCCACCTACCTCAGCGCCGCGGTGGCGGCGCCGTGCGCCGTGGCGACCTTCTGGCACACGATCACCGGCTCGGTGCTCGCCATGTACTGGCGCCTGCGCGGCTTCCCCGAGGGCGAGGACCCGCTGGCGACGGTACGCCAGCTGCGCGCACAAGCCGCCGTCGGCGACTAGCCCCTGTGCCCTGAGAGACGTGCCAACGTCACCCGGCAACACGTGGGACGTCCCCGTCTCCCTCGTACGGCCGCACCCCGCTTCTGCTCGTGCCCGCCGACGCCACGGCACATGCCGCTTCTTTCCTACGGTCGATAGACGCGCGTTCGCTTCCCGGTTACCGCGTACTACCCACATCCCGCCCGAGCAGCTCCAGGCCGCGCCTGGCCAACCGCTCCAGTTGCCTGTCCTGGTCGATCCACGCCTTGATGAGGCCTTCGTAGTAGCGCTCACCCCGCCACAAGTAATGCACCGTGATGGCGACCTCGTCTGCGGTGAGACTCTCGATCGGCTTATCCCTGATGCGGGCGTATCGGTCGAACGCCGTCTTCTCCGATCGCGACTCACCCCGCGTGGCTGCGTCTTCACCTGCCTCTGCGGCTGTGTCTGTCCGGTCCCCGTTTCCCCTGGCGTTGGCGGCAGCCGCACGATCACGACACATGCTGCTGACACGCTGCAATGCGGCCAACCCTGAATAGATGACATCACTGTAGTTGACCCAGGCGGCGTGCAGGACGCCGTCCTCAAGGTCGCCGCCGCCCCACCCAGGGCTGTAACCATCGCGGAGCGCTACATACATCGCCGCGATGTCATCCGTGCCGTCACTCTGTGCGCTGGTCATACCGTCGCTTCCGTCTTGGGGTGTGGGACCGTTCCGATGCTACTGGCGTAGACGCGGCTGTGAGTCGCGGAGCAGCCCTCCAGACGAGTGGGCCAAGGAGCCGGTCGGTGGTCGTAGACGTTAGGGAGGAAAGGCCGGGGACATTGACGAGGCACCCAACGTGACCGGCAGGGTCAGAGTTCCCGGTTGGCGGTTGCATGCGGCGTGCTGCACGACCGTGGCGGGAGCCTCAACGACCTCCATGACGTTTTACGACCTTGGGGTGCGTTTTACGACCACCCCAGGGTCGTGGAACGCACCCCAAGGTCGTATTCCGTATTGCGCGGGCCGGGCCATGCGTACATTATTCGGGCTCTTCCGGTTTGGGGGGTGTGGTGCGGGTGCTGGAGTCGATGGCTGGCGTGGCGGAGCACCCGCTGGGTGGCGCTGCTCGGGCTTGTGCGGTGGGTCTGCACACTTCAGGAGCGAGCGCCGCGGCGGAATCCGCGTGATTACGCGGATCTAGCTCGCGATCTGGATGTCATGACAGTGCTCCAGTGTGCAACGCGGGCCCCGTTGCACACTGGAGCGATACCACCAGATTCTGCCCCAGGGGTAGATTCCGTGTCTTTCCAAGGAAAACCGGGATTTGGGCGGGTGTGCCCGGACGGCCCTTGCGCGCAAACCCGCAGCTCCGGCTCGGCCCGTCGGCCAACGCGAGGCACCGGGCCGTCACCCGCTGGACGTCAGCACGCGGCAGCACATCTCATCGCCAGGCTCCGGCGTCAAGATCGGCCGCCGGAGAACGTCGGCCACGACGATGGAACCCCGAGACCAACCGGCCAGCAAGAGGTGCGAGGTGCTTCCTGGCCCTACCCCTGGAAACCGCGTCATACCACCACTTCCAGAGGCGAGATCGCCACCGACCCCACGAGCACCCCACGGGACCGACTGGCACCAGGCCAAAACTACCACCTTTCGTTGAAAACACGCCAAGCGCCACCGACACCGCTCCCGGTCATGTGAGTGTCCAAGCGACTCACACGTCACAGCATGCAGGAGACGCAGCCCTCAACCTAGGCGCCAACGAGTAGCCCTGCCGGGAAACTGGCACTGGCACCGTAGGCGCTGACAAAGTATGCTATTCACCGCTCAGGGCAGTAGCTCTGCGAAGTGGACCCGGCAGCCTTCCGGACGGTGGGCGAGCCGGGTTTCGCGTATCAGCTTCCCAGATCAATGACGTCAAGCCTGACGTTAGACAAGGCGGCCCGCCACTGCCCACCCTTGTTCCAGCACCAGCTGACGGCATCGGCCAGCCAGAGCAGAGGCTCTTCGTGGTCATGCAGATGATCGTAGGTTCCATCCCAACCAGAGCCGAACGCTTCATGCAGCACGCGCCGATCAGATTGCATAACAGAGTCGTTGCGATCAAGCACGAGCTGTTGGCAAGCGCCATCACGCAACGCCTCAGCCAAGGCGCGTAAGCATCTTGGCCTCGCAATCCTCGGTTTCGCCGAACTCCGGTACACCTCAACCTTGATGGGCATCGCCACGACGTCGTCGATTACCGCGCGGCGTACCTCATCACGCTCCTTGGTGAAGTGAATGGAGCGCTGTCCGGAGCGAAGATGATTCCGAAGTGTCTTTCCGATCCGATGCGCATCAGACGGTCGCAAGTACACCGCGGTAATCGAGTAGCCCCGGACCTCAGACTCGTCGACGAACACGCGGTAGGGACGCGACAGATCCCAATCGCCTTTGCTCACCGCCCTAAGTCCCTTAGCCACGCAGTGTCACAGCATGCAGGAGACGCAGCCCTCCACCTCGGTGCCGGTGAGCGCGGCCTGGCGCAGGCGGATGTAGTACAGCGACTTGATGCCCTTGCGCCAGGCGTAGATCTGCGCACGGTTGACGTCGCGGGTGGTGGCGGTGTCCGGGAAGAACAGCGTCAGGCTCAGCCCCTGGTCCACGTGCTGAGTGGCAGCGGCATAGGTGTCGATAATCTTCTCCGGGCCGATCTCGTAGGCGTCCTCGTAGTACTCGAGGTTGTCGTTGGTCATGTAGGGCGCCGGGTAGTAGACGCGCCCGATCTTGCCCTCCTTGCGGATCTCAATCTTGGCGACGATCGGGTGGATCGAGGAGGTGGAGTGGTTGATGTAGGAGATGGAGCCGGTGGGCGGCACCGCCTGGAGGTTGCGGTTGTAGATGCCGTCCCGCTTGATCTTCTCCGCCAGCTCCGCCCAGTCCGCGCGCGTGGGCACGTGCACCGAGGAGTTCGCGAATAGCTCGCGCACGTGCTCGGTGACCGGGACGAAGTCCTGGTTCAGGTACTTGTCGAAGAACTCACCGGACGCGTACTTGGAGTCCTCGAAGCCGACGAAGGTCTCCCCCCGCTCCACGGCCAGCTCGTGCGAGGCGGTCAGCGCCGCGAACAGCACGGAGGCGAAGTAGACGTTAGTGAAGTCCAGGCCCTCCTCGGAGCCGTAGTGGATGTGCTCGCGCGCCAGGAAGCCGTGCAGATTCATCTGGCCCAGGCCGATCGCGTGGGACTCGTGGTTGCCACGGTTGATCGACGGGACGGACTCCAATTCGGTCTGGTCGGAGACGGCCGTCAGCCCGCGCACGGCGGTGCGGATGGTGCGCGCGAAGTCCGGGGAGTCCATGGTCTTGGCGATGTTCAGGGAGCCCAGGTTGCAGGAGATGTCCTTGCCGACGTGCGCGTAGGACAGGTCCTCGTTGAGCACGCTGGGCTCAGAGACCTGCAGGATCTCCGAGCACAGGTTGGACATGACCACCTTGCCCTTGATCGGGTTGGCCCGGTTGACCGTGTCCTCGAACATGACGTAGGGGTAGCCGGACTCGAACTGGATCTCCGCCAACGTCTGGAAGAACTGGCGGGCGTTGATCTTGTCCTTGCGGATGCGCTCGTCGGCCACCATTTCGCGGTACTTCTCGGTCACGTTGATGTCCGCGAAGGGCAGCCCGTAGACGCGCTCGACGTCGTAGGGGCTGAACAGGTACATGTCCTCGTTCGCCCGGGCCAGCTCGAAGGTGATGTCCGGGATGACGACGCCGAGCGAGAGGGTCTTGATGCGGATCTTCTCATCCGCATTCTCCCGCTTGGTGTCCAGGAATCGCATGATGTCCGGGTGGTGGGCGTGCAGGTAGACGGCGCCCGCGCCCTGGCGCGCACCCAGCTGGTTGGCGTAGGAGAAGGAGTCCTCCAGCAGCTTCATCACCGGGATGACGCCGCTGGACTGGTTCTCGATGCGCTTGATGGGCGCGCCCATCTCCCGCAGGTTGCTCAGCAGCAGGGCGACGCCGCCGCCGCGCTTGGACAGCTGCAGGGCGGAGTTGATCCCGCGGGAGATCGACTCCATGTTGTCCTCGATGCGCACCAGGAAGCAGGAGACGGGTTCGCCGCGCTGGGCCTTGCCCTCGTTGAGGAAGGTGGGGGTGGCCGGCTGGAAGCGGCCCGACATCATCTCGTCGATCAGGTCCAGTGCGAGCGACTCATCGCCGTCGCCCAGCGCCAGGGCGACCATGGTGACGCGGTCCTCGAAGCGCTCCAGGTAGCGCTTGCCGTCGAAGGTCTTGAGCGTGTAGGAGGTGTAGTACTTGAAGGCACCCAGGAAGGTTTCGAAGCGGTAGTCGTAGGCGTAGGCGGCTTCGAAGGCGGACTTGACGAACTCGGGGCGGTAGCGGTCCAGCACCTCCTGCTCGTAGTAGCCCTCCCGCACCAGGTAGTCCAGCTTCTCCTCCAGCGACGGGAAGGTGACGGTGTTGTCGTTGACGTGCTGGAGGAAGTACTGGCGCGTGGCCTCGCGGTCGGCGTCGAACTGGATCATGCCGTTCGCGTCGTACAGGTTCAGCTTGGCGTTCAGGGCGTGGTAGTCGAGGTCCGGGGAGACCGTGGTCTTCGGTGCGGTGCTCGCGGGGGCCGTCAGCGTTTCTGCCAAAACTTGTCCAATCCTTCTTTGACGCGTTCGACGTCGGTAGGGGTGCCGAGCAGCTCATACCGGTACAGGAAGGGGACGTTGAGCTTGCTGGCGATGATGTCGCCGGCGATGCCGTAGGCCTCGCCGAAGTTGGTGTTGCCCGAGGCGATGACGCCGCGGCACAGCGACCGGTTGTGCGGGTCGTTGAGGAACTTGATGACCTGCTTGGGCACGGCGCCCTTGATGGCGCCGCCGCCGTAGGTGGGCACGACGAGGATGTACTCCTCGTCAACGCTCAGCGGCTGATCCCCCGGGCGCAGCGGAATGCGTGCGCTG
Source organism: Actinomyces succiniciruminis (assembly GCF_900002405.1). Classification (GTDB taxonomy): domain Bacteria; phylum Actinomycetota; class Actinomycetes; order Actinomycetales; family Actinomycetaceae; genus Actinomyces; species Actinomyces succiniciruminis. Next base: position 3,847 of record NZ_LK995512.1, on the reverse strand, counting down.
GGGTAGCCGAGCCGCTCGACGAAGCGGCGGGTGTTCTCCGAGGTGGAGGAGAAGTAGACCAGGAGGGGGCGGTCGTTCACGGACGCCTGCCCCCGTTCAGATGGCGGCGGCCTCGGCGACGACGGAGGCGAGAGCCTTGATCTTGTCCGGACGGAAGCCGGACCAGTGCTCGCCGCCGGCCATGACCACGGGAGCCTGCGCGTAGCCGAGGGAGCGGACCTGGTCGAGCGCCTCGGCGTCCAGGGTGATGTCGACCGTCTCGTAGGACAGGCCGGCCTTGTCCAGGGCGCGGTAGGTCGCGGCGCACTGGACGCAGTTGGGCTTGGAGTAGACGGTGATCGCCATGTCAGTCACTTCCTGGCGTTAGGTGGATGGTCGGACGGTTGCGGTGCGTGCGGCCGATTCGGAACCCCACGAACGGGGACTTACCGGCGCGTAATCACACGCATGTAGTTCTCGGGAGGGCAAGCGCCCCCTGCTGTTCAAAACACTACCCCTAGGGGTCGGAGCGCGCCACCACCCCAAGATGATGTGTCTGGCGTGTCGTTGTGCATAGAGTCCCTTCGGCCTGTGGACGGTGCGTCGATCGCTGTGGACACCCTGTGGAGCCGGCACCGCCCGCCCGCATCGACAGTCCCGGAGCGGTCGGCACGACGCCGTCGCCCGACCACCCCGGATCGGCTTCGCCATGGTCTCGCGGGGGTCTGACATGAATTCCGACCGCTTACCCTCACCGTCTCCACAGGCCTACAGCCGCACCACCACTCCGCCGGTCCCCAGGCTGGGGACAAACTGACGAAAAATGCCGCCCGAATCACCCCACTCCGGGCGTGTCGCACCGTCAATCACGCGGGCACTACCCGTTCCGCCGGTCATGGCAACCGTGCTACGTTCCCATGAGGCGGCTCACAGGGGCCGGCCGTGCGGCAGCAAGCCCGCCGTGGGGCAGCAAGAGGAGCATCGAGAGGACCGCGAAATGGACGCATCCGAGCGCCGACAGGCGATCCTGGACCGCCTGCAGGAGGCCGACACCCCGCTGGCTGCGGCATGGCTGGGCGAGCAACTCGGCGCCTCCCGGCAGATCGTCGTCGGCGACGTCGCCCTGCTGCGCGCCGCCGGCCACGCCATCCGCGCCACCAACCGCGGCTATGTCCTGGCCCGCCCCAGTTCGCGGCCACGCCGCGTCTTCCACGTCCAGCACGGTCGCGACCAGGTGGCCGCCGAGTTGTCCGCGATCATCGACGCCGGCGGCACCGCCCTGGACACGATCATCGAGCACCGCCTGTACGGCCAGATCACGGTGGACCTGCTCATACACAACCACACCGAGCTGGACCTCTTCCTTGAGCGCATGACCGAGTCCTCCACCCTGTCCGAGCTGACCAACGGCTGGCACGCCCACACGGTTGAGGCCGACTCGGAGGCGCAGCTGGACACCATCGAGTCGCGCCTGAGCGAACTCGGCATTCTGCGCTGACATCCGCTGGCTTCGAAGGACGAATGTCCGAATCCGGCATAAACGATCGGCGGAACCCCTGCCCGGCGGCAGCGGATCGTTGAAATCGTGCGGTTCCACGAGGTCAGACCACACAGCACCCGGGACGTTTGTGCCGTTTTCGGACAGTTTTCCACCCTGCCGACCAGGCCGAGCCCGCAGCCCACGCGTACGGGAGAGGCAGCTCACGCCACTTGTGTCATGACACCTGGCGGGCTCCGACTATCCTTTTAGTGTCTTGACACCCAGCGCGGGCGCAGGCCGTCGCCCCCGTCGTCCATGGGAGGCTCCCATGTCCACATCCTCCAAGTCCAAGGCCCCCGCCAACAACGCAGCCAACACCCCCGCCAAAGACGTCGCCTTCCCTGCCGGGCCGCACGGCCCGCTGGAAAGGCTGCGTACCTTCGGTAACCGGTTCTTCATCGAGGGCCTGACCGGTATGGCGCACGGCCTGTTCGCCACGCTGATCATCGGCACGATCCTCACCCAGCTCGGGGCCTTCGTCCCCGGGACGGTCGGCGACTTCATCGTGTTGATGGGGCGGGTGGCCTCCTCGATCACCGGCGCCGGCATCGGCCTGGGCACCGCCCGCCGGCTGGGGGCAGACACCTTCGTCGTCATCTCCGCGGCCGCCGTCGGGCAGATCGGCGCCCAGGCCTCCGGCCTGCTGTCCGGCAGCGCCATACTGAACGACGACGTCGGCACCGCACTGCTGCTGCGCGGCCCGGGTGAGCCGCTGGGCGCCTTCGTGGCGGCCTGTGTGGCCGTCGAGGCCGGCCGCCTGGTCTCCGGCAGGACGCCGGTGGACATCCTGGTGACCCCGTTGACCACGATCCTCGTAGGCGGTGGCGTCGGGCTGTTCGTCGGCCCGCCCATCTCCTCGGCGATGACGGCGCTGGGACAGCTGGTCAATTGGGGCACCGAGCGGCAGCCGTTGCTGATGGGCGTGATCGTCGCCGTCATCATGGGGATGGTGCTGACCCTGCCGATCTCCTCGGCGGCGCTCGGCGTGATTCTGGGCCTGTCCGGCATCGCCGCAGGCGCCGCGACCATCGGTTGCACCACCCAGATGGTGGGCTTCGCCGTCGCCTCCTTCCGGGAGAATCGCTGGTCCGGGCTGCTGGCGCAGGGCCTGGGCACCTCCATGCTGCAAATGCCGAACATCCTGCGCCGACCACTCATCTGGGTGCCGCCCACGCTGGCATCGGCGCTGCTCGGACCGGTGGCGACCGTCGTGCTGCACATGGAGTCCAACGCCGTCGGCTCGGGCATGGGCTCGGCGGGCCTGGTTGGTCAGATCATGACCTGGCAGACCATGAGCGGCGCCATGCCCACGGCGCAGTTGCTGGCCACGATCGTGCTATTCCAGTTCGTGGCCCCGGCACTGCTGACTCTGGCCATCAGCGAGTTCATGCGCGCCCGCGGCTGGATCCGCCCCGGCGATATGGCACTGGCCAAGGCCTAGTGGGGGATCTGGAAGGGGCCGCCGGCCGCATTCCACCGGACTCTTACACCTCGGCGCAGGAAGTCATCTGATGAACGGGATGCCGCGGAAGGGCACGACCTTGCCGCGGCTCGCCCGGACGCCGAAGGCGATGCAGATGATCACGTGGAACAGGGAAATGATCAACCAGGTGACGTAAGGCACCGATGGTAGAAAACCGCTGAGGTCATCGGGCGGGAGCACGATCATCTCAACGAAAAAGCCACCCAGGAAGAGGATGGTGGCGAGCAAATAGTTCACTCCCCAGCTGGCCGCAGCAGTGCCGTTGGTGCGGGCAGGCTCAGGATCCCTGCGACAAGTATGGCCGACGGCGATCATAACAATCGCGGCAACGATCGACCCGAGACCAGGAATCAAGACGAATACGAACAGTCCCATGTACCAGGCGTGTGCACCGGTGGGCCGGGGGCGCGCCTGCGGGTAGTACGGCTGGCCGTAGGGAGGGCGCGGCACTTGCGGGGTTCCTGGCGGGACCGGGTACAGCGCCTGGTTCGCAGGGTATGCGCCGCCGGGTGGGGACTGAGCCGCGGCCGGCGGGTATGGCGCCGGAGCCTGGGGGTATTGCGGAGAGCGGGGGTAGTCAGGGTAGGGGCTGCTCACTGGCTCTGCTTCATCCAGTCCGGGGTCGCCTTGGGGTCGCGCGGGAAGAGCTCCAACTCTTGGGCGACGTCCTCGGGCGTGTAGGGCGGGTTGAGCACGGGCTCGTGGTCGTAGTCGAAGTCGGAGACAAGCTGGTAGTCCTGCTTGTTCATGGTGAACACGCCCCTGGTCCAGGCGCCGCCGCCGGGACGGGCCATGGCGATGCGCACTTTTACGGCGGGCTCCACGACCTCCCGGGGCACGATGTT
>NZ_LK995511.1 GCF_900002405.1 Actinomyces succiniciruminis | reverse complement strand
CCCGCAGATCCTGGTCACGGACTTTCTGGTGGCGGCGATCCTCATGCTCATCTCCGCCCTGTCCCAGGGCCTGCTGCTGCCACTGGGTACCGCGGCGGTCTCCGGCGCGGTGGCCTTGACCCTGCACCTGGGGTCGCGCTGGGTCTTCCAGCGGCTGGTCGAGTGGCGGCATCGCCCCGAGGCGCACCGCACGCGACGCACGATCGTGCTCGGCGCAGGCTACGGCGGGGTGCAGGCCATCAGTCTGATGCAGCAGGACCAGGACGGCACCTTCACTCCCGTGGCGATCCTGGACGACGACCCGGCCAAGCGCCACCTGCGCATCTCCGGGGTGCGCGTGCTCGGGCCCTGGGACGCGCTCGGGAAGGTGGCCCAGGAGACCCGCGCGGACCTGGTGCTGCTGGCCGTTCCCTCCGCGGGCCCGGGCAAGGTGGACGAGGTCGTGGAGAAGGCGCAGGCCCTCGGGCTGGAGATCCGCATCATGCCCTCCATGGAGGAGCTCGTCGACCGGGCCCCCTCACGCCGCCCCGAGGCCGCCCAGTTGCAGTCGACGAATGTCTTCCGGCCCCCACAGATCGCGGACCTGCTGGGGCGCCGCGCCATCGACACCGACGTCGACGCGATCGGCGCCTACCTGACCGGCGAGCGCGTGCTGGTCACGGGCGCGGGCGGCTCGATCGGCTCGCACCTGTGCCGAGAGATCGCACGCTACGAGCCGGCGCGACTGATCATGGTGGACCGGGATGATTCGGCCCTGCACGCGGTGCAGCTGTCCCTGGACGGGCAGGCCATGCTCGACTCCCCCGACCTCATCCTCGGGGATCTGCGCACCCCGGGTTTCATCCAGGCCCTGTTCGACGAGAACCGGCCCACCATCGTGTTCCACGCGGCCGCCCTGAAGCACGTCACCCTCACCGAGCGCTTTCCGGAGGAGGCCTTCCTGACGAATGTGGCGGCCACCCGCGACCTGCTGCTGGAGGCTGCCAGCCATAATGTGCAGCGCTTCATCAACATCTCCACGGACAAGGCGGCGGACCCGCAGTGCGTGCTCGGCTACTCCAAGCGGGTGGCCGAGCGCCTGACGGCGACGATCGGCGCCACCCTGGCTCCAGACCGTCACTTCATCTCGGTGCGCTTCGGGAACGTGCTGGGTTCGCGCGGCTCGGCCCTGCGGACCTTCGCCTCCCAGTTGGAGCGCGGCCTGCCGATGACGATCACCGATCCGCATATGGAGCGCTTCTTCATGAGCGTGGACGAGGCCTGCCAGCTGGTGCTGCAGGCGGGCGTGCTGGGCCGCTCGGGCGAGGTACTCATCCTGGACATGGGCGAGCCGCACAACATTGAGGACATCGCACGCCGCTTCGCCACCCTGATGGGATACCCGGATGCCCAGGTGACCTACACCCGCGTGCGCCCGGGAGAGAAACTCTCCGAGGAGTTGTTCGGCCAGGGCGAGGCGGATCAGCGTCCCAACCACCCACTGATCTCCCAGACCTCGGTCCCCCCATTCCCCCCGGAGACCCTGCAGGCGGTGGCCGACCTGCGCGAGCGGGCCCAGTGGGGGCAGCACGGTGCTCTGGTGCGTCGGTGGATGCAGACGGAGAGCAGCGCATGACGCTTGCCCTCGTCCTCGGTTTCCTGGCTGCCGCCGCGACGACGGCGGTGGCGACGGCACTGCTGATCCCGGTGCTGCGCCGCGCTCAGGTGGTCGATATCCCGGTGAATCGCTCCTTGCATGTGGCCCCGACCCCGCGTGGCGGCGGGCTGGCGGTGGTGCTCGGCGCGGTGCTGGTGATGGGGGTGGCGCCGGTGATCGCCTGGCATCGGGCGGGGCTGCCCGACCTTGCGAACCGCTTCGACGTCGCCATGCTGGGGTTTGTGACAATCCTGGCCTTCGCGATCGTGGGGCTGGTAGAGGACCTGTTCTCACTGACGAATATCTCGCGACTTTGCCTGCAACTACTCCTGGGCCTGTTCCTGGGTCTCGCGGCGGCCGCGCAGGTGGGAGCGAGGCCGTGGGCTGCCGTGCTGGTAGCGGTATGCACGGCGGGGCTCGTCAATGCCACGAACTTCATGGACGGCGCCAATGGCCTGGCCGCGGGGCATGCGGCGGTGGCCGGCCTGTGGTTCGTGGTGGTTTCGCTGGCGCACCCGGTGCCGGGACTCGGGTTCGTGATGATCACCGTGGCGGGGGCGGCCGCCGGATTCCTGCCGTTCAATGCGCCGCGCGCGCGGCTGTTCCTGGGCGACTCGGGCTCCTACGCGCTGGGGGGCGCGTGGGCGTTCGCGGCGACGGTCTGCCTGGCCCGGGGGGTGCCCGCGCTGCTGGCGGTGGCGCCACTGCTGGTGCTGGTGGCGGATACCGGATTCACCCTGTGTATGCGGATACGCACCGGGCAGCGCTGGTACGAGCCGCACAGGCTGCACGTCTACCAGCGGCTGGTCACCTTCGGCTGGCCGCACTGGGCGGTGGCGCTGCTGGTGGCGGGCACGGCCGCTCTGTGCTCGGCACTGGCCTGGGCGGGGCTGCAGCCGGGGCTACGGCCGCTGGCCTGGCCGCTGGTGGCGCTGGTACTCGTGGTCTACCTGCGGCTGCCGTTGCTGGTGGGGGCCGGCGATCCGTTCCGTACGCTCAGGCCGGTGCGGTGAGCGCCATGCGTATCCTGCTGCTGACTCACTACTGGGCCCCGGAGACGGGTGCCCCGCAGAAGCGTTGGGGGTGGCTGGCCCACGGCCTGGTGGGGCGCGGCCACGAGTTGGCGGTGCTCGCGCCGGCCCCGCACTACCCCGCCGGCCGCCTGCTCGACACCGACCCGCGCCACGCCCCGGGAGCGGCCTGCCGGGATGCCACGGGGGCGCTGGTGCACCGCACCGCCTTCCGGCCCTACGACGCCGGCCTGGGTGGCAGGGGCGCGGACCAGGCCGTGGCGGCGGCCGACGCCGTGCGACTGGGACTGCGGCGTTTTTCCGGAGCGCGGCGCCCCGACGTCGTCGTCGGGACTGTGCCCGGGCTGCCGACCCTGCCGGCAGCGCTGGCGCTGGGGCGGGTGCTGCGCCGGCCCGTGGTGGCCGAGCTGCGCGACGCCTGGCCGGACATCCTGGACTCTGCCTCCAGTTGGGCCGGCGGTGAGCGCCCCGGGCTGCGGCGTCGTGCGGTGGCGGCGGTACGCGGAGCGGTCCCGCCGGTGATCACCCGGCTGGAGCGCGACGCCGACGCCGTGGTGACCACCACCGAGTCCTTCGCCGCCGTGCTGCGCGAGCGCGGCCTGGGCCGCGTGGTCACGGTGCGCAACACCTCCCCCACGGGCATCCAGGCACCAAGGCCGGTGCCGACCGTGCGGCAGGACGGCGCGCTACACGTGCTGTACCTGGGCACGGTGGGCCGGGCGCAGGGGTTGGTCAGCGCGGTGCGGGCCACCGACCTGGCCGCCCAGCAGGGCACCCCGGTGCTGCTGCGGATCGTGGGCGACGGCGCGGAGGCCGCTGCCGTGCGCGCCGAGGCGGCGCGGCTGGGTGCACCGGTGCAGGTATTGGAGCCGGTCCCGGCGGAGGCGGTGGGTGAGCAGTATGCGTGGGCCGATACGGTGCTGGTGTCTCTCCAGGACTGGCCGGCGATGTCGCTGACGGTGCCGTCCAAGCTGTATGAGGTCCTGGCCACCGGCCGTCATATCAGCGGCGCCGTGGCGGGCGAGGCTGCCGCGATCCTGCGCGACTGTGGAGCCGGGGACGTCGTCGTCCCACAGGATCCGCAGGCGCTGGCAGGGCTGTGGGCGGAGTTGGCCACCGACCGGACCCGCCTGGCCCCCACCGGCGGCGGGCGGTGGCTGGCGGAACACGTGCGCGAGGAGGCCCTGGTGTCCCGGTATGAGTCGTTGCTGGAGGAGGTCGCCGGTGTCTGAGACGCGACGCTTGCGGAACCTGTCGCTGCTGGCGGATACCGCCGCCCGCCACCTGGCGGAGGACCCGCTGCTGCTGGCGGTGCAGTCGGCTCGGAGGCTGCCGCCAGGAGTGCGCGGGCGCCTGGCACAAGCGGTCGGCGCCGGTGCGGCGGGAAGCTCCGTGCGGGCGGCGTTGGGCGCCTTCCTCGCCGACCGCCCCGCCCAGGCGGAACGGGCGCTGGCGTCCGCGGCACCGCGCTCGGCGGTAGGGCGGCGGCTCGCGGCGGAGCTGGCCGTGCAGCTGGGCGGGGTCTCCCCCGAGGTGGCGGCGCAGCTGCCGCCGTCGGTGCGGGCGCGGGAGTTGTGGTCCCGGGGGCGGCTGCATGAGGCGGTCGCGGTACTCGACGGCGTGCCCGGGGCGCAGGCGCAGCGGGCCAGGCTGCGTTCACAACTGGCATTGATGAGTCCGGGCTTCGCCCTCCCGCCGGTCGTGCCCTCCCCCGCACGGGTGGGGCCGCGAAGCGACGGCCCCACGCGTGTGCTGCACGTGTTGACGAACTCCTTCCCGCACACCCAGTCCGGTTACGCGGTGCGCTCCCACGCGGTGCTGCGCGCACAACGCCGGGCCGGGATTGAGGTGCGGGCGGTGACGCGGATCGGTTATCCGGTGACGGTGGGACTGGTCGACGCAGCCGGCGTAGACGTGGTGGACGGGATCGATTACCGCAGGTTGCTGCCGGCCCGCCTGGCGCCGACGCCGGCGGCGCGGCTGGTGCAGATGACTCGTCTGCTGGCGCAGCAGGTTGAGGACTTCCGCCCGCACGTGCTGCACACGACCACGAACTTTCAGAATGCGCTGGTGACGCGGGCCGTGGCGGAGTCCTACGGACTGGCGTGGGTGTATGAGATGCGTGGTGTGCTGGAGCAGACCTGGGTGGCCTCCCGCCCGGCCGATCAGCAGGCGGAGGCCCTGGCCTCGGAGCGGTTCGCCCTGCTGCGCGCCAAGGAGACGGAGATGGCGCTGGCAGCGGACGCGGTGGTGGCCCTCTCGCAGGTACAGCGCGAGGACCTGATTGAACGTGGGGTGCCGGCGCAGCGGATCAGGGTGGTGCCCAATGCGGTGGATGACACGGTGCTGGAGGTGCCCGAGGTGAGCGCGGCGGACGCCCGTGCCGGGCTGAGGCTGCCGCGTGAGGGCTTCTGGGTTGGCAGCGTGTCCTCCCTGGTGGGATACGAGGGCTTCGACCTACTGCTGGAGGCAGTGGCGCGGTGCCGTGCTAACCGAGTGGATGTGCGCTGCCTCCTGGTGGGCGACGGCGTGAGTCGGCCGGGGTTGGAGGCCCGGGCGGTTGAGCTCGGCCTGGGGCCGGAGGTGTGCGTGTTGCCGGGGCGGGTGCCGCCGCAGGAGGCCGTGTCCTGGTATCAGGCGCTGGACCTGTTCTGTGTGCCGCGGAAGGACACGCCCGTGTGCCGTTCGGTGACGCCGATCAAGCCCTTCACGGCCATGGCGCTGGGCCGGGAGGTGCTGGTATCTGATCTGCCGGCCCTGCGGGAGGTGATTACCCTCGGCGGAGGCGACGTCTTCCCCGCCGAGGACACCGTGGCCTTGGGCACGGCCCTGACCGCTGCGGCCGGGCGCGCAAGGAATGAGGTAATTAGCGGGCAGAATGGGACTCGCCCCGGTGTTCCCGCCGGTCTGCCCACTTGGAGCCGCAATGGCGGCATCTACGCCGCACTGTATGAGGAGTTGAGGTGAGCGCACAGTCGCAGGAGTCCATGCCCATGACGTGGCTCGACCGCGCCTATGAGGCGTATGTGCGCAGTTCCCACGTGGTCTCGGAGCAGCAGCTCCGCCAGCTCTCCCCCGTGGGGCAGCGGCCACCACTGGGGAAGTACATTGCGCGGCTGTGGCAGCGTCGGCACTTCATCTGGGCGGACGCCCGGGCGAAGGCTCTGGGCTCTCAGCGCGGCACCCTCCTGGGCAACGCCTGGCTGATTGTGAAGCCCATGCTGGACTCGTTGGTGTTCTTCATCATCTTCGGCATGCTGCTGCAGACCTCCCGCGGGATCGAGAACTTCATCGGCTACCTGATTATCGGCGTGACCCTATTCCCGCCCCTCCAGCGGGCGATCACGGGGGGCGCACAGGTCATCAAGAACGGCCGGAACATGATCCGGGGCTTCTCCTTCCCCCGGGCGGTGCTGCCGATCTCCTACACGCTGCGCTCGGCAATCGATTCGCTGCCACCGCTGGCGGCGGTGCTGCTGCTGGTGATGATCCTTCCGCCCCATGCCCTGCCCACGTGGCACTGGCTGTTGGTCATCCCCATCTTCCTGCTGCAGTTCATGTTCGGACTGGGACTTACGTTCTTCGCCGCACGGATCACCGCCCTGCTGCCGGATATGCGCAATATCTGGCCCTTCCTCACCCAGTTCTGGTTCTACGGGTCCGGGGTCTTCTTCTCCTACGAGCGCTTCATCAACCACCCGACCGTGCTCGCCTTCATGGATGTCAACCCCGGATACCTGATCCTGACGATGTACCGCAATTGCATCCTCTACGCCACCATGCCGGATGCACACTCGTGGACGATGCTCATTGTCTGGGCATGTGGTGCCGTCGTGCTCGGCTTCGTGTTCTTCTGGGCCAAGGAGGTGGACTATGGCGTGGAGCGCTGAGACGGACGGGGGCTCGGTGATGACGGATCCCACGGTGGTGGTGAGGGACGTGCGCGTGCGTTACCACTCCCCCTCCAGTGATGCCGCCGCTATGCGCGCCGTCTCTCCCGCCACGCGTGTCTTTCTGCGGGCTACGGGCCAGCAGCCGAAGGTGGACGTGGACGCGCTCAAGGGCGTCTCACTGGTGGCACGGGCCGGTGAGTCCATCGGCATCCTCGGCCGCAACGGCTCGGGCAAGTCCACCCTGTTGCGGATCATTGCCGGCCTGGAGACGCCGCTGACCGGTAGCGTCATGGCGCGGTCTACCCCGGTGCTGTTGGGCGTGAATGCCGCGCTGGTGCCTGACCTGCCCGGGGAGCGGAACGTGATCCTGGGCTGTTTGGCGATGGGGTTGTCGAAGGCGCAGGCGCGCGAGCTGCTACCGGAGGTGGTGGAGCTCGCTGGCATTGGCAAGGCCATATATCGTCCGATGAAGACCTACTCCTCCGGTATGGCCTCACGTCTCCGGTTCGCAATCGCCGCGGCGGCGAACCCGGACATCCTGCTGATCGACGAAGCACTGAGTACCGGGGATGCCGCCTTCAAGGAACGCAGCGAGCGGAAGATGGCGGAGTTGCGCAAGGCCGCGGGGACGGTATTCATTGTCAGCCACGCCGCGCAGACGATCGAGGAGATGTGCTCGCGCGCGATCTGGCTGATGGAGGGCGAGATCATCGGCGATGGACCCGGCCCGGAGATCGCCCACGACTACCGCTGGTGGTCTTGGAACATCACCAAGAACGAGTTCGCCAAGGCGGACGAGATCCTGGCCCGTTGCCGCGAGAAGTGGGCGCCCCGGGAACCCATCATCGCCGATCCAGAGCTATATAAACGGCAACCGCGCCACGCACTCAACGTATAAGTCATCGAAACCGCGCCCAACCACACCAAGCACGAAACCGCCCGACTCTAACCTGCAACACACCTGCCGCGACGGCATCCCACTCAACCAAAAATCTCCCGCCGCCCTGGGCAAACCGAGATGCCTTCCACCTGCATGTTAAGAAGCCCGGTCACGGTCCTCAGCGTCCTCACAGAAACATGCGGATGATCCACAATCCGTTCATCGACTGAAACCACGAACAAGTGCCGCCTGCCCACATCATCAAGGCGCTCCGACATGCCTTCCACAAGACTAAACAATGGCGAACCGACGCCCGACACCAAGACCAGGCGGGCATCATCAAAACGATCGCCCGCCGATGAATTTGCGACAAGCCGATCGAAATACACGTCTTTCGCGTTCAGGAACACGCCGCCGCGCGTCCAGTGCGTATCGTTGTACCGCGACTCGTAAGAAGCGTCATCCAAGATCGGGTCTACAACAACTCCCCGAAAACCTCCTAGCAGAACCTGGGACAACGCCGCAGTCCCGCCTTTCGACGCACCGTACACAACCACCCGCGAAGGCTCCAAATCCAAGCCTGCTGAAACCTTGTCGATAAGCGCTCGGACTTCCCAGTCGCGTCGCGGGTAATTCACAGTCGGGAGATAAAACCCGCCAACAACTCCATCCAGATCAGCGATTCTCAATACCGCAACACCATCCGGAAGATGCTTCGAGATACTCTGGAAGTTGGGCTCGAAGTATCTGGTCAACGACGCCTTATCGAAAGGATTCGACATGGAGGAAAACACAACCACCAAGGAGCCGATGCGAACACCTTCAGGTAAAAACAGCTTGTAAATCAAGCCAGACTCGTCGACCTTCATATCCCCCTGGCGCACAGGTTGCCAGAAAGACGGGATTCTTCGACGATGCACAAACCTGGTAGTACGTCCGTCACTGGCGTACGCAAAGAAACCGTGCTCCGCCAACGCAAACACCACAGGGCGGATCTCGCCGTACGTACGCGCGACACGCATCAGATTGTCACTACCTGAGACGTAACAGCCATGCTCGACCTCTATGAAATCGACCTCGCCGCACTCGTCGATCACCGACAGCGCCGCCCCAGGGTCCTTATCGAGGCACAGACGAATAGCTCTCTTTGCAAGCACTTGTACCATCACGGCCTACTTCCGATGCGCCCCAGCTTACCTCCGAGCGACAAGAACAACGCCAACCAGTCCTTCCGCAGACGCTCAACAGTATTAGAGTCAGCCAACCGACGAGGTCCCGCTACCGACATACATTCACGAAGATCGTTATGCACCAGGAGAAGCCTAACCGCGTCGATCAGCTCATCGACGTTGCCAGGATCAACGATAAAACCGCTAACCCCATCCTCGATAGCATACCGAGCGCCATACTTGAAGTCATACGCCACTGGAACGCAACCCGACATCACACACTCCATCAGAGACAATGGCTGCCCTTCGTACTCCGATGGGAACAGCGCAACCGCGCTCGCAGCGTACTCCCTCCTCGGGGTATCTGAGAAACCCTTCAGCGAGACGTTCCCAGACAAACCGGAAGACGTGATCGCGGCACGAATACTCTCCTCTTCCGGCCCACGCCCCCAAATATCAAGCCTCGCATCCGGTACACTGGCCAGAATCCTGCCAAACTCCTTAACAACGTTGACGATACCCTTCTCCGGAGACAGTCGCGATATAATCGCGACCTTAAACGGGTCACGCTCAACCGTCTCTGCAGCAACCTCAGACTCGACAACGTGCGGAATTACGTGCACATTATCCAATGCCGGGTTCATCTTCAGCAGATCATACTTCTGCTCATTGGTCAGTACGACCACCGCATCCATCGTTCCGAGCGCTTCCAAGGTGGACCGGAGCTCCGGCTTGAACTCCGACCTCGAATAACGTCTAGACCCACCGAGGTGAGAGTTGTGGAACGTATAAACCACTTTGAAGTTCAGCAGCGCCGCCGCGCGATCCAGGGCAGGACGCCTGAACGCCCACTCGGAAATCAACACGTGGTCGCGCAAAACATCGCCGTTGAAATTGACAAGCCAATATGTCAGCATCTCGCTCATGCTGGCGAACACAACCTCACGCAATTCGGCATCAAGGTAAACCCAACGCGCAGGCGCGCCGTCTCTGTGTTCAACGAGCAAATAACGCACTCCACTGTCGTTAAAGTACTCCTCAGCCTCCAGCTCGTTGCTGTCGTCGAACGACTGCACCTGGCAGACCTCGCCCTCATCCGAATAGCGAAGCCGACGATACCGCTTTCCAGAGGCCAATAAGTCAACAAACACTGGCCTAAGCTCCTCGGCGTCCAGTTTCTCGAAAGCAACATACTCGCCTGAACGGTAGTACCGCCTGATTGTGGGGTCGCTCTCGTCGGTTCGCACCTCCGTGCTGCCTTCCCTCACGAAGCGAGGTCTACTAGCCGACGGCAACGTTGCGGTCGAGCGAGGAAGCTGCGCGAAGTCCCGGTACAAGTTACGCACCTCCGTACGAGACCCCAGTCTGCCCTCGCCGCGAAGAGCGCGTAATTCGCTTTCGAACATCGGCTGGAACGCATCCACCAAGATCACCGGCCAACCGCCCCCGTCAGACAACTGTCTGCTACGTAGCACCACCGAATTCGCCAGGCCGGCAGCTCTGTAGGTCAACGGTCCACTCAGTAGCATCGGATACGTCATTCCCACAGAGCCCTCCTCGGGGCCGTCCTCGGGCGCGGTACTTCCACCTCTCATGCACGAGTTCATGGTCATACTCCGAGCACCCGGATATGAGCCGCGCGTGCATCGGCCAGGTAGTCCTCGATCGAGAACTCACCGTGGTGCTCACCAGCCGCTATTCGCCTCATACCATCAGCGACCGAATCGACATCTGTGTGTACCAGCAGGCCACCCCCGGCTTGCAATATCGAACGCGGCCCAGGAATATCCACACTTACGACTGGAACGCCAAGCACCAATGACTCAAGGACTACGATACCTTGCCCTTCGAACAGCGAGGTCAACACAAACACGTCTGCACGCCGCAAGTAGCGGTATGGATTTGAGTCATGCCCGGCGAAGAACACGTGATCGGACACGCCGAGTTTCGAGGCCAAGGCACCTAGCGCCGCGCGTTCGGGGCCGTCTCCGACTATCAGCATGCCGTCATCCTGGCCTCTGACCTGACAGAACGCCCGAATGGCAAGTGCGTTGTTCTTTTCCACCGAAAGTCTGCCGACTTGCACGTAAATGGTTCCGGAGTGCCTTGTCAGAAAAGCTTCACACTCCGCACCAACCGGAACATCGGCGGCCTCGCGTATCGCATCACAATCCACAAGATTCGTCGCGACCTCGAACCTACCACGCGGATCGTCTACCAACATGGCATTAGACTCCATCGCCGACTCCGAGACCGAGGCGATGCAGTCGAACCATGGGTACACCTTTGCAACTCCATCAAGATACGGGAACCTTCTACGCGCTTCCCGCGCCATGTCTGAGTGCAAATAAACCACCTTGCGAACGCCTGATGGCGCTGAACCGAGTACCAACAGCCAATACCTCGTGTATCCCTCGAAGCATACGGCAACGTCGAAACGTGCGTCGCCGTAAAGCCGACGATACTCACGCGCGTACATGCGCCGAAGCATATTCATCTGCTCAGCAGACCAGAGTTCATCTCTCGACATGAAGATCGTGTTCAGCCACTGTTCTTCAGGATCACGTAGGGCGGATCCAACCAGAGGCAGGGCATATACGTCCTCCGGTAGCGACCGGAAGATCTCAGCGCGCTCCTCAATAGGGACAATCTTCGCTCCCTCAACGGATACGGTGACACCGATATCGTTTGCGACGAGGAACTTATTCAGCTCTCTCGCGCTGGCAGTCACCCCGTTCGGCGCGAAATGCCCCTCGAAGAGGACCACTTCTTTGTCCTTTCGCTCGCCGGTCAACTTAGTTTGTCCGACATCACGACCTTCGAAGAGAAATCCCAGCACCCGATCTGTGGCGTTGCCGTCCTCATGCTCCCACATCTCGGCGAACTTGCCCAGATCGTCCGGCGCCGACCATTCCCTTTGGCTCACTGCAGCCGTCAACTCGTCGCGCGTGCTTACAACCTCGACTGGTAGTTCTTCCAGCGCCATGTACAAGCCGCGTTCAGACTCATACTCCGCACGATCATACACATACAGAATCGTCCTCACACCCGCCCCCACGGAGTCGATCGCGATGGACGAGTAGTCAGACACGACGACATCCACCGCTCCGAGCAACTCGTTTGTGTCGATATCACTGGGGACGTTCACCGCGGAAGACCTCAGTCCGGCCAGACCCGACTCCATCAGCGGATGTCCGCGAAATGCTACAACGACGTCCTCCGCATTCATTGCCGCTAGGTCGGCCTCAATCTGGCTCAGGTCAACCTTCTTGTCAGCCAAGTCCCCGCGCCAGGTTGGCGCGAACAGCACAATTCGCTGGCTCGGTGATGCTCCCAGCCGGCGACGAATCGCGGTGCGTTGTTCTCCCGAGAGCTTCAATGTAACGTCCATTCGAGGGGAGCCCGTAACCGCGAATTCACCCGGGAAGATCCGGGCGACGTCATATCGGTCCAGCAGCACTCTACCGGTGAACATATTAGGAGTAGCCAGGTGTGTGACGTGAAGGAAGTTCCGAGTAGCGTTACGGTGATCCATCACGCCTGACCTAATGTCCTTGCCCAGCGTCTTCATCGGCGTCCCGTGCCATACGTTAAGATACTTCTGCTGTTCACGGCGTGAGAAGTACGGAGGGAACGTGTTGTTAGAAATGAGCCACCCGGCCGTCGCTAGATAGCGGATATAGGCATCCGATTGCTTTGAAATGAATATTACGTTGGTGTGCCCTCGCAGTTCCTCGGGAATCCGTTCACGATCGTTGATGACCACGACGTGGGTCATACCCTCGCCCCGCGGAGTAGCGAGCATTCGAATGATCAGCGGCTTCACGGAGCACGTAATTGCCGACCCATGATTGCTCTCATACAGCGCGACATCGGCGTTGACCGGGAGAAAGTCGCAGTACGCTACGAAAAGCGCACTTTCTTTCTGTGCACGTGTTTTCACGTAGTCATCAACGCTCACGCCATAGGGCTTACCGAACTGTTTAGAACTCAGGTAAGTTTCCACAGCCTCGCGTTTTCTGCCCAAACGCATAAGGCAGGCAGCGTGATGCAGGTACGCAACCGGGTCGTGTGCTTCGAGGCGTTGCTCTGCCGCCG
Organism: Actinomyces succiniciruminis; assembly: GCF_900002405.1. Classification (GTDB taxonomy): domain Bacteria; phylum Actinomycetota; class Actinomycetes; order Actinomycetales; family Actinomycetaceae; genus Actinomyces; species Actinomyces succiniciruminis. Next base: position 26,532 of record NZ_LK995511.1, on the reverse strand, counting down.
CGAATGCGTCGTCGGCCAGGCCATCATACCGAGAGACGACCGCTGCCTCCGCAACCGCCAGGCAGCCCGGCCCGTCGCTTCGTTTCATTGCCTGCACAAGATCGTCCCGTAAGACTTGCTCATCCCAAGCGATGTTCACCCCGTCTGGGCTTTTCTGTGGGACGTACGTTGGAAGTTCCTTGGCGGCCGCATCCACGTCGCCGGCCTTAAGCAGACACCATATCATCCGGTATCTGCGATAAGCGTGCGGAGAGCTTGAGTTCAGGGACGCACGATATGCTGTCGCCGCCTCTGCGAAACTCCCCTTTCGTTCTAGAGCGAATGCGAGATCGTACCAGGTCTTCTTCTCTGTCGGCGCAAGCTGCACAGCTCGACGCAAGTAGCTTATCGCTTCTTCCCAACGGTATTGCCTGGAGTAGGCGAAGCCAAGCGCATGTATTAGTTCCGCCTTGGGCTTCGGCGTCATTTCCACAACGTGCCGGTATTCACGTACGGAATCATTCCAGTATCCTTTTTCCTGGAGAAGGCGGCCCACGCCTAGTTCTGTTACAACGGGGCGCTTGTCACGCTGCACTGCGGTGAGCCAATGTGCACGCGCCTCCGTTATGTTCCCTTGCCTTGAGTGCGCTATCCCCGCGAATAGGGCGTCACTGGCTTGATCTCCGTGGCGCTCACACCATTCATATGAGCGGGCAGCCAACTGCCATTGTTTCAGGGAAAACGCTTGGCTGGCCAGCTTGCGCTGCCAGGCCAATGAGTCCGAGTGTGATAGGGCTCCCGCCTCGAGTATCTTCAGGCGCTTCCAACCTGGAATGCCGCTGGATAAGTCAAGGACCAGTTGATGGGGCTCCGGTGCGCCTGGATCAAGTTCAGACGCAATTTCAGCATTCTCGATGGCGCCTTTGACGTCCCCAGCCTCTTTTAAGCACAGAGCCATTCTCATGTATCCGTGCGACTCGTCCGGACTCAGTTCAATTATACGCGCATACGTCTCGGCGGCCGCCGTGAAGTTGCGTCCGCGCTCGAGGTAGTACGCTCGTCGATTCAGCAGCTCAGGATCATCCCATGAGGCACCCAAGGAGGCGATATAGTTCGCTGCCGCTTCAGGTCCGCTTGTCCTATTAATTATGCGTGCTTTGCGAATCTGCACCTCGTGGTCGTCTGGAGCCAGTGTCGCCATTCTCGTCGCAGCTATTGGCGTTTTATCCTCCAGCCTGCGCATCATGCTTCGTACAACTCGTGTCCGACGAGAGGTCGCCATCGTCTTCTCTTTTCTGTAACTCTAAGATGCCTGCATGTCGTTCTTGATCTGGGTCGTCGAGATCTCCGGTGTGCGCGGGAGATAGACGACCTCGCACAGGCCCGCGAGTTGCTCGTCGAACTTGCCCTTCCAGTCGTCGCCCATGACGAAGATGTCGATGTCGTACTTCTTGACGTCGTCGACCTTCTGCTCCCAGGTGTACTCGGGGACAACCAGGTCCACGTAGCGGATCGCCTCGAGCATCCGGCGGCGCTCGTCGTAGGAGAAGTAGGCCTTCTTGCCCTTCCCGGCGTTGAACTCATCCGAAGACAGCACCACCACCAGGTAGTCGCCGAGCGCCTTCGCGCGGCGCAGCAGTTCGATGTGTCCGTAGTGCAGTAGGTCGTAGGTGCCGTAGGTTATGACGCGCTTCATGGGTCCTCGCATGGGTGATGGGGAGTCTTGCCGCGGCTGGGTACAAGCCTCCGGCTAGCACGACGGACGCGAACAAGTCGATCCTAACCGCGCCTTCTAGCGCGACTCCCCCTGTGGGCGCACTGAGAGGATTACGAAACGGCGCCAGTCGGCGGTTACGGGCGCGGCTGGCGGGCCTGCTCCATCAGGCGCACGCAGCGCGCGGCATCGAAGGCGCGTTCGGCGGCGTCAGCGTGGGCGACATAACCGCAGTTCCGTCCCCAAAACGTCGCCGACGTAGGCGAGTCGGTCACGGGAGACTGGGTGTACAGACTCGCCACTCGGCCCGAGGCGATGACGGCCACCGCTTCCTTGCCCTTCCACAGCAGCATGCGAGCGCGTGCCGCAGCGCTCAGGTGCGGCCACGGCGCCCGGCGGATCAACTCGGCGTCGATCCGCTCGACCAGGCGGCGCATGAGTTCTTCGTGCTGCTCGGCCAGCCCGGGTATGTCGGGGGCCTCTCCACGATCCACTACGCCGAAGTACCAGCCCAGGTCATATAGGACAGTCTCCTGCGCCCAGGGGGCGGCGCCGGTTTCTTCCAAGTAGGGCAGGTAGCGGTCGGTGAACTGCTCGATGTAGCGGCCGGGCTTGTCCCACGCGGTCTGCACCGCCGAGTCCCCGGCAGCACGCTTCTCGTAGTAGTAGACAGCGCCGGGCACCAGCACGCACCTCGGCTCGATGGCGCGCACCCGGCCGATGAACATGCCGTCCTCGAAGGTCGGCGCCGTCCGGTCCCCCGGGAACCGACAGCGGCGGGCGAGGTCCCCCCGCACCAGCACCTCGTGAGTGGAAAGCTGCACCACGTCTGGAGACCGGCCCACGTCCACGGCGCGTGTGCCTCGCTGAAACCGGAAGTCCAAGGGGTGTGGGGAGAGGGCTCCCCCCTGGCGGATGAGGGTGCGGCCGATCAGCATGCCCGCACCGCCGTCGCGGGCCCCTATCAGCGTCGAGATGAAGGCTGGGTCCAGTTCGTCGTCGGGGTCGGGGAAGCCGATCCACTCCCCCGCCGCCTTGTCCAGCCCGGTGTTCCTGGCCCGCCCCTGACCGCCGTTGTCGGTTTCAAGGACTTGGGTGCGCAGGTCTGTCCGCTCAGCCCAGTCCCGGCAGATGGCCGGGCTGTCGTCACAGGTGCCGTCCAGAACCAGCACCACTTCCAGCCGGTCATGCGGGTAGTCCTGGGCGTCCAGTGAGGCGAGGAAGCCCGGCAGGTACTTGGCCACCCCGTACACCGCCACTACCAGGGAGACGGTCGGCCTCCTGCCACCCCGGCGACTACGAATCAACGCCATCAGAGCCTCTCCTCCAGCAGCCGGGACAGGATCCGCTCGCAGGCTCCCGCATCCGGGATGATCAGCTCCGACGCCGGCTGCAGCCTGCCGTCGCGCGCATCCAGCACGGCCGCGACCGCCTGCCCGGAGCTCGCGGCGGACACGGCGCCTGCCTGCACGTGCATGCGCCGATAGGCGTCGGCGTCGCCGGTGCCGTCCGGGCTCCACACAATCGCCACGGCCCCGAGCAGCATCGCATCGTCCAGGATCGAGGAGCGGTCCGAGATCACGGCCCAGGCCCGCGACAGCTGCTCGGGCACATCCGTGCCCGTGGTGGTTGCCACGGCCAGGGCCCTGAACCAGGCCGGCGCGGCCAGGGCGAGCTTGGGGTGGGCGAACAGGACCGCGTCTACGCTCGCCTCCCCCAACGCCGCGGCGAGCTGGAGCCAGGGCGCGTAGAAGGCATCGAGCAGGTCGGTGCGAGCGGGGTCCTGGTCCAGTGCCCGGGAGAGCGTCGGACTCCAGGTGGGTGCCAGCACCACCCGGTCGCGCTCGCGTCCGAGCAGGGCGCGCATGGCGTCGTGGCGCGGGAAGCCGGTCAGCCACACCTCCCGGTCCGTGAGCAGGTAGGGGCTGTGGTCGGCGGTGATGGCGGTGTACTCGGCGCGGTGGGCGGTGATGAGCACGTCGATGCGGCGGGGGNCCACCGCCACATGTGCCGCATGGTCACACCGTGCTGTAGGAAGACCACCCGCTGGTCCCTGCGCGTGCCGCCGCCCATCAGGCGTGCGGCGATGGCGGGGTCACCGATGTCGGCCAGCAGCAGGGTGTCGGCCTGCGCCCAGGCCGTCTCAAAGGCGGCGGTCCCCGGGGAGACCAGCTCGAAGCCGTCGGCTTGCAGTCGCTCCCAGTCGGCGCAGCGGCGGTCGACGGCGAAAACGTGCCGGATGCCGGGGGCATGCTCGCGCGCGTAGCGGTACAGCGGTTCGGCGTTGTCCCCGGCGGAGTCGTGGCGGTCCAGGTAAAGCCAGGTGCGGGATGCGTCCGGCAGCATCGCCGTCGGCGCGTCCACCCGGGGCGTTCTCGTGGCCGCCCGGGTGCGCTCGGGTACCGTCCCGCCGCGGCGGCCGGCCAGTCGGGCCGTACGACGTCGCAGCGTCCGTAGCCTCCGCGTCAGAGCGCGACGCGCCCTTACTGCCGGCGCTGGCGAGGGCGCGGGCGGACGTCGCATGCCCCGGTAAGGGGCGGGGACAACCTCGCGGCCCCCGATGAGGCCGGTGACGGTCCCCCTGGGCAACCAGACGAGCCGCTCATGGACGAGCACGCGGTCGAAGTAAGCGTGGTCGACGATCTTCGTGCCGGTCGGTTCAACCGGCTCACCGTCCACGCGCCACTGCTCCTCGGGCAGGGCTCCGGTGAAGAAGTAGGACACCTGGCGGTCCGGCCGGAAGGGGCGCTGCGATGGCAGCACGGGGTCGGGCAGGCGTGCCCCAGTGACCGCCAGCAGTGCCGCGAGCCGGTTGAGCGCCACCGGCGTGGCGCAGTACGCCTCCACCTGGGCTGCGGGCACACGCCCCAGGACGCCGACCAGCAGTTCGGCCACGCGCGCCCGCTCGACCTCATCCAGGGCGTGGGCGGCGAAGCGCAGGCCCCGATCGGCGTCGGTGATCTCGATCAGACGGGCGAGCACCAGCTGGTGCACCCAGGCGGAAACCCCGCCCCGCTCCTCCGCCGTGTTGTACCAGGCGGGAATATCCCGCTCTAGCGCTTGGATGTACTCGGGCAGCGTGGACAGCGGCGGCGGTTCCTCCGGGCGGGGGCGCTCAATGACCCCGGGCCCTGTATGCAACCGGACTCCCTGGCCGCTGGCCGCCAGCAGGCGGATCAACAGTGTGGCGCCGTCGGCATCGGCCTCATCCCAGGGCGGAAGACCGTCCGCGGGCACGTCCATGACCGCGCCCGACAGCCGCAGGGTGAACAGGTGCGGCTCCGCCAGCAGGCTGGCGTCTCGCGCCCCGTGGGTGAAGCGGGCCCGCAGCGGGTGTGTGTCCGAGACGTGGCCGTCGACCATCCGTTTGAGCGGCAACATGACGACGGCGGTGCGCCCGCTCGTCGGCAGTTCCTCGGCCAGCCCCGGCTCGGGCACATCCCCCGCCCGCAGCACCAGCACCCGGCCGCCGCGCAGGCCGGCGAGCACCCTGCGAGCGGCGGCCAGCGGCGTCTCCCCCACCACGGGCTCCAGATCATGCTCCGCGAGTGCCGCGGCCTCCGCACGGGTGGGGCCTTCCCGGCCCACGCACACAACGACGTCACTGATCCCCTCATCGGCCAGGCCGATCAGGGTGGTCTCCAGGTCCCCACCGCCGTCGACGATGACCACCACGCGGAGACACGTAGCACCGCATGTCGCCGCATCACTCACGAGACGTACTCCCAGATCGCGGTTCGTTCCCTCGGACGCGGTGCCGGGAGATCCTCCACATCAACGAGGCCCCACAGGAGGTCGGCCGCACGCTCCCTGCTGATCTCCTCCTCGCGCACGAGCTCGAGCACCGCGCGTTGGAAAGCGCGCGGCTGCGTCGTCCCGGCCAACTCCTCGGTGGTATGAAGGTCGAACTCGATCATGTCCGCCTGGGTGGTCCGAACGGCCCGGATATCCCCCGCCTCAGATGCAGAGACGACGCCCAGGTCACTCAGGCGACGCGCGAGAGTCGACATGTCCACCCGATACTCGCTGCCGACGACGACCGCCGCCGTACGTGTCCCGGACCGCTCTGCAATCTCCGTCCAACGCGCCGTCACCGCCTCTCGCGGAAGTAGGAAGGCCCGCGCAAACGCATCCAGACGAGACTCCATAGGCTCGTCGGCGTCGGCTACCCGCCAGTCCACCGTGTAGGCGTCCTTCACCAGGAAATGGCCGAGCTCGTGCGCCGCCGCTAGGCGCCTGCGTCCTACCCGCTGAGTGGAGTTGACCAGACAAACGCCAAGACCGTCAATGAGAATCGTCCCGGCGTCCGCGGTGTCGGCGCCAAGGGGCCGCGTAAAAACTAGGAGACCAACTGCAGCCAGGTGGTTCTGGATAGCGCGTACTGGCTCTGCCTGGTCATAGCTGAGCAGTCCCCGCGCCCTCGCGGCCATAGCTTCGGCCTTCTCCTCGGAATCGGGCCGCTCCCACGCTTCAGTCAGCGCAGCCACTGTGAGGGGACGTAGCGAGTGGACCAGCCGAACCTCGTCGGCGAGATCTGCGAGAAGTGCGTCGATCTGAGAGTCCACAGTGTCAAGCCCCTGGGACGAGCGGTGGGCTACCACCGCGGCGACCGGCTCCTCGAAAAAGGCGGCCATGCGTACACGGAGCGCACGGGCGATGTCGGAGAGCTCAAGAGCGGAGACCTTGCGCGTGCCCGCCTCGATCTTGTTGACCGCCGTCCGCTCAAGTCCCACCTGCTCACCCAGATGCTGCTGGCTGATACCAGCACGCGCGCGCGCCTCGCGGATCCGTAGGCCAAGGGACTCCGGCGTGATTTCTCCCATGTGTGCGATTCTGGCACGTTCGTGCCTCACGTGACAATCCCCAAAACCGCAGAGACGCCGACCACTCCCACCCCGGTCAGTGCACCTCGCCCGGGATCTCCGCGTCGCCGGGCGCGCCCCAGTGGGTGATCCGGCCGGTGGCCAGCACCTCGGCGGCGGAGATGCCCCAGGTGTGGCCGGACTCGGCACCGCGGCGCTGCACGAAGCCGAAGCGGGAGGCGGAGTACATCCGGGCGCCGGCAGTGGATGCCCGCTTGAGGAAGCCGGTGTCCTCCCCGATGGTCGTGGCGGGGAAGCCCACCTCGCGCGCCAGCTCCGTGGCGGCCACCAGCGTCGGCCCGGACAGGAAGGCCGTGTAGCGGTGCTCCCACTCGGGGAAGCGCAGAACCACGGCGTTCTCGCCCTCCAGGTGCACGAAGTGCGCGTGCTTACCCACCACCTCGGCCCGGGCATAGTCGGCGGCCGCCAGGGATTCGAACAGGTAGTAGTCGCCGTACAGGTCGTCGTCGTCCAGCTTGGCGATGAAGTCGGCATCCACCCGCGCCAGCATGCGGTTGTAGTTGGCCCCCAGGGTGTCGGCGGCATCACCCGCAACCCAGTCCACCTCCAGGCCCAGGTCACGGGCGCGGGCGCGGGCGGCAACGGGCGCCTCGAAGCCGTGGGTGAGGATGATGGGCCGCTGCTCCACCTCCTGCTGGCGGGCGAGGGTGTCCAGCACGCCGTCGATGCGCTCGGGACGGATGGTGGAGATCAGCGGGGCGATGGTGGGGCGGCGGTAGCTCCGCTCCCCCAGGCCGACCGCCTCCAGGACTTGGTCCACGCGGGCGGTGTAGGTGTGCCGCAGCCAGATCTCCCGCTGGGCCAGGTAGGTCATGCGGTCACGCAGTTCCGGATTGTTCACTAGCGCCCGCTCGGCCCAGTAGGCCTCCTTGCGGTCGCCGACGACGGCGAGCGTCCCGGCGGGCAGGAACCGGCCCGTGGCGGGCGAGGGCATGGTCACCACCGAGGTGCCGCAGGCGGTGATCTCGAAGATCCGGCGGGCGAACATGGACGGGCTGCTGACCACGGAGTTGACGTTCAGGAACACCTTGTAGCCCCGGTAGGCGGACAGCATTTCCGGGTAGCTCAGCGACCCGCGCACGAAGGCGTCGAAGGGGGCGGGGAACTGATAGTTGGCGTCGGCACCCAGGTAGCGGGAGAAGATGTCCAGGCCGTGCTCCAGCCGCGGGGCGGCGTCCACGGCGGCGCCCAGCAGTGTCTCCATCTGCTCGCGTCGTTCGGGGTATTTGTGGGCGAAGTACATGCCGGCGAAGGCGATGTCCCGCAGCGGCGCGGGGCGGCCGTCGTCGTCGCACAGGCGCACCGGGTTGTGGATGGTGGGCTGGGCGGCGAAGGGCAGCACGCCGATGTGGTCGTGCCCGAGCTCGGCCCGGTAGCGGTCCAGGAGAGTCTCATCCGTGGTGAACACCCAGTCGAACAGGCGGGCGGTCTCGATCGCCTCGTCGTAGTGGGCGGGGTCCTCCTTGTTCCAAAACACCGTGGGAATGCCTGCGGCGCGGGCATGCGCAACCAGTTCACGCAGCTGTGCGGAGGGGCCGACCTTGCCGATCACCTGGTAGCGCCAGGCGTCCCCGTTGCCGTGCCAGGCGGACTCGACGAACAGCAGGTCAATCGGGGCCGCGGCGATTTGTGCCCGCCAATCGGCGGGGGTGAGCGCCACGGGCCGCCACTCGTACTGGAGGGCGTGGGTGGTGAATTCGTCGGCGATGACGCCGACCGTCAGCTCATGGCGCGGCGGGGCGGCGTCGGGTGCGGGCACGTCCCAGGCGGGGAAGGTGACCTGTCCCTTGCGGGCGCGGCGGCGCCCGGTGGGGCGCGCCCAGGCGCTCGCCCGCCGCCGACGCCGGAACTCTTTCACTCCGGCGACCCCACCGTGGCGGGCGTGCCACAGGGTCTTGCGGGCCGTGCGGATCAGGTCACTCATGGGGGTCCTCCTCGCCGGGGCGGGCGGGCACCGCACCCGGCAGCACCGTATCGATCCAGGCGCACACGGCGTCCAGGCTCGCACGAATAGATGCGGGATCCACGGCCGCGGGCACCGGGCCGCCGGCGAGCAGCTCGGCGGCGCGCGCCTCGGCCTCAACCTGGGTGCGGCTGACGGGCAGGCCCGAGTCGTCCGGCCAGTCCCGGTAGAAGCCACGTTCACGCTCGCGGTAGGTCTCCAGGTCGGGCACGTGCAGCAGGGCTGGGCGGCCGGTCAGGCCCCAGTCGTGGATCACCGAGGAGTAGTCGGTGATCAACAGGTCGGCGGCGAGCATGAGCGCCTCCAGGCTCTCGTAGCGGCTGACGTCCAGCACGCGGGCCCCACCACCAGGCAGGGCGTTCATGTGGTGGCTGCGCACGAGCACGACGGCGCCGGTGGCACGGGCCAGGGCGGCCGCATCCAGTAGGACCGGGGCCTCCCGGCAGGGGCGGCGCAAGTCCTCCCGCCAGGTGGGGGCGTACAGGATGACGGGGTCACCCGGGGCGATGCCAAGCCGGGCGCGCACGTGCTGAGCCGTCGTCGTTCCACCGAGCAGCCCGGCGTTGCGGGGCTGCTCGCCGACGAGCACCTCCCCGGTGTATCCCAGACCGTGGCGCAGGTCCTCTGCAGCGTCCGAGGTCTGGGCGAGCAGGAGGTCCCACTGGGGCACCTGCCGCGCCATGAGCCGCCGGTAGGGCAGGGTGACGGAGGCGCGCGGGGCGTCGTTGAGCAGATGCTTGATGGGGGTGCCGTGCCAGGTCTGCAGGATCGTCTGCCCGGAGCGCTTGGAGAACCAGTGGGGCAGGTGGTCGTTGACCACCAGCAGGCGGGCGGTGCGCAGGGCCCGGAACCACTCGGGGGTGCCGACGACGATCCGGCCGGCGCCCGCAGGCACCGGCACGGTCCCATCCTGCACGGACACCCACAAGGGTGCGGACACGCCCCGGCGGAGGAGCTCATCGCGGATGGCACCCGGGTTGTCGCCGGCCGACTTACCGCCGAAGGTCTCGAAGAAGATGCCGGGCAGGAGCGGGCCCCACTCCTCCTCGATCAGGAGCCGGTGCCCGTACCTGGAGCGGTGCTGCGGGGCGACGGGGACGATGACGCTCAGGTCCAGGTGACCGTCGGGCTGGGGGCGCAGGCGCACACGGCGGGACCGCCCCGCCAACTCGGTGGGGGGACCGTCCAGCTCGGCGCCGATGGCGCAGCGTCCTTCGCCGCCTGCGCCGGACCAGCGCAGGCGATAGCCGCCGGAGGGCAGGGCCGGGTCGGCCAGGTCCAATTCGGCAGACCAGGCACCGGAGGCGGTGACATCGGTTGCGAGTGGGAAGGTGCCACCGGCGGAGGCGACCGCGATGGTGAGGTCGGCCAGCGCGGGCCCGGGACCGGCGAGTCGGAGCCGGTCGCCGTCCAGGTGGGCGGAGGCGACCACCACCGCGCCGGGAGCGGGCTTTCCCACGCCGGATTGCAACTCCCCCGGACGTGCGGGACGGATGGCCAGTGACTCGCCGTCGGCCTCCATACTCCACCCCGCAGATGACACGCGCGGTCGGCGGGAGCCCAGTGGCGGTGGCACTGGCTGCGTCAATAGCCGGTCGCCGACCCGGAGGCGCAGTTGCGCGTACATGGGTTCGTCCGGGGCGCCCGCCAGGTTCAGGACAGCGCGGTAACCGGAGCTCGCGTAGCTGTGCCAGGGGTCGTCGGCATCCAGGTCCGCGTCCGGCGCGTTGCTACTTTCCATGTCGGCGCGCACCACCTCACGCCCGACGCCGGGCGCGGCTCGCCCCGTCCCGACGTCAGATGCCTCGCCCTGGCCGGAGGGAAGCAGCACAATCTCTGGCGCGGGCACGGACGCTGGATCGAGGCCGGGGACGTAGCCCCAGCCGTCCAGTCGGAGCCGCTCGCCGTCGATCCACGCGCATGTGCGTATCGCCTGGCGGAGGCACAAATCGGCGTCGGTGACGGCGAGCAGTGCGGTGGGCGGGAGCGTGATCCGGGTCAGGACCGGCGGGGTGGCGTGCAGTGCCCCGTGCTCGAGGGTGAGCGGAACCGCGGGGGTGTCCTCGCCGCGGGATGCCAGGACTTCAAACAGGTCGGCGGCATCTGCGTGCGCGAGTACCCACAGGAGCAGGCGGTCGGGCAGAGGCAGGGCGGCCCACAGCGGGGCGCCGGGGTCGGTGGGAAGGACCTCGCGGGCGAGGCGGCGCAGCCGTGCGACCGCCGCATCCGACTGTGCGGGTGCATCCGTCGCCAGATCGAGGATGGCGCGGTGGTGCAGAGCAGCGAGAAGGGTGGAGTCCCGGCCGACCAGCGTGTGGCGATCTCCGGCAATCTCGTCAGCGAGCGCCGCCAGGCGTTCCTCCCAGGACGGCTGCCTCGTGGTGCCGGTCAGAACCAAGTCCCGGGACTCGACGGTGATGTCCTCGGCGTCGGCAAGCAGTCTGAGCGCGGCTGCACGGGCAGCCAGATCGGGGAAGACATCCCGGCCACCCGCCAGGGCCCCAGCCCAGGCGCTTACGGGAGCGAGCACTCTGCCCGGACTGAAGCCGTCCAACAGGGCGGGCGCGGCCGCGATGCCGCCAAGGCGGTGCGGCCCGGGCACGGGCGCCCCGGCCCCCTGGCCCAGGGGACGGTGTCCGCCGAAGTGGACCGCGCCGTCGGCGGACACCCGCCCGTATCCGTCCCGGGCCGCGGCATCGGCGGCTGAGAAGACCGTCAGGGCGCGCCCACGAGCCGTCCCGAGCGCTGCCGCCAGGCCGCCGTCGATCTCGCGGATGCGACGCGTGCGGCGCGCGAGCCCCGTGAGCGCGGCGCGTTCGGCGGCCGGGCAGTCCGGGCTGACCAGGGCGAGGATCTCGACGTCACCGGGACGTTGGTTGAGCAGCGTACGCACGGCGCGGTCGACGCGGGCGTCCGAGCCGACGAGGAGGACGATGCTCAGCGCCGGACGGCGGCGAGTCAGCTCCTGCAGCCTGTGTCGGATCCCCATGGCGTCATTGCTCTCTGGTTTGTTCCGGAGCTCAGCGCCAAATGCCGCGCGTGTCGACGACGCGCTTGCCGTCCAGCAGGTTGCGGTCCAGTGCCTTGAACTCCCGGTGGTCCACCAGCAGCACCACCACGTCCGCGGCGGCAATCGCAGTGCGGTAGTCCACGAAGGCGATGTTCGGGGCCCCGTTCAGTGCCTCGGGCGGCTCGGTGATGTTTGGTTCTACGGCCAGCACCTTCGCCTCGGGGAGCTGGGCCGCCAACTCCCGGGTGATGGACAGCGCCGGCGACTCGCGCAGGTCGTCCACGTCCGGTTTGAACGCCAGGCCCAGCGCAGCAATCGTCGGGGATGCGAGGTCGGCGGCCGCCTCCCGCACCCGCTGGATCACGTGCGCGGGCTTGGAGTCGTTGACATTGCGTGCGGTGTGAATCAGGCGCGCCTGCTCGGGCGCTGCGGAGACGATGAACCACGGGTCCACGGCGATGCAGTGGCCGCCCACGCCCGGGCCGGGCTGCAGAATGTTCACCCGCGGGTGAAGGTTCGCGAGCTCGATCAGTTCCCAGACGTTCACGTCGAGCTTCTCGCAGATAATCGACAGCTCGTTCGCGAAGGCGATGTTCACGTCGCGGAACGCGTTCTCCGTCAGCTTCGCCATCTCCGCCGTCCGCGCGTCCGTCAGCCGCAGCTCGCCCTCGCAGAAGGTGGCGTACACGTCCCGCGCCAGTTCGGCCGCCCTGGGCGTGAGACCACCGATGACGCGCGAGTTGCTCACCATCTCCGTCATGATCCGCCCCGGCAGCACCCGCTCCGGGCAGTGCGCGAAGTGCACCACCGGCCGGCCCGCGGTCCCGTCCACCGACAGGTCCGGACGCTCGGTCAGGATCACCTCCGCCATGTGTTCGGTGGTCCCCGGGGGCGACGTCGACTCCAGCACCACCAGCTCGTCCCCCACCAACTGGGGCGCGATGCCCCGTGCCGCCGCCTCGATGTAGGACAGGTCCGCCTCGTGGTCACCGCTCGGTCCCCGCTTGAAGGGGGTGGGGACCGCCACGATGTACACGTCCGCACGCGGGGTTTCCTGCTGTGCCCGCAGCCGCCCCCGTGCGACCGCGTCGGCCACCACCTCACCCAGGCCCGCCTCGACGAATGGCAGTTCGCCCCGGTTAACGGCGTTCACGTGCCGGTCCGAGACGTCCACCCCGACCACGTCGGCGCCGGCACGCGCCAGCACGGCCGCCGTCGGCAGGCCGATGTAACCGAGTCCAACCACGCAGATGGAGGTCATGGGCGATGCCTCTCCTAAGGATCTACCGCAGCCGGTGGGGCACTGGCCTGCGGGTTGCGTACAGCCTAGTCCCTCACCCCGCAGCCACCCCGCCGAGACCGGCACACGAGACGCACCGAAACCGGCACCGGTTACGCATCCAGACCGGTCAAAGCGGCTGGGGTGGCCAACGGCTTGCCGGTGCTGTCATCTCTCAGCGTTTGGCGTCAGCGCTGGTCGGGGCATCGAGCACCTAAGAAAACTCTCATCGTTGTCTCACCGTCGCCTTCTGGGCGGGCGGGAATCTTCTTTATGAAGTCGCCACCGGGCGACCGAAAGGAATACTCCCATGATCCGCCCACAGCCCCTGACCCCGACCCCGACGGTGCCGCCACCACGGCCGGCCCCGGAGCCGCCGGGCCCGGCCGTCCCCACGCCTACGCGGGCCCTGGCCCGCCGGTCGGCGCCCCGCAACATCCGCATCGTGCTCTACAGCCACGATGCCCAAGGCCTGGGCCACCTTCGCCGCAACCTCGCACTCGCCCACCAACTCGCCAACGACCTGCCCGCGCTCACCGGCGCGTCGGTCACCGGCCTGCTGGTGGCCGGAGTGTCTCCCTCCCCCGGCTTCCCCCTGCCCGCCGGCTTCGACTGGCTGGTGCTGCCGGGCTTCACCAAGGGCGTGGGCGGATACCGCCCCCGCGGCCTGCGCGGCACCCCCGATTCCCTGGCTACGCTCCGCTCCGGGCTCGTCGCCAGCACGCTCCAGCGCTTCGCCCCGCACCTGGTGATCGTCGACCGCCACATCTACGGGGTGCGCAAGGAGTTGCGCGCACCGCTGAAGCACCTGCGCGCCACCTCGCCCCAAACCCGGATCGTGCTGGGCCTGCGCGAGGTGCTGGACGCCCCCGAGGTCGCCGCCACCGAATGGCGCAACCTGGACGCCCCCGCCAACCTGCGGCGCCTGATCGACGAGGTCTGGGTGTACGGCGACCCCACCGTGCACAACCCCGTCGCCACCGGCGAGGTCCCCATCTGCCTGCGCGACCGCGCCGTGTTCACCGGCTACCTTGCCAAGGGCCGCAGCCTGCTGGAGCGGGGCGCCCGGGCGCCGGAGGACCCATTCGTCCTGACCACGGTCGGCGGCGGCTCCGACGGCCTCGAGCTCCTGCGCAGCGCCGCCCGCATGACCCCGCCCGCCGGCCACCGCCACGTGCTGGTCACCGGCCCGCAGCTCGACGACGCCGGTTTCGACGCCGTGCAGACGGCCGCCGGCCCGACCACCGAGGGGCACCGCTCCCTACCCGGGCTGAGCCGGTGGATCGAGCGGGCCGCGGCGGTGATCGCCATGGGCGGCTACAACACCGCCTGCGAGATCCTGGCCACCTCCACCCCCGCCCTGATCGTCCCGCGAGAGCAGCCGCGCCTGGAGCAGCTCATCCGCGCCCGCGCCCTCCAGGCGGTCGACGCCGTGGACGTCATGCGTACCGCCGAGCTCACCCCCGAGGGGCTCACCGCCTGGGCCGCCGGAGCCGTCACCCGGCGCATGCCCCGCACCGATTTGAACACCGACGGCCTGCCCGCCACCGCCCGCCGCGCCGCCGCCCTGCTGCGTGCGCAGCTGGCCACCACCCACGCACTTCAGGAGATAGCCTCATGACTCGCATCGGATACGTACTCAAGGTCTATCCGCGCTTCTCGGAGACCTTCGTGGTCACCGAAATGCTCGCCCGCGAGGCGCTGGGCGACGACCTGACCATCTACGCCCTGCGCCCCACCACCGACTCCCGCTTCCACCCGGAGATCGCCCGCATCCGAGCCCAGGTCAACTGGGTGCCGCGCCCACGTCGAGCCATCGACATGTGGGAGCTGCTGGCCAGCTCGGTGAACGAACCGGACATGCGCACCCACCTGGCGGAGATCCTGCCGGCCGTGGCCGACCTGCCGGGCGACGAGGTCGCGCAGGGGGCGGCCCTGGCCCGCGCCGCCCGCGACGCCGGCATCACCCACCTGCACGCCCACTTCGCCTCCCTGGCGGGCCGCACCGCCTGGATCGCCTCCCGCCTGGCGGGCATCCCCTACACGGTCACCACCCACGCCAAGGACATCTACCACGAGTCCGTGGACCCGCTGTGGCTGCGCCGCATCTGCGCCGACGCCGACCGGGTGATCGCCATCAGCCGCTACAACGAGCGCTACCTGCACTCGGTGCTGGCCGGCACCGGCGCCAACATCCAGTTGCGCTACAACGCCCTCGAGCTGGACCGCTTCCCCTTCCGCCCGCCCGCGCCCGCCGACGGCCCGCTTCACGTCGCGGCGGTCGGCCGTTTGGTGGCCAAAAAGGGCTTCAACGACCTGATCGACGCCGTCGGCATCCTCACCGACGCCGGCGTACCGGTCACGCTGGACATCGCCGGCGAGGGCGAGGAGCGCGACCACCTGGCCGGGCAGATCACCGCCCTGGGCCTGGGCGACCGCGTCAACCTGCTGGGCCCGCTCACGCAGGCGGAGGTGCGTGCCCTGCTGGGCCGCGCCCAGGTGTTCGCCGCCCCCTGCGTCCCGACCGAGGACGGCAACATCGACGGCCTGCCCACCGTGGTTCTGGAGGCGATGGCCTGCGGCACGCCCGTGGTCGCCACGGAGGTCACCGGCCTGCCAGAGGTCATCCACGACGGCGAAACCGGGATCCTGCTGCCCCCCGCGGACCCGGCCGCGCTCGCCCGGGCCCTGCGGGAACTGGCCGAGGGCACGGTCGACGCCGCCCCGCTGGCCCGCAATGCCCGCGCCCTGATCGAGCGCGACTTCGACTCCCGCACCCAGGCGGCGGCCCTGTCCGCCTGGGAGTCCACCCCCGAGCTTCAGGAGGTTCACTGATGCGTATCGCCTACATCTGCACCGACCCGGGCGTGCCGATCTTCGGCGCCAAGGGCGCCTCCGTCCACATTCAGGAGGTGGTGCGCGCCCTGCGCCGCGCCGGCCACGAGGTGACCGTCTACGCGGTGCGCCGCGGCGACCTGGTGCCCGCCGACCTGACCGACCTGCCTGTGCGCATCGTCCGGATCGATGCGGCCGACGCCGCCGCCCGTGAGCGCGCCCAGGCCGAGGCCGCCGCCCTGCTGTCCCGACAGGTGCGCGAGGACGGCGCGGACCTGGTCTACGAGCGCTACTCCCTGTTCTCCACCGCCCTGGCCGACCTGGCCGACGCCGGCATTCCCGGAGTCCTGGAGGTCAACTCCCCACTGATCGACGAACAGCGCCACCACCGCACCCTGGTGGATGAGGCGCGGGCCCGGGCCGCCCTGCGCGCCCAGGTGCGGGCCGCCCGCACCACCGTGTGCGTCTCGGAGCCGGTGCGCCGCTGGGTGTGCGGGCTCGTGGACGCCCCGCGCGCCGTCACCATTCCCAACGGCGTCAACCTGGACCGGCTGCGCCCCTCCCCGGAGGACCCGGACGCCGTGATCGTCACCTTCGTGGGCACCCTCAAGCCATGGCACGGCGTGGCGGACCTGCTGCGGGCCGCCGCCCTGGCGCGCGAGGACTGGCGCCTGCGCATCATCGGGGATGGCCCCGAGCGCGAGGCCCTGCACGCCCAGGCGGAGGAACTCGGCCTGGAGGTGGACTTCCGGGGGGCGCTGCCCCCGCAGGACGTGCCCGCGGCACTCGCGGGCAGCGCCATCGGCGTGGCCCCCTACCCGGACCTGGGCGGGGAGGACGAGCAGTACTTCTCCCCGCTGAAGGTGCTGGAGTACCTGGCGGCCGGACTGCCCGTGGTCGCCTCCGCCGTCGGCCAGCTGCCGCGGCTGCTCGACGGCGTCGGCGTGCTGGTGCCGCCATCGGACCCGGCCGCCCTGGCCGCCGCCCTGGACGCCCTCGCGATCGCCCCGCAGCTGCGGGCCCGCCGCGGCGAGCTGGGACGGCGCCGGGCAGAGAAGCACCACGGCTGGGACGCCGTCGTCGCCCAGATCCTCACCCAGGCGGAGGTGCAGCATGTCTGAGCCCCAGATCTCCCGCTCCGCGCTGAGCCGCACCCTGCGCCTGATCGCCCCGGACCTGCGGCCGCAAGTCCGGCTGGTGGCCGGCGGCACGGTGGCGCTACTGGCCGAGGTGGTCTTCCGGGTGGCCGAGCCGTGGCCCATGAAGATCGTCATCGACTCGGTGCTGTCCTCGCTGGGTGCCGAAACCGGCTATGCGCCCGCCAACCTCGCCCGCCTGCTCGGGCTGGGGGCGGCGCTCATCGCGATCGTCGCCATGCGGGCGCTGTGCAACTACCTGGCCACCGTGTCCTTCGCACTGGCTGGCTCCCGCACCGCGATCGCGCTGCGACGCCGCGCCTTCCACCACGTGCAGACCCTCTCCCAGCAGTTCCACTCCCGCAACCGCTCCGCGGACACGGTGCAGCGCCTCGTCTCGGACGTGGCCCGCATGCAGGACGTAGCGGTGACGGCGGGGCTGCCGCTGGCCGCCAACGTGCTCACCCTGACGGTCATGCTGGGGGTGATGGTGTGGCTGGACCCGCTGCTGTCTTTGGTGGTGGTGGGCGCGATCGCCCTGTTCTTTCTGACCTCCTCGGGCAGCTCGAAGAAGATCACCTCCGCGGCCCGCCGCACCCGCAAGTCCGAGGGCCACCTGGCCAACACCGCCCAGGAGGCACTGAGCACCATCAAGGTGGTGCAGGCCTACGGCCTGGAGCCGATCGTGGAGGACCGCTTCGTCAACGCCAACCAGACCTCCCTGCACGCCGGCGTGCGCTCCCTGCGCCTGGCGGCGCGTCTGGAGCGCACCACCGACGTGATCGTGGGCCTGGCCTCCGCGGTGGTGCTGGTGGGCGGCGGCCTGCGGGTGCTGGCCGGGGCGATGACCCCCGGCGACCTGGTGCTGTTCAACACCTACCTGCGCACCACCATGAAGCCGCTGCGGGACATGGCCAAGTACACCGGCCGCATCGCCCGCGCCGCCGCCTCCGGGGAGCGGGTGGCCAACCTCATGGACGTGCAGCCCGACATCGTCTCCCCCATTGACCCGGTGCCGCTCGGGCAGGTGCGCGGTGCCCTCACCTTCGAGGACGTGGTCACCGAATACGACGGGCACGAGATCCTGCACGGCGTCAACCTGCACATCGACGCCGGCGAACACGTCGCCATCATCGGCCCGTCCGGCTCGGGCAAGTCCACGCTCACCTCCCTGGTGGTGCGCGCGCTCGACCCGGTGGGCGGCAGGGTGCGGCTGGACGGACACAACCTCGCCAGTCTGGACCTGACCGAGCTGCGCGCGCAGGTTTCCGTCCTGCACCAGGAGGCGGTCCTGTTCGCCGACACCATCCGGGAGAACATCCGCATGGGCCGCCCCGAGGCCACCGACGCCGAGGTGGAGGCCGCCGCGGTGGCGGCCGGAGCACACGAGTTCATCACCGCCCTGCCCGACGGCTATGACACGGTGGTCGGCGAGCGCGGCGGCACGCTGTCCGGCGGGCAGCGTCAGCGCGTCGCCATCGTGCGGGCCCTGCTGCGCGACGCCCCCATCGTGATCCTGGACGAGGCGACCACGGGCCTGGACCCGGCCTCATCGGCCGCCGTACTCGACGCCGTCGACCGGCTCTCGCGCGGCCGCACCCTGCTGGCGGTCACCCACGAGACCGAGGTGGCCATGCGCTCCGACCGGATCATCTGGATCGAGGACGGCCGGATCCAGCTCGACGGCACCCCGCAACAGCTACTCAAGGACGCCCCTGCCTTCCGGGCGTGGGCGGCCGCCGGGGCGGCACAGCGGGAGCTGCTGACCAGCGACAAGCGGCCCGCGCGCCCCGAGCACAACCAGTCCGACGCCGAGACGATCAGGAGGAGCCATGTACGTCAGTAGCACGCGCAGCGCCGTCGACACACTGCTGGATTCGGACCGGCTCAGCGAGTTGGTGGGAGCGCCGGTGCGGGCCGCGCGGCTGCGCATCAAGCCGGGCGTGTCGGTGACCGCCTCCCTGCTGCAGGCCGACACCGACACCAGCGCCGGGTGGGTTCGGCTGCTATGGCCGGTCAGCCGGGTCAAGGCCACCAAGGCCGCCCGCCGCGCCGAACGCCTGGGCCTGCGCACCAGCCAGCGGGACACCGGCGATGGGCTGCTGGCGCAATTCGGGGAGGTGGCCACCGACCCGGCGCTGGTCCGGCACGTGGCCGCGGCCCGCGAGCGCGGCCTCCTGGACGGCCTGGAGGGGAACCTGCTGCGCTACAACCCGCTGCGCCGCCTGGTGGTGCGCACGCCGGCGGGGGTGGTGCGCGTAACCGCCGGCTCGCAGCGCCACGCCGCCGCCGTGCAGGCCTTCGCCGCCCGCTACGTCCCGGTGCCGCCGGCCCGGCCCGTCCCGCCGGGCACGGATGCGGCGCACGTGAGCCTGCAGGGCTTCGTCGGTGACGGAGACCTGGAGCGGTGGCCGGAGCCGGCCGCCACCGCCCGCGCCGGCGCCGCCCTGGCCGCCCTGCACGCCCGAACCGCCGACCTGCCCGAGTCGTTGCGGGCCGACCTGGACGACGCCGAACCGGCCGCCGGTGAGATCGCCGCCGTCCACACCCGCACCCTGACCCACCTGGATCCGGCGCTGGCCGCCCGCGTGCACCGGCTCGGCCAGGCCCTGGACGCGGCCATCGCGGCCGCTCCGGAGCCGGGCCCGCCGGTCCTGGTGCACGGGGACGCCTCCCCCGACCAGGTGCTCCTGGAGCGCACCTCCGGGCAGATCTGGCTGACGGACTTCGACCGGGCACGGCTGGCGCCGGCCGTCGTCGACCTGGGCTCCTACCTGGCCGTCGCGCCCGCCGACGCCGCCCCCGCACTGCTGGCGGGCTACGCGCAGGCGGGCGGACGGGTGCCGGCCGAGGAGGTGCTGCGCTGCGCCGTCGCCCGGGCCCGCCTGGAGCGTATTCAGGATCCGCTGCGCCACGGCGACCCGCAGTGGCGGCGCCGGCTGGGTGCGGAGGCCGACCACATCGAGCGGCTGCTCGCCGCCCTGGCCGGGCCTGCCCGTCGGGGCGGGGCGGATGTGACCGAGTGGATGCGGGAGGCGTCATGAGCGGCGCCGACCGGATTCCTGACGGGGCCGGCAACCCGGCGGTGACGACGCTGCGGCGCCTCCCCGGACTGCTGCGGGCGTGGCCCGACAAGGACCGCGGCCTGGTCTTCGAGCAGCGGGACGAGGCCGACCGCCTGCGCGCCGGCAGGATCGACGCCGACGGGCGCGTATCGCTGCTGCCCCATGCCACCGACCCGGCCCTGCCCGACCTGTCCCCGCGGCTGCTGGCTCCGGCGGGGGACGGACGACTGGTGGTGCACCGGGCGGGCCGCCGCGCCGTCATCCTGAGGCCCGACCGGGTGCGCAAACTCGTGCGCGCCGGGCGGGCCGGGCGACTGGCCGACCCCCGCGCGGCCCGGCCCTTCCTGCGGGCGGGGCTGCGCACGCCGGAGGTGCTGGACCGCTCCCCCTCCCACCTGGACCTGGAACTGCTGCCCGGAACCTCCCTGGGCGACCTGGGGGACGCGGGCCTGGCCGGCTGGGAGCGGCTGACTCGGCTGTGGCCGGGCGTCGTGCGCCCCGAGGCGCTGCCGGAGCACACCGGCGCGGACGAGGCCGCGGTGCTGCGCGGCTGGCACCGGCGAGCCGCCCGCCTGGGAGTGCTCGACGTCGCCGCGGTCAGTCCGCGGGCGCTTGCCGACGCCGTCGCGGCGGTATGCGCGCGGCTGGAGGCGCCCGGCCAGGCGCTGGCGGCCGCGCACCGGGACCTGCACGACGGCCAGTTGCTGTGGGACGGGATCACCCTGTCCCTGCTCGACCTGGACACCGCCGCCCTCGCGGAGCCTGCCCTGGACCTGGGCAACCTGGTGGCGCATGTTGACCTCATGCGCGCCCAGGGGCGTCTGGGCGCGGCGGCGCATGGGCGGGTCGGCGCGCTACTGGACGAGCTGGCCGGCGGCCTGGCCGGCCGGCCGCGCCTGGACGCCTACTACCTGGGCGCGCGGCTGCGACTGATCTGCGTGCACGCCTTCCGGCCGGGCACCGAGGCGTGGCTGCCCGCCTGGACCGCTCAGACCCTGCGCCTGGTCGCCGCGGGCGGGCACGCCTGGAGCGAGCGCGCGCAGACTCCGGGCAGTCCCGAGCCCGGGGCCGCAAGCGGGGCACACGGGCGGCCACAACGGGCACAATAGCCACGTGAAGGTCACAGCCCCGTTCTCCCGGGCGACCATCCGCACCCGGATCATGTGGACGATCATTCTGGTGGCGGTGGCGGCACTGGCCACCTCCGGCGCCGCCGTATGGGTGCTGGACCTGCGCTCCACCCACGCCGACATCGACGACCGCCTGGTGCTGACCCGGCAGGAGCTGCGCCGCCTCGCCGACGAGGGCGTCGATCCGGTCTCCGGGACGCCACTGAGCGACCCGGCCCAGGTGCTCCAGACCTACATGGCCCACTCCGTCCTGGGCTCCGGGGAGGGGCAGTTGGGCATCGTGGACGGCGCCGTGCGCCTGGTGTCCGCCGAGGGGGTGGGCATGCGCCCGGAGGCGGACACCGAGCTGGTCGCGCGGCTCGTGGACCTGGCGGGCGCCGGCGTCTCCACCATCACCACCGTGGACACGGGCGCCGGCCGCTACCGCGTGCTGGTGGTGCCGCTGACCGACGGGACGACGACGGGGGCCCTGGTGCGCGCCGTCGACCTGGATGCCGCCGAGGCGGGCCTGTGGCGCACCATGCGGATGTATGCGGCGGCGGCGCTCGTGACCGTGGCACTGGTGGCGGCATTGGCCTGGCTGGGCATCGGCCGCCTGCTGCGCCCCATCTGGGAGCTGCGCAATGCCACCGAATCCATCGACGAACGCGACCTGACCACGCGGGTGCGCGTGCGCGGACACGATGACCTGTCCGCCCTGGCGGCCGCGGTCAACCGCATGCTCGACCGGGTGCAGCGGGCGGTCGGCGCCCAGCGGGAGCTGCTCGACGACGTCGGCCACGAGCTGCGCACCCCGATCACGGTGGTGCGCGGGCACCTGGAACTGATCGACCCCGACGACCCCGAAGACGTGCGGCAGACCTCCGAGCTGGCGCTGGACGAGCTGGACCGAATGAGCACCCTAGTCGGCGACCTGCTGGAACTGGCCCGATCCTCGCAGAGCGACTTCGTGACCCCCGAGCCCACGGATGTGGAGGCCCTGACCGGGCAGGTGTTCGACAAGGCCCGGGCCCTGGGTGAGCGCCGCTGGCGGCTGGAGACCTGTGCGACCGGCACCGCCATGCTCGACCCCGCCCGCCTGACCCAGGCCTGGCTGCAGCTGGCGGCCAATGCGGTGAAGTACTCCGAGGAGGACTCGCGCATCTGGCTCGGCTCGGCCATCCGCCCGGGTGACGTCGGCAGCGCCGCGGACGCGGGCGGGGCGAGCACGGCATCGGGCACCTCCAGGGCCGCGGGCGCGGAGGACACCGAACTGCACGTGTGGGTGCGCGACGAGGGCATCGGCATCGCGGCAGCGGACCTGGAGCGGGTGCGCCGCCGCTTCACCCGCACCGCCCCGGCACAGCGGCGGGCCGCCGGCTCCGGGCTGGGCCTGAGCATCGTGGAGAACATCGTCGGCGCACACGGCGGCCGACTCGACATCGCGTCCGAGCTTGGGAGAGGATCTACGTTCACGCTGCGCATCCCCCTGAGGTCCCCTGAGCAGGCACGGCCGGCGCAGCAGAAGGAGACGAGTGACCACCCATGAGCACACCCGTGAGCGCAGCATGAGCACGGTACTGATCGTGGAGGACGAGGCCCGCATCACCTCATTCCTCACCAAGGGGCTCAAGGCCGCCGGATTCGTCCCCAAGGTCGCAGACACCGGCCGGGACGCCATCGAGATGGCGCTTCTGGGCGACATCGACATCATCCTGCTGGACGTCGGCCTGCCGGACATCGACGGCTTCGAGGTGCTGGAGCAGCTGCGCGGCCAGGGAGTGACCACGCCGGTCATCATGCTCACCGCCCGCGCCTCCGTGGCGGACCGGGTGGCGGGCCTGGAGGGCGGCGCTGACGACTACCTGCCCAAGCCCTTCTCCTTCGACGAGCTCGTGGCCCGCATCCGACTGCGCCTACGGCCCCGCAAGGCCCCGGCGGCCTCCGAGCCGGGCGTACTGGAGCACCGGGACCTGGCCCTGGACATTCGCACCCGGCGGGTGCGGGTGGATAGGCAGTGGGTGGACCTGTCGGCCCGCGAGTTCGCGCTCGCCGAGGTGTTCATGCGGCACCCCGGGCAGGTGCTCAGCCGGGAGCAGCTGCTGGCCAACGTGTGGGGGCTGGACTTCGATCCCGGCTCGAACGTGGTGGACGTATACGTGTCCTACCTGCGGGGCAAACTCGGCAAGGAGCGCCTGGAGACGGTCCGCGGGGTCGGCTACCGGCTGGTATGACCGCCTAGATACGCCTGGTCGAGGCACCTGCCCCACCCGGCTCGGGCCGGCTCAGTCGTCGTCCCCGTCATCGTCGTCGGAGTCCCCGTCATTTTCGTCGTCGTCGGAGTCGCTGTCGGTGTTGACGCTGCCGCGGTTCGTCGTGCCGCCGGAGTTGTTCTGCGGCACGGTCTGCGGCGGGGCCTGCTGCACCACCTGCGGGGCGTCGTCGTCATCGGCGTAGCCGTCGGAGTCCGCGTCGGCATCGGCGTCGGTGTCCGGGTGAGGCGTCATCAGCGGCCCAACACTGCGGGCGGTCGGGGCGGTCGCCGCGGGGGTCATGGCGATGCCGGGTTCGTCGTCGAGACCGCCGGGGTGGCGCAGGACCAGCACGGCCACGCCGATCAGCAGTACGGCGGCCGCGGCGGCAACGCTTACCGCCAGCGGTCTGCCTCGGTCAGGGTTCACGACTGCTTCCTCCTGCTGGATTCGCCCCGACGCCGGGCGGAGGCGGGGCAACGGGCCGCAGGGTCAGGGGCGCACGTGCCCCTCCCCCTCGACGACCCACTTGGTGGTGGTCAGCGCCGCCAGGCCCATCGGGCCGCGGGCGTGGAGCTTCTGGGTGGAGATACCCAGTTCAGCGCCCAGTCCCAACTGCCCGCCGTCGGTGAAGCGGGTGGAGGCGTTAACCATGATGGCGGCCGAGTCGACCTGGCTGACGAACTGGTTCATGGCGGCCACGTCCTGCGTCAGGATCGCCTCGGTGTGTCCGGTCGAGTATGCGGTGATGTGGGCGATCGCGTCGTCGATGGTGTCGACCACTCGCACCGCCAGGTCCAGGCTACCGTATTCGGTCTCCCAGTCCGCCTCGGTGGCGTCCACCAGCAGCTCCGTGCGGCCCTGGGCGGAGGCCTGCTCCTCCACGCAGGCGCGGGCGGCGGCGTCGGCGTGCAGGATGACGCCGCGCTCCCACAGGGCGTCCGCGGCCGCCGGCAGGTAGGCGGAGGCGGCGGAGCGGTGCACGAGCAGCGTCTCGGCGGCGTTGCACACCCCGACCCGCTGGGTCTTGGCGTTGACGATGATGTCGACGGCGGCGGCCAGGTCGGCGGCGGCGTCCACGTACACGTGGCAGTTGCCGGAGCCGGTCTCGATCACGGGCACGCTCGACTCCTCCACCACGGTGCGGATCAATCCCGCCCCGCCGCGCGGCACGAGCACGTCGATCAGGCCGCGCGCATGCATGAGGGCGGTGGCTCCGGCGCGGCCGGCCGGGTCGATGGTGGTGACCAGGTCGGCGGGCAGGCCCGCCGCCGTCAGGGCGTCGCGCAGCACGGTGATGATGGCGGCGTTGGTGTCCGCGGCCGCGCTGCCGCCCCGCAGTACGACGGCGTTACCGGATTTCAGGGTCAGGGCGGCCACGTCCACGGTGACGTTGGGGCGGGCCTCGTAGATCATGCCGACCACGCCGAGCGGCACGCGCACGCGCCGCACCCGCAGCCCGTTGGGCAGGGTCTGCCCGTCGACGATCTGACCCACCGGGTCGGGCAGGGCGGCGATCTCGCGCAGTGAGTCGGCAATGGCGGCGATGCGGTCGCCGTCCAGGGCGAGGCGGTCGATCAGTCCCGGCTTCATGCCGGCGGCGCGGGCGCGTTCGAGGTCCCGGGCATTGGCGGCGAGGATGAACTCGGCGCGGGCGGTCAGGGCGTCGGCCAGGGCGTGCAGGGCGGCGTCCTTGCGCTCCCGGTTGACGCCGGCCAGGGCGCGCTGGGCCTGGCGGGCGGCTCCGGCGGTGGTGGCGACCAGGGCTTCGGCATCGTTGACGGAATCGTTGGCGGCATCTACGGGTGAAGTCGTCATGACACCAGACTGTAGTCCCCGCCGCGCCGTGCGGGTAGGCGTGATGCGGTGCTCGGCGTCGCTCACACGCGGGCGCGGGTCTTCCCTCGGTCTCGTTAAGCGGAGCGCGAGGAGGGGTAGGCGTCAGGCGCCCGCGGTGCGGGGCAGCTCGGCCAGGTCGTCGCGGTGCACCACCGGGGCCACGTGGTCTCCGGGGGCGGGGGCGCCGCGGCCGCGGGCCTCCAGCACCTCCTCGATCTCGGAGGCCGCATAGCGGCAGATACCGCGGGCCAGCACCCGCTGCGGCCCCACGATCTCCACCACGGAGCCGGACTCGAAGTCCCCGTCCACGCCGACCACGCCGGGCAGCAGCAGCGACTTCTTGCCCTCGGTGACCGCCCGGGCCGCCCCGGCGTCGACCAGTACCCGGCCCTCCGGCATGGAGGCGTGCGCCATCCACAGCCGCCGGCTGGAGCGGTGCGGCCCGGTGGGGGCGAACCAGGTGCCCAGGTCGGCGGGAATGGTGCGCCCGCCCAGCAGCCGGGGGGCATCGTCGGCGTCGGCGATGATGGTGGCCGTGCCGGACGCGCAGGCGATCGTGGCGGCCTGCACCTTGGTGGCCATGCCGCCGGTGCCCAGGGCGCCGGCGTCGCCGTCGACCCGGACCCCGGCCAGCTCGCCGGTGCCGCCGACGTAGCGCACGGGGCGGGCGCCGGGCGTGCCCGGGCGGGCCGTCCACATGCCGTCCACGTCGGTGAACAGGATGAGCACGTCGGCGGTGACCAGGTGGGACACCAGGGCGGCCAGGTGGTCGTTGTCACCCAGGTTGAACTCGGTGGTGGCCACGGCGTCGTTCTCGTTGACCACCGGCACCGCTCCCATGGACAGCAGCGTGTCGAAGGTGGCGCGCACGGTCCGGTAGTGACTGCGCACGGCCACGTCCTGGGCGGTCAGCAGCACCTGCGCGGTGACCGCCCCGTAGGCGCTCAGCGCGGTCTGCCAGCGGGAGACCAGGCGCCCCTGCCCTACGGAGGCGGCGGCCTGCAGCAGGCGCAGCTCTCCGGGACGCGACTCCAGTCCCAGCGGGACCAGGCCGGCGGCCACCGCGCCGGAGGAGACCAGCACGACGTCGTGGCCGCGGCGGCGCATGCCTGCCAGCAGCCCGGAGATGATGTCGATGCGGTTCAGGTCCAGTCCGCCGTCGGGGCGGGTCAGCGAGGAGGAGCCGACCTTGAGCACGACGCGCGCCCCCTCCGGCAGGGCGTCGGGGCGCAGGCCCACGGCATCTGCGGCGCTCATGCGTCCTCCCAGTCGGCGGCGTCGGTCCACAGTCCCTCGGCGGCCTCGTCGCGCAGCTGCTGGCGGGCCGCCTCCTTGGCGTCCATCCAGTCGTGGTACTGCGCGCGCCGCTCGGCGTTGGTGCGGCGGTGGTGGTCCTCCAGGCGGGCGTCGGTGCCGCGGGCGCCCAGCAGCTCCGCACCGGTGGTCATGGCCGGCTCCCAGGTGAAGA
>NZ_LK995510.1:67342-119332 GCF_900002405.1 Actinomyces succiniciruminis | reverse complement strand
CCACGCACCCGCCTCCTTCCCGTCGGCAACCAGCTCCCGGCGTACCTGGGCGATGCGCTCATCAACCCGCTCATCCCAGCGGCGCGCCAGGTGCAGCGGCGCCCTGGAATGGGCGACCAGCGCCGCCCCCGGGCCCTCCTGCTTGGCCCGCTTACGGATCCGGTAGAACGAGGACTTCGAGACCCCCACCTGCCGGCAGAACTCCTCCACGCTCACACCCGCAACCCGCGAGTCGAACTCAATGATGCGCTGACGCTTGAACGGCGAAACTGCATAACCCATCCCCCAACCCAACCCCACCCACACCGCCCCAGAATCTCACGACTTCTGACACTCCCAGAAGTCATGAGATCCAACAGTCCCAGAAGTCATGAGACAACACAGTGGGGTAGGTGTACGTACCGTCGTGGTTCATGCCGAATCGTTGGTGCTACCTGACGAACCGTCAACCAAACACACGAACCGTCCGCCCCGCGACGCCGCCCTGACGCCGCACCATGACGGCCCGCGAGTCAGAGTCCTCCGACGCCGCACTCGGCAGTCCACCTGGTCCGCGGCCGGCGGTGTGGGCCGGGCTTCAGGTACGGGGACCTGGCCCTGTGCCCCGGGGTTGGTGGGGCCCGTGTTCTTCGGCCGGCTGTGCTTCGCAAGACGGCCGTCATGTCGATTTACGACCTTGGGGTGCGATTCACGACCACCCCGGGGGTCGTAAACCACACCCCAAGGTCGGAAACCAGCACTGACCAGCGCTTCGCACTTGAGCTTGAGGATGCGGCCGCACGGAACAGCGCTGCCAAATCGGAACAATCGGTTGAGGCTCGTGTCTTGGCGCTCCACTTCGACCGACCTCGGCACGTAACTTCGACCGACCTCGGTACGTAAGATCTACCGACCTCGGTGGGGTGCGGGAGCCGGTCCCGGCAAGGCTAGGCGAGCAGGTCCCGGCAAGGCTAGGCGAGCAGGTCCCGCAGGGCGGGAGTCAGGGCACGCAGGGCCTGGCCGCGGTGGGAGATGGCGTTCTTCTCCGCCGCACTCATCTGCGCCGTTGTCCGCCCGGAACCGCCCGGGGCATCCTCCTGAACCGGCACGAAGATCGGGTCGTAGCCAAAGCCGCCGGCACCGACCGGTGCGTGCAGCAGCCGACCGGTCATGGAGCGCTCCACCACGGTCACTGATTCCGGCTCGCCGTCCCGGCCCGGCACTACCAGCACCGCGGCACAGGTGAAGCGCGCCGTACGATGCGGGTCGGCGACGTCGGCGAGCTGTCCCAACAGCAGTTGCAGGTTGGCCTCGTCGTCGCCGTGGCGGCCCGACCAGCGGGCCGAGAAGATGCCCGGCGCGCCACCTAGCACATCCACGCACAGCCCGGAGTCGTCGGCTACCGCAGGCAGCCCGGTGGCCTGGGCCAGGGCGCGCGCCTTGAGCGTGGCATTGGCGGCGAAGGTCAGTCCGTCCTCCACCGGCTCGGGGGCGCCGAGTCCGGCCGAGGAGATGATCTGCTCGGGAGCCAGTCCGTCCACCAGCGGCGTCAGGATTGCGCGCAGTTCGGCCAACTTGCCGGGATTGTGACTGGCCAGCACCAGCCGGGCACCTGCGGGCACGGCCACCGAACCGTCGGCCGACGGCGTCGCGGCCTGCGCCGGGTCGAGCTGAGGCGCCACGGTCAGCCCTCCTCGACTCCGGCCACCGGGCCGGTCCCGGCGGGGGACTGCACCGCCCGCTCGGATGTGGACACGGTGAAGGGAACATCGTCGGGACCGGCCAGCACGCGGGCCTGCAGCGCGGCCAGCTCGGCGTTGCCCTTGGTGGCCAGGTCGAGCAGGGTGCCGAGCTCGGTGCGGTCGAAGGGAGCGTGCTCGGCGGTTCCCTGCACCTCGATGAAGTTGCCGGCGCCGGTCTGGACCACGTTCATGTCGGTCTGGGCGCGCACATCCTCCTCATAGGGCAGGTCAAGGCAGGGGACGCCGTCGATAATCCCCACCGACACCGCCGAGACGGAGTCGGCAATGACCGGCTTACCGGCGCGAGCCTTGACGTAGCCGCGGCGCGTGCCCCAGGCGACGGCGTCGGCCAGCGCCACGTAGGCGCCGGTGACGGCGGCGGTGCGGGTGCCGCCGTCGGCCTGCAGCACGTCGCAGTCCAGGGTGATCGTGTTCTCTCCCAGCGCGGCCACGTCCACCACGCCGCGCAGGGAGCGGCCGATCAGCCTGGAGATCTCGTGCGTGCGGCCGCCGATCTTGCCGCGCACGGATTCGCGGCCGGAGCGTTCGGAGCCGGCGCGCGGCAGCATCGCGTACTCGGCCGTTACCCAGCCCTCGCCGCCGCCCTTGCGCCAGCGCGGCACGCCCTCGACGAATGAGGCGACGCACAGCACGCGCGTGCGGCCGAACTCGACGAGGACCGAGCCCTCGCCGTTGACCTGCCAGTTGCGGGTGATGGAGATGGAGCGCAGCTCGCTGGGGGAGCGGCCGTCCTTACGGGTCTTGGTGTCAGTCACGCGCCCCAGGTTACCCGGGCCTGGATTCGGGCCCGGGACCGGCGTCCGGCCGGCACGGACGAGCGGCAGCCCGGCATTTGTCACCGCTCGGCCGACACCGCTGGTCGAGGTAGGCAACCGGTGCGCGAGAAGGGACTCGAACCCTCACGCCCGAAGGCACCAGAACCTAAATCTGGGGCGTCTACCAGTTCCGCCACTCGCGCTCGCAGCCGCATCCGGCCGAACGTGCCCGGCACCGTGCGGTGCCAGTCGGAGCGTTCGGTCGACGGCCGGGCACAGCCTAGCAGTGGCCGGGCCCCGGATGAGACACGGCGCCGCCGGCGGTGCCGGGCTCGTCATCGGCCCCGTCGGCGCCATCGGGCTCCACACGCACCTGCAATCGGCGGCGCCGGTCCCGCAGCGGGTGTGAGGTATGGCGCTGAGGTTTCGGCGCGGCCTAGAGTTTCGACATGGCGCAAGACAAATCCATCCGTACCACCGATCAACTTCCCGCCATCCCCACCCCCATACGCGACGCCCTGGTCGCGGCCGGCGCCCCCTTCAACCCGGCCGCCGCCGTCCCCGAGCCGCAGGACGCGCCCGCACTGCGCTGGGGCATTCTCGGCGCGGGCGGCATCGCCGCCACCTTCGCCACCTACGTGCCCGCCTTCTCCTCCGGGCGGATCGTCGCCGTCGGCAGCCGCGATCGGACTCGGGCACAGGCCTTCATCGACGCCCACCCCGACGCCGGCAAGGGGCAGTCGGTGCGCGCCCACGGCTCCTACGAGGCGCTCGTGGGCGACCCGGACGTGGACGCCGTCTACATCGCCACCCCGCACAACTTCCACTGCGAGCAGGCGCTGCTGGCGCTGGAGGCGGGCAAGCCGGTGCTGGTGGAGAAGTCCTTCACCCGCAACGCCGCCGAGGCGCGTCGGGTCTTCGACGCCGCCCGCGCGGCGAACCTGTTCGCCATGGAGGCCATGTGGACGCGCTTCCTGCCCGGGCAGGTGCTGCTGCGGGCACTGGCCGGCAGTGGCGCGCTGGGGGAGCTGCGCTACGTGCGCGCCGAGCACCTCCAGTCGCTGGAGCATGTTGAACGCCTGAACCGGCCCGAACTGGCCGGTGGTGCTCTGCTCGACCTGGGCGTGTACTCGGTCAGCTTCGTGCACTCACTGCTGGGCGCCCCGACGGCGCTGACGGCGGTCGGGCGACTGTCGGAGACGGGCGTGGACTTGGACGAGTCGGTTTCCATGACCTACCCGGGTGCGCTGGCGGTGGCCGTCTCGAGCATGTCCGCCGCCTCGGAGACGGCCGGCGAGGTGGTCGGCACTCGCGGCCGGGTGGTGCTGCCCACGCAGTTCTACCGGCCCGCGCCGCTGGAGGTCGTCCTGGGGGAGGGGCCGGACGCCCAGCGTCACGAGTGGGACGCCACCGTGCCCGGTGGTTTCCAGTTCGAGGCCGCCGAGGTGGCCCGCTGCATCGCCGCCGGCAGGACGGAGTCGGAGACCATGCCTTGGAGCGAGACGCTGGCGGTGCTGGAGACCATGGACGAGGTGCGCCGTCGGCTCGGCGTCACCTACCCCGGGGAGTAGCCGCCGGTCGTCGGGAGTTCAGTCGTCCAGGCCGAGTTCGCGGCGCAGGCGGTCGACGTGGCCGGTGGCGCGCACGTTGTAGCGGGCCAGGGTGACGTCGCCCTCGGCCCCCACGACCACGGTGGAGCGGATCACGCCGGTGGTGGTGCGACCGTAGTTCTTCTTCTCCCCCCACGCGCCCCAGGCCTCCATCACGGCATGGTCGGGATCGGACAGGAGCGGGAAGGGCAGGGACTGCTTCTCCGCGAAGCGCGCCTGCGCGGCGGGCGGGTCGGGGGAGATGCCGACGACGGCGTAACCGGCGCGACGCCACCCCTCCAGCGAGTCGCGGAAGTCGCAGGCCTCCTTGGTGCAGCCGGCGGTGCCGGCCCGCGGGTAGAAGTAGACGACCACGCCGCGCGCGGCGCCATCTCGCAGGGAGGCCAGGGACACCGGGGTGCCGGACTGGTCGGGGAGAGTGAAGTCGGGGGCGGTGTCGCCGACGGATAGCTGAGGCACGGCGTCCTCCTGTTGCCTGCGGAGCTGGTGCGGACCCCGCAAATGTAGTCCGTCGCCGACGCGTTGGGTACGACGAGGGCCGCCACCGCGGTGTTGCGGTGGCGGCCCAGGCGTGTTCAAGGCATATCCGACGGCGTCCGAGGCCTTGCGCCGAGTCGAACGCCGCCGGTTGTTTGAACCGGCCTGTGTGTCACGACAGCCGGTCTTGGCGCGGGATCAGTGCCGGTTTTGTGGGACTGGCGCCCGCGGTTTACGGGCGGCGCGAGAACAGTTCAGGCGGCGAGCGCCAGAGCGTCCTGCGCGGCCTGCAACCGCTCGAGTGCGCGCTCCAGACGCGACGGCGAAGCGGTGTTGTCCAGCGACGCCAGTTCGGTGCGGGCGGCGGCGAGTTCGCGCTCGGCCGCGGCGCGGGTGTTGTTGGAGTTGATCAGGTACATCTCATCCTTCCCTTCATGGCCCCTGTGGGCCCCTCTGTGCCGGGCGGATGGCAGGTGGTTCCTGCGACCCGGCGTTGTGATCTGGTCTGTGCGGTCCGGGGAAGTTGCGCGTCCGCGCGACGGCTTCCGTTCGGCCCGTGGTCGGCGGGCTGCTCGCCTCGCAAGTGGTGCGTGACCGCTCGAAGGGACTTGCCTACCGGCCGACGCATAAGCAACACCGCTGGCGGTGAAGGGTATTCCCACGACCGGGGGACGGAGTGGGCATGGACCGCACGGATCTCCGCGGTGGCGGGAACAATGCTCACCGGATCCGGTACGGCGCCGCAGCCATGTGCTGCTCTGCGTGGTACCCCCTCAGGGACTCGAACCCTGGACACCCTGATTAAGAGTCAGGTGCTCTAACCAACTGAGCTAAGGAGGCTTAGCCGGTCAGGCGCTTCCGCCTGGCGACGAGGAAGACTTTACGCGTCCAGCGTCGCCGAGTCCAACCGAAATGGGCTCAAAACGCCGTTGTGTGCGTGAAGTCTCAGGGCTGTCAGCTGCGTCTCGGCGCTCCGCCGTGCCCGGACGGCGCGGTGAGCAGGGCCGCGAACTGATCGGTGGCGGTGATCAGTGTGGAGAGGGTCTCCGGTTCGGCGAAGGAGTGACCGGCTGCGGCCGAGACGTGCAGCTCGGCCTGTGGCCACGCCCGGTGCAGGGCCCAGGCGGTTCCCATCGGGCAGACGACGTCGTAGCGGCCCTGGACGATCACGCCCGGAATGCCGTGCTCGGCGAGCACGTGCGCGTCGGCGATCAGCTGCCCGTCGTCCATCCAGCCGGCATGGTGGAAGTAGTGGTTCTCGATGCGCGCGAAGGTGATGGCGAAGGCCGGGTCCTGCACCTCGTCGATGTAGGCCTGGTCGCGCAGCAGCGTGGAGGTGGCCGCCTCCCAGGTGGTCCAGGCGCGGGCGGCGGGGCCGTGCACCGCCGGATCCGGGTCGGTCAGCAGCTTGTGGTAGCGGTCGATGAAACCGCCCGGGGCGGCGCCCTCGCCGGCTCCGGCCACATACGCCTCCCACTCGTCGGGCCAGATCATGTCCGCGCCGTCGCCCTCGTAGAACCAGTCGAGCTCGCGCTTGCGCAGCGTGAAAATGCCGCGCAGTACCAGTGCCAGTACGTGGCTCGGGTGCCGTTCGGCGTAGGCCAGCGCCAGCGTGGAGCCCCAGGAGCCGCCGAATACCAGCCAGGACTCGATGCCCAGGTGCTCGCGCAGTCGCTCCATGTCGGTCACCAGGTGCCAGGTGGTGTTCGTGCTCAGGTCGGCATTCGGCTCCCAGGCGTGCGGCAGGGAGCGGCCGCAGCCGCGCTGGTCGAACAGGATGATGCGGTAGCGCGCGGGGTCGAAGCAGCGGCGGTGCTCGGGGGAGCAGCCGCCGCCGGGCCCGCCGTGGACGAATACCGCGGGAATGCCGTCCGGGTTGCCGCAGGTCTCCCAGTAGATGCGCTGCCCGTCGCCGACGTCGAGCAGACCCGAGTCGTAGGACTCAATGGGCGGATAGAAGGTGCGTGGCCGGTCTGCCGTAGAGAGGGACGGTGCGGCGGTGTCGTGCATGGGCTCATTGTGCTTGATCGCCGTCGTGACTGTTCCACGCGGACCCTCGGCGGGCGGTACCGTAGACACGTGAACGCCCCGATCGTGACTCTTGCGACCTCAGCCGACTACGCGGACCTCGATGAAGACGACCGCGGGCTGCCCGACGCGCTACGCGAGCGCGGCATCGAGCCCCGGATCGCGGTGTGGAATGACCCCGGCGTGAACTGGGCCGACGCCGGCGTGGTGGTGCTGCGCTCCGTGCGTGACTACGCCAAGAACCGCAATTACACGGACTTCCTCGCCTGGGCCCACTCAATCAAGCGGCTGATCAACCACGCCGACGTCGTCGACTGGAACTCGGACAAGCACTACCTCAAGCGCATGGCCGAGCTGGGCGTCCCCATGATCCCCACCACCTGGCTGGAGCCGGAAGCCGGCTACTCCAAGCACCAGGTCCACACCCGCTTCCCTGCCCACGGTGACTTCGTGGTCAAGCCCGCCATCTCCTCCGGCGGCCGCGGCACCGGCCGCTATACCGCCACCGACGCCAAGTCCCGCGCCGACGCCATCAACGACACCATGCACCACCTCGGTCGCGGCCGCAGCGTCATGGTGCAGCGCTACCTGGAGGAGGTCGACCGCAAGGGCGAGCTGTCCCTGGTGTACTTCAACGGCGTGCTGTCACACGCTGTGGAGAAGGCGCCCATGCTGCACCCGTCCTTCCGCTCCGTGGACGAGGTGCACGAGGAGATTGTCACCGCCCGCGAGCCC
Source organism: Actinomyces succiniciruminis (assembly GCF_900002405.1). Classification (GTDB taxonomy): domain Bacteria; phylum Actinomycetota; class Actinomycetes; order Actinomycetales; family Actinomycetaceae; genus Actinomyces; species Actinomyces succiniciruminis. Next base: position 111,985 of record NZ_LK995510.1, on the reverse strand, counting down.
AGCGAGCAGGAGTGGCTGTGGGGCGAGCGGGTCCGCAAGGCCATCCACACGATCATCAAGGAGCGTTCGGGTCGGGACATCCAGCTGCTGTTCAACCGGGTCGACGTCGTCGGCGACGGACAGGGCGGCTTCTACCTGATGGAGGTCTCCCTCATCGACGCCGGCCTCTACCTCGGTTCTGCGCCCGCCGCCCTGGACAACTTCGCCGACGCCATCGCCCAGCGCGTCTTCTGGTAAGGCCGCGGCCACTTGGGCGGCGGCCGCGCGGCCGCCTAGGGGTGAATTCGGGGGTGAATCAGGGTCGTCTCCTGCGTGAGGATGAGGCGCCGGCGGTTTGCGTCGGGTAGACATGGGTTCATGCGCACACTGCTCAACATCATCTGGGTGGTTTTCGGCGGTTTCTGGCTGTGGCTGGAGTACATGTTCTTCGGCATCATCGCCTGCCTGTTGATCGTGACGATCCCCGCCGGCATCGCCTCCTTCCGCATCGCCTCCTACGCCCTGTGGCCCTTCGGCCGGGAGGTCGTGGAGATGCCGCATGCCGGGGTGATGAGCGGGCTGTCCAACGTCATCTGGTTCCTCGTCGCCGGGATCTGGCTCGCCATCGGGCACATCACCACCGCGGCCGCGCAGGCGGTCACGATCGTCGGCATCCCGCTGGCCGTCGCCAACCTGAAGATGATCCCGGTGACCTGCTTCCCCTTCGGCAAGCAGATCGTGCCCGGCCGCGGCATCATCTGAGCCGCCGGTATTGCCGCCTCTCAGCTCTGCGGGCCGACCCGCAGCAGATGCACAACGGCGGTATCGGCCTGGTCGCATTCGGCCAGGTCCACCAGGGCCGTCAGCCGCCAGTCGTGGTCGCCCGCCGAGTCCTCCAGGATCTGGGTGGCCAACCACACGCGCCGCCCCGAGCCGGCCAGCGCCTCGCGCAGCCGCTCCGACACCCCGGCCGCCGCCAGGGCCGCCTCATCCGGCGCCTCATCCAGCGGCGCCAACGCCACCGCCCGGGCCGATGTATCCGTGCTGATCCAGTCGTACTCGTCCCAGTAGCGGCCCAGCGCCTCATCCCAGCGGTCCTCGCCCCAGCCGGAGGCGGCATCCAGCCGTCCCAGCCCCTCGACGTCGTCGCGCGCCATGAGCTCCACGCGGCGGAACATCTCCCGGCGCACCGCCACTCGGAAGGCGTGCAGGTTGCGGGTGAACGGCAGCCTGCCGTCGGCGTCGGCCCCGAAGGCCCGCTCAGCCCCGGCCGCCCCGTCGGCGGCCTCCCGCTCCAACAGCGCCGCGCCCTCCTGGGCGTGACCGGCCTGGGCGGCACCCAGCGCCTCCCATTCGTCCAACAGGGAGGAGTCCACGGCGCGCACCAGGTCGCCCAGCCAGTCGGTCAGTTGCTCCACCTCCTCGGTGCGGTGCTCCTCGGGCACCACCTGCCGCAGCGCCCGGTAGGCGTCGGTCAGATAGCGCAGCACCACCCCCTCGCTGCGGCCCAGGTCGTAGCGGGAGATCAGGTCGGAGAAGGTCATGGCGCTCTCCACCATGTCCCGCACCACCGACTTCGGGCTCAGCTCGTACTCGGCCGCCCACGGGTTGGACTGCTTATACATCTCCAGCGCCGGAGCCAGCAGGTCCGCCAGCGGCTGCGGCCAGGTGATGTCCTCCAGGGCCGCCATGCGCTCCTCGTAGTCCATCCCCTCGGCCTTCATGGCGGCCACCGCCTCGCCGCGGGCCTGCCGCTGCTGGGCGTACAGCAGCGGCCGTGGATCGTCCAGGGTCGACTCCACCACCGAGACCACGTCGAGCGTGTGCTCGGGCGAGTCCAGGTTCAGCAGGTCCATGGCCGCCAGTGCGAACGGGGCCAGCGGCTGGTTCAGGGCGAAGTCGTCGGGCAGGTCCACGGCCAGGCGCAGCCGGGGGCGGCCGTCGGCGGCGGCCTGGGCGGAGGAGACGTGCTCCAGCACCCCGGCGGTGCGCAGGGACAGGTAGATCTCAATCGCCCGGCGCACATGCCTGCGTCGGGCCGCCTCCGGCTCGTGCACGCGCTCCAGCAGCTGCGCCATGGCCCGCACCGGATCGCCGTCGCGCTCCATCAGGTTCAGCACCATGGTGGTGGTGACCTGGAACTGACTGGTCAGCGTCTCCGGGGCGGCGTCGCGCAGCCGCTCGAAGGTCTTGTCCGTCCAGTTGACGCGCCCCTCGGGCGCCTGCTTGCGCACGATCCGGCGGCGCTTGCGCGGGTCATCGCCGGCCTTGGCCAGGGCGCGGGCGTTCTCGATCACGTGCTCGGGCGCCTGCACGATCACATACCCGTGAGTGTCGAAGCCGGCCCGCCCGGCCCGCCCGGCGATCTGGTGGAACTCACGGGCGGTCAGGTGCCGTTCCTTGGCGCCGTCGAACTTCACCAGGCTGGTCAGCGCCACCGAGCGGATGGGCACGTTGATGCCCACGCCCAGGGTGTCCGTGCCGCAGATCACCGACAACAGGCCGGTGCGGGCCAGGCGCTCCACCAGCCGCCGGTAGCGGGGCAGCATGCCGGCGTGGTGCACGCCGATGCCGGAGCGCAGCAGCCGCGACAGGGTGCGCCCGAAACCGGGCCCGAAGCGGAAGTCGCCAATAGCCGCCGCCAGCTCCTCCTTGCGCCGCTTGGCACCCAGGTCCACGCTCAGCAGCGCGGAGGCCCGCTCCACCGCCTCCTTCTGGGAGAAGTGCACCACGTACACGGGCGCCTTGTCCTGCTCCACCAGCCGCTGCAGCAGGTCGCCTATCGGCTCAATCGCATACTCCCACTCCAAGGGCACCGGCCGCACGGCGTCGTCGACGACGGCGACCTCCCGGCCCGTGCGCTCGCGCAGGTCCCGCACGAAGAACGACACGTCCCCCAGCGTGGCCGACATGAGCACCATCTGTGCCTGCGGCAGCTCCAGCAGCGGCACCTGCCAGGCCCAGCCGCGCTGCGGGTCGGCGTAGTAGTGGAACTCGTCCATCACAACCGTGTCCACATCCAGCGCCTCGCCCTCCCGCAGCGACTGATTGGCCAGGATCTCCGCCGTGCAGCAGATGATGGGCGCGGCCGCATTGATTGAGGTGTCGCCGGTGACCATGCCGACGTTGTCCGCCCCGAACAGGCCCACCAGCTCGAAGAACTTCTCACTGACCAGCGCCTTGAGCGGGGCCGTGTAGTAGGAGCGGCCGCCACGCGCCAGGGAGGCGGTGTGCGCGGCCAGGGCGATCATCGACTTGCCCGAGCCGGTGGGGGTGGCGGCGATGACGTGCCGACCGGACAGGATCTGGCTCAGGGCCTCGTCCTGGTGCGGGTACAGCGGCCGCCCAGTGGACTCGGCCCACTCGGCGAAGGCCACATAAACCTCCTCCGGCTCCGGGACGCGCTCCGGGTCGTCGGCGGGGATGAGGGCGTCGAGCATGACGTTGAGCGCGGGCGCGGAGGCGGAGGGCATGGCCCCATGGTTTCATACACGTGCTCAGCACAGCGGCGGCGCCGAGCTGCTCGGGGAAGTGGAGCGGCCCGGAGCGCCGAGGAGAAGCGGCAACGCGTACGAACATGCGGACGAATACCGGGTCGCGGCCCGGATTGTGACATGATGCCGCGCGTTCCCGTCTCCCCACGCGGAAGGCCAGGTCCTTCATGGATGCACTCGCCGCCAGCCTGCTTTCGATCGCCGACTGGATCACCGCCCACATCACCATGTGGGTGCTGGTCGGCACCGGCCTGTTCCTGACCATCCGCACCCGCGGCGTTCAGGTACGCCACCTGCCCGACATGTTCCGGGCGGTGACCTCCTCGCGCGCCGGCGCTCACGGCGGCATCTCCTCCTTCCAGGCCTTCGCCATCTCCCTGGCCGCGCGCGTGGGGGTGGGCAACATCTTCGGCGTGGCCGCCGCCCTGCTCATGGGCGGGCCCGGCGCCGTGTTCTGGATGTGGGTGGTGGCCCTGGTGGGCATGGCCACCGCCTTCTTCGAGGCCACCCTCGCCCAGATCTTCAAGGTCCGCGCCGGCGACGGCTCCTTCCGCGGCGGCCCCGCCTACTACATGCGTGCCGGCGTGGGCAGCCCCGCGTTGGCCGGCGTCTACGCCGTCATCACCCTGGTTACCTGCGGCTTCGTCATCACCTCCGTGCAGTCCAACGCCGTGGCCGGCACCCTCCTGGGCGCGATCGGCGACGACGGCTCCGCCATCGAGGGCTTCGGCGGCTTCTCCGCCGCCCAGCTGGTCATCGCCGCCCTGGTCTTCGTGTTCACCGCCATGGTGATCTTCGGCGGCATCCGCACCGTCGCCCGCGTGACAGAGTGGATGGCCCCGATCATGGCGGGCATCTACATCGTCCTGGTGTTCATCATCTGCCTGATGCACCTGGGCCGCTTCGTGGAGGTGCTCGGCCTGATCATCTCCTCCGCCTTCGCCCCTCAGCCGCTGGTCGGCGGCCTGGGCGGCGGCATCCTCGCCGCCGTCGTCAACGGCACCAAGCGCGGCCTGTTCTCCAACGAGGCCGGCCAGGGCACCGCCCCGAACGCGGCCGCCACCGCCACCGTCGCCCACCCGGTGCAGCAGGGCCTGATCCAGTCCCTGGGCGTGTTCATCGACACGATCGTGGTGTGCACCGCCACCGCCTTCGTCATCCTCATCGCCGGACCCGAGGTCTGGGGCGCCGACGGCGCGAACCCCTCCACCCTGACGATCATGGCCGTCTCCCACGAGCTGGGCGGCTGGACCATCCTGCCCATCGCGGTCCTGATCTTCGTGCTCGCCTACTCCTCGATCATCGCCGCCTACGTGTACTCCGACACCAACATGTCCTTCCTGACCGGCGGCAAGACCTGGGCCACCTGGACGGTGCGCGTGGTCTCCGTCGTCTCCGCCACCGCCGGCGCCGTGCTGTCGCTCGACGTCGTCTGGAACGCCGTCGACATCGCCATGGCCGTGATGACCGTGACCAACCTCGTCGCCCTGATCCTGCTGTCCAAGTGGGGGGTGGGCGCCCTGCGCGACTGGGAGGCCCAGCGCCGCGCCGGGGTTGAAGAGCCCGTCTTCGTTGGACACGACAACCCCCACCTGCCCGCCGACGTGCCCGGCGACGTCTGGAACTGACCGCCTACCGCCACCCAGCCACCGCCCCTAGAGCCCCACCCGCAAGGAGCCCCGATGCCTCAACCCGTCATGAGCCTCGCGAACCTGGAGAACACCCTCAACCAGGTCGACGACATCTTCTACACCTACTTCCTGGCCGCCCTGCTGATCGCCGTCGGCATCTACGTCACCATCCGCACCCGCGCCGTGCAACTGCGCCATTTCGGCTCCATGCTGCGGGCCGTGGCCTCCTCCCGGTCCGGCGCCCAGGGCGGCATCTCCTCCTTCCAGGCCTTCGCCGTCGGCCTGGCCGCCCGCGTTGGGATCGGCAACATCGCCGGGGTGGCGCTCGCCGTCGTCGCCGGTGGCCCCGGCGCCCTGTTCTGGATGTGGGTGGTGGCCCTGATCGGCATGGCCACCAGCTTCACCGAGTCAACCCTCGCCCAGATCTTCAAGGAGCGCGGCCGCGACTTCACCTTCCGCGGCGGGCCCGCCTACTACATCAAGAACGGGCTCGGCTCCAAGACCTGGGGCGCCATCTTCGCCGCCATGTGCATCGTCAGCGTCGGCGTCACGGTGGTGATGGTGCAGACCAACTCCCTGGCCGGCGTCGTCTACGCCACCGTGCCCACGGTTGAGCCCTGGATGGTCGGCGTGGCCCTGGTGCTGCTGACCGGGCCGGTGGTGCTCGGCGGGCTGAAGTCCGTGGCCCGGGTAACCGAGGTCGTCGCGCCCCTGATGGCCCTGGCCTACGTGCTGGTCACCATCGTGGTGATCCTGATGAACCTCGGTGAGATTCCCACCGTCTTCGGTGAGATCTTCCGCGGCGCCTTCGGCCGGGACCAGGCCCTGTTCGGAACCGCCGGCGGCATGCTCGCGGCCGTACTCAACGGCGTGCGCCGCGGCCTGTTCTCCAACGAGGCCGGCCTGGGTACCGTTCCCAACGCCGCCGGCACCGCCACCACCAGCCACCCCGTCCGCCAGGGCCTGATCCAGTCCTTCGGCGTGTTCGTGGACACCGGCCTGGTGTGCACCGCCACCGGCCTGCTGATCCTGCTGGCCACCGACACCTACCAGCCCGGCAACGAGGGACTCGTCGGCGCCGTCCTCACCCAGCAGGCCGTCGCCGAGCACCTGGGGCAGTGGACCACCTGGCCGATCGTGGTGCTGATCTTCGTGCTGGTCTTCTCCACCGTGCTCGGCTGCTACTCCTACTCCCAGGTCAACGTCAACTACCTGGGCGGCGAGCGGCGCGCCGAGCAGGCCTTCGGCATTCTGCTCACCGCCGCCGCCTTCGCCGGCACCGTCCTGACCCTGCCGATCGTGTGGGCCCTGACCGACATCGCCCTGGGCCTGCTGGGCGTGATCAACCTGGTGGTGATCGTGCGCCTGTTCCCGTGGGTGCGCGGTGCCCTGCGCGACTACGAGGCCCAGCGCGCCGTCGGCGCCATCCCCGTGTTCGTCGGCCACGGCAACCCGCTGATGCCGGGGGACACCCTGCCCGGCGTGTGGGAGGAGCCCGCCGCCACCGCCGACGGCCGGCTCGACGCCGTCGACGACGCCCGACTGATGGGGAACTGAACCATGGACGCCCTGAACGAACTACTCACCGGTGCCTCCAACCTGCTGTTCGGCACCATTCTGATCTGGCTGCTGCTGGGGGCGGGCGCCTGGTTCACCATCCGCACCCGCGGCCTGCAACTGCGGCACCTCGGCTCCATGATGCGCTCGGTGGCCGGCTCCCGGTCCGGCGCTCGCGGCGGCATCTCCTCCTTCCAGGCATTCGCCGTGGGGCTCGCCTGCCGCGTGGGCACCGGCAACATCGTCGGCGTCGCACTCGCCCTGGTCCTCGGCGGTCCCGGGGCCGTGTTCTGGATGTGGGTGGTGGCCCTGCTCGGCACCGCCACCGCCTTCGTGGAGGCCTCCCTGGGGCAGCTGTTCAAGGTGCGCCGCGGCGACGGCACCTACCGGGGCGGCCCCGCCTACTACATGGCCCGCGGCATGCGCCTGCCGGTGCTCGGCGGCGTGTTCGCCGTCGTCTTCATGGTGGCCAACGGCCTGGCCATGCCCATGGTGCAGGCCAACGCCATGACCGCGGCGCTGGGCGCCTCCACCGGCCTCAACCCCTGGCGGGGCGCGGCCATCGTCACCGTGCTGGTCGCCCCCGTGCTGCTGGGCGGGCTGCGCTCGGTGGTACGGGTGACCGAGTGGCTGGCCCCGATCATGGCGACCCTGTACCTGCTGCTGGTGCTGGTCATCATCATCACCCACCCGCTGCAGGCCGCCGAGGCGATAGGCGACATCTTCGCCGCCGCCTTCAACCTGCGCGCCGGCCTGGCCGGCACCGCCGGCGGCATCACCGCGGCACTGCTCAACGGCGTGCGCCGCGGCCTGTTCTCCAATGAGGCGGGCCTGGGCGGGGCCGCCTGCGCCGCCGGCTCGGCGACGGTCGCCCACCCGGCTCAGCAGGGCTTCGTGCAGGTCTTCGGCGTGCTGGTGGACACCCTGTTCGTGTGCACCGCCACCGCCCTGGCCATCCTGATCGCGGGCCGTTCCGACGGCGCCGTATACACCCCCGGCGTCACCGGCGCCGGCGACTCGGACGTCTCCGGCACCCTGACCCAGACCGCGATCGGGGCCACGCTGGGGGATTGGACCAGCTGGCCGATGACGCTGCTGGTGTTCGTGCTCGCCTACTCCACCATCCTGGGTGCCTTCTCCTACGCGGAGGTGTGTCTTGATTATCTGACCCGCACGCCCTGGGTGACGACGGCGCTGCGCGTGGCCGCCGTCGCCTGCGCCTTCATCGGCGGCGGGGCCGCCCTGACCACCGTGTGGACGCTGGCGGATGTGCTGCTGGGCATCGGCGCCGTTCTGAACCTGCTTGCCCTGGTGGCGCTGACCCCCTGGGCGGTCGGCGTGCTGCGGGACTGGGAGGACCAGCGCGCCCGGGTCGCCGCCGGGGCCCAGGCCGCCGGGGACATCCGCTTCGTAGCCCTCGACAACCCCTACCTGCCCGGGCCGCTGCCCGGTGACGTATGGGACGACGACGCCGTGAGATCGCCAACATTACGGGCGGATGACGCCGTGAACTCAATACAGTGAGGGCAGTTCCGCCTCATCCGCAGGCTTTGGCGCCTGCGGTTCTGGGACGGCTCAAACCGTCAAGGGGCGGTCCACGCGACCAGCCCCCGCGCCCTCCCGCCGGCGCATCCCGACTACGTCCGGAGACCCATGAATCCCACCGTTCTGCCGACCGCCGGCTTCTTCGACGGCCCCGCCAAGGTACTGGAGAACATCTCCGATCATCTCTACGGCGATTTGCTGGCCTGGCTGCTGATCGCCGCCGGCCTGTACTTCACCTGGCGCACGCGCGCGCTGCAGCTGCGACTGTTCGGGCAGATGCTGCGGACCATCACCTCCTCCCGGGGCGCCGTCGGTGAGGGCATGTCCTCCTTCCAGGCCTTCACCGTGGGGCTGGCCTCCCGCGTGGGCACCGGCAACATCGTCGGCGTGGCCATCGCCATCACCATGGGCGGGCCGGGCGCCGTGTTCTGGATGTGGTTGGTGGCCTTGGTGGGCATGGCGACCGGATTCGTGGAGTCCACCCTCGCCCAGCTGTTCAAGGTCGCTCACCCCGACGGCACCTTCCGCGGCGGCCCCGCCTACTACATCCACAAGGGCCTGGGCTCCAAGACCTGGGCGAGCATCTTCGCCGTGGTGATCACCTTCGTGTTCGGCTTCGCCTACGAGGCCACCCAGGCCAACGCGATCTCCAACGTGCTCAAGGGCACTTTCGACATCGAGCCCTGGGTCACGGCCATCGTGCTGGTGCTGATCACGACGCCCGTCGTCTTCAAGGGCATCAAGCGGGTTGCCGCCATCACCGAGTGGTTGGCCCCTCTCATGGCCCTGATCTACGTGATCATCGCCGTAGTGATCCTGGTGCTGAACGCCGGCGCCATTCCGGGCGCCCTGATGTCCGTGTTCGAGGGCGCCTTCGGGGCGAACCAGGCATTCTGGGGGCTCAGCGGCGGCTTCATGGCGGCGGCCCTGAACGGCATTAAGCGCGGCCTGTTCTCCAACGAGGCCGGCGAGGGCTCCGTGCCGAACGCGGCCGCCACCGCCACGGTGCACCACCCGGTGCAGCAGGGCTTCATCCAGTCCATGGGCGTGTTCGTGGACACCATCGTGGTTTGCACCGCCACCGCGCTGATCATCCTGCTGTCGGGCGTCTACGACCCGGCCACCGCCGACGTTGACGCCGCCGGCACGCTGACCGTCAACTCCGTCAGCAATGTGCTCGGCCCCTGGGCCCAGTACCTCATGGCCGTGGTGGTGTTCGTCTTCGCCTACTCCTCGCTGCTGGGCAACTACGCCTACGCGGAGGTCAACATGGACTTCCTGCGTGGCATGGGCCGGCGCCACTACGGGGTGCGCGCCATGATTGTGGTCGCCGCTGCACTGGGCGCGGTCGCCTCGCTGACCTTCGTGTGGAACCTGTCCGACGTCGTCATGGGACTGATGGCGATCATCAACATCATTGCGGTCCTCAGCCTGGGCAAGTGGGCCTTCGGGGCGCTGCGCGACTGGGAGCAGCAGCAGGCGGAGCTGCAGGCCGGGCTGCGGGACAATATCTACTTCGTGGCCACCGACAACCCCTTCCTGCCCGGGCAGCTGCCGGGCGACATCTGGACCGAGGAGTCCGCGGTCCAGCGCGACCTGGACGCGGTCGAAGTCTCTGCCGAATAGGCGGGCGGATCCGACCGGTCCGCGCGGCACAACGGTGTTCGCGGGCCCTCGCGGCGCGACGGTGCTCGCGGGCCCGTGCGGTACCGCCGCACTCGTCCGCCCGCGCGGCGCGACGGTGCTCGTCCGCCCGCGCGGCGTCAATCATCTAGGGTCATGCCATGAAGATCGCACGCTTTTCCACGGGAGACGAGCTCCGCTACGGCATTGTTGACGGCCTGCCCACCGATGAGGCGACCCCCTCGGGCGAGTCCGCCGGCCGCCTGCTGGTGCTCAAGGGCGACCCGCTGTACACCGTCCCCGAGGCGACCGGCGAGGTGGTGCCCCTGAACGAGGCGCGCCTGGTCTCCCCGGTGATCCCACGCTCCAAGGTGGTGGGCATAGGCAAGAACTACGCGGCCCACGCCGCCGAAATGGGCGGGGAGGCCCCGGCCGACCCGATCGTCTTCCTCAAGCCCAACACGGCCGTCATCGGCCCGGACATGCCCATCGTGCTGCCCGACTGGTCGCGCGAGGTCCATTACGAGGCCGAGCTCGCCGTGGTCATCAAGACGGTCGTCAAGGACGCCTCCCCACGCGATGCCGCCGCCGCGGTCCTCGGCTACACGGTCGCCAACGACGTCTCTGCCCGCGACTGCCAGCGCCAGGACAGCACCTGGACGCGCGCCAAGGCATTCGACACCTCCTGCCCGCTCGGGCCCTGGATCGAGATTCCGGAGCCCGCGGGCGAACGCCCCGCCTTCGACCCCGCCGACGCCGTGGTGCGCGCCCGCGTGGATGGGCGGGTCGTACAGGAGGGCAACACCGCCGACATGATCCATTCGGTTCCCGAACTGATCGCCTACGTCTCGCGCATTTTCACGCTGCTTCCCGGCGACGTCGTACTCACGGGCACGCCCGCCGGCGTCGGTGAGATCCACGCCGGCCAGCGGGTGGAGGTCGAGGTCGAGGGAATCGGCTCCTTCGGCAACCCGGTCGTGCGGCGCTGAAGCGGGCGTCCCGGCTCAGGAGCGCAGGCGGGCGACGGCGTCGACCAGGCGCTGGAGCGCCTGCCGCATGATTCCGCGCCCGGTGGCCAGGTTGAGCCGGCAGAACGACTCGTAGCCGGCCCCGAAGGCGGCCCCGTCGTTCATGACGACCCCCGGCTCGCGGCGGAAGTAGTCCGCCGGGGTCACGCCGTCGGGCAGCTCCAGGCCGGAGCAGTCCAGCCAGGCCAAGTAGGTGCCGGACGGGACCGTGAGCTCGAGGCCGTCAACCTCGGCGAGTGTCTCGGCCACCAGCCGCCCATTGTCGCGGATGTATGTGCGCACGCAGGCGTTCCACTCCTGCCCGTCGCGCAGTGCGGCCACGGTCGCCTGCGCGCCGAGCAGCGACGCCTCATTAGCCAGGTGCTTGGACAGGGGGCTGTCATTCCAGGCCCGTCGGGCTCCGGCGGAGGCGATCAGCTGCGCGCACTTGAGGCCGGGCGTGTTCCAGCCCTTGGAGGCGGCGGTGGCGGTGAAGGTCAGGTCGGGGTCGGTGCCCGGGCGTGAGGCGTAGGGGACGTGCACGGCCTGCGGGTCCAGGATCAGCGAGTTGTGGATCTCATCGGCGAAGACCGGCACCCGGTAGCGGGCGGACAGCGCGGCGACGGCGTCCAGCTCGGCGGGCGACAGCACCCGCCCCACCGGGTTCCAGGGGTTGCACAGCACCAGCAGGCCGGCGCCGGCGGCCATCGCCGCCTCGATACCGTCCAGGTCCAGCGCCCAGGTCGTGCCTGCGGCGGCGTCGGCGGCCGCGGTGCGCAGGGACGGCACCTGCACGCATTCGCGTCCGTACAGGCCGGGGTAGGAAAGGAAGGGCATGTAGGCCGGGGTCGGCACGATCACGGCGCTGCCCGGTCGGGTGTGGTAGGCGATCACCGCGCCCAGGGCGGACAGCACGTCCGGCAGCAGGCTCACGTCCTGCGCGTCCACCCGCCAGCCGAAGGCCTCACCCTGGAAGCGGGCTGTTTCCTCACGGACGGACTCGGCTACCTGCGGGGGCAGGTAGCCGTAGGAGCCGTCCGTCACCGCGCGCTGGAGGACGGCGGTTACCGAGGGCGCCGTGCCCAGGTCCATCTCCGCCACCCAGGCGCCGATCACGTCACCGGGGTACATGGTCCACTTCAGTGAGCCGCGCCGCCGCATCACGTCGGGCGTCAGGGCGTCGAAGGCGGCCGTGGTGGCGGCGGCATTGAAGACGGGCGGGACGGCGTCGGGCGCAGGGCTGGCGGTACTCATGCGGGCAGTCTATGAAGACCGCCCGCTGCGGTGGTGTGACGGGCAGTGGCAGCAGCGCCGTCGGCGGGCGCGGGTGGGAGCCGGGCGTGGCGTGAACCATTGCCGGCAGCGCCGTCGGCGGGCGCGTGTCTGAGCCGGGCGCGCGGGCGGCTAGGGTTGGCCCATCATGAGTGACGACACCGCCAAGGCCCCCGCCTTCACCCCGCCCGCCCCCGGATCCTCACCGATCCGCGTCCGCTTCTGCCCCTCGCCCACGGGCACGCCCCACGTCGGCATGGTGCGCACCTGCCTGTTCAACTGGGCATATGCGCGGCACACCGGCGGCACCTTCGTGCTGCGCATCGAGGACACCGACGCCGCCCGCGACTCCGAGGAGTCCTTCGAGGCGATCCTCGACTCGCTGCGCTGGCTCGGCCTGGACTGGGACGAGGGAGTGGCCAAGGGTGGCCCGCACGCCCCCTACCGCCAGTCCCAGCGCACCGAGCTGTACCGGCAGGTCGCCGACGAGCTCCTGCAGGCCGGCTACCTGTACGAGTCCTTCTCCACACCCGCCGAGATTGAGGCGCGCCACCGCGCCAACGGCGAGGACCCCAAGCTCGGCTACGACGGCTATGACCGCGACCTGACCGAGGCGCAGAAGGCGGCCTTCCGCGCCGAGGGGCGCCGGCCCGTGCTGCGCATGCGGATGCCGGACGAGGACATCACCTTCCACGACCTGGTGCGCGGCCCGGTCACCTTCAAGGCGGGCTCCGTGCCCGACTACGTGGTGGTGCGTGCCGGCGGCGACCCGCTGTACACGCTCGTCAACCCCGTCGACGACGCCGCCATGGGCATCACCCACGTGCTGCGCGGGGAGGACCTGCTGTCCTCCACGCCCCGCCAGGTGGTCCTGTATCGCGCCCTGATGGAGATCGGGCGCGCGCAGCGGGTGCCCGAGTTCGCCCACCTGCCCTACGTGATGGGGGAGGGGAACAAGAAACTGTCCAAGCGCGACCCGGAGTCGAACCTGCTTATTCACCGCTTCCGCGGCATGGCGCCGGAGGGGCTGCTCAACTACCTGGCCCTGCTGGGTTGGTCCCTGTCAAAGGACGAGGACGTGTTCACCCCCGACCAGTTGGTGGCGGCCTTCGACATCCGCGACGTCAACCCCAACCCGGCGCGCTTCGATCCGAAGAAGTGCGAGGCCATCAACGCCGAGCACCTGCGCCGTCTGGAGGGCGAGGACTTCCGCAACCGGCTGGTGCCCTACCTGGCGGACGTCTACCCCGACCCGGCCGATCCCGACTGGACGGCCCGGCCCCTGGTCAGTGCCACTACCTTCGCCGAGTTGACGCAGCGCGAGCAGGAGATCCTCACCGCGGCGGCCCCACTGATCCAGACCCGTATCCAGCTGCTGCGCGAGTCCCGCGACATGCTCGGCTTCCTGCTGGTTGACGACGCCGACCTGGAGCTCGAGGAGCGGGCCGTGTCTCGGCTGAAGGACTCGGCCCCGCAGGTGCTGGACACCGCCATCGCCACGCTCGAGACGCTGCCCGAGCCGTGGCGCACCGAGGTGCTGGAGCAGGCCCTGCGTGCCGCCATCGTTGACGGCATGGGGATCAAGCCGCGTCTGGCCTTCGGGCCGCTGCGCGTGGCCGTCACCGGTCGGCAGGTCTCCCCGCCGCTGTTTGAGTCCATGGAGATCCTGGGGGCGGAGGCCTCCCTGGCGCGTCTGCGCGCCCTGCGCGCCCGCCTGGGCTGACTGGGCTGGAACCCGCGGAGCCCACGCATACACGAGTTCTTGGCGTTGACACGAGTTTTAGAGATTTGCGGGCGCTGCGCACGTGCAAACCTCTAAAACTCGTGTACGCGACGTGAACGCGTGTACTTGCAGGCTCCTCAGTCCCATAGTCCCCGGCGTCGTCGGGCATTGGCGGCGACGGCGGGCGGGAACATGCTCAGGACGTCCTGACAAAGTCGGGCCGCGTCGCGCAGGTGTTCGGCGGTGAACCGTTTGAAGGTCCAACCGGATGACTCCTGGATGAGATCCTGGCGGACCTTTTCATCCCAGGTCGTCCCCGTAACGGTGTACTTTTCGCGGCCGTCGTACTCCACGGCGATCCGCAGCGCAGGCCAGGCGAGATCGAGGAAGAAGTGGCGCCCCTGGCTAGGAATGTCGACCCGTTGCTGCAGCGTCGCGGAGGGCAGCCCGAGGGCCTCGACCTGCCAGCGCACCACGCTCTCACCTGGGGACTCCGAGAAGGGACTGGCGATTCGGGCCACCGCCCGCGCACGGACGGCGCCCTTCCGGCCGGCCTGCTCCTCCACCGCCTGCAGAAACCTGATGCGAACCTCCTGCCAGCGATGCTGCGATCCAGCAGGGTCGCGACGATCCGGACGGACCAGGGCGCGCATGGCCGAGTCCACGATGGTGATGGATTGGCATGCCGGCAGATCGAAAGCACAGTCGACCGCGGTGCGCATGAGGTCGGTCACCATGATGCCCTGGATCATGACCAATTGCTCGCTCGGGATCTGCAGTCTGCGTCTGCGCAGGTGCACCGCTCGCACAGCCGCACCCCTCGGCGCTAGGCGGGGAGTTCTTCCGCGGCGGAATTCCATCGCAGGCAGGACGATGGTAGGTGCCGAGGGACGTCTGGGAACGGCGGTCCAAACATCTGGTTCGGCATCGCGCACCCACGGACCGTGCACCAGCGCGGCGGACTCGTGAGTGAGGGCAATGGCGGATCGGCGCGTCTCCCATGCGCCCCGACAACGCGCCAGGCTGACCTCGTGTCTTTGCCGCCACACTTCGGTCTGCTCGGAGGGGCTGAAGTACACGCCACGCATGAGGCGCATGAGGCCGGGGCGGCTCGGCAGATGTGGCAAGTTACTTACCGCCGACAGGATGACCGGTGGGAGAGACGGCGGCGTCGGATAAGCGTCCATGCGCCGATCCTGCGGTCGGGGTGTGCGCAGTGCCACCAGGGGCGGCGAGTTCTGTGGACAAGGGGTGCACGAACCGCACCTGTGGACGCCGGTGAAGAGACCGGCGACCGGCCGATGCTCCGGCCCGTAGTCGACATACACGAGTTCTCGGCATTGACACGAGTTTTAGAGGTTTGCAGGCGCTGTACACGTGCAAACCTCTAAAACTCGTGTTCATGAGCCAAACACGTGTGTGTGCGGGCGGGTGCCGGCGCGGTGGGGCGCCATGGACTACGCCCTGGACGCTGTGGCCCGGGGCGGGGCGCACGCGCACGGCACGGCTGCCCGCCGTGGTGGCGAACAGGTCCGGGCGGGGCGCACGCGCAGGGTGTGGCTGCACTCACGGCGATCTGACTTGGCGTTGGCGGGGAGGCCGTGTAGATTACCGATCGCTGCCCGGGCGTTAGCCGCGCGGGTGCACCAATCTCTTGGGGTATGGTGTAATTGGCAACACAGGTGATTCTGGTTCATCCATTCTAGGTTCGAGTCCTGGTACCCCAGCCGAGTGCTGAAAGCCGCCAATCAGCCCATCGTTATTGATGGGCAGAGTACGGCCTCAGTGCCTCGAACAATTCAATATGCAGGCCCCGTTCGTCTAGCGGCCCAGGACACCGCCCTCTCACGGCGGCAGCGCCGGTTCAAATCCGGCACGGGGTACGAGCCACGGCTCCTCGCGGAGTCAGTTGGCAGGCCCCGTTCGTCTAGCGGCCCAGGACACCGCCCTCTCACGGCGGCAGCGCCGGTTCAAATCCGGCACGGGGTACCACCGAGCGCCGAGGATCCCCTCCGGAATTCAAACTCCCGAGGTCGGCGCTCTTCCCGACCCGGCCCACGTGGCCGGGTTTTTGTTTATCCTCCCCGCAATACCGGCGATAACCAAGCCCTGCGGCGCAGGGCCTTGGCGCGGCGGGTGCCCCGCATCCGGCGCCGATCCCCCGAAAACTCCGTGCGGAAGACCCCCGATGGCTCACCCCGGCCGGGCGAGTGGCTACACTCGCCGCCGTGACCAACTTCCCTAAGCTCAGCGCCCCCGGCCCGCTCCAGGACGGAGCGATGCGCATCACCCCTCTGGGTGGCCTCGGCGAGGTCGGGCGCAACATGACCGTCTTCGAGGTCGACGGCAAGCTGCTCATCGTCGACTGCGGCGTGCTCTTCCCCGAGGAGGACCAGCCCGGCGTCGACCTGATCCTGCCCGACTTCACCTACATCGAGGACCGCCTCGACGACGTGGTCGCCATGGTGCTCACCCACGGGCACGAGGACCACATCGGCGGTGTGCCCTACCTGCTGCGTCTGCGCGAGGACATTCCCCTGATCGGTTCCGACCTCACCCTCGCCTTCGTGGCGGCCAAGCTCTCCGAGCACCGCATCCACCCGGTGCTGCGCGTGGTCTCCGAACACGAGGAGGTCTCCTACGGGCCCTTCGACCTGGAGTTCGTGGCCGTCAACCACTCCATTCCGGACGCCATGGCGGCGATGATCCGCACCGACGCCGGCTCGGTGCTGATTACCGGAGACTTCAAGATCGACTCCCTGCCCATCGACGGGCGCATCACCGACCTGCGCTCCTTCGCCCGCTTCGGCGACGAGGGCGTGGACCTGTTCTGCGTGGACTCCACCAACGCCGAGGTCCCCGGCATGATCGGCCATGAGAACCAGATCGGCCCGGTCCTGGACGGCGTCTTCGCCGACTCCGAGCAGCAGATCATCGTCGCCTCCTTCGCCAGCCACGTGCATCGCGTCCAGCAGGTGCTCGACGCCGCCGCCCTGCACGGGCGCCGCGTCGCCTTCATCGGTCGCTCCATGGTGCGCAACATGGGCATCGCCGCCGAGCGCGGCTACCTGAAGGTACCCGAGGGGGTGCTGGTCAACGCCCGCGACCTCAGTTCCCTGCCGCCCGAGGAACGCGTGCTGATGGTCACCGGCTCCCAGGGCGAGCCCATGGCCGCCCTGTCCCGCATGGCCCATGGCGAGCACCGCTCCGTCACCGTGGAGCCCGGTGACACGGTGATTTTCGCCTCCTCCCTGATTCCCGGCAACGAGAACTCCGTATACCGGGTCATCAATCAGCTCATGCGCCTGGGGGCCCGCGTGGTCCACCAGGGCAACGCCAAGGTGCACGTGTCCGGCCACGCCTCCTCCGAGGAACTGCTGCACGTGTACAACATCGTCGGCCCCCGCAATGTCATGCCGATTCACGGCGAGATCCGCCACCTGGTGGCCAACGGGGCCCTGGCGGTCAAGACCGGCGTCGACCCCAAGCGGGTGATGCTGTGCGAGGACGGCGTCGTGGTCGACCTGGTCGACGGCAAGGCCCGCATCGCCGGCTCCGTGCCCTGCGGCTACGTCTACGTGGACGGCTCCTCGGTCGGCGAGATCGACGAGACCGAGCTCAAGGACCGGCGCATCCTCGCCGAGGAGGGCTTCGTGTCCGTCTACGCCGTCGTCGAGACCTCCACCGGCACGATCCTGGCCGGCCCGGACATTCAGGCGCGGGGCGTGGCGGAGGACGACTCCGTGTTCGACGAGGTCCTGCCCGACGTCACCAACGCGCTCGCCGATGCCCTGGACAAGGGCAACGCCGACGCCCACTCCCTCCAACAGGCCATGCGCCGCACCCTGGGCCGGTGGATCGGCCGCCGGCTGCGGCGCCGGCCCATGATCGTCCCGGTGGTCATCGAAGCATGAGCGCGCTCCGCAGCACCCTGATCAACCAGGGCGACGGTCAGCGGGCCATGCGCCGCCCCGCCTGCTTCATCTCCACCGGCTCCGTGCTGATCGACCTGCCGCTGCACGTCGAGCGCGTCCCCGCGCCGGGCGGCGCCGTCACCGCCACCTCGTCCGGCCCCACGGTCGGCGGCGGCTACACGGTCGTCTCCGCCGTCGCGCGCCAGGGACTGCCCGCCGCCCTGGCCGCCACCCTGGGCACCGGCCCCAACTCCGCCCAGGTGCGCGAGACGATGATGCACGACGGCGTGGAACTGCTGGTGGACGAGTTGGTGGGCGACATCGGCACCTGCACCACCCTGATTGAGCCCAGCGGGAGGCGCACCTTCATCACCACCGAGGGGGTGGAGGCCGAACCCCAACTGGAGGACCTGCAACGCATCGAGTTGCGGGAGGGCGACTGGGTTTACGCCACCGGCTACGACCTGGTGCACCGCTCCAGCCGGGACGTGCTCACCTCCTGGCTGCTGAGTCTGCCCGAAGGCGTCGGGCTGGTCGTCGACCTCGGCCCCGTGCAGCCGGAGATCCCCGACCACGTGCTGTTGCCCGTCCTGCGCCGCACCACCCTGCTGACCGGGAATCACTTCGAAACCACCCAGCTGACCGCCCGCCTGGGCAGCCCCGAGGCGCTGCGCCGCGCCTGCCCCGACGGCCTGCTGGTGCGTCGCACCGGCGTGCACGGCTGCGTCATGTGGCCCGTGGGCGGCGACCGCATCGAGGTGCCCGGGTTTGCCCGCGACGTGGTGGACACCACCGGCGCCGGCGACACCCACACGGGCGTGCTGGTGGTCGGCCTCATGGACGGGCTCGACGTCGTCGCCGCCGCCCGCCGGGCCAACGCCGCCGCCGCTGAGGCCGTCAGCCGGGTCGGGCCGGCCCGCGCCCCGCGGCGAGACGAGATAGACGCGTTCCTGCGCGCCTAGCCCGGCGTGGCAGGCCCGCCGCCCGCCGAGCGCGCGGGTAGCGTTGACGGCACCATGGCCAATTCTCGCACCAAGACTTCGCCGCCCCCCGCTCAGCCCGCCGGCGGACGCTACCGCCGTACCGGCTGGGCGTTCGTCGTGCTGGCGCTCGCCGTCGTGATCGGACTGCGCGAGTGGTTCGGCATCTCCGGCGCCGCCGGCGGCGTGCTGCACCACATCGCTGCCGGGCCGCTGGGGGTACTCGGAATCGCCGTGCCCGTGCTGCTGGCGGTCCTGGGCGTGGCCATGCTGCGCGCCCGCAGCTTCGCCGGCACGCCGGTGCGCGTGGCGGTCGGCTGCCTGGGGGTGCTCACCGGCGTGGCCGGCATCATCCACGTGACCTCCGGCAACCCCGCCCTCGACCACGGGATCGCCCCCCTGGAGCAGGCCGGCGGCCTGCTCGGCTGGGTGGTCGGCTACCCGCTGGCCACCCTGTTCAGTGCGGTCGGCGCGGTGATCCTGTTCGTCCTGCTGATCGTCTTCTCCGCCCTGGTCATTTCCGGCAAGACGGTCGCGGAGATCCGTGAGCGCCTGAACGAACGCCGCGCCGGCGTCGACGACGCGGGCCAGACCGCCCCCAACCTCGCCACTCGCACCCTGGGGCGGGTGCGCCGCGCCGTCGCCGGTGCGGACGAGGAGGCCCCCACCACCCGCTTGGACGCATACGACGGCGACGAGGCCTTCCGCAGCGCCATCGAGACCGACAAGCGCCCGCGTGGCAGCGGGCGGCGCAAGCGCACCAGCGCCCCCGCTGAGCTGCCCGCCGCACCGACGCTGGCCGGCGACGACTCCGCCACCAGCGTTCTGCCCGATCCGCCCGTCGACGTGCCCCTGGACGACGACGTCCCCGCCGTCCCCGCACGCCGGCCCAAGGCGGCCAAGGCCGCCAAGGGCAACAGCAAATCCGGCAAGGCCGCCAAGGCCGCCGGCTCCAAGCCGAATGCCGTCCCCGCGCCCCGGAGTGAGCCCGACGCCGTCACCCAGGAGACCCCCGCCGTCGCCGAACAGGACGAACAGGACTTCGCCGACGCCATCGCCCTGGGGCAGATGCAGCTGCCCGACGGCTCCACCTACCGTCTGCCCGCCGAGTCCCTGCTCGAGCCCGGCCATGGGCACGCCACCCGCACCGACGCCAACGACGCCATCGTCAACAAGCTGCAGGACGTGTTCACCGAGTTCGGCGTGGACGCCACCGTCACCGGCTACACGCGCGGCCCACAGGTGACCCGCTACGAGGTCCACCTGGGGCGCGGCGTGAACGTCTCCCGGGTCACCAGCCAGGAGAAGAACATCGCCTACGCGGTCGGCTCCGACGAGATCCGCCTGCTCACGCCCATCCCCGGCAAGAGCGCCATCGGCGTGGAGATCCCCAACTCCGACCGCGAGATGGTCAAGCTCGGCGACGTGCTGCGCTCCCAGGCCGCCAAGAAGCAGACCCACCCGCTGGTGGTGGGCCTGGGCAAGGACGTCGAGGGCGACTACGTGGTCACCAACCTGGCCAAGACCCCGCACCTGCTGGTCGCCGGCCAGACCGGCTCCGGTAAGTCCTCCTTCGTCAACTCCATGATCACCTCCATCATGATGCGGGCCACCCCGGAGGAGGTCCGCATGGTGCTGGTAGACCCCAAGCGCGTGGAACTGACCATCTACGAGGGCATCCCGCACCTGATCACCCCGATCATCACCTCCCCGAAGAAGGCCGCCGAGGCCCTGGAGTGGGTGGTGCGGGAGATGGACGCCCGCTACGACGACCTGGCCTCCTTCGGCTTCAAGCACATCGACGACTTCAACAAGGCGGTGCGCGCCGGCGAGGTGCAGCCCCTGCCCGGGTCGCAGCGGGTGATCGCCCCCTACCCCTACCTGCTGGTGGTGGTCGACGAGTTGGCGGACCTGATGATGACCGCGCCCAAGGACGTCGAGGCCTCCATCCAGCGCATCACCCAGCTGGCCCGCGCCGCCGGTATCCACCTGGTGCTGGCCACGCAGCGGCCCGTCGCCCAGGTGGTCACCGGGCTGATCAAGTCCAACGTGCCCTCCCGCCTGGCCTTCGCCACCGCCTCCCAGCTCGACTCGCGCGTCATCCTGGACCAGAACGGCGCCGAGACCCTCACCGGCCAGGGTGACGCCCTCTACCTCGGTCCGGGCGCCTCCACCCCGGTGCGCGTGCAGGGCTCCTGGGTGACCGAGTCGGAGATCCGCGCGGTCGTCGAGCACGTCAAGGGGCAGTTGCAGCCCGACTACCGCGAGGACGTGATCGTCCCGGAGGTCAAGAAGCAGATCGACGAGGAGATCGGCGACGACATGGACCTGCTGCTGCAGGCCGCCGAGCTGATCATCACCAGCCAGTTCGGCTCCACCTCCATGCTTCAGCGCAAGCTGCGAGTCGGCTTCGCCAAGGCCGGCCGACTCATGGACCTGCTCGAGACCCGCGAGGTGGTGGGGCCCTCGGAGGGCTCCAAGGCCCGCGAGGTGCTGGTCCAGCCCGAGCAGCTGGAGGAGACCCTCGCATGGATCAAGGGCGAGGGCGCCGCCCCCGGCAGCGAGGCGGATGCGGAGGCGGCCGCGCCCGCCGCGGACGCTGACGGCAGCGCCGACGCCACGACGACGCTGCCCACCGGCCGCTACGGCTCCGACCCCCTGGAGGCCGACCGGGGCCTGAGCGAGTCGGAGTCCTGGGACGACCTGGCCGCCGAGGAGGACTCCGAGGACGCCTGGAGCCTGACCGGTCGCGGCGCCTCCTGGTGAGGTGTGCGGCGGGGATCATCTAGGCTGGAGGGCGATGAACACCACACCCGGCGAACCGGCCGCCGCCCCGCAGGCGAGCGCGCCCCCATTGTTGAACATCGCCAACGTCTTGACGGTGCTGCGGCTGATCCTGGTCCCCGTTTTCATCTGGCTGATGCTCCAGCCGGGTGACGGCATGCGGCTGGCGGCCACGATCGTGTTTGTCGTGGCGGCGATAACGGACAAGCTGGACGGTCAGCTGGCCCGCTCCCGGGGCCTGATCACCAGCTTCGGGAAGATCGCCGATCCCATCGCCGACAAGGCGCTGACCCTGTCCGCATTCATCCTGCTGTCCGTGGCCGGGCGCCTGTGGTGGTGGGTGACGATCATCATCGTGGTGCGCGAGCTGGGCATCACCGTCATGCGGTTCGTGATGCTGCGCCGCGCCGTCATGGCAGCCTCCCGCGGCGGCAAGCTCAAGACCACGCTGCAGATGACCGGCATCATTGGGCTGCTCCTGCCCTGGACGATGTTCCTGCCGGGTGGGCTCGCCAATGTGCTGGTGGCCCTCGCCTATGCCGCCATCGGTGCCGCCCTGGTGGTCACCGTGGTCACCGGCGTGGATTACGTGCTGCAGGCCCGCCGCATCGCGCGTGGGGAGGAGACCGCATGAGCACCACCCCCGCCGACCAGAACACCTCCGCGGCACCCGCTCCCGACGGCGATCACAGCACCCTGGTGGAGGCGGCGCGCTTCCTGCTGGCCAAGGCGGAGGAACGCGGTCTGACGCTGTCGGTCGCCGAGTCGCTCACCGGCGGCCAGGTCGCCTCCACGCTGGTGAGCGTGCCCGGGGCCTCGGCCGTCGTCGTCGGCGCCGTCGTCGCCTACGCCACCCGCATCAAGGAGCAGGTCCTGGGGGTGGATGCCGCCCGCCTGGCCGCAACCGGGCCGGTCGACGGCGAGGTGGCCAAGCAGATGGCCGCGGGCGTGGCCCGGCTCATGGACACCGACCTGGGCCTGGCCACCACCGGGGTGGCCGGGCCGGGCGCGGCCGACGGGCACCCGGTCGGCACCGTGCATGTGGCCGTCGCCTCACCCTGGGGGACGCTGGCGCGTGAGCTGCACCTGTCCGGTGACCGGGAGACGGTGCGTGACGGCGCTACCACCGCGGTGCTGGCCCTGGCGGGCGCGCTGCTCGAGGCCGCCCCGCCGCCCGGCGCGGACGCCGTGGAGTAGTGCGGGCGAACCGACGGCCGGATAACCTGGGTCTTACCGACGGAACCCCCAGGCTTCTTCCAGACTTGTCGGGAAGGATCGTCTCAACGCCGCCGGGGGAGGACCCGCCGGAGGCGGGAATGAAACCGCCACACGAATGGTTGTGCCACACGATGAACAACGTGACTCACCCCCGCACCACCCGTCCCGCACGCCCGGCGGGCCGCGCACCGATGCGGCAAGCACCCGCGGCGGGGCATGGCACCGTCGTGGATAACGCGACGAACAAGCACGAGAACATCCTTCTGCGCCGCGAGATCGGCGAGGTACTGCGCTCGGTGCGTCAGCACCAGGGACGCACCCTGCGCGAGGTTTCGAGCCAGGCCCGCGTCTCGCTCGGCTACCTCTCCGAGGTCGAACGCGGTCAGAAGGAAGCCTCCTCCGAACTGCTGGCCTCGATCTGCCAGGCCCTCGACGCCCCGCTGTCCGCGGTGCTGCGTGAGGTCTCCGACCGTATCGCCATCGCCGAGGGCGTGGTCGTACCCGACACCGTCCCCGACGAGCTGGTCCGCCAGCAGGGTCTGACGCTGCGCTGAACCCGTTCCGGCGAACGCCTACGTCTTCAACATCGTGCCCGGTTGTGGGCCGCCGCGGCGGCCCACAACCGGGCACGATTGCGTCCCGGAGCCGGCCCTGCGCCATACTGCCCACGGCACTGTCCACGCCGCGTTCCGCCCGCCGGGGCGTTGTCGGTGCCGCGCCGACGGCGCCGGCCCATGTCCATCCCGGCGGTGCGAATCCGCCCCACTCGTCCCCTAGGAGCCGCATGAAACATTCAGAGTTCTGGCGCGCCGTCGACACCGTGTTCGGCTCCGCCTACGGGCGCTCGCTGGCGCAGGACCTGGTGCTCTCCGGTATCGGCCGCACCAGCGCGGAGGCCCTTGAGGCCGGCGTGCCGCCGCGCGATGTCTGGCACGCCCTGTGCGATGACACCGACCGCAGTGAGGCGGACCGCTGGGTATTCCGCGACGACACGCGTCGGCACCGCCGCGACACGCGGTGAGCACCGCTCGCATTCGAACAACTGTTCGCCTACTGTGGTCCACAGGCGACGTTCGTGCACCCCGCGGCCACAGCGGTCGCGGAGGGGTGCTGATTCATGTCAGTGGTCCGGCATAACGTCGTTCGCGAGCCCCGGCGAGGGGTTCTCGCAATCAGGACCAGCCGTATCCGCCGCGGCGGCGAGCCGCATTAGAACAGAGGAATACCAATGCCCACCGCAACTCAGACACAGGACCGCTCCAAGGCTCTGGCCACCGCCCTGGCCCAGATCGACAAGTCCTTCGGCAAGGGCTCGGTCATGCGGCTCGGCGACGACGTCCGCCCGCCCGTCTCCGTGATCCCCACCGGCTCCGTCGCCCTCGACGTCGCCCTGGGCATCGGCGGGCTGCCCCGCGGCCGCATCGTGGAGATCTATGGTCCCGAATCCTCCGGTAAGACCACCGTGGCGCTGCACGCCGTCGCCAGCGCCCAGAAGGCCGGCGGCAACGCCGCCTTCATCGACGCCGAGCACGCCCTGGACCCGGTGTACGCCAAGGCCCTGGGCGTGGACACCGACAACCTGCTGGTCTCCCAGCCGGATACCGGTGAGCAGGCCCTGGAGATCGCGGACATGCTGATCCGCTCCGGCGGGCTGGACATCATCGTCATCGACTCCGTCGCCGCCCTCGTGCCCAAGGCGGAGATCGAAGGGGAGATGGGTGACTCCCACGTCGGCCTGCAGGCGCGGCTGATGAGTCAGGCGCTGCGCAAGATCACCGGCGCCCTGTCCTCCACCGGCACCACCGCCATCTTCATCAACCAGCTGCGTGAGAAGATCGGCGTCTTCTTCGGTAACCCCGAGACCACCACCGGCGGCAAGGCCCTGAAGTTCTACGCCTCCGTGCGCATCGACGTGCGCCGCATCCAGACCCTCAAGGACGGCGACCAGCCGGTCGGCAACCGCACCCGCGCCAAGGTCGTCAAGAACAAGATGGCCCCGCCCTTCAAGCAGGCCGAGTTCGACATCCTCTACGGCCAGGGAATCTCCCGCGAGGGCGGCATCATCGACCTGGGCGTGGAGAACGGCATTGTGCGCAAGTCCGGCGCCTGGTTCACCTACGGCACTGACCAGCTGGGGCAGGGCAAGGAGAACGCCCGTGCCTTCCTGAAGGACAACCCCGAGTTGGCCGATGAGATCGAGCACAAGATCCTGGCCACCCTCGGCATCGGGGAGCCCGGCCGTGAGGCCCGTGAGGCCGCCGCGCAGGAGGAGGCGGAGAAGGCCGCCGCTGCCGCCGCCCCGGCGGGCGCGAAGACCGCCGCGAAGGGCGCCGGTGCGAAGTCCGGCGGGCGCAAGTCGAAGGCGGCCGCGGCGGAAGAGGCCGACGCCATGTTCGGTGAGGACGCCGGCGGCTTCTGATGCCCTGGCTCACCCCGGACGCCCACACCGAGCAGGTCGAGGCGGCCAGGGACATCGTCCTGCGCCGCCTCGACCGCTCCGCCGCCCCACGCGCCGTCCTGGCTCAGCTGCTGGAGCGCAAGGAGGTTGATCCCGCCGTCGCCCAGGAGGTGTTGGACCGCCTGGAGGCCGTCGGCGTGATCGACGACGCCGCCTATGCCGCCCGCCTGGCACGCACCCGCTTCGCGGAGAAGGGCGCGGCCCGCCGCGCCATCGCGGAGGAGCTGCGTCGCAAGGGGCTGGGGGAGGGGCACATCCGTGCCGCCCTTGAGCAGATCGACGGCGAGGACGAGGCCGCTGCCGCCCTGGCGCTGGCGCGCAAACGGCTGGCGGTCAGCCGGGGCCTGGAGCCGAGCGTGCGCCGTCGGCGGGCCCTGGCCGCGCTGGGACGCAAGGGCTACTCCGCCTCCGTGGCCGCGGGCGCCGTCGAGCGGGCCCTGGCGGAGGAGTAACTCCGGCGTTGCCCCGCCGAGCACCGAGGCGGAGGCCCTGTCCGGGACCGACTGGGGCGCCTAGCCGGGAGCGACGGACCGGGGTTACTCCTGCGGCAGCGTCAGGTCGCGGTAGTCGTAGACGTCTACGATCGTTGCCTCCGAGCCGTCGACGGCGTTCACGATGTGGTCGGAGTGAACCTCGACCGGGCCGAGGCTGTCCAGCTCCACTGCCTCTGAGCGGTCCGCCGGGACCAGCCAGGTGCCGCGCGTCTGCGCAGATGAAAGCGTGGAGGTGAGCAGTAGGGCGCCGTCGGAGAACTCCCCGACGATCTCGGCGTCCGGGGTGGGGGCGATGTCTGACAGGCACTCCACGGACATGTCGCCGAGGGTGACGCGAGCGAGGCCGGCAAACAGTGCCGTGTCGGAGATTGTCGGGTACTGGTGGTTGTTGCCCAGCTCGCAGGCGCTGGTGTCGACCTCGACGACGGCGCCCGTCTCATCCACCAGCCACAGGTCCTCGTCGTGCTTCAGCCCCAGGTGCGTGGGGCCGGGGACGAACCGGATAGTGTCACTGTCGGCGGTCAGCAGCTCGGCGGAGCCGAACTGCACGATGTTATTGCTGCCGTCATTCTTGTCGGTGAGCGTGAACAAAGGCACGCTGTTCCACTGGGATACGCCACTCAATTGGAAGTCACCCTCAGCCGAGATCAGGTCGCCCCAGGCCGAGCCGGCCAAGGTGAGGTCGGCGTCGACATGCAGCACGCCGGAGGTCGTCGAGTCGTCCTCCATGACGATAGCGCCCACGAAGTCCTCATTCGTGCGCACGGACACCCCTGCAAGATCGGATGCGGTGACCATCAGATCCTCGGAGACGGCCCTACCGGTCTCCACGTCCAGCCAGGTGACCTGACCGGACATGGCGTCGGTGTTCCTCAGGATGATGGCGCCGTCCTCACTCGGCGCGTCCGGGCCGGAGAACCAGACCGAGATGACCCCGATTGCCGGGTCTAGGCTCAACTGCACCTGCATGTCGGCGGCGCCGTCGGGCACCGCCACGGCTGTGGACCAGGCCTCGGTGCCGTCCCACAGGGTGCGACGTACCGTCAGGTCCGCGGAGTCGTCTGTGCGAGGGTCGATGTAGGTGATTCCGAGCTCGTCCGCGCGGACCGTGCCCGATTCGGCCTTGAAACTGAACGTGGTCGCGGTCAGACCTACCGCCTCGAAATTCGCGTTACCCACCAAAGGGGCCTGCGTGCCGTAGGTGGCGCGGCTCGGCGAGGCGGCAGCGGAGGAGTCGGCCTCCGTCACCGTGGGGGAGGAGCATGCCGCCGCGGCGGTCAGGGCGGAGACGGCGACCAGTGCGGTCATACGGCTGGGAAGACTACGAAGTCGCATCACTCAAGCTCCTGGGTCAATGGCTGAGACAATGGGCAGTAAAACAGGCGTGTCACGGCTTCGCAAGCATTATTTGCTCGGACATTGGTGGAGGTGCGGCAAGGTATTGCGGCACGTGACTAGTGCTGGTCTCGGCGCGTTTGGGCGCGGGTGTGAGGCGAATCATGCGTAGCGGCGCCGAGGCCGCTTTCTCCTTACGTAAGGCAACCCTTACATTTTCCCTATGAGACGTCCCGTCGCCATCACCCTCGGCGCTGCTGGCCTGGCGGCCGCAGGCGCCGCCCTCGCCGTCACCATCCGCTCGCCGCGTCCGCACGTGCCCGCCGTCGCCGTCGACCAGGGCCGCCACCGCCCGCCCCGCGTGGTCATCGCGGGCGGCGGATACGTCGGCTTCACCGCCGCCCGGGCGCTGCGCCGGCGGCTGAACACCGACGAGGTCGAGATCGCCGTCGTCGACCCGCGCCCATACATGACCTACCAGCCCTTCCTGCCGGAGGTCGCGGCCGGTTCCATCCAGCCGCGCCACGTCGTCGCCTCCCACCGCCGCGGCCTGGACGGCATCACGATCCTGACCGGCTCCGTCACCGGCATCGACCACGCCAACCGCAACATCACCATCACGCCTCCGACCCCCGAATCCACGCGCGTGGTCCCCGAGCCCTACCAGCTCGCCTACGACCACCTGGTGCTGGCCCTGGGTGCCGAGGCCCGCACCCTGCCGATTCCCGGCCTGGCCGAGCAGGCCCTCGGATTCAAGCAGGTGGAGGAGGCCCTGGCCCTGCGCAATCGCGTCCTGTCCAACATCGAGGAGGCCGCCTCCACCTGGGACCACGACCGTCGCCGGCGGCTACTGACCTTCGTGTTCGTGGGCGGCGGCTTCGCCGGCGTGGAGGCGATCGCCGAACTGGAGGACATGGCCCGGGCCGCCGTCGCCAAGATCCCCAGCGTCGAGCAGAGCGACGTGCACTTCGTGCTGGTGGAGGGCACCCGCCGCATCCTGCCGGAGCTGACCGAGGAGCTGTCCGGCTACGGCCTGCAGCAGCTGCGCGAGCGCGACATCGACGTGCGCCTGTCCACCTTCCTCAACTCCTGCGTGGATGGGCACGTGGTCCTGTCCGACGGCACCGAGTTCGACGCCGACACCATCGTATGGACCGCCGGCGTCAAGGCCGCCCCGGTGCTGGCCGACTCCGACCTGCCCATCGAGGGGCGCGGGCGCGTCACCACCCTGCCCACCCTGCAGGTGGCCCGCGACGGCGTCGTCGTAGACGGCGCCTGGGCCGCCGGGGACTGCGCGGCCGTGCCCGACCTGACCAGCGCGGACCCGGCCGCCACCTGTGCCCCCACCGCCCAGCACGCCGTTCGCCAGGCGAAGGTACTGGCCGACAATCTGGCCGCCACGCTCGCGGCCGGCCCCGATGCATCGGTGGAGTTGACCGGTTACCGCCATGAGAACCTCGGCACCGTCGCCTCCCTCGGCATCGGCAAGGGGGTGGCTCGCATCCTGGGCCATAACCTGCGTGGTCTGCCGGCCTGGACCGCGCACCGCGGCTACCACGTCTACGCCATGCCCACCCTGAACCGGAAGGTGCGCATCATGATGGACTGGTTCGCCGCCGCCGTATTTCGCCGCGACCTGGCCAGTTTCGGTTCAGTGGCCGCACCGGGCGCCGCCTTCGCGGCCGCCGCGGAGCACGACGCCCAGCTGGCCCAGCAGCGCGCGCGGGATGGTGAGCGCTAACGGATCTGGCTCAGCCCGACAATCCGTTTGAGTCCGCGGTCAGGAATGTCCAAATCCGGCAGAAACGCCGCCGATACCCACGCGAGCCGATATGGCAGCCGCATGATTTCAACGTTTTGTTCGCAGCTGCTGACCCGGCCAACACGGTTCGTGCCGAATTCGGACATTCCGTCGGGGCCTACGCCGGGGTGGGGACGTCGGCCACGTCCGCGGCGGTGGCAATACCGGTGACTGTGCTCATCTGCTCGCTGGTGCGGCGGGAGAGCCGGTCGGCCAGGCGCTGCGCCGCCCAGGACATGCCGAAGTTGAGCGCCACGAAGATGACGGCCGTGACGATCAGCGACGGGATCAGGTTCGCCTTGGCGCTGCCCAACAGGCTGCCTGCGGCCAGCAGCTCGGAGTAGGTGATGATGTATCCCAGGGCCGTGTCCTTCAGCGCCACGATCAGCTGACTGATCATGGCCGGCATCATCGCCACCAATGCCTGCGGCAGCTCGATGAGCCGGCGCGAGCGGGCCGGGGTGAGCCCAATCGCCAGGGCTGCCTCGCGTTGCCCGGAGGGCAGGGAGTGAATGCCGGAGCGGACCAGCTCGGCCACCACCGACCCGTTGTACAGGGTCAGTGCCGTGACCACGCCCCAGAACGCGGCCGAGGTGGCCGGCACGAAGGACGCCTGGGAGAACATGAAGTAGAAGAACAGCATGAGCACCAGGACGGGAACCGCCCGGAAGAACTCCACCACCACGGTGCTGATCCAGCGCACCGGGCGGGCGTCGGCCAGCCGACCCAGCCCGAAGACCACCCCGAAGACGAAGGCGGCCACCAGCGCCACGGCGGCGGCCCGCAGCGTCGCCCACAGGCCCGGCAGCAGGTAGTCGGTCCAGGCGGAGACGGTCAGGAAGGGCGCCCAGCGAGCGGCGGTGAACTGGTCCTTGGCGGCCAGGGCGGCGATCACCCAGGCCCCAAGCGCCACCAGCACCACGATGCCGATCACGTTGCCGATGCGTTCGCGACGCCGGGCCCGGGGACCGGGCAGGTCGAACAGGAGGGACTGGTCGTTCATCGGGCCACCGCCAGCTTCCGGGACAGAGAGGTTGTGAGCAGTCCGATCGGCAGGACGATGATGGTCCAGCCGATCGCGAAGACGGCGAAGATCGCCAGCAGGTGCTGCGGGGAGAACTCGAACATGTCCGACATCACCGAGGCCGCCTGGGACACGCCCGCGGCCGAGGCGACCGTGGTGTTCTTGGCCAACGCGATCAGGGTGTTGCCCAGCGGCGCCACCGCCCCGCGCAGGGTCTGCGGCAGGATGATCGACCCCATGGTCTGCCCGAAGCCAAGACCGATCGCACGGGCGGCCTCCGCCTGCCCGGGTGGGACGGTGTTCAGCCCCGAGCGCAGCGCCTCGCACACGAAGGTGGCGGTGTACACGCTCAGCCCGATGACCGTAAGCCAGAAGGAGTTGCGGGCCAGCCACTGGTCGCCCCAGCGGCCCGAGACGACGATGCCGAGCTGCCCGTACACCCCCAGCGAGCAGGCCAGGATGATCAGGGTCAGCGGGATGTTCATGACGATGTTGGTGAAGGCCGCGGCGAAGCCGCGCAGCGAGCCCATCGGGCATACCCGCATGATCATCAGGATGGTGCCGAGCAGGGCGGCGCCGATCGCGGAGAAGAAAGTCAGCTCAATGTTTACGAGGAACGCGCCGAGGACGTCGTACTGGGATAGCAGCTCACCCAATGGCTCTTCCTTTCCTTCCTGCCGATTCCGGGCCGCCTACTCGCACAGCGAGTCGTCGACCGTTGGCGGGTTGAGGGTGGCGTCGGGGTCGAAGGCGGTGCCGACGTTGTCCTGTAGCAGCCGGCTCCAGGTGCCCTCGGCGATGATGTCGGTGATCGCCTGGTTGACGGCCAGGCAGCGGTCGGGGTTCCCCTGGGGCAGGCCGACGCCGTAGTGCTCCTCGGAGAAGGCGTTGCCGACCACCTGCACCTTGCCCGCGTAATTGTCTTGGGCGGCGAATCCGGCCAGGATGATGTTGTCGGTGGTCACGGCGTCGACGGTGCCGGCGGCCAGGAACTCCACGCACTGGGAGTAGGAGCGTACGGGGAACAGCTGGAGGGTGCCCGTGGAGTAGTTGTCGCGGATCGTCTGGGCGGAGGTGGAGCCCTCCACCGAGCACAGGATGTGGCCATCCATGTCATCGGGACCGGAGATGTCCGAGTCGGAGCGCACCAGCAGGTCCTGCCCGGCGATGAAGTAGGGGCCGGCGAAGGTGATCTTCTCCCGGCGCGCATCCGTGATCGAGTAGGTGCCGATGACCATGTCCACCTGCCCGTTGCGCAGCATGGTCTCTCGCTGGGCGGAGACGGCCTCCACCCATACGATCTCATCCTCCTGATAGCCCAGTTTGGCGGCGATGGCCCGGCCCATGTCGACGTCGAAGCCGGTGTACTCCGAGCCGTCCTTGAGGCCCATACCGGGCTGGTCGTACTTGATGCCGATGCGGATGGAATGCGCGGGGGTGTCGTCGCCGGAGCAGGCAGCCAGTCCCGTGACGCCCAGGGTCAGTCCCAGGAGGACGGCGAGCAGGGCCCGGGTGCGGCGCGCCGGCCGGGAGCGGGGGTGCCGCCGTGCGGGCACATCGCGCGGGCTGCGGCGGCGTGAGTGGTTGAGGGGGAGCATGCCGACCTCCTATCGGTGGGCGGTGCTAGTGCTGAGCGGATGCGGGACTTCAGTGCGTGATCAGTTTGGACAGGAAGTCCTGGGCGCGCTCGGTGCGCGGGCTGGTGAAGAACTCGTCGGGGGCGGCCTCCTCGACGATGGCGCCGTCGGCCATGAAGACCACCCGGTCGGCGGCCTGGCGGGCGAAACCCATCTCGTGGGTGACGATGATCATGGTCATGCCCTCCGCGGCCAGCTCCGCCATGACGTCGAGGACCTCCTTGACCATCTCCGGGTCCAGGGCGGAGGTGGGCTCATCGAAGAGCATCACCTTGGGGCGCATCGCCAGGGCGCGCGCGATGGCGACGCGCTGCTGCTGCCCGCCGGAGAGCTGCGCCGGGAACTTGTTCGCCTGGGAGTCCACCCCCACGCGCTGCAATAGTCGGTGCGCCTCCGCCTCGGCCTCCGGCTTGGAGGCGCCCCGCACCTTGATGGGACCCAGCGTGACGTTGTCCAGGATCGTCTTGTTGGCGAACAGGTTGAAGGACTGGAAGACCATGCCGACCTCGGCGCGCAGCCGGGCGAGTTCCTTGCCCTCCTGCGGCAGTTCCTGGCCGTCGATGCGGATGGTGCCGGAATCGATCGACTCCAGCCGGTTGATGGCGCGGCACAGGGTCGACTTGCCGGAGCCGGAGGGGCCGAGCACCACCACGACCTCCTGCCGGGTGACCGACAGGTTGATGTCCTTGAGCACGTGCAGGTCGCCGAAGTGCTTGTTGACGCCGACGAGTTCCACGAGCACGTCGTTCCCGCCCGCGGCGGTCGGCGCGGCATCCGTGATGAGTGCGTCGGCGGGGCCGGCGTCGGCGGGGCGGTTGGGCGCGGGCGACGGGGAGGTGCTCATGCGGCTCATGACATACCGCGACCGTGTCGGGAATGGTCCGGCCACGTTTCCAACCTGTAACAGGCACTGAGCGATGGTGTTACAAATCTCACGGCTGGGGCCCGAGGTGCAGGCCCGGGGCGGCCTGGTTCTGCGGTGGGCGCCGCGGCTTCTAGACTGCGCACGATGACCATGCTTGATGTTCCCGCCACCGCCGCCCGCGCCGGCGACGACCTGCGCACCTACCACGTGCGCACGCTCGGCTGCCAGATGAATGTCCACGACTCCGAGCACATGGCCGGCCTGCTGGAACAGGCCGGATATCGCCGCGCCGAGGACGTGCCCGAGGTGGCGGCGCGTGCTACCGCGGCCGGTGACGGCGGTGCGGACGTGGTGATCATTAACACCTGCTCCGTGCGGGAGAACGCCGCCACCCGCCTGTTCGGCAACCTCGGGCAGCTCGCCGCCGTCAAGCGGGAGCGCCCCGGCATGCAGATCGCCGTCGCAGGCTGCCTGGCCCAGCAGATGGGGGAGGGGATCGTCGAGAAGGCCCCGTGGGTCGACGTCGTCTTCGGCACCCACAACATTGACGTGCTGCCCGCGCTGCTGGACCGCGCCCGCCACAACGCCGAGGCGGCCGTGGAGATCGAGGAGTCCCTGAAGGTCTTCCCCTCCACTCTGCCGACCCGGCGCGAGTCGCCCTACGCCGCCTGGGTGTCCATCGCGGTGGGCTGCAACAACACCTGCACCTTCTGCATCGTGCCCTCCCTGCGCGGCAAGCAGCGCGACCGGCGCCCCGGGGACGTGCTGGCGGAGGTGGAGGCCGTCGCCGCCCAGGGGGCCATCGAGGTCACCCTGCTGGGTCAGAACGTCAACTCCTACGGCGTCGGCTTCGGTGAACGCGGCGCCTTCGCCGGCCTGTTGCGCGCAGCCGGGAGCGTGGAGGGCATTGAGCGGGTGCGTTTCACCAGCCCGCACCCGGCTGCCTTCACCGATGACGTCATCGACGCCATGGCCGACACGCCGACGGTCATGCCCAGCCTGCACATGCCGTTGCAGTCCGGCTCGGATCGGATCCTGCGGGCCATGCGCCGCTCCTACCGCACCAAGCGGTTCTTGAACATTCTCGAGCGCGTGCGCGAGCGGATGCCCGAGGCGGCCATCACCACCGACCTGATCGTCGGCTTCCCCGGCGAGACCGAGGCGGACTTCCAAGCGACCCTCGACGTCGTGGAGCAGGCCCGTTTCGCCTCCGCCTTCACCTTCGAGTTCTCTCCACGTCCGGGCACCCCGGCCGCAGGCATGCCCGACCAGGTGCCGATCGAGGTGGTCAAGGAGCGCTACGCCCGTCTGGACGAACTGGTGCGCTGCATCACCCAGGAGGAGAACGAGCGCCAGGAGGGCCGCGTCGTCGAGATCCTTGTGGCCGAGGGGGAGGGGCGCCGCGACCAGGCCACGGCGCGCGTCTCCGGACGCGCCGACGACAACCGCCTGGTGCACGCCGCCCTGCCGGCCGGACTGGCTGCGGACGACTACGCCGGCGGCGCCCCGCGGCCCGGCGACATGCTCACCGTCCGCGTCACTCACGGCGCCCCCCACAACCTCATTGCCGACTCCGCCCGCTGCGGTACTGTGCCCGACGGGGCGGCCGTGGACGGTGCGGGCCGAGGCGCCGGGGACCGCATCTGGCTGGACGGCGGCCCCGCCCTGTTCGAGGTGCGGCGTACCCGGGCTGGGGACGCCTGGGAGCGGCGCCGCCGTGAGGCGCACACTGCGCCCGAGCCGGATGCGGCGCCCGTGGCCATTGGTATGCCGACGCTCCGTCCCGGGGCGCATGGGGCGAGGTAGGTCGCCTGCACCGTTTCGCGATCACGAATAGTGATGCCTTGAGGGTGCGCATCGTGAGCGACTCGGAGTCGCTGGGCGGACCCGCGGGAGTTGACCGTCTCGAGTGTACTGATACACTGAGTGTGTTGGTACACCGAGTGGGAGGTCGAGATGTCGACATTCGTCGTTTGGGTGCTCATCGCCGCCGTCGTATTCCAGCTGCCCGCCGCGAGCGCACTCCGGGACGGCCCCGGCCGGGATCAACACACCGAGGAGTACCTCGACGGACAGGGGCTCGTGCTGCCGCCCGACCTTCGACAGCAGGTGCTCTCGCGCCTGCATCTGCGGTCCCATACCGCCGTCGCCTGGGGCTGGGGCGGGTGGGCAGTGGGTGTCGCGATGGCGGCGGCGGCCCAGGCGGTCGGCGCCGTCCACCTCGTACCGCTCATCACGCTCCTGGCCACTGCTCTTGGGCATGCGACCGGCGCGATCGTCGGCCTGATGCGGGAGGTGGTCGATCCCCTCCCAGTCGCACCCCGGGTGGCCCGCACCCGGGCCACGACGTGGAGGGATTACTGCGACCGCTGGGACCGTCGTGCGGCGTTCCTTGCGGTCCTGTCCACCGCTGTCGCCTGCATCGCCGCCCTGGGCGTGTGGGCAATGACTCCGCTGCGCCCGGACGGCGGGTGGCTGGTGCTCGCGGCAGTCATCGCCGCGGGGGCGTGTGTGGGGGTCGCGGAGATGCTCTGCCTGCGGCTCGCAGTGGTCCTTGCTGATCGTCCCCAGCGGGCACACAGCGACCTCGAGCTCGCCTGGGATGATGCGCTGCGCTCGGGCGCCGTTAGGGGAGTGCTCGACGTGGTTGTTGGCACCGGGCTCCTGGCGACCCTGGTCATTCTCGGGACCTCTGCCACGTGGCTGATCGCCCCGGAGGTGCGTGCCCGGGGCATGGAGCTGACCGCATTCCTGGGGTTGGCCGCCCTTCTTGTGGGGCTCGCCTGCTGGGCGGCGATTCTCGTGCCGTGGCAGCGCGGACGGCGGGTGCGCAACCCCTCCCTGGGGCTGTGGCGCGACCATGACCTCTCGGTGCATGCGCAGGAGGGCCGGGCGTGCTGACGGTCGACGTCTCCGGTCGGACGCCCCCCTTCGAGCAGATCCGGGACCAGTTGAGGGCGCAGATCGTCGCGGGGGATCTCGACGTCGGGACGAGGCTGCCCTCGGTACGTCGGCTCGCAGCGGACCTCGGGGTCGCTCCGGGGACGGTTGCCCGGGCATACCGAGAACTCGAACAGGCCGGCCTGGTCCGTACCAACCGGCGCACCGGCACGATCGTTGCGCCGCCAGCTGCCGTGGGCGGGCGCAGTGCGGCCGAGTTCGCGGCGTACTGCGTCGCCGGGATGCGGGGGCTCGGGCTCACCGACGAGCAGATTGTGGCGGCCGTGCAGGACTGCCTGCGGCGTGATCCTCGACCGCCGACCGATCTGGGTACGTAAGTTCCACCGATCTCGGTGCGTAAGTTCTACCGACCTCGGCGAGGGGCGGTGAAGAGTTCGGCGGGCAGGTCGCGCCAGGTGCGTGAGGTGGCCGCCGAGCCGTCTGCACGCAGCAGGGCGAAGTCGTAGTCGAACCCCGCGGCGGCCAGCCGGGCCGGGTCGGCCACGAACAGCGCCGTGGCCAGCCCGTCGGCGACGGCGCAGTGGTCCGCCACCGCCCAGGCGGCGACGACGGCGCTCGTCCCCGTCACGGGCAGGCCGGTGTGTGCGTCCAGGATGTGGTGCAGTCCCGGCCCCCAGGCGCGGCGGGAGACGCCCGAGGCGCATACCGCCCCGGCGGTCAACTCCACGACGCCTACTACCGTGCCGTCCGGGTCGTCGCCCGCGCTCGCGGGCCGCTCCAGGCCGATGCGCACCGGCTGCTGGCAGCGCACCAGCAGGTCGCCGCTGGCGTCGATCACATACTCCTCATGGTCGGCCGCGCGCAGCCAGGCGGCCAGCAGGTCGGCCAGGAATCCCTTGCCGGCGGCACCGACGTCGACCAGGGCCGGCCGGCGCAGCAGCAGCTGATCGCCGTCGCGGCGAGCCCAGGCCGCCCAGGTCGGACGCCCATGGATGGCACCGAGTCGGTGAGCGGCGCCGTCGCGCACCACGAAGCTGTAGTCGGCGTCGTAACCGAGCTCCACCAGGTCCGCGCCGGCCAACGGGTCGATGCGCCCGCCGGTGGCCGCATGCAGCCGGTCGTACAGGTCCAGCAGGGGCGTCGAGCCGGTCGGCAGTGCGAGCGCGACCGCGCCGTCGGGCTCCGGCGCGAGCCGCCCGGCGGCGGCCCGACGCACCAACGACCCCGGCCGAAAGCGGGACCAGATGTCCTCGAAGGCGTCGATGCGCGCCGTGATCTGTCGACGCAGTGCGGCGGGCAGGGGGGAGCGGGTGTGGACGGTCCACCGGCAGCCGGTGGCCTCGAACCGCCAGGCGTGCGCGAGCCCGCCCGGAGCGTGCAGAGCACTCATTGCGTCTCCCCGGATCGATGCGACTGGTGGATCATGACGGCCTGCCAGGTCTTAATACAACAGCTTTTGACGAATCTATTTATGTAAGCCTAGTCTTTCGTTTGCAGGTCAGGCTCATCTACTATGTAGAAGGCTTGACTAACGTATCCAGTATGTGAAGGAAGCCGCCAGCATGGCCCATGCTCCGTTTCAGGACCGCCCCGCGCCCCCGCCGGTCCGCGGCGCCGTCGCGCTCGGTGCGCTACTGCTGCTGCTGACCGGGCTGGTATCCGGGCTGTGGCCGACGGCGCGCGCGGCCGAGTCCGATACGGACTACGACTCCTGGTCGGCGGTGGCACAGGCCATTTCCGCCGAGCTCGACGCCGCCGCCGACTCCTACGCCTCGGGTGACACCTCCGGGGCCGCCGCCGCCTTCCAGCGTGCCTACAACTCCGGCTACGTCGCCTCCAACCTGCAGGTCGTCACCACCGACAACCTCGGCGCCGACGTCGTGTCCGAGCAGCAGCAGGCCTTCACCGACCTGCGACAGGCGGCCTACGCCACCGGCAACCAGGAGACCATCGACTCCGGCGTCACCGACCTGTCCGACTCCCTGACGGGCACCACCGCCCAGCTCGACGAGCTGGCCGACCTGGCCGACCCGCGCACCTACGCCGCCGACCAGGCCGCCACCATCGCCACCCAGCGGGCCGAGCTACAGGCAAACAAGACCCGCGTCAACGAGGGGCGCGGAGAGCGCAGCTGGGCCGAGGTCGCCGCCGAGATGAACGAACTTATCGACGCCGGCGTGGACAAGGCCGCCGCCGGCGACCGCGAGGGCGGGGCCGCCGACGTCAACAACGCCTACTACGGCTACTACGAGAAGCTCGGCTTCGAGAAGACCGTTATGTCCGCCATCTCCGGCGACCGCGTCTCCGAGGTGGAGAACCAGTTCAAGGTCGTGCGCAAGGCCATGGTGGGTGGCGGCGACATCGAGACGATCACCGCCGACGCCGAGACCCTCAAGGGCTACCTGACCGAGGACGCCGCCGCCCTGGACGGCGGGGCCGCCGAGAACATCAGCCCCGTCAAGGCCTTCCTCACCGGCTCCTTCGGGCAGGCCTTCCTGATTCTGCTGCGCGAGGGCCTGGAGGCCATCCTGGTGGTCGCCGCCGTCATCGCCTACCTGCTCAAGGCGGGCATGCGGGACCGGGTCAAGTACATCTACGCCGGCCTGATACTGGGGCTGGCCGGCTCCGGCGTGGTGGCGCTGCTGTTCGCCTGGCTGTACGACTCCGCCTCCGCCCACCAGGAGATCCTCGAGGGCGTGGTGGCGCTGATCGCCATGGTCATGCTGCTGTTCACCTCCAACTGGATGCTGTCCAAGTCATCGGTGGCCTCCTGGAACCGCTACATCAAGGACAAGACCGAGGCCTCCATCTCCGACGGCGGCTTCTGGGCGCTGGCGTCCCTGTCATTCCTCGCGGTCTTCCGCGAGGGCGCGGAGACGGTCATGTTCTACGAGGCGTTGTTCACCATGGACCCCTCCGGCTCGGCCAGCATCTGGCAGGGCTTCGCCGCCGGAGCGGCGGTGCTCGTGGTCATCTTCCTACTCATCCGCTTCACCAGCGTGAGGATTCCGCTGCGGCCCTTCTTCGCCATCACGAGTTTCCTCATGGCCGTCCTCGTCGTGATCTTCGCCGGCGGCGGCGCCCACGCCCTCATCGAGGGCGACATCATCCCGGCAACCTACCTACCGGGGTGGCCCACGTACGACTACCTGGGCCTGTACCCCTACCGGGAGACCCTCCTGTTCCAGGCCTTCATGGCCGCGCTCGTCATCGTCCTGTCCGCCGTGTCCGTGCTGCGTCACCGCCGGGTCGACGCCGCCCGGGCCGCCGCGGACGCGGACACCGACGCCGCGGCCGAGACGGCCGGGGCAACCGAATAAGAAACCCACCAACCGCAAAGGAAGACACCCCATGCGATCCCTTAAACTCGTCAGTGCGGCGGGCGCGCTCGTCCTCGCCGGGACCCTCGGCCTGGCCGCCTGCTCCTCCTCCGACGACGCCGCCGACACCTCTACCGACGCTGCTACCGAGGCGGCCGCGGACGCCGGCAACGACGCCGGATTCGAGGAGTTCAACGTCAACGACTCCCAAGTGGACCAGGAGGCCGAGGGCCAGATCAGCGTCAACCTGGTCTACTTCCAGCCGGTCGACATGGAGCCCGCCGGCGCCGCCGGGCTGCCTGCCTCACAGGCGGACCTGCACCTGGAGGCCGACGTCAGCGCCCTGGCCGACAACACCCTCGGTTACGGCGCCGGCGACTTCGTACCCGGCCTGACCGTGGACTACTCCATCGCCCCCGCCGACGGCTCCGGCGAGGCCGTGGAGGGCACCTTCATGCAGATGAACGCCTCCGACGGCCCTCACTACGGCGGCAACATCGCCCTGCCGGACGCCGGCCAGTACACCGTCACCATCACCATCCACAGCCCGGAGGAGAACGGCTGGGTGCTGCACACCGACCCTGACACCGGCGTCAAGGGCCGCTTCTGGACCGAACCCATCGAGCTCACCTGGGACTGGGACTACACCCCCATGGAGTGGTGAGCCCGCGGTGACGGCGCCGCCGTCACGTGGCCCGCAGGCACGGGCGAACAGACATAGGTAACCGATACCGAGAGGAGCACCTGCGGAGTGTTGGAGCGCTTTGTTTCCGTTGTTGGAGGGGCCACTCTGCCCTTCCTGCTGTACGCCGCTCTGGCCGTCCTGCTGACGCCCGCCGTCGTTGAGGGCTGGACGCGCTCGGCCCGCTGGCGCCTGGCCTCCGCCCTGACCGGTACCGCTGCCGGACTCGTCTTCGCCGTCCTGCGGGCCACCTCCGTGATCGACCGGCGCACGGTCGTCAACATCCCCACCCTCATCGCCTGTGTGGCGATCGACGCGGCCCTGATCGTCGTACTCGTCCTGCTGGCGCGCCGGCCCACCTGGGGTGCGGACGGTCGGCTCGGTGCGGTCGCCCATCCGGTCGCCTGCCTGGCGGTCGGCCTGGCCTTCTTCCGCGCCGTGCCGAACGTGGTGCTGGGCCTGACCGCCTTCATCGAGCCGGGCGAGGAGGTCCTGTCCTCCGAAATGCTGCTGCGCGTCCTCGGATTCCTTGGCGGCTGGGTGGCCGTGGCCCTGCTCGCCTTCATCTACTACCGCGCGGCCCGCCGCGCCCCGGTGCGTCCCACCCGCGTGACCCTGCTGGTCTTCGCGGTCGTGTTCGGGGCGATGCACCTGGCGGAGCTGGCGCGGGTACTGCAGTCCACCCACCGGATCCGCCTGAGCGGATCCGCCTTCCGCGCCATGACCTGGGCCACCAACAATGCGGGCGGGATCATCCTGCTCGCGGCGGCCGCCGTGTGGCTCGTGCCAATGGGCTTCGCCCTGGCCCGAGCGGTCGGGCGCACCCCGGCGCAGTCCAATCCGGCCCGCACCCGCGCCCTGCGTGCCGAGCGGCGCCGCTCGCGCCGCTGGGTGCTCGCCTCGGGGCTCGGCTTCGCCGCGCTGGTGGCCACCCGGACCGTCGCCGTAGCCAAGGTCAACGAGGTCCCCACCCTGTCCGATCCCGAACCCTACGAGCGCTCCCACGATGCCGCCGTCGTGTCCGCCACCCTCCTGGCCGACGGCCACCTGCACCGCTTCGCCTACGAGGCCTCCGGCGGCACCGAGGTCCGCTTCATCATGATTCTGAAGAACGGCGGCGCCTATGGGGTGGGACTGGACGCCTGCGAGTCCTGCGGGCCGGCCGGCTACTACGAGCGCGACGGCAAGATCATCTGCAAGCGCTGCGATGTGGCCATCAACCCCGCCACCATCGGCTTCAAGGGCGGCTGCAACCCCATCCCCATTGACTTCACCGTCACCGACGGCGCCGTATCCGTGCCCCTTTCCGCCCTGGAGGACAGCGCGGAGGTGTTCGCCTGACGTGTTCTTCGCCCGCCTACTGCACCGCTCCTTCACCCGCCAACTGTGGCGCCGCTCCCTGGTCGGCCTGACCGTGGCGCTTTGCGCCTCCATCTCCGTGGCCATGCTCGGCGTCGTGCTCGACGTCGGCGACAAGTTGAACGCCGAGCTGACCGCCTACGGCTCCAACATCGTGGTCCAGCCCAAGGCCGACGCCGTCGTCTCCAGCCTGTACGAGACCGAGGAGACCACCGAGGCCACCGCCTTCATCGACGAGGCCGAGGTGCCGAACATCAAGACGATCTTCTGGGCCTACAACATCGTCGACTTCGCCGCCGAGCTCACCGGCCGCGTCGACGTGGCCTCCGCCTCCGCCCAGGCGCAGGATCTGGCCATCACCGGCACCTGGTTCGACAAGGAGCTGAATCTGTCCACCGGGCAGACCACCACCGCTGGAGTCACCACCCTGCGCTCCTGGTGGACCCTGGAGGGCGCCTGGCCCGCCGACGACGCCGACGAGGCGGTCGTCGGCTCCACCCTCGCCCAGCGTCTGGGCGTCACCACCGGCGACACCCTCACCCTGTCCACCGCGACCGGCGAGCGGGCCCTGACCGTCACCGGCGTGTACACCTCCGGCGACGATGACGACGACTCCCTGTACGCCCCGCTGGCGGTGGTCCAGGAGCTCACCGGGCACGTCGGTCAGGTCGACGAGGTGGAGGTCAAGGCGTTGACCACCCCGGAGAACGACCTGTCGCGCAAGGCGGCCCGCAACCCCAATGTGCTGTCCGCCTCCGAGTGGGAGACCTGGTACTGCACGGCCTACGCCTCCTCCATCACCTACCAGATCGAGGAGGTCATGCCCGGCGCCGTCGCCAAGCAGGTGCGCCAGGTGGCCGCCGTCGAAGGCAAGGTGCTGGAGAAGACCCAAGCGCTGATGATCCTCATGACCGCTCTCAGCCTGGTCGCCGCGGTGATTGCCGTCGCCTCCCTGACCAACGCCTCCCTGGTGGAGCGCACCAGCGAGTTCGCCCTGCTCAAGGCGGTGGGCGCCTCCTCCGCCTCCATCAACCGGCTGATCCTGGCCGAGACCGCCGTCATCGGGGTTATCGGCACGGCCGTCGGCGCGGCGGCCGGATCCGGGATCGCCCAACTGATCGGGCGGGTGGTCTTCGGCTCCTCCATCACCATGCGGCCCATGGTGTACGTGCTGGTGGCGGTGCTGGTGGCGCTGGTGCTGGTGATCGCCACCGCCTCCTCAATGCGGACCATCCTGCGGATTCAGCCGGCGACCGCCCTGCACAAGCGGTGAGGAGGAACATGAGTACTCGCTCCGGCATCGGCCGGCCCATGACCAATCGACGCATGTTCGCCACCATGCTCATCGGCGCCATGCTGCGGCGCCGCTCCCGCGCCCTGTCCGCGATCGGCTCATCCGTGGTGGGCGCCGCCACCCTGTTCTGCCTGGCCTCCATCTGCCTGGCCGTACCCGCCCAGATGAGTGCCGAGATGCGCCAGTACGGCGCCAACCTGATCGTCACCCCCATCGACGCCGAGGCGGCTTCAACCACGAATGACTCCGCCACGACAGTCGCCACGGACGCGGCCGCCGCGACGGCGAACGCCGACGGGGCGGGGGAGAGCCCGACCTCGACCGCACGCATCAGCGCCGCCGACTTGGCGCTGGTGGACGCCGCCGTCGCCGCGGCCACCGACACCACCACCGAGCAACTGGCCACCGCCGCCTACCGCTACGAGACCATCCGCATCAACCGTTCCCCCTACCTGCTGGCCGGCATCGACGTCGACGCCGTGCGCGCGCTCAACGGCCACTGGGAGATCGACGGCGACTGGCCGCAGGCAGGGCAGGTGCTGATCGGGCTCAATGTGGCCGAGAACGCCGGGCTGAAGCTCGGCTCCACCGTCAACGCCGAGTACCTGTCCAGCGACAACCTCGCCTCCGTCGGGGAGGGCGACGGCGATGCCGGGGCCTCGGCCTCCAGCTCGGCGACCGCCGCCACCGGCGACCCGGCCAAGTCCGATGAGACCGCCGCGGGCCAGGCCCAGTGGCGGGTGTCCGGCATCGTCGACACCGGCGGGGAGGAGGACGACATCGTCTACGTCCCCACCGCAGCGCTCGAGTCGCTCACCGGTACCATCGACGCCGGCTACGACGTGGTGGAGTTCTCCGTCGACACCTCCGCCGCCACCGTGGATGAGGCCGCCGCCGCGGTGGCCGATTCCGACGCCGCAGGACGCGTGGCCGCCCAGCCGGTCTCCAAGATCTCCAGCGGGGACACCCGCATCATCACCATGCTCAACACCCTGTTCTGGGTGGTGGCCGTGGTGGTGCTGGGCCTGACGCTGGTGGGGGTGTCCACCACCATGACCGTCGTCGTGGCCGAACGCCGCAACGAGATCGGCCTGCGCAAGGCGCTGGGCGCCTCCGGGGGATCCATCGCCACCGAGTTCTTCGCCGAGGCGGCCCTGCTGGGACTGATCGGCGGGCTGGTCGGCACCGCCATCGGCTACGGGCTGGCCGTCGCCGTCGGCCTGGGTGTGTTCGACCGCCCCATCGGCTTCAGTTGGTGGCTGGCGGCCGCCTCCGTCGCATTGACTACGCTGGTCGCCGTCGTCGCCTCATACTCTCCGGTGCGCCGCGCCTCGCGCATCGATCCCGCGCTCGTCCTCAGAGAGGAATGACATGACCGACACGCTCACCGCGCCGCGGACCGGCTCGCCGGACCAGGGCGCCGATGTGCTGCTCGAACTGCAGCACGTGTCCAAGATCTACGGCGACCTGCACGCCGTCGACGACCTCAGCCTACAGGTGCCGCGCGGGCAGTGGCTGTCCGTCGTCGGCTCCTCCGGCTCCGGCAA
Source organism: Actinomyces succiniciruminis (assembly GCF_900002405.1). Lineage (GTDB taxonomy): Bacteria > Actinomycetota > Actinomycetes > Actinomycetales > Actinomycetaceae > Actinomyces > Actinomyces succiniciruminis. Next base: position 68,541 of record NZ_LK995510.1, on the reverse strand, counting down.
GACCACCCTGATGAACATCATCGGCTGCATGGACACGCCCACCCGCGGCTCCGTGCTCCTGGACGGGCGCGAACTCGGGCGACTCAACGCCTCCCAGCTGACCGACATCCGTAAGCACGTCATCGGCCTGGTCTTCCAGCAGTTTCATCTGATCCCGCACCTGACCGCCATTGAGAACGTCATGGTCGCGCAGTACTACCACTCCATGACCGATGAGAAGGAGGCGCTGGCGGCCCTGGAGAACGTGGGCCTGGGGGAGCGCGCCCACCACCTGCCCTCCCAGCTGTCCGGCGGCGAGCAGCAGCGCGTGTGCATCGCCCGCGCACTGATCAACCACCCGCAGCTCGTACTCGCCGACGAGCCCACCGGCAACCTCGACGAGGCCAACGAGCAGCTGGTCCTGGACATCTTCGCCCGCCTGCACGCCGCCGGCACCACCCTGATCGTGGTCACCCACGACGCCCACGTCGCCTCCTGCGGACAGCGCCAGATCCTGCTCAACCACGGACGGCTGGTGGGGGAGAAGCACAACGTCGGCGGTGCCGGGCGCCGCGAGAGCGACATGCTCGACTTCGGACAGGGAGAGCCGGACACCCGGGCGGGCGACGCCTCCGCGCTCCGCGGCGAGGAGACGCAGTCATGAGGCGGCACGCGCTGGCCGCCGTCGGCGCCGTCCTGGCCACCGCCGGCCTGGCCGGCTGCGGTGGCGGGGAGGTCACCCCCGCGCAGGACGAGTACGCCGGCCGCGCCCAGACCGAGAACCCGACGGCGCAGCCCGCCGCCACCGCCGGATCGGAGGTGCCCACCGCCTCCGCCACCCCCACCGGGGGCCCCTACGCCGACGGCGAGTACACCGTCAGCGAGGCCTACGGGGTGGTGGACGACGTGGTGGAGGAGGACTCCATCGACGTCACCCTCAGCCTGCAGGGCGGCTACATCACCGGCGTGTCCGTCACCGGGCACGCCCTGACCGGCACGTCCAAGAACTACATGGCCGGCTTCGTGGAGGAGATCGACGACGCCGTGGTCGGCCGCAGCATCGAGGACGCGCACGTGACCGCCCTGGCCGGGGCGTCCAAGACCTCCGCGGCCTTCAACGACGCCGTCGACGCCATCGCCGCCCAGGCCGCCGAGGCCTACTGACAACGAAACGTGGGCGGCGGGAGAGGTTGGGGCTCGGCTTACCATCCGCGGCCCTC
>NZ_LK995510.1:37915-67242 GCF_900002405.1 Actinomyces succiniciruminis | reverse complement strand
CTCGTGCCTCGGGCCGCTCCCGCCAGCCCCGCCACGCCTTCGCCCCAACCTCTCCCGCCGGTTGCGTGCCGCGCAGCCGTCCGCGAAGCCACATGGGAAACATTAGGGCCGCCCGTTACGCTGGTGTCATGCCGCAGTTCGAACCCGCCAGCGCCGCCGACGCCCCCGCAGCCCCGGCTCCGGTGGACGTCGACCGCGTCATGGACTGCGTGCGTCGCCTGGGCCTGCGCTTCTTCCTCGACGATGAGGGCGACGTCGGTATCCCCTGGCGCTACGTCACCGTCCACGCCATCTTCCAGGGCGACCGCGCCCTGCAGCTGCGCGGCGTGTGGCACCGCATCGCCGACACCGAGCACCTGGCAGAACTGCGCCGCCTGGTGGAGGACTGGAACGCCACCCGCATCGGTCCCAAGGCCTACCTGACGATCGCCGACGGCGGCGTGGTGCGGCTGCACGGGGAGGTCACCTATCCGCTGGGCGCCGGCATGACCGACGCGCAGCTCGAGGACTTCATCTTCACCGGCTGCCGGCTCATCGTCGCCCTCATGCGGGAGGCGGAGGACGTCTTCCCGGACCCCATCCGCGGAAGGCTGGAGCCATGAGCCGTCGGCCCGGCCGGCGTTGGACCGGCTTTATCGCGCGCCTGTTCGGCAAGTCCTGGGATGAGCGCGTTCCCGGCGACCAGGACAACCCGCCCGACGTGCGGCAAATCCACCGCGAGGGCGGGCGTCGGCTGCGCCGCCCCGGGCCGGTGGACCTGTCCGACTTCGACATCGACTACCCCGAGCGCGTCGACACCCGAGCCGACTCGCAGCCCGGCCCGGCGCAGGTCGCCCGCGGCGGCGCACGCGGGCAGGACAACGGCGAATTGCCCACCCCACTGACCCTGGATCGCATCGAGGCCATGCTCACCGGTCCGATGGGCTACGGGGTGCGCCGGCACCGCGAGGATGACCACGTATGCCTGCTGGGCACTTGGGACGGCTTCCCCTTCGTCATTGAGATTCCCGAGGGCCACGACGACTGGCTGCTGGTGTCCGGCGACTGGGAGAAGCCGGCCGGTGAGAGCGAACGCGACGAGCTGGCGGCCTCCGTCAACGACTGGAACCGCGACAAGTACTTCCCGACCGTCGCCCTCGTGGACACTCCGGCCGGTCCGCTGGTGCGTGCGACCTACCTGGTGGGGATGGAGCCGGGCGTCACCGACGCACAGCTGCGCCTGCACCTGGACACCGCCCTGTCCTCCTGCACCCAGGCCCTCAGCCGGGTCCAACCCCTGCTGCCCGAGCTGTGAGCGCCCAGATCCCGCCGGTGCAGGTGGCGGTGGTCGGTCCCACCGCCACCGGCAAATCCGAGCTAGCCCTGGACCTGGCCGATGCCCTGGGCGGGGCGGCCGAGATGGTCAACGCCGACGCCTTCCAGCTCTACCGCGGCATGGACGTCGGCACCGCCAAGCTCCCCCTCGCCGAGCGCCGCGGCTACCCCCACCACCAACTCGACGTGCTGGACGTGCGCCAGGAGGCCAGCGTCGCCGCCTACCAGACCCATGCACGCGCCGACCTAAAGGGCATCGCCGAGCGCGGCAACCGGGCCGTCATCGTGGGCGGCTCCGGGCTGTACGTGCGCGCCGTCACCGACGCCCTGGACTTTCCCGGCACCGACCCCCGGCTGCGTGCCGCACTGGAGGAACGCGCCCGAGTCGAGGGCACCGCCGCTCTGCGGCAGGAGCTGCAACGGGTGGACCCGGAAGCCGCCGCGCGCATTGAGCCGGGCAACACGCGGCGCATTGTGCGCGCCCTGGAGGTGGTGCGGCTCACCGGCCGTCCCTTCTCCGCCTCGCTGCCCCGCTACGCCGACCTCGTCCCCACCGTGCACCTTGCGCTGCGCTGGGACCGCGACGTCCTGAACCGGCGCATCGACGTGCGCGCCGAGACCATGTTCGCCTCCGGCCTGCTGGAGGAGACCGCCGGCCTGCTTGAGGACGGCCTGCGGGAGGGGCCGACCGCGCCGCGCGCCATCGGCTACGCCCAGGCCATCGCCGTACTCGACGGCCGCATGCCACGATCAGAGGCGGTCGCCGCCACTGCCGCCGCCACCCGCAAACTCGCCTCCCGGCAGCTGAAGTGGTTCCGCCGCGACCCGCGCGTGCACTGGCTCGACGTCGCCGCCAACGGGGTCACCTGGGCGAGTGGGGAGCGTGAGCGCGTCGTCGCCGAAGCCGCCCGCCTCGTGCAGGCGGCCGACTCCCACGCCCGGGCCGGACAGTGACAGCTCCGGTTAGGCAATAGGGTGACCCCATGACCATCGCCCCCGGCCTGGCCGGCCGCACCCTCATCAAGGGCCACGCCGCCGGCTCCGACCTCCTGCTGCTCGTCGACCCCGAGCGGGAGGCCGCCTTCACCGCCGCCGACGTCGCCGCAGTCTGCGACCCCCACACGGGCCTGGGCGCCGACGGCCTGGTACGGGTGGCGCGCACCGCCGCCCTGCCCGGAACCGAGGCGTTCCGCGCCGCCGTCCCCGAGGCCGAATGGTTCCTGGACTACTACCGCCCCGACGGCGCCCCCACGGCCGGCGCCGCACCCACCTACGGCGACGCCTGCCGCCTGCTGGCCGCCGTACTGGACGCCGAGGGCCTGGTGTCCCTCGCCGACGGCGCCGCCATCACCATCGGCACCCGTGGCGGTGCCCGCACCGTCACCCGCCTGGGCGAGCTGTGGGCCGTCGACGTCGGCCCCGCCCACCTGGCGGAGGTGACCGATCCGGCCGCGGACGCTGCCGCGGAAGGGTGGGACACCGCCGTGTCGATCCCGGGCCTGGCCGGGGAACGGGCCGCCCTCAGCCTGAACCTGTCGGGCCGGCACGCCGTCGTCGCCGTCGAGCAGGAGGCCGAGCTGGACGCCGCCGAGCTTGGCGATCCCGCTGCGAGCGAGTCGATCGCCTACACGCCCGCGCCGCTAACGCCCCCGATCCTGGAGCTGTTGGTGCCGCTCGGGGAACACACCGACCCGGAGACCGGCGCCACCATCGGTCGTGCCCGCGTGCGCGTGCTGACGCCGGGCGTTGGGGAGGTGCGCGCCAGCGCCGAGGCCAGCTGCGCGGCGGCGCTGGCCCTGCATGAATGGACCGGCAACGGTGCGCCCGCGGACTATCTGCTGCGCCTGCCCGGCGGCGAGGTCGGCGTGCACGTTGGCGCCGCCCCGCTCACCGACGGCGCCTCCCCGGTGCTCACCGGGCCGGTGGACCTAGTCGGGCGGATCACCCTTGCTTGAGCGCACGGCGGCCCCCGCCCCGGCCACCGTGAACACCGCCCGCCCCACGCCCGGCGGGGGAGCCGGACCGGCGACCATCGCCACCACCGGACTGATGCTGTTCGCCCTGTTCTTCGGCGCCGGCAACATGGTTTTTCCACCGGTCCTGGGCGCGTCGGCCGGCGCACACCTGCCCGCCGTGTTGGTCGGGTTCCTGGCCACCGGGGTGGTGGCGCCGCTGGCGGCCGTGGTCGCCGTGTCCACCTCCGGAGAGGGGATCGTGGGCCTGGCCCGGCGCGTGGGGCCGCGCTTCGGCGCGCTGATGCCGCTGGCCGTCTACCTGTCCATCGGCCCGCTGTACGCGGTGCCGCGGGTGGCCACCGTCTCCTACGAGCTGGCCATTCGCCCGCTGCTGGGCCTGGCAGGGGTCGACGCGGGCCACTGGGCGCTGCCGGCCCATGCGGCCGTCTTCTTCACCGCGTCTGTGGCGGTGGCGGCCCGGCCCAGCCACCTGGCCGACGCGATCGGCCGCTGGCTCACCCCCGCGCTGCTGGCGCTGATCGCCGTGCTGTGCACGGTGGTGGTCGCCTCCCAGCCGGTGGTGACGCGCCCAGCCGCGCCGGACTACACCGCCGCTCCCGTCGCCACCGGGCTCACCCGCGGCTACCTGACCATGGACGTGCTGGCGGCAACCGTCTTCGGCATCGTGGTCATCACCACGCTGCACGGCCGGGGCCTGCGCACCCCGCGCGCGGTGGTGCGGGCCACCGCCGCCTCCGGGGCCCTGGCCGCGGGCCTGCTGGCAGCGGTGTATGTGGGGCTGGCCCTGATCGGTGAGCGCACCCCGGGTGCCGCCGACGACGGCACCGCCCTGCTGCGTGCGGCCGCGGCCCGGGCACTGGGCAACTGGGGGGGGTAGTGATCTTCGCGGCCATCGTGTTGCTGGCCTGCCTGACCACCAGCGTGGGGCTGCTGTCCGCCTGGGCCGGTTACGCCACGGCGGTGCTGCCCGCCCTGCCGGTCCCGGCGCGGCTGCGCCCGCATGCGCAACTGCTGGCCGGCGCGGTCATCTCCTTCGGCCTGGCCAACCTGGGGCTGCGCGCCATGATCGCGGTCATCACGCCGGTGACGCTGCTGCTGTATCCCGTGGCGATCACGCTGGTGCTGGTCGCGCTCATTGACGCCGTCGCCCCCGGACACCTCCGGGCCGCCTACCGGGTGCCGGTGGGCGTGGCCGGGCTGCTGGGGCTGGTTGCGGCCCTGGCCGGCTTCGGGGCGGATGCTCCCGCGCAGCTGCTGGCGGCCACCGGCCACTGGAATGACACCACCGGTTGGATCCTGCCTACGCTCGTGGCCGGCGCCCTGGGGATTGCTGCGGACCTGCGCTCCGGGCGCTGGGGTCGCACCGCCTCCGGGCACTGATGGAGCACCGCCTGCCCAGGGGATACGGGCACCAGCGGCTGTTCGCCCAGGGATTGGTGTCAACACACCGGCCGTTTGACTGTAGCCGTGGCGGCCTGCTCCCCGTAGGCTGGGGCGGTGTCCGCACTTGGCGGGCGCACCCGAAAACGGGAGGGAATCCAGGTGGCACGCAGCGCTGAGAGCGTCGACCTTCTCAAGTGCTCCTTCTGTGGCAAGAGTCAGAAGCAGGTCAAGAAGCTCATCGCGGGACCGGGCGTCTACATCTGCGACGAGTGCATCGAGCTGTGCAACGAGATCATTGATGAGGAACTGGGCGCGTCCAGCTCCGGAGTCCCGCTCGAACTGCCCAAGCCGCAGGAGATCTTCGACTTCCTGAACCAGTACGTCATCGGCCAGGAAGACGCCAAGCGCGCCATGAGCGTGGCCGTATACAACCACTACAAGCGCGTCCAGATGCGTGAGCGCGCCGTCGCCGAGGGGGACGGGCTGGAGCTGGGCAAGTCCAACATCCTGCTGCTGGGGCCCACCGGCACCGGCAAGACGCACCTGGCCCGTACCCTGGCCCGCCTGCTGGACGTGCCCTTCGCGATCGTCGACGCCACCGCCCTGACCGAGGCCGGCTACGTGGGCGAGGACGTGGAGAACATCCTCCTCAAGCTCATTCAGGCCGCGGACGGCGATGTCAAGCGTGCCGAGAAGGGCATCATCTACATCGACGAGATCGACAAGATCGGCCGCAAGGCGGAGAACCCCTCCATCACCCGCGACGTGTCCGGGGAGGGCGTGCAGCAGGCCCTGCTGAAGATCATCGAGGGCACCACCGCGTCGGTGCCGCCGGGCGGCGGCCGCAAGCACCCCCACCAGGAGTTCCTGGAGATCGACACCACGAACATCCTGTTCATCGCCGCCGGCGCCTTCTCCGGCATCGAGGAGATTGTCCGCCAACGCCGCCGCCGCGAGGCCGGCGCCCAGAACGTGGGCTTCGGTGCCACTCTTGCCAAGGACCAGGGTGAGGACGTGTTCACCACGCCGGTGCGTCCCGAGGACCTGCACAAGTTCGGGCTCATCCCCGAGTTCATCGGCCGGCTGCCGGTGATCGCCACCGTGCATGACCTGGGCGTGGACGAGTTGGTGCGGGTGCTGACCGAACCTAAGAACGCCCTGCTGACCCAGTACAAGTACCTGTTCAGCCTCGATGGCGTGGAACTGGAGCTTACGGACGAGGCCATCCGGGCCATCGCCACCCTCGCACTGGAGCGCAAGACCGGTGCTCGCGGGCTGACCAGCATCGTGGAGGAGGTGCTCGGGCAGGCCATGTTCGAGGTGCCCTCCATGCCTGAGGTTGGCCGCGTCGTCGTCGACGCCGACGCCGTGCGCGGCACCGGCAGCCCCCGTTATGAGCACGGCAGTGGCACCCTGTCAGCCACCTCCAAGGGCAGGACCCGCACCGCATGAGCACCCAGCTGCCGCAGCCGCAGGCAGGACCGGGGGCGCCGTTGGGTACGCCCGCCCCGGTGCCGCCGCAGCTGGCGGCCTACCGGGCCACCATTGACAACCTCGACGCCGCCCTCATCCACCTGCTGGCGGAGCGCTTCCGCTGCACCCGGCAGGTGGGCCGGCTCAAGGCGGAACTACACCTGCCACCCTCGGATCCGGCTCGTGAAGAGCAGCAGGTGGCCCGGCTGCGGGCGCTCGCGGAGGAGGCGGGCCTGGACCCGGTGTTCGCCGAGAAGTTCTTCGCCTTCATCGTCGCCGAGGTGATCCGCCACCACGAGGCCATCCGGGACGGCAAAGAAGGAGACGAGTGAGCCTTTCCCGACTCCCATGCGTCCTTCGTGGGGCGCAGAACCGATAGGACTGACGGCGGCTTTCCGAGTTCTTCGTGCTTGAGGGTGCCCTGGGCTGTCGGTGGTGGTTGGCGCGCGTGTCCCGGTAGCGCGGCACGTGGCGCGATTTGTGGGAGTGCGCGTTGGCTGGGAGGGCGCGCGGTGGATCATGCCCGACGGTTCGCGCCCTCGCCCGACGGTTCGCGTGTTGCGGTCGACGATTCGGCAGTTCCTGCGACGGCTCGTGGGGTAGACGCCCGAACCAGCTAGAAGACCGGGACGCGCCGGGTTGAAGCACCACGTTCGCGTCGATGACCCGTTATGTGCCCGGTGGTGGTGACGCTCACTCCGCCCCTATGTATGTGTTGCACGACCCGGGGCCGCGTTCCACGACCTTGGTGTGTGTTGCACGACCACCCCGGGGTCGTGGAATGCGCACCAGGGTCGTGCAGTGTCGCCCAGGGTCGTGCAAAGACACCGCCCCGCGGGCCGCCGGTCCAAAGCACGAGCTCTGGGCGTGGGCGTGGTGTCGACGATCAGATTCTGGTTGGTGTGGTGCGGGAGAATCCGGGCGAACATGGTCTGGCGGGTGATTCCGGGGCAGTGCTCGACACTCGCGGGTATACGGGTAAGCGTGCGGACTGGTGGGAACACGGCCCCTGCGGGCAAGACTCTGCCCGATCTGGCAGACCCCGATGAAGAGATTCGGACGCACGGCGTCCGGATCACAGCGTTGAACGTGCACCGGGCGCAGCCCGACCGCCACCGCGCCGCACCCAGTCGCGCCGGGTGGGGCCGAGCAGGCGGTGCTGGGCGAGCTCATCGACTGGGAGACCGGCAGCCACTCCCAGGCCGACCAGGCCGGCGGCAGAGGCAGGACGTTTCGCTGCCACCTCGCCTCATACCAGGGGCAAGCCCCCTACGGCGGTCCAAACAGAGAATGGCGGTCCAAACCGGGCCGGATGCGCAGCCGCTCATCGGCGCGCGTCCGGCCCGGCGGGGTCCTACTCGGCGCCGGGCGCGTAGCCCGTCGCCTCCCCGCTGCTCGGGTCGTAGCCGACGATCAGCTTGGAACTAAGCAGGTAGAACTGGTCCGCGCCGAACTCGTTTTCCCCCAGGCTGATCAGCTTCCCGTCCGCGGTGGTCCACAAGCCGCGCAGTGAGATAGTCGAAGCCTTCTGCATAGGGGAGGAATCGGTCAGCATGACCAGTGAGTCGTCATCGGAGATGAGCAGATACGGCGTGTAGTCGTCGAAGCTGCACTGCCAGTCCTCCTGCGTGGTGGCGAGTTCCTTGCCGTCCACCAGAAAGGCGGTCGTGCACGTGGCGTAGTCGTAGTCCGTCCTGACCTGGGCGCGGGCCCAGCTGACGTCGCCGTCGGTGGCCATCTTCCGAAACTGTGCAGCTGTAATGTGCGGGGCTTCGAACAGGTACGCCGCCCCCAGTGCTTCCTCGTTGTCTCCGCCGTCAAAGCTGCTTGTCTCCGCACCGGTGGGCGACAGCACCGTGAACCGCCCCGTGTCGTAGTCGATCTTCCCCCAGCCGTCGGACAGAGCAGTGATGTCCTGGTGGTCGTTGAGTTCGAAGTCGATCGTGTCACCGGTGGCGAGGTTGAGCGCGTGGTTGGTGGAGACGCGTACGTAGGTGACCTGGTCGTCCTGGTAGACGGTCGCCGGGTTCGGATACGCGCTGGACAGATCGGTGAAGATCTCATCGGATTCGGCGATGCTCGTCTCCCACAGGGAGGCGTTCGGGTTGTCGGCAGACCAGCCGGTGCAGGAGCCGTCGTAATCACATAGGAAGGCGTAGTCGTCTAGGAAGTGCAGGAGATCGGTGGAGTCCCACGCTGCGGTGTAGGCGCCGCCGTCGGACGGGTTCAGCAGGGTGGTGCCGACGACGAGGTAGTCGCCCCAGTACTCGAAACGGTAGTTATCGGCGTCGGTATCCACCCGTGTGCTCCACTGCTGCTGCGGGGTTCCGGCGGCGGTGTCGTAGGCGGTGACGGTCCAGACGCCCAGGGAGTCGGTGGGGGAGGCGACGACGAGCTGACTGCCGTTGCCGCGAATGTAGGAGTCAGGCTCCAGTTCCAGGGACCAGCTCTGGTGTGAGCCTTCCGCCCAGTCGGCGGAGACGCCCGCGGCGGCAGTGCCGTTGCCGGCCGCGCCGCGGGAACGCAGGAGCGCGCTGACGCCGACTCCGGCGGCCACCAGGAGGACGACGCCCAAGACCGCCCCGATGATCAGCGGCTTGCGGTTCTTCTTGGCCGACGGCCCTGCGGGCGCGGGCGCCGCGGGATAGAAGCCGTACCCGGCCGGGGGCGGCCCTTGGGGAGTGGGCTGCGCTGCGGCGGCGGGATCGCCATAGGGCTGTGAGGGTATGGGGGTACTCATGCGCAAATTGTATCGGGGTGAAATAAACGGGAATGATCGTCTCGATTTGTGAGCGGCCGGGGTGATCCCCGTGGCCTGTGTGTCCTGCCCGAGTACGGTGTATGTCCGCGTCAGGGCCGGGCGTAGAGGGCGTCGATCTCGGGTGCGAAGCGCTTGAGCGCCACCTCCCGGCGGATCTTGAGCGACGGCGTGAGCAGCCCGTTGGCCACCGTGAAGTCTCCCGGCAGCACCGTGAAGGTGCGGATCGACTCGGCGCGGGACACCGCCCGGTTGGCGTCGGCAACGGCATCCGCGATCACCTGGTGCACGTGCGGATCCTGTGCGGCTTGGGCCGGCGTCATCTCCGCCAGCCCCTGGTGGTGCAGCCACAGCGGCAGCATTTCGGCGTCCAGGGTGATCAGGGCGCCGATGCAGGGACGCCCGTCGCCCACCACCAGTACCTGGTCTATGAGCGGGTGCCGGCCGAGCCGGTCCTCCAGGACGGCGGGCGAGACATTCTTCCCACCGGCGGTGACGATGAGTTCCTTCTTGCGGCCGGTGATGTGCAGCAGTCCCTCGGCGTCGATCGTCCCCAGGTCCCCGGAGCGGAACCAATGCTCGGGCGGCAGGCCGGGCCAGGCGGGCTCGTCGTCGGCGAAGGCGGCGGCCGTCGCCTCCGGGTTGTTGTGGTAGGCGCGGAACAGGCCCACCCCGGAGATGAGGATCTCGCCGTCGGCGGCGATGCGGACGGCACTGCCCGTCAACGGCACCCCAACCGTGCCGATGTGCTGACCGTCCGGAGGGTTCAGCGTGCAGGGGGCCGCGGTCTCCGTCAGCCCGTAACCCTCGAGGATGGTGACGCCGGCGCCGCGGAAGAAGTGGCCGAGTTCCTCGCCCAGGGGCCCGCCGCCGCAGATCACGTACTCGATGGCTCCGCCGAACAGGCGCCGCAGCCGGTTGTAGACGAGGGGCGTGTACAGGGCCCGGCGGGCCCGCAGGGCGGCGGAGGGCCCGCCGGGTGCGTCCAGGGCGCGCGAGTAGGCGACGGCGGCGCGCACGGCGCGGCGGAAGACCAGGTGCCTCGCGCCGGTGGCGCGGGTGTCGGCGGCATTGAAGATCTTCTCGAACACGCGTGGCACGGCCAGGAAGAAGGTCGGTTTGAAGGCGGCGAAGTCCTCCAGGAGGTGGCGGGTGTCCGGGGACAGGCCGATCACCCCGTGGGGCGAGCACACGATGGCGACCATGATGTAGCGGCCCAACACGTGCGCCATGGGCAGGAACAGGAAATTGCGCACCGCGCCGTCGCGGATGATCTGCGGCAGGAACTCGATGGAGTTCAGACTCAAGTGAACGAGGTTGCCGTGGGTCAGCTCGGTGCCCTTGGGGGAACCGGTGGTACCTGAGGTGTACACGATCGTGGCGAGGTCGTCCGCGGTCAGGGCGTCGGCGCGTGCATCGACGGCGGACGCCGGGAGCTGTGCCCCGGCGGCGATCAGCCTCCCAATGGCGTCCTGTTGAAGACTCAGCACCGTCAGGCCGCTCAACTCCGGGGCGTCGCGGGCCAGGGAGCACAACATGTCGGTCATCGGTGCCGTCTCGGCCACGACCAGCCGCACGCCGGCGTCGGTGAGGATCCAGTGGGCCTGCGCCGGGGAGGAGGTCTCGTAGATCGGCACGGAGACGAGGCCGGCCTCCCAGGCGGCGAAGTCCAGCAGCATCCACTCATAGCGGGTGTGGGACATGATGGCGATCCGGTCCCCGGCCTGCAGACCCTGCGCGATGTAGCCGGCCGCGACTTGTCGCACCCGTGCGCGGAAGGCGGCTGCGTCCTGCTCCCGCCAGTCGGCGCTCCCCTCCGCGTGGTAGGCGACCAGCGGCAGGTCGGGGGTGGCGCGCGCCCGGCGGGCGAGCGCCCAGGGGGTGGTCATGCAGGACTCCAGGGGAACCTGCACCGGGCTGCGCGTCTCCGGACGCCCATCCGGCAGTGCGCGGAAAACCGTCGCTGGACCGGAGTGTGGAGCCGCCACCGTGAACTCCGTCCCCGGGGTGAATCGACCCTGCTCCCGGGACTCCGCGAACGGTTCCTCAACACCTGTGCTCATGTCGCGCTCCTTCGCACCATCCATTGTGCGAAGGCGGGCGGCGGAAAGCAAAGCGGCGGGCGAGCGCGGCCCGGCGGCGTTTCGGGGTATTCGGACAGTCGTCACCCCACCCGCGGTACGCCGATGGGCTCACACCCGGGTGTAGAGCTCGTCGATCTCCTTGGCGAAGCGCTTGGTGGCCTCGTCCCGCCGCACCTTCAGCGACGGGGTGAGCAGCCCGTTGGCCTCGGTGAAGTCTCCCGGCAGCACCGTGAAGGTGCGGATGGACTCCGCCCGGGAGACCGCCTCGTTGGCACGGGCCACGGCCCGCTCCAGGGCCGCACGCACGCGCGGGTCCTGGGCGGCGTCGATCGGGTCCATGTCCGGCAGGCCGTGACTGGACAGCCACAGCGGCAGCATCTCCGCGTCCAGGGTCACCAGGGCCCCGATACAGGGCCGATTCTCCCCGACCACCAGCACCTGGCTGACCAGCGGGTGGCCGCGCAGCCGGTCCTCGAGCACGGCGGGCGCGACGTTCTTACCGCCGGCGGTGACGATGAGTTCCTTCTTGCGGCCGGTGATGTGCAGGAAGCCGTCGGCGTCCAGGGTGCCGATGTCCCCGCTGCGCAGCCACCGGGTGCCGCTCGCACCCGCTGCCTTCGCCGACGCCGGGTCCGTGCCGGCGGTCTGCGCGGGCGCGGCATCGGGCAGTGTCACGAACGCCTCGGCGCTCGCCTCGGGGTTGTTGTGGTAACCGCGGAAGACGCCGATGCCGCTGATCAGCACCTCGCCGTCGGCGTCCAGGCGGACGGCGGTGCCCGGCAGCGGCAGGCCGACCGAGCCGATGCGGGTGGCGGCCGGCAGGTTCACCGTGCAGGGGGCCGAGGTCTCCGTGAGCCCGTATCCCTCCAACACCGTCACCCCGGCGCCACGGTAGAAGTGGCCCAGCCGCTCACCCAGCGGGCCGCCGCCGGAGATCACATGCGTGACGCGTCCGCCGAGCAGGTTGCGCAGCGTGGAGAACACCAGTCGGTCGAAGGCGGCGCGCTGGGCACGCAGGCCGCGGCTCGGTCCGGCGGGCGTGTCCAGGGCGCGGGAGTAGGCGATCGCCGTCTTGGCGGCCAGGCGGAACACCTTCTGCTTGGCGCCGGTGGCGCGGGCGTCGGCCGCGTTGTAGATCTTCTCGAAGACGCGCGGCACCGCGGGCACGAAGGTCGGTCGGAAGGAGGCCAGGTCGGTGACCAGGTTCTTCACATTGGGGGCGTGCCCCAGCACGCCGGCCGAGGAGCACACGATCGCCATCTCCACGAACCGGCCCAGTACGTGCGCCAGGGGTAGGAACAGCAGCGTGCGCGTCTCGGGCGCCTCCAGCACCTCGGGCACGTGCGCACAGGCGTTGACGCACAGGTGGACCAGGTTGTCGTGGGTGAGCTCGGCGCCCTTGGGGCGGCCGGTGGTGCCGGAGGTGTAGACGATGGTGGCCAGGTCGGTGCTGGTCAGCTGGGCGGCGCGGGCGTCCAGCTCGGCGGCGCGCACGTCCTTGCCGGCGGTGATGAGCTCGGTGATGGCCTCCCGAGCCAGGCTCAGCACGCGCAGGCCGGCCAACGCCGGGTCTTGGTCGGCCAGCGCCGTCAGCATGGTCTCCATGGGCTGGTCCTCGACGACCACCAGCCGTACGGCGGCGTCGGTGAGGATCCAGCGGGTCTGCTCGGCGGAGGAGGTCTCATAGATGGGGACGACGACGAGGCCGGCCTCCCAGGCGGCGAAGTCCAGCAGCGTCCACTCGTAGCAGGTGTGCGCCATGATGCCGAGCGCGTCGCCGGCCTCCAGGCCGAGGGCGATCAGTCCGGAGGCCACCTCCCGCACCTGGTCGCGGAAGGCCTGCGCGGACATGTCGCGCCAGCGCCCGCCCACGGAGGACTTGCGGGCGATCAGCGCGCCGGTGGGGTTGGTGCGCACCCGCTCGGCCAGCGCCCACGGCGCCGTCATGGCGGCGTGCAGCGGCACCAGCAGCGGTGTCGAGTGCTCACGCGGGGAGGCGGTGGGCGCGCCCGCCTCGGCGGAGTTGGTTTCCTGGCTCACTCCTGCGGCCCCTTCTTGGTGGTGGAGTAGATGTCGGCGATTGTGTCAGCGTAGGTCTCCATCACCAGGGAGCGCTTGACCTTCAATGAGGGGGTCAGCAGCCCGTTGGCCTCGGTGAAGTCGGAGGTGAGCACCCGGTAGGTGCGAATCGACTCGGCGCGGGACACCGCCCGGTTGGTGCGTGCCACTGCCCGGTCCAGGGCGGCCAGCACCTGCGGGTGGGTGGAGGCGGTAGTCACGTCCATCTCCGGCAGGTTGTGGTTGGCCAGCCACTGCGGCAGCATCTCCTTGTCCAGGGTGACCAGGGCGGAGATGAAGGGCTCGCCGTCGCCAATCACCAGGACCTGGCTGACCAACGGGTGGCCGCGCAGTCGGTCCTCCAGAATGTTGGGGGCCACGTTCTTGCCACCGGCGGTGACGATGAGCTCCTTCTTGCGGCCGGTGATGCGTACCCAGCCGTCGGCGTCCACGGAGCCGATGTCGCCGGTGCGGAACCAGCCGTCGTCGGTGAAGGCCTCGGCGGTCGCCTCGGGGTTGTTGTGGTAGCGGGAGAAGACACCCAGGCCGGTGACCTCGAGCTCGCCGTCGGCGCCGACTCGCACCCGGTTGCCGCACACGGGTGGGCCGACGGTGCCGATCTTGTTGCGGATGTCCAGGTTGACGGCGGTGGGGCCAATCGTCTCGGTCAGGCCGTAGCCCTCCAGGATGACCAGGCCGATACCCCGGTAGAAGTGCCCCAGCCGTTCGCCCAGCGGCCCGCCGCCGGAGATGGCGTAGCGGGCGTTGGGTCCCAGGAGGGCACGGATGGTGCGGTATACCAGCTGGTCGGCCAGGGCGTGCGCGGCCCGCAGCTGCCGGGAGGGCCCCTCGGGGGTGTCCAGGGCGCGGGAGTAGGCGATTGCCACCTTGGCCGCCCAGCGGAAGGTCCGCAGCTTGACGCCGGAGCCGGCCTTGGCATCGGCGGCGTTGTAGATCTTCTCCATTACCCGCGGTACCGCCAGTACGTAGGAGGGGGCGAAGCCCTGCAGGTCGGGCAGCAGAGTCTTGACGTCGGGGGTGTGGCCGAGCACGCCGTTGCCGGCGATGGCCAGCAGCTGCAGGAAGCGTGCGTAGGCGTGGGCCAGGGGCAGGAACAGGAGCAGGCGCGTGTCGGGGGAGTTGAGCAGCTCCGGGATCCAGCGCACCCCGTTCCAGCCCAGGCCGGCGGCCTGTCGGTGGGTGATCTCCACGCCCTTGGGGCGCCCGGTGGTACCGGAGGTGTAGATGATCGAGTAGACGTCATCGCAGGTCAGCGCGGCCGAACGGGACTCCAGCTCCTCGCGGAGCACGCCCCGACCGGCCTCGACGATGGTGGAGATGGCGTCATGGTCCAGGGACAGCACCTTCACCGCCGCGTCGGGCTGGGCGGACGCGTATGCGGCCGCGGCCCCCCGCACCAGCTCCGCCAGGACGGCGCTTTCGGTCACCACCAGCCGAACGTCGGCGTCGGCCAGAATCCACTCCACCTGCTCGGCGGAGTCCGTCTCATAGATGGGCACCGACACCAGGCCGGCCCGGGCGATCGCCATGTCCAGCAGCGTCCACTCGTAAGAGGTGTGCGCCATGATGCCCACCGAGGCTCCGGGCTCCAGGCCCATTCCGATCAGCCCGGAGGCGACCCGGGCGACGTCCTCACCGAAGGTGCGGGCGGTCACCTTTACCCACGAGTTGCCCAGCTGCGTCTTGCGCTCGATCAGGGTGGCGTTGGGTGTGCGGGCGATGCGGTCGGCCAGCAGCCACGGGACTGTCCAATCCGACTCCGGCTCCTTGATCAGCGGGCTGACGGCGACGCCGTCGACGGCGGTGGGGCTGCCCGCCTCGGAGGGGACGCCGGTGGACATGGGTGCGGAGGATTGTGGGGCCACTGCAACATTCTTTCAGGTCGAGCGCCGGTTGTGCGCGGATTGGAGCGACGAAACCAGCTGCCGGAATTGGAGAAAACCTCCAGGTGATGGATGGGAGAAGGGGCGAGTCGGCCGCGGTGCGACGGGGGCCGGCGTGACCGGCACCCCGCCGGGCGCGCGGATCGGTGCCCGTCAGGACTGCACGCCCGCCGGCCCGCCGTAGATGGCGTCGATGTCGGCGGCGAAGTGCTTCAGGGCCGCACTGCGGCGTACCTTCAGCGATGGGGTGAGTAGGCCGTTGGCCTCGGTGAAGTCGTCCGTGAGCACCCGGATCTTGCGGATCGACTCGGCCCGGGAGACGTGCTTGTTGGCGCGGTCCACGGCCCGGTTCAGCGCCGCCAGCACCTGCGGGTGGACGGCGGCCTCGGCCACGGTCATGGGCTCCAGATCGTGCGTGCGCAGCCAGGTCGGCAGCATCTCGGCGTCCAGTGTGATCAGGGCGGCCACGAACGGCCGCTGCTCGCCGACCACCACCACCTGGCTGATCAGCGGGTGGCCGCGCAGGGAGTCCTCCAGCGCCGCCGGAGAGACGTTCTTACCGCCGGCGGTGACGATGACGTCCTTGGCGCGCCCGGTGATGGTCACGTAGCCGTCCCGGTCCAGTGAGCCCAGGTCGCCGGTGCGGAACCAGCCATCGTCGGTGAATGCGGCGGCGGTGGCCTCCGGGTCGTGGTGGTAGCCCTGGAACACGGACGGGCCCTTGAGCAGAATCTCGCCCTCGGACGAGATGCGCACCGCCATGGGCGGCAGCGGCGGGCCGACGGTGCCGATCTTGGACAGCCGCGGCGTGTTCACGGCGATCGGGCCGACCGTCTCGGTCAGCCCGTAGCCCTCCAGCACCGGGATGCCCAGGCCCCGGTAGAAGTGGGCCAGGCGGGTGGACAGGGGAGCGCCACCGGAGATGATCCAGTCGGCGTTGCCACCCACCAGGGTGCGGATGCGCTGGTAGACCAGCCGGTCGGCCGCGGCGCGCTGGGCGCGCAGGGCACGGGACGGCCCGGCCGGGGTGTCCTGCGCCCGGGAGTACTCGACCGCGACCTTCGCGGCCCAGCGGAAGATCCGTCGGGCGCCGCCGCCTCCCGCCTGCGCGTCGGCGGAGTTGTAGATCTTCTCCAGCACCCGGGGGACCACCAGCAGGTAGGAGGGGCGGAATGAGGCCAGGTCCGACAGCAGGTTATTGGTGTCGGGCGCGTGTCCCATGACCCCCTCGCCGGAGATCTGGAAGACCTCCAGGAAGCGGGCGAACACGTGTGCCAGCGGCAGGAACAACAACAGCCGCGAACCCCGCCCCATGCCGATCTCCGGCATCCACAGGTGCGCGTTGGAGCACAGGTTGGTGAAATTGCCGTGTGACAGGACCGTGCCCTTGGGCGAGCCGGTGGTCCCGGAGGTGTACACGATGGTGGCGATGGACTCGGTGGTCAGGGAGTCGGTGCGCGTGCGCACCTGCTCGCGGGACACGTCCCGGCCGGCCTCGGTGATGGTGTGCAGGGCGCCGGTGTCCAGGGACAGGACCTCCAGGCCGTCCTGGTTCAGCGAGGCCGCGGCCGCCCGCACCAGCTCCGCGGTGGTGATGGTCTCGGCGATCACCAGGCGGGCGTCGGCGTCGGCCAGCACGTAGGCGATCTGCTCGGCGGAACTGGTCTCGTAGATGGGGACGGGCACGAGCGCCGCCGTCCAGCAGGCGAAGTCCAGCAGCGTCCACTCGTACCGGGTGCGGGACATGATGGCGACCCGGTCGCCGGGCTCGAGTCCCATACCGATCAGGCCCGCGGCAACCGAGAGCACGTCGTCGTAGAACTCCTGGGCGGTCATGTTGCGCCAGGTCTCGCCGATCTCCTGCTTGCGTGCGATCAGCGGGCGGGCGGCGGAGCGGCGCACGCGGTCTTGAAGCATGGAGGGGATGGTGGTGTGCTCGTCGATGCGGATGAGCGTGGGCGCCTGCCACTCGAGGGCGTGCCCGGGCCGACCACCGGTCGGGGCGGGATTGGCGGAGCTGGCCCCATCTGCTTGGGAGGCGGGTTCCACGGGGGTGGAGGTCATGGTTTCTTCTTCCTCGAGCCGGGGCGGCACAACGACACGGGATGGGGCACGCGCGCTCACGGCTTCGGTTATGGATTACTCACCATACCGCCGGCGGGGGCCGGCTGCGCGCATTCGAGTCGTCCCGCTCCAGGCACGAGTGCGCCGTCGGACCCGGGCGACTCCGGGCCCGACGGCGCTCGGGTCAGCGGCGCTTGGCCGGCTTGGCCGGGGGCTCCCCGAGCTCGACCGCGACCACCTGTACCGGCGCGGCGGCGTCGGCGGCGGCAGGGGCCAGCGTGAGCTCCCCGGTGACCTTGGCGGCCTCCACCAGGTCCGCGCGCACTGTCTCGACGGCGGGGGTCGCCGGCGCGGCCACGGCCAGGGTCACCGCCAGAATCGGCGTCTTCTGGCTGGTCTTGGCCTCCGACTTCACCTTGCGCAGGGCCGCCAGGGCGGCACCGGCGTGGGCGACCAACTCGGCGTCGGCGTCGCCGGCCGCCTCGCGCAGCGGTGCGGCGACGGGCCAGTTGGTCCGGTGCACGGAGCCGGTGCGGTACCAGCTCCACACCTCCTCGGTCGCGAAGGGCAGGAATGGGGCGAACAGGCGCACGAAGGTGTCCACGGCGAGGGCCAGGGTGGTGCGGGCGCTGCGTACCGCGGCCGGGTCGTGGGAGCCGCCCGCGTCGTTGGCACGGTCCTTGACCAGCTCGATGTAGTCGTCGCAGAAGGTCCAGAACAGCGACTCGGTGGCCTCCAGAGCGCGGGAGTGCTCGAAGCCCTCGAAGGCGGTGGTGGCCGTGTCGACCACATCGGCCAGCGCCGCCAGCAGCGCCCGGTCGATGGGCTCGGTCACCTCGGCCGCGTTCAGGCTCGGGGCGGGGGCGGCCGCCTTGGTGGCCGCGTCGGCGTCCCACGGGATGCCCATGGACAGGGCGAACTTGGAGGCGTTGAGCAGCTTGATGGCCAGGCGGCGGCCGATCTTGATCTGCGTCTCCTCGAAGGCGGCGTCCAGGCCCAGCCGGGCGGAGGCCGCCCAGTAGCGCACGGCGTCGGAGCCGTACTGCTCCAGCAGTCCCATGGGGGTGACCACATTGCCCTTGGACTTGGACATCTTCTTGTGGTCGGAGTCCAGGATCCAGCCCGACAGCCCCGCGTTCGCCCACGGCAGGGCGCCGAACTCCAGGTTCGCGCGCACCACGGAGGTGAACAGCCAGGTGCGGATGATGTCCTGCCCCTGCGGGCGCAGGTCCATGGGGTAGACGCGATCGAACAGGTCCTCGTCGGTGAGCCAGCCGGAGGCCAGCTGCGGGGACAGGGAGGAGGTGGCCCAGGTGTCCATGATGTCCAGCTCGCCGACGAATCCGCCGGGCTTGCCGCGCTGGTCCTCGGTGTAGCCGGCGGGCACGTCACTGGAGGGGTCCACCGGCAGGGCGGACTCCTCGGGGGTGATGACGGCGTCGTAGTCGACCTCGCCGTCCTCGCGCACCCGGTACCACAGCGGGAAGGGCACGCCGAAGAAGCGCTGACGGGAGATCAGCCAGTCGTTGTTGAGGCCCCCCACCCAGTTCTCGTAACGCACCCGCATGAAGTCGGGGTAGAAGTTCAGTTCCTTCCCGCGCTCAAGCAGCTCGTCGGCCAGGTTCTTCCCGGAGGCGGGGTTGGTCCACGCCTTGCCGCCGTTGCGGATGTACCACTGGCGGGAGGTGACGATCTCCAGTGGCTTGTCGCCCTTCTCGAAGAAGTTGGTCTGGCGCACCGTCTTGGTGGGCTCGCCACGCATCTCACCGGAGGCGGTCAGCGCCTCCACCATCACCTGGCGGGCCGAGTAGGTGGTCTTGCCCGCCATGTCCGCGTAGGCCTTGCGGCCGGCGTCGGTGGTGATCCAGTCCGGGGTCTCGGTCTCGATGCGTCCGTCCTTGCGCAGGATGGCCCGCAGCGGCAGGTTCAGGTCCCGCCACCAGTCGATGTCGGTGGTGTCGCCGAAGGTACAGCACATGGCGATGCCGGCGCCCTTGTCCATCTCCGCCTCGGGGTGCGGCAGCACGGGAACCTCCACCCCGAATACGGGGGAGGCCACGGTGGTGCCGAACAGCGGCTGGTAGCGCTCGTCGTCGGGGTGGGCGACCAGGGCCACGCAGGCGGCCAGCAGCTCCGGCCGGGTGGTCTCGATGCACACGTCGGCGGTGCCGTTCGGGCCGGTCTCGATGGGGGCGCCGGCCGCGGCGGCGGTGGCCGCGGCCTGGGGGTCGACGACGTGGAAGGCCAGACGGTGGTAGAAGCCCGGGTATTCGCGCGACTCGATCTCCGCCTGGGCGACGGCGGTGCCGAAGGTGACGTCCCACAGGCCCGGCGCCTGCGCCTGGTAGGCCTCGCCGCGGGCCAGGTTGCGCAGGAAGGCGGTCTGTGCGACCTTGCGGGCGCGCTTCCCAATGGTCTGGTAGTTCTGCTTCCAGTCCACGCTCAGCCCCAGGTGACGCCACAGGGCCTCGAACTGCGCCTCGTCCAGGGCGGTCAGGCGCTCGCACAGTTCCACGAAGTTGCGCCGCGAGATCGGCACCTGGTCGCGGGCCTTGATGGACTTGCCCTCGCCGCCGGTGTGCGGGGGGACGAAGTCGGGGTCGTAGGGCAGGGAGGGGTCGCAGCGCACCCCGAAGTAGTTCTGCACGCGCCGCTCGGTGGGCAGGCCGTTGTCGTCCCAGCCCATGGGGTAGAAGACGGCCTTGCCGCGCATGCGCTGGAAGCGGGCCAGCGTGTCGGTGTGGGTGTAGGAGAACACGTGCCCCACGTGCAGGGATCCGGAGACGGTGGGCGGGGGAGTGTCGATGGAGAAGACCTCATGGCGCTGCGCGCTGCGATCGAAGGCGTAGATGCCGTCCTGCTCCCAGCGCTCCTTCCAGGTCTCCTCCAGCCCATCGGCGTTGACCCTTTCGGGCACGTTGGGGGAGTGGAGCTCGGAGGGCAGGAAGCGGTCCCCGGCCGGGGCGGCGGGCGTGGGCGCAGCGGATTCGGCGGCTGACTCAGACATGTGCCCGATTCTGTCACGGCCGGGCGGGCCCGCCTGCGCCAGCACCCGCGCAGGCCATGTGAGGTGGGCAACCGGCCCGGCGTTCCATTGCGAGCCGGACGCAACCGCGGCTCAGGTGGGCGACGGCGGCCGCCCCCGGGCGGTTAGGGGCCCAGGCAATGGCAGGATGTGCCTCCGGATTACAAGGCGCATGCGAGCCTTCGACTGAGAGGCCGGAACCAGGTGGGTGGGCAGCAAGAACGGATGGATATGGAGCAGGCGGGCAGTTCCCGGGCCGGGGTGAGCGCTACTTTCAATGTGCTGTGGCCGGGCGGCGAGGCCGCCGCTGCGAGCGTGCGCACCACCGTGCTGGAGGCGGCGGCGCTGCTGCGCCGCGTGGGCGTTGACGTGCGCATGCGCATGCCGCGGCCGGGCACGCCGCAAGCGGAGGCGGGCCACCGCTGGGCCGATACGGTGCTGCTCGTCGACGACGCCCACGACCCGGCGGTCCTGCTGGCGCGGCTTGACGCCGTGGCGGCTGCGGCCGAGCAGGTCGTCGTGTACGTGACGGGGCGTGGCCGAACACCGGCCGGCCCGTTGCCGGCGTCGTCGGCGCAGGTAGTGGTGCTGAACTCCCCGGATGAGGCCGCGCTGGCCGCGGCGTGGCTGCCGCTGGCCGAGCGGGGCGCCTCGGCTGAGGCGACGGAATCGGCCGCCGCGGGTGGCGTGGAGCGGTCGCGCCGGCTATTCCGCCCGATTTCGGCGAGGAGCGGGACGAGTGGCGAGGACGAAGGCCACGATCAACCCGGCGATAACGCCGACGACCACGCCGACGGCCGCGTAACGCAGCAGTGAGGGCGTCTGCGTGACCGCGCCGACCTGCGCCGAGCTCAGCAGGGCGAGGCTGACCGGGTAGTCGTCACCGGCCAACGCCCCCAGGTCGTCGGAGGCGTGGGCGACGACGGCGTCCGCAACCGCGATCGCGTCCTCGCGGGAGGGCGCCGACACCTGAATTTCAATGGCGGGGGAGTCGGTTACCCGCGTCGCGGAGACCCAGGAGGCCACCTCGGTCGGGGACTGGCTCAGGCCCAGCTCGTCGATCACCTCCTGGGCCACCGCCGGGGAGGTGATCACCGGCAGGAAGCCGTCGGTGGCGGAGTCGGCGACGGTGGCGGCGTAGGAGTAGCCGGTCATCCCCTCCTCCGGGTCCACCTCCACCTGTACGTACGCCATCGAGCCGGCGGTGTAGGTGGGGTCGGTGGTCGCGGCGACCGCGGCCCCGGCCCCGCCGCCGACGATGCCCAGGACGATGATCCAGACCAGGCCACGGCGCACGAGCGTCATAAGTTCCTGCATTGTTTTCAAATCCTTCCCGTTTTGGGCCGGTAGGTCGGGCGGGTGTCAGGCAGCGGAGGCAGTGCTGCCCGCGGAGTTGTGAGAGATGTGCCGTAGCGAGTCGGCCAGCGCCGCGCACACCCGATCCACATCCGCGTCGCTGAGTGCGAGGTGCAGCGGCAGGGTCAGTTCCCGGGTGTAGAAGGCGTAGGCGTGCGGGAAGTCGGCGACGTCGAAGCCGAGATCGCGGTAGGCGGTCAGCAGGGGCAGCGGCTTGTAGTGCACGTTCGCCGACACGCCCGCCGTGTACAGCTCCTGGATGACCTGGTTGCGTTCGGTGACCCCGGGCACCGGCAGCGTGGCGATCGCCAAGTGGCCGGAGGAGACCACGCCGTCGCCGCCGTGCTCCAGCAGTTGCACGCCGGTGTCGGCCAGGCCCTGCGCGTAGCGGGCCAGGAGCTCGCGGCGCCGCCGCAGGGTATGCTCATAGCGTCCCAGCTGGGACAGTCCCAGTGCGGCCAGCGTGTCCGGCAGGTTGCACTTGTAGGCGGGGGCGATCACGTCGTACTCCCAGGAGGCGCCGCGGGACTTGGCCAGGGCGTCCTTGGTCTGCCCGTGCAGCGAGTAGGTGCGCACCCAGCGGGCCAGCTCCTCGCGGTCGGTGGGCAGGTCGGCGCGCCAGGTCAGGGCCCCGCCCTCCGCCGTCGTGAGGTTCTTGACGGCGTGGAAGGAGAAGGCGGTCAGGTCCGCGAGGGAGCCGGCGGGCGTCCCCTCCAGCGAGGCGCCCAGCGAGTGCGCCGAGTCGGAGATGATGACCGGTCGTCCCAGGGCGGCCCCCAGTCCGGCATCGATCCGGCCCCGCCCGGCCAGGAGCGTGGCCAGGGGGCGCGAGTCGAAGGGGATGCCGGCCAGGTCGACGGTGATCACCGCGCGCGTGCGGTCGGTGACCGCGGCGGCGATGCGTTCCACGCTGGGGAAGGGGGAGCCGGGCTCGGAGTCGACCATGACGATCCGGGCGCCGACGTGGTCGATCACGGAGGCCGACGCCGTGTAGGTGTATGCGGGCACGACCACCTCGTCGCCCGGGCCGGCGCCCGCGGCGCGCAGCGCCAATTCCAGGGCGGCGGTGGCGGAGCTGAGCGCGACCGCGCCGGAGGTGCCGGCCCACTGGGCCAGCTGCTCCTCGAAGCGGCGGCCGACGGGCCCGGAGGTGATCCAGCCCGAGCGCAGCACCTCCACCACCGCGTCGATGTCGTTCTCGGTCAAAGTAGGCGGGGAGAAGGGAATCATCGCAGGGCCTCCGCGGAGTCAGGAACCGGTAGGGCGGTGTCGGTGGGATCGGTGGTGGAGCCGGCGGCGACTCCGGGGGCCGGGCCGGCAGGGGCGGCGGCGTCGGCCGGGGCGCTGTCGGCCCCCGCCAGCGGGTCCTCACCCACCGCCCAGGCGTGCAGCTCCTCCACCTGCGGCGTCGGCTGCGGCTGTACGCGCACGTGACTCACCAGCGGGTGGAACGGGCGCTCACCGTGCTCGGAGTGCGCGACCAGGTCCTCCGACAGCTTCTCGCCGGGGCGCAGCCCGGTGTACTCAATCGGGATGTCCTTGCCGGACTGGGCGATCAGCCGGCGGGCGACGTCGACGATCTTCACCGGCTCGCCCATGTCCAGCACCATGGTGTCGCCGGGGCGGCCGAAGGAACCGGCCTGGAGCACCAGTTGGCAGGCCTCGGGGATGGTCATGAAGAAGCGCTCCACGTCCGGGTGAGTGACCGTGACCGGTCCGCCCTCCTCGATCTGCCGCTTGAAGGTCCAAAGCATGGAGCCGCGCGAGCCCAGCACGTTCCCGAAGCGCACCGAGACGAAGCGCCGACCGCAGTCCAGGGCGGTCGCCGTCGTCATGCGCTCGGCGGCCAGCTTGGTGCGGCCCAGCACGGAGGTGGGATCGGCCGCCTTGTCGGTGGAGATGTTGACCAGCGTCTGCACGTCGTAGCGTCGGGCCAGCTCGATCACGTTGCGCGATCCCAACGCATTGGTCTTCCAACCCTCCTCCGGGTACATCTCCAGCATCGGCAGGTGCTTGAGCGCCGCCGCGTGGAAGACCACCTGCGGGCGGTGCTCGGCGAAGACCGCCTCCAGGGCCGCCCGGTCGCGGATGTCGCACAGCACCATGTCGCGGGTGTCCAGCAGGCCCTTGCCGTAGATGTCCAGCTGCACGGCGTGCAGGGCGGACTCGTCCCGGTCCAGCAGCACCAGCTCCTTGGGGCCGAAACGGTGGATCTGCCGGGCGAGCTCGGAGCCGATCGAGCCGCCGGCTCCGGTGACCAGCACGGTGCGGCCGGAGAGGTAGCCGGCGATCTGGGAGACATCGGTGTGAATCTCGCGGCGGCCGAGCACCTCGGCCAGGTCGATCTCACGGATGTCGGAGATCTGCAGGGCGCGGTGGGCCAGCTGGCGTACCGGCACGATCGTCATCACTCGAATGCCGTGCTCGGCGCAGCTCGTGGTCACCGTCTTGAGCCGGTCGGCGGGGAAATCGGCGACGGCGATCACCACCGTGGAGGCGGACAGCTCGGCGCAAACGTCGATCAGATCGTCTACGCCGCCGCGCACGGGCACGCCCAGGATCCGCAGGTTGCGTTTGGCGGGGTCGTCGTCGACCAGGCCGACCGGGGTGAAGGGGGAGGCGGCGTCGAACTTGGTCAGGTGGATGATCTGCTGGCCCACCCGACCGGCGCCGACCACGACGATGCGGTCCTGGCCGCGGGCGACGCGCTGGTAGTACTGGGAGGTCCGGTAGGTGTTTACCAGCCGTGCCGCGAAGCGGGCCGTGAGCGCGGCCAGGAGCGCCAGTGCGAAGACGGCGGCGAGGGTGAGCGCACGCAGAGGCGTGTCGGTGATCAGCCCCCAGATTGCCGCCACCCCGAACATGACCAGGGCGGATACGCCGAACTGGGTGACGACGGCGGTGACCTCGTCGAAGGAACCGGCTGGGTAACGTCGGCGGTAAGTCAGCAGCCACAAGTAGCCCAGGCACAGGCTGACGACTGCGGCGACGGCGGCGCAGGCCAGCACGCTTAGGGCGGCGGGGGAGGCGAAGGCGTCCCCGTGCAGCCGGCAGGGCACGAACGCGGCGAGCAGCCAGAACAGGGTGTCTAGTACGGGCAGGAGCAGTGTTTGTCGATCAGGGGCGGAAGTGCTTGGTCGCATGAATGGTCACGTACCTCTCGGCTGGAGACCGACCCAGGGATCAGGGCGGCACCCTCGCGACCACGGCAACGTCGAACGCGCTCAGAAAAGTGGTTTCGGCACCGGCGCAACGTCAGGGAAGCGGAACGAGGGACGATTACATTTAAGGCGCAAACGCGATTCTGGTCAAATACCAATCGTTTGACGGACACGGTGTGCGCGGGTCAGCATTGGCAGGTCATCACAGGCCTGTGCCCTGAACCCGTCTGCGCCCTGCAGCGATGACATGTGAGGAGAATCCCTGTGTCCACCGCATCCCCCTCGAGCCGCAGCCTGACCCGGGGCCTGCCCTGGGTCCTGGTCGGCAACGTCCTGTACATGGCTTCGGCGGCCCTGCTCACACTGGTGCTGCCGCGCATCATCTCCGTGGCCGACTACGGTCTGTGGCAGCTGTACCAGCTGTACGTCATGTACTTCGGGTATGTGACCTTCGGCTACACCGATGGCGTCTACCTGCGCCTGGGCGGCCGCCGCTGGGCGGACATGCCCGGGCCACGCCTGTCCGCCGGCCTGATCCGCCTGTTCGCCCTCGACCTGCTGGCCTGCATCGGCCTGGTGGCGTGGGTGTGGGCGGCTGCGCCACCGCAGCAGCGGGGCCTGATCCTGGTGCTGGCCGGGCTGGGCGCCCTGTTCTACGTGCCGCGCACCCTGGTCACCGTGGTGCTGCAGATCGCCGGAAGGGCACGCGCCTTCGCCCTGGGCACGGTGGTGGAGCGGATGGTGACCTTCGTCGGCGTCGGCGGGGCCCTGCTGTTCGGGGTGCGCGCGGTGATTGTGTTTATTGTCTTCGACGTGCTGGGCAAGGCCCTGGGCCTGGTGATCGCGGTGCTCATCGCCCGCGGGGTATTCCTTGCTCGCCCCGATTTGAGCTGGCAGGCCGCTCGGGAGTTCTTCATCGACTGCGGGGCGGGCATGTTCGTGCTGGTGTCCAACCTGGCCGCCGCCCTGATCACCTTCGTTGTGCGCTGGGCGGTGGAGGACCGCTGGGGCATCGAGATGTTCGCCCAGGTGTCCCTGGCGTTCCAGTTCACCACCATGTTCATGGTGCTGGTCAACTCGGTGTCCATCTCCGTGTACCCGCAGCTGAGCAACCTGGACCGCGCCCACTACGCCGACGCCTATGCCACCCTGCGCTCGCGGTTTGTCACGCCGCTGGTGCTCATGCTCGGCCTGTACTTCCCGCTGGCCTGGGTGCTGGGCCTGTGGCTGCCCAACTACGGGCAGGCGATCTTCTTCCTGGCGCTGCTGTTCCCCCTGAGCGTGTACGAGACCAAGAGCAGGGGCCTGTCGGTGGTGTTCCTGAAGGTGATGCGCCGGGAGCGCCTGATGGCGGTCATCAACCTGGCCTGCCTGGGACTGGCCGTGGTGGGCACGTGGTGGACCGTCTACCTGTGGGGCTCGGTGACTGCAGCCGTATTCCTGATTGCGATGGTCTCGGCGGTGCGCTCGATCGCTTCGGAGGTGTTGATCAACCGGCTCATTGGCGTGCCGATTCTGGCCGATACCCTCACCGAGCTACTGGTGTGCGCCGTGTTCCTGGGAGTGGTCGCCGCGGGCGGGCCGCCGCTGGGGCTACTGGCCGTCTACGCCACACTGCTCCTGTACGGCTATGTGCACCGCGACGCGCTGCCGGGTTTGGGTGTCCTGCGCCGCGGTCGGCGCCCCGTCCCCCCTCGCCGAGGTCGGTGGTAGTTACGCACTGAGGTCGGTAGAAGTTACGTGCCGAGGTCGGTTGAAATGGCGGCGGCGTCGGGGAGTCGACGGCCGATGTCAACCATGACGTCGCATGTTGCACCACCTAAAGCTGTCTAACAGACCTCGAACTTGGCGTACCCGGCACAGCCTACCTTCCTCTCAACCGCAATGGGCGGCTCCTCCTGCCGTGGTGCTCAGGTACACGAGATCGGCTTAAAGACACGCGTTTCAGCGGTTTGCGTGTGCAGGGCGCATGTATAGCTCCAGAACTCGTGTTCGTGGTGCCAAACACGTGTTCAAGACGCTGCCCGGGTACGTTGGCAACCACCGCAACGACCGACCTCGGTGCGTAACTTCTACCGAACTCGGGGTGTAACTTCTACCGACCTCGGGGTATTACCGGTGTGGGCTTCGCGCAGCAGGGCGGCGGCCAGGGACAGCACGGTCACGCCGAGAAGCGCCACCAGCACACTGGGCGTCAGCCAGGTGCTCAGGAAGCCGGTGGCACTGCCGCGCGGTGCCCACAGCAGCGTCGGCACGATCACCAGGCGCAGGCCGTTGCGCAGCGGCTGCCCCTTGACCAGGGTGCAGGCCCAGATGCACACGGCGCCATACACGGCTCCGCCCACCAGTACGCCGGCGTAGCCGTAGTCGTAGAAGAGCTCCGCGATGAAGGACGATCCCGTGCCGCGGCCGCTGAGGTACTGCGGCCCCAGCAGCGTGTAGGCGAAGGCGTGGGTGAAGGAACCGCCGTGCAGGGCGTGCGCGACGGTGTTGCCGTGGTAGACCTGGGCGCCGAGCAACCGGGCGGGCAGCCCGGAGTGCAGGAACTCACCGGTGTACCAGTCCTGGGGAATGAAGTCGGCGTAGGTGTAGGCGTTGCGCACCACCGTTGAGCTCACGCCCTGGCCGTACAGCAGCTGCAGGATCGGGTTGCGGCCGGCGGTGTCCGAGGCGACCGCGCCGACGCCGCGCGCAGACTCGACCGCGGCCAAGGCGATCGCGACCAGCGGCACCATGACGACGCCGACGATCCGGCCCGTCCTTCCGATGCGCCAGGTGCCGGGCGGGTCCTGGCGGGCACGCACGATCCAGTAGGCGAGGATGATGACCAGGCCGCCCACGAAGGTGCCGCGCTGCCCGGTCAGCAGACTCAGTGCCAGGTAAACGGCCCAGCCGACGCTGGCGGCCGTGACCTGGCGGCGCGGCGGGAACAGGCCCAGATAGATCGTCAGCACCAGCGGCAGCATGATCTCGATGCGGCGCAGCCCGTACATGGACCCGGAGGCGTCCTCCAGATCGGAGAAGTCCGTGTAATAGGACAGGTAGCCGTTGGCCAGCACGTAGCGGGCCCGCAGCGCCACCGATATCAGCGACAGGACGAGCGTGGCCCAGTACAGGAAGCGCACGATCGACGGGTCCGCCAGCACGGTCGCGCCCTCGGGAACGCCAATGCGAGCGGAGCCGAAGCGCCCGCGGCTGGAGCCGGCGGAACCAGCGCCGCCCACCGCCCGCAGGCGCGACTTCCCTGTGCGCCAGGCAGTCACGGCCAGCGCCCCGGCCAGAATGCCGATCAGGCTCAGCGCCAGGCACAGCTGCAGGTGCGCAGTCTGCCCCGGCGGCGCCTGGCTGGTCTCATAGTGGAAGAAGTCCACCGTGATTTCGCGCCCCAGCAGCAGCAGGAAGAAGGACACCAGGAAGGCCGCCAGGATGGTGCGCTCGGCCATGCGGGCGGCGGCGAACAGCAGCGCGTTCAGCCACAGCAGCAGAATCAGGACCCAGGGAAGCGACGCCTGGGTGGCCAGAGCCAGGGCGAGCGCCGCCAGGTTGCACAGGGTGGCGACCAGCGCCAGCCCGGGGCGGCGCGAGACAGCGCGCTCGACCCGACGGCGTTGGTTGGGCTCGGCGTTCACCGCGTCGCCGGGCGATGGCTGCTGTCCCGGAGCCTGTCCGCTCATGCTCGTCCCTCCTGCGCGGCGGCGCGGGACTCTGTCCCCTCCAGCAGGCCGGACAGCTCCGCGGCGAAGCGGGTGTACAGGGCGTGCGCGTCGCAGCGCTCCTCCCAGGTGCGCCGGGCGCCGGCGCGCAGGTCGGCATAGGCATCCTCATCCAGGCCCGCGATCTGCTCAATGGCGCCCCGCACTTGCGCCGGCGTCGGATCGGCGGGCAACAGAACCCCGTTGACGCCGGTGCGCACCAGCTCGCCGGTGCCGCCCACATCCGTGGCCACCACCGGGATGCCCGCCGACAGCGCCTCCATGATCGACACGGGCACGCCCTCGGAGGCGGAGACATTGACCAGCAGGTGGCGGGGGGAGTGCACGTACTCCTCCACCAGGTCGGCGTTGCGCACGAAGCCCCGCCAGGTGAGGCTCACGTTGGCGGGCAGCTCGGCGTCGGCCTGCGTCTGCAGCTGCTCACGCAGTTCCCCCTCGCCGAAGTGGTCCCACTGGACCGGCAGTTCGGTTCCGGACAGCGCCTCGACCAGCAAGTCCAGGCGCTTGATGGGGACGATGGTCGAGCAGGATACGATCCGCAGCCCCTCCCGGCGGGACGGCACCGCGGCGGGGACACCGTGATCGGTGGTGCCCAGGCGGGCGACGACGGCCTTGTCCGCCGCCTCCGGCTGCCGGTCCAGCAGGTAGCGCAGTCCGTGGTCCGCCACCAGGTAGATGCGGTCCAGGTCGGCCACCGTCTGTGCTCGCAGCGGCAGGTAGCCGCGGGGGGAGTACTCCTCGTACAGGTCCGCGCGGTGGGCTCGCGCCACCGAGGCCGTGCGGCGGAAGCGGCGGCGCAGTCGAGCAGCCATATAGGGCTGATAGGCGAAGCGGTAGGAGTAGAAGACCACCTCGTCGTCCGGGCCCGCCCCGGCCTCCCGGAGAAACCGGGCGACCTGGGCGGACTCGTGGCGGGCGCGGCTGAGGAACACGAACAGGGTGACCACGCGGGAGGGGCTGAGCCGGTGGCGGCGGGCCAGGTCGGCCAGCTCGCGGTACAGGTTGGCGTCGCCCAGCACCGGGAGGGAACCGAGCAGGTAGAACAGGCGGGAGCGGAA
>NZ_LK995510.1:31540-37845 GCF_900002405.1 Actinomyces succiniciruminis | reverse complement strand
GCATGCGCGCGCATGCCCGCCGGCAGCGGGCGCACGTTGGCGCGCTGGTCCTCCCGTACCGACAGAGACATGATGTCCACCTGGTCGAAACCGGTCAGGTACTCCAGCTCGGTCGCCAGGAACGGCTCCCAGTTGCCCCAGGGGAAGGCGTTCGCCAGGATGATAAGTCGCTTCATGCCGCCTCCTGCAGTCGGAAGGTCACCTGGGCGGCCAGGGCGGCGGCCCGCTGCCGACACTGCTCCAGGTCGTGCCCGCGCACCACCACCTGTCCCAGACAGTCATTGGAGGAGGCGAAGCCGTCGATGCGGTCGCCCGGGCCGCGGAACAGGCTCAGGTCCACCGCCCAGTCGGGCAGGTCCCGGGGCACCAGCACGTCGGCGATGGTGCCGTGGGCGTCAGGGTCCGTGAGCATCAGTGCCAGGGCGGCGCCCGGCCCGGGTTCGCGCCGCGCCCAGGTGCCGGGCACGTCCAGGTCAAGCGCCTCCCGGGCCACCAGCTCGTAGTAGTCCAGGCCGTGCACCGCACCCATCAACTCGGGCAGTCCGTTGGCCCCGGCCCGGCCGGTCAGCTCGATCACGTACACCTGGCCGTCGCAGGCCATCAGGTCGATGTTGACGGCGCAGTCGTCCAGACCCAGCGCCGCCACCGCCGCGGCCGTGACCTCGCGAGCCTGGGCGGCCAGGTCGGCGTCGTCGAGGGGCACGTGGTGGCCGATGGGGATCGGCAGGCCGACGGCCAGGTCGTCGCCGTGGACGGTGACGTGTATCAGCTCGCCGTCGTGCACCAGCGCCTGTGCGCCGAACTCGCGGCCGTCCAGGAAGCGTTCGACGATCACCGTGCCGTGGCGGCTGAGGGCGTGGGCGCGATCGAAGGCGGCGCGGGCCTGGTCGGGTGAGGCCACCTTGAACACGCCGGATGAGCCCTGCAGGTCGGCAGCCTTGACCATGGCCGGCAGACCGACGGCGGCCAGGGCGGCGTCCAGTTCATCGCGGCTGGTGACCTCCCGGAAGGGGGCGGTGGATACGCCGCGGTCGACCAGGCGGCGCTTCATGGCCAGCTTGTCCATGCACAGCCGGGCGGCGGCGCGGCCGATACCGCGTAGCCCCAGCTCGTCGACCACCGCGCCCAGCGCCTCCAGGCCCGTGTCCAGGCAGCTGGTGGCGACGGCGTCGACCCCGGCCAGGCGGGCCTCCCGGGCCACCGCGTCCGGGTCGAGCAGGTTCACGTCGATGGCCTCATCGGCCTCCTTGAGTCCCGGAGGCGGCCCGGCGGTGAGGCTGGCGACCACTGCGGTGGCTCCCAGGCGCTTGACGGCGCGGATCAGCCCCAACTGGCCGCGGCCGGCGCCGATGATCAGCACGCGGCGGCCCCGTGCGGGCAGGTCGCCCGGCGTCGAGGAGGCGGGGCCGGGGGAGGCCGCCGCCGGCGTGGCGGCGGGGGAGGGGAGCTGCGCGTCGACCTCGATGCGGATCAGGTCGCGGGCCCGCTCGCAGGCGGCGACGGCGGTGACGCGGTCGGGGGCGGAGGCAACCACCACGCCCAGGCGATCCGTGCTGGAGTGCAGCGGGGCGATGGCCTCGCCGGGCTGCGCCAGGGTGATGACGGCGTCGACGCCGGGGACGGCGCGCGCCTCCTCCACCCCGTGGAAGGCGCGCAGCACGCCCTCGGGGGCGGTCAGGAAGCGAATGGCGGCGGCCCGTCCGGAGGAGGCCGGCACCTCGATCTTCTCCCCGCAGGCCTGCCGCAGCACCAGGCCGATGAAGTCGATGCCGGTGGAGCCGGGGACCACATGGGAGGAGACGAAGTCGCCGGCCATGCGGCAGCCGAACTCAATGAGCACGGGCCCATTGTCCGTCAGCATCATCTCCACGTGGGCGGGGCCGAAGTGCATGTCCACGGCGGCCAGGCACTGGGCCACCAGGGCATGGGCGGCGGTCAGGGTGTCGGCGTCCAGGTCGGCGGGCTGGGTGTGGCCGGTCTCAATGAAGTGGGGGCTGCCGGTGGTGTCCTTGTCCGTGGTGGCGACCACGTGGTACGTACCGTCCACGCACAGCACCTCGCAGCTGATCTCCCGCCCCACCAGCAGCTCCTCCACGATCACGGTTGGCTCGTAGGAGGGAGCCAGGGCATAGTCCAGTGCCCGGGCCAGGTCTGCCTCGCTGTCCACCTGCACTACCCCGCGGGACCCGGAGGAGTCCAGCGGCTTGACGATGCAGGGCAGGCCCACCTGGGCGACGGCGGCGCGCAGCTCGTCCAGGTCGGTGGCCAGGGCGAAGCGCGGGTGGGGTACGCCCGCGCGGGCGACGGCCTGAAGCATCAGCGCCTTGTCGGTACACGCCGCGGCCGTGTCCGGCGAGACGGCGGGCAGGCCGTGAGCCTGGGCGACGGCCGCCATGGCCCGCACCGGCCGGTCCGTGCCCACAGAGGTGACCCCCGCCAGCTCGCGGTCGCGTGTAAGGGCCAGCAGCCCCTCCACGTCGGTGGTGGACACGGCGGCGAACTCGTCCGCCAGCGCGGCGCCGGGAACGTTGGGGTTGGCGTCCACGACCAGCGTGCGCAGTCCCAGGTCGCGGGCCCTGCGGATCATCGGCACCTGGAGCGGAGAACCACCCAGGATCAGCACCGGTGGGCGTTCGGCGGCGGGGCGCGTCGACTGGTCGGCGTCCGCGTGGGGCTGGATGGCGGGGGTTTCAGGGACGGTCATGAAGTGGCTCCTTGGTTTCCTTGACGCCGGTTCTCAGGCGGTTTCCTTGGCGTCGGAGTAGACGGACTTGCCGGTGAGCACGGTCTGGATGGTTTTGAGCACGATGCGCAGATCCAGGCCGAAGGACAGGTGATCGACGTAGTAGCAGTCGGCGGCGTAGCGCTCGGGCAGGGTGGTGGAGTTGCGGTAGAAGGCCTGGTTGTAACCGGTGATGCCGGGCCTGACCGTGAGTCGCCGCCGCTCGTCCGCGCCCATGCGCTCCAGCGGCTTGGTCGCCAGGTTGGGGCGCGGCCCGATCAGACTCATGGTGCCGTTCAGGACGTTGAGGAACTGGGGCACCTCGTCGACGGAGGTGGTGCGCAGGAAACGGCCCACACGGGTCACGCGGGTATCGGTGCGGGAGGCGACGGAGGAGGAGTCCGCGTTGCGGATATCGGGTGCGCCCACGGACATGGAGCGGAACTTGAAGATCTTGAAGGGGCGGCCGTGGCGTCCCCAGCGCTCCTGCCGGTAGAAGATGGGGCCGCCGTCGTCGAGCTTGATGGCGGCGCCGACGCCGACGGTCAGCACTCCCAGCACCGGCATGACGGCGAGGGCGGCGCCCACGTCCAGGGCGCGCTTGCCGTAGCGGGCATAGAAGGTGCGTGGTTGCTTCCAGGTGCTCAGGGTCGCCTGGTTCGCCATAGGAGTTCCCCTTTCGGAGGCTTCACCGGGGCAGCGGTCAGGAATGGGCAGGTATCAGGAGGTAAACGGTCAGGAACAAGATGATCAGGAACAGGTACGGATCCGGTAACGGACAGGGCAAGTGGTGCCAGCTTAGCGGCTTTGCAGGGGTGCGTGCACGGCGCACGCGTGAGAGATTAAGCGCCCAGCGCCCGATCCCGGGCAATGGTCGCCTGCACGCCGTCGACAACCGCGGCGGAGAAACCCGCCCGCTCCAGCGCCACCAGCCCCGCCACCGTCGTGCCGCCGGGAGAGGAGACGGCGTCGATCAGGTCGGCGGGAGTACGGCCGCGCCCGGCGTCCCCGGCGTCGGCCGCCTCGGCTTGCACGGTCAGGGCCGAGCCGAGTACCGCCTGGGTGACGATCTGAACCGCCTGCGCCTTGGGAATGCCGGCGGCCACTCCGCCGCGCGCCAGTGCCTCGATGAACTGGAACACGAAGGCGGGGGAGGAGCCCGCCAGCGCGGTGAACGCCGAGAAGTCCTTCTCCGCCAGCACCACGGTGCGGCCCACGGTGCTCATGAGGGCACGCGCGGTCTCCAGGTCGGCGGCGCCGGCTGTGGCACCCGCCGCCAGGGCGGTCATGGACTGGCCCACCGCCGCCGCCATATTCGGCATGGCCCGCACCACGCGGGCCCCCGGGGGCAGCATCTGTGCCAGGCGCTCGGTGCTCAGCCCCGCCGCAATCGAGAGCACCAGCGGGCGGCGGGCGGCCAGCGCGTCGGCGAGGGACTCCAGCACTTCCGGCACCACGTGCGGCTTGACCGCGAGCACCACCACATCACTGGCCGCCACCAGGTCCGCCGGCGCCGGGACGTGCCGCGCCCCGGTGGCGGCGGCCAGGCGGGAGGCGGAGTCGTGTGCGCTGGTCAGCAGCACGTCGGTGGTGGGCGTGCCCGCCGCGATGGTGCCGCGCACGATCGCTTCCGCCATATTGCCCGCACCGATGAAGCCGTAGACCGTCATGCCTCCAGACTAGTAGACGACCGGTAGGCGCTCGCGGTTCTTGGGTCCGGCTCCGTCGGCGCCCACATGACTCCAACGCCTCCGACGAATCGCCCGCGGTCGCCAGCACCGCCGCCCCGAGTACGACCTCCCGCACCCGAAAACGTCCTCCTTCGCCCGATAACGACCACCGGCATCGCAGCCCCGACCCGAACCACCACACCCACAAACACGAAGAGCCCCGAAGACCCGGTGAAAGGGGACAATGGCGGCATGAGCCAAGTCACTTCCACCCCAGTTTCGTTCCCTACTTCGCGTCGCGCCCTGGTCACCGGGGCCTCCACCGGCATCGGCGCAGCCACCGTCCGCCTGCTGCGCGCCCACGGTTGGGAGGTGGTCGCCACCGCCCGACGCAGCGAGCGCCTGGCCGCCCTGAGTGAGGAGACCGGCTGCACCTGGGTGGCTGCCGACCTGCAGCAGCCCGCCGACGTCGCGCGCCTGGTCGAGCAGGTGCAGGCCGGCGGTCCGGTCGACGCCGTCGTCAACAATGCCGGCGGTGCTCTGGGCGCGGATCCGGTGGCTGCGGGCAGCGTCGAGGAATGGGCCACCATGTACGAGCGCAACGTCCTGGCGGCGCTGCGGGTCACCCAGGCGTTCCTGCCGGAAATGCGTGAGCGGGGCGGCGACCTGGTGTTCCTCACCTCCACCGCGGCGCACGACACCTACCCCGGGGGCGGGGGTTACGTGGCCGCCAAGCATGCCGAACGGATCATCGCCAACACCCTGCGTCTGGAACTGGTCGGCGAGCCCGTGCGCGTCATCGAGATCGCCCCGGGAATGGTGGCGACTCCCGAGTTCTCCCTGAACCGCTACCACGGCGACAGGGAGCGTGCGGCCGCCGTCTACGCGGGCGTCGCCGAGCCCCTGGTGGCCGAGGACATTGCCGAGTGCATCGTGTGGGCGCTGGAGCGGCCCGCACACGTCAACATCGACTCACTCATCGTGCGCCCCCGGGCGCAGGCCTCCAACACGGTGGTGGCCCGCGACTGAGGCGGCGCGCCCAATACACAGCTGCGCCACAGCGCCGGTACGTGGACGATTCAGCGGCGGTGCCTAGCTTCGGCCTCGCCTTGACACTGCGAGGCCCACCACGTACCGAAAGGACTCAGATGACCGAGCCCAGGCCCGACGACTTCGACGTCACCGCCCGCATCCCCACCCCCGACGCCTCCACGCAGCACCCGACGTCGGCCGATGGGGCCGACGCGGGCTTGACGAACGACGCCGCTCCCGCACGGACCAAGCGGCAGCGTCCCTGGTACCGGCGCGCCTGGGTCGCCGTCGTCGCCGTGGTCGCTCTCGCCGCGGCCGCCTTCGGTGCCGGCTGGGGCACGAACGAGCTGCTCTCGCCCGACCAGGCCCCGGCCGGCAGCGAGCGCAGCGACTTCGACCCGCGGCAGGGTGGGCCGGGTGATGGCCAAATGCCGGGCGGCGGCCAGATGCCCGGTGGACGGGGGGAACAGGGCGGCGGTGCCGGACGCACCACGCCCAACGACGACGCCACCGGCGGTTCCGACGGCGGTGCCACCTCCGAGGGTGGCGACAGCGCCGGCGTGCTGCAGAACGAGAACACCTCGGCCTGACCGGCGTCAGTGCCCGGGCTCGAACAGGGGGCCCAGATCGTCGACCGTGCGGCGCGCCCAGGGGGTGGCCGCGAGTAGGCCGAGGGCAGTGATTAGCGCGCCCGCCAGCGCCATCAGCACCCAGATGGAGCGGGCCGAGACCAGAGTCAGACCGCCGTTGCCGGAGACTAGCCCGGCCAGGGCCACCCCCAGCGCGATGCCAACCTGCCGGCTGGATGCCGCCACCCCGGACGCCGCCCCCGCTTGGGACAGCGGCATACCCGCCACCGCCGTCGTCGTGATCGGCGGGTT
>NZ_LK995510.1:0-31475 GCF_900002405.1 Actinomyces succiniciruminis | reverse complement strand
CCGCCGTCGTCGTGATCGGCGGGTTCACCAGCCCCAGGCTCAGACCGATCAGGGCGAACAGGCCCGCCAGGGGTGGCATGCCGACGTCGTCGGGGATGACCGCCAGAACGCAGCCGGCAGCCGCCAGAATCAAGCCTCCGAGCACGAGCGGCGGCCGGGTGCCTCGCGCCGAGACGAGACGACCCGATACGGGCGCGGCCACAGCCTGGCACAGGGCCAGCGGAATCAGGGCCGCGCCCGCCTGCAGCGGGGAGAAGCCGCGCGTCTCCTGCAGGTAGACGCTCATGATGAACATGAACCCACCTTGGACGGCGAACAGGGCCAGGGCGGTGATGACCGAGGAGGTGAACGGCACGGAGTGGAAGAAGCGCGGATTCAGCACCGGCTGACTCACGCGCCGCTCGACGACGACGAAAAGCGCCGCCGCCCCACCCGGTCGGCGGTTGTGCCCGCCATGAGCAGGAAGGCGGCGACCACCAGGGTGAAGGCGTCCACAGTCCACTGCAGCGCGGCCGTCGAGGCCCCCAGGTCGCGGCGCAGCGCGGGCAGGGCGACGTTGACCACGGAGGCGTTCATGGTGGAGATGAACAGGCTCATGCAGCAGGTGATCAGGATCCAGGTGCGTCGTCGTGCGGGTGCGGCGCCTTCCGGTGTGGTGCTCACCGCGGTCGCATCGGTTGTAGGCACGTCCCGTTCCCTCCCGCACTGGTGCTGCGGTTGCAGCTTAGCCCGCGGCCACGGGGGCTAAGCTGACACGCCCGCGGGCGCATTCGATACCGATTTCGCTGCCGACGGCCTCCCGGTAGCGTTGGGCGACCACGCGGGCGACCGCCGGGTGGGCGCCGATGGGAGCGGCGACGAAGCTCGCCTCGCTCCGGTGCAACGCGCGGGAGAACTTGCCCTCGGCGAGCAGATACGGGGCCACCGCAATCGTCCGCGCGCCCTC
Source organism: Actinomyces succiniciruminis (assembly GCF_900002405.1). Classification (GTDB taxonomy): domain Bacteria; phylum Actinomycetota; class Actinomycetes; order Actinomycetales; family Actinomycetaceae; genus Actinomyces; species Actinomyces succiniciruminis. The sequence goes on along the minus strand of NZ_LK995510.1, from coordinate 30,529 downwards.
CCGGCGCCAGGAGGCCACCGCCTCCCGGGCCGTGGGCGAGGTCTTGGCCAGGTAGGCGGGCCGGACGGGAACACCGAGCTCCCGCGCCAGCAGCGCCGCCGCCTGCTCGGTCTCCCGCACGGGTCGACGCCTGAACGATCCCGAGCCGGCCAGCACGACGCCGTCGAGGCTGGTGACGGCAGTGCCGGCCTCCGCCGCTGCCTGCCGGAGGCGGTCGGCCACCACCTTGATAATCGTGGCTTCGGGCCCCAGATGCCGGGTGGCGCTGCCGGACCCGTGCTCGGCGAGCAGACCGGGCAGGTCGTGCAGGACGTGGTAGCCCCCACCCAGGAAGAAGGGGACCACGACGGGATCGTGCAGCCCCGAAAACGCCTCCCGGGCCGTCGGGTTTTGGAACTCCACGAAGCCGTGGCGCACGACGACTCCCGGCAGGAGGTCGGCCACTTGCGCACTGACCTGTTCGAGCACCGGGAGCGCGCCGGGTGCGCGGGTGCCATGCGCCAGCACCACCAGGGGACGCGTCTTCATGCCGCCTGCACCTCCGCGACGACGTTGGTGCGGCGGGTGCGGTGCACCGTGAGGGCGATGAGCGGCAGCAGCGCCGCAACCAGCGCCGACAGCGTCCACGCGGTGACCGTGGTGCTTAGACCGAGTGTCTCCAGAACCGTCACCGTATTCGTCACCACGATCAGGCCGCCGACAGCGGTTCCCAAGATCGTGCCCGGCATCCGGGACACCGCCCAGGCGGCCAGCGGGGCGGCCAACATGCCGCCGCCCAGCAGGGCGACGACGACGCCGAAGTCGATTCCGGCCGTCCCCAGCCCGAGGAGGAAGCCCAACGACGCGGTCACACTGACTATGAACTCGGCGGTGTCCACACTGCCGACGATGGTGCGCGGGGCGGTGCGGCCGCGCGACAGCAGGGTGGTGGTGACCACCGGCCCCCAGCCTCCGCCGCCGGTCGCGTCGATGAAACCGCCGATCAGGCCCAGTGGCGTCAGCAGCCGGGAGGTGTGGGGGCTGTTGCGTGCGGTAGCGCCGGTCGGCGGCCGCACGGCGAAGCGCACCAGCACATATATGCCCAGCACCAGCAGGATGGTGGCGGTCACGGGGGTCGCCGCGGCCGTGGCGAGCCGGGACAGCACGGTGGCGCCCAGGAATGCGCCGACGGCGCCGGGGACGGCGAGGCGGGCCACCAGTGCCCGGTCGGTGTTGCCCAGGCGCAGGTGGGAGACACCGGACATGAGCGTGGTCCCGATCTGGGACAGGTGGACGCTGGCGCTGGCCAGTGCGGGGCTCAGGCCGACGGCGAGCAGCAGCGAGGAGCTGGTGACGCCGTAGCCCATGCCCAGGGTCCCATCCACGAGTTGCGCGACCAGGCCGACCAGGGCGAGGAGGATGAGTGCGAGCATGATGATCCTTCAGGGCTGCCGGGGTCGTAGCCGGATGCACTAGCCGGGGACGACCCGCGTGTTCCATGCGGGGCTGACGGTGACGACGTCGCCGATGACGATGACCGCCGGAGCGGTGACGCCGACCTCGGTGGCGACGTCGGGCAGACATCGCAGCACGGTGGTGGTTACTCGCTGGTCGGGTAGGAAGCCGCGTTCGACGATGGCGGCCGGGGTGTCGGGGTCGGCCCCGGCCTGCAGGAGGATCGTGGCCGAGCGACGCAGGTGCGCCACTCCCATCAGGAGGATCAGCGTGTGGTCGCGCCGCGCCGGCACCGTGGAGACCAGCTCCTCGTGTGCGGTGACCACGGAGAAGCCGCGGGCAAGCCCCCGGTGGGTCACCGGGATGCCGGCGGCGGCCGGCACGGCGATGGCCGAGGTGACCCCGGGGACGATCTCCACGATGACGCCGGCCGCCCGGCAGGCCGCCGCCTCCTCACCGCCGCGGCCCAGCACATACGGGTCGCCGCCCTTCAGGCGCGCTACACGTTGCCCGGCGCGGGCCCGCTCCACCAGCACCGCGTCGATCTGCTCCTGCGGCAGCAGATGGTGCCCCGGACGCTTGCCCACGTCGATCACCTCCGTGCCGGGACCGGCGGCCTCCAGCAGTTGGCGCGGGGCGAGACGATCGACGACGACGACGTCGGCCCGCCGCAGCAGGTCCAGCCCGCGCACCGTGACCAGCCCCGGATCCCCCGGCCCGCCTCCGATGAGTGCCACCCACCCGGTGCCGGGACGGTCGGTATCCGGGACGCTTTCAACCTCCGGCGCGGGCCGTCCCTCGATGCCCGGGGCCGTGCTCGTCCGGCTCATGCCGCCAGTGGTGCGGACGCGCGCTCGCCCTCGAGGTGCACCATGCCCGCGGCGAGTGTCCAGCCGTCGAAGGGGTCTACGAGTAGGAAGGCGCCGTCGCTGCGGGAGCGGGCGTAGTCGGCCACGGGGAGCGGCTCGGACAGGCGCAGGCGGATGGTGCCGATGTCGTTGAGGACCAGGGTCTGTGCGGGCTCGGCGGTGAGGCCGTCGAGGCCGAGGACGGCCTCGATCGCGGTGACGATCGCCTGGACGGTACGCGTTCCGTGTTTGACGAGGACCCGGTCTCCCGGCTTGGCGGGGTGCTCGGACAGCCAGGCTACGCGGGCGGTGACATCCCGGAGCAGTTGCGGCGGGTCGGTGGCGGCGGCGAGCAGATCACCGCGCGTGATGTCGATGTCATCGGCTAGCCGCAGGGTCACCGACTGGCCGGCGTGCGCCTCCGGCAGGGCGGTGTCCGCGAGGTCGATGGCGGTGACCCGGCTGCGGCGCCGTGAGGGGAGAACCACGACCTCCTGGCCCACACGGACCGATCCCGCGGCGACCCGTCCGGCATAACCGCGGTAGTCGGACAGCCCCTCCGGCGCGGCCCCCTGCGGCCGAATGACCAGCTGCACGGGCAGCCGGAAGGCGCCGTCCGCCGACGTGGAGTCGGCCGGAATAGTCTCCAACAGCTCCAGGAGGGCGGGACCGCTGTAGAAGGGGGTCCGCGACGAGCGATGCACCACGTTGTCCCCCTCGAGGGCGCAGGTCGGCAGCGCCCGCAGGTCCTTGACCCCCAGCTCGGCGCCGGCGGCGGCCAGTTCGGCGACGATCGCGTCGTAGACGTCGGCGGAGAAGTCCACCAGGTCGATCTTGTTGACGGCGACCACCACGTGCGGGACGTTCAGGATTGCCGCCACGGCCAGGTGTCGGCGGGTCTGCTCCACTACGCCGTGGCGGGCGTCGACCAGCAGGACCACCACGTCGGCGGTGGATGAGCCGGTGACCGTGTTGCGCGTGTACTGCACGTGGCCGGGGCAGTCGGCCAGGATGAAGGAGCGGCGGGGAGTGGCGAAGTAGCGGTAGGCGACGTCGATGGTGATGCCCTGCTCCCGCTCCGCGCGCAGGCCGTCGGTGAGTAGGGCCAGGTCGGCGTGGGTCAGGCCGCGGTCCAGGCTCACTCGCTCCACGGCGGCGAGCTGGTCGCGCAGCACGGATTTGGAGTCCACTAGGAGCCTGCCGACGAGGGTCGACTTTCCGTCGTCGACGCTGCCGGCGGTGGCCAGGCGCAGCAGACCGGCGGTCGGAGACGGTTGCAGAGTGGGTTGGTCCGCTGCGGCGCGGGCGGACTCGGAGGGGGTGATGGTCATAGGTTTCTCCAGGGTGCGTGTCTGGTGGGTTCGCAGGGTGGGATGGGAATCAGAAGTAGCCTTCGCGCTTGCGGTCCTCCATGGCGGACTCCGACAGGCGGTCGTCGGCCCGGGTGGCACCACGCTCGGTGAGTGTGGAGGCGGCCACCTCGACGGCGATCTCGTGGTTGTTGGCCGCCGTCGAGTCCACGGCGCCGGTGCAGGACATGTCGCCCACGGTGCGGTAGCGCACGGTGCGGGTGGTGATGGTCTCGCCCTCCTGCGGCTGGGTCACCGGGGTGACGGCGAGCCACATGCCGTCGCGCGAGAAGACCTCCCGCCGGTGCGCGTAGTACAGGCTTGGCAGGACGATGTCCTCGCGCTCGATGTAGCGCCACACGTCCAGTTCGGTCCAGTCGGACAGGGGGAAGACGCGCAGGTGCTCGCCGGGGGAGTGACGCAGGTTGAGCAACCGCCACAACTCGGGGCGCTGGTTGCGGGGATCCCACTGCCCGAACTCATCCCGCAGGGAGACGATGCGCTCCTTGGCGCGCGACCGCTCCTCGTCGCGGCGGGCGCCGCCGATGACGCCGTCGAAGCCCTCGGCGCGGATGGTGTCCAGCAGCGGGCGGGTCTGCAGCGGGTTGCGGGTGCCGTCCGGGCGTTCGCGCAGGCGGCCGTCATCGATGTAGTCCTGCACCCGGGCGACGAGCAGGCGCGCTCCAGCGGCGGCGACCGTCGCGTCACGGTAGGCGAGCACCTCGGGGAAGTTGTGGCCGGTGTCCACGTGCAGCAGGGGGAAGGGCAGCGGCGCCGGCCAGAAGGCCTTGCGGGCCAGGTGCAGGATGACCACGGAGTCCTTGCCGCCCGAGAACAGCAGCACCGGGCGCCGGCATTCGGCGATCACTTCACGGATGATGCCGATCGCCTCGGACTCGAGGGCGTCGAGGTGATCCGCAGGGGCGCTGGTAACGCCGGTAACGCTGTCTGTGGCTGTGGTCATGGGGCTCTCCAATCGGTTCCGCGGTTTCGTGTTCGGGGCGTGCGGGGTGGCGGTCACAGGTGGATGCCGCACTCGGTCTTGGCGAATCCGGCCCAGCGTCCGGAGCGGGGATCCTCGCCCGGGGCGACGCGCCGGGTGCAGGTCTCGCAGCCGATCGACGGGTATCCGTCCGCCAGCAGTGGGTTGACGACGACGTCGTGCGCGGTCGCGTACTCCAGCAGGTCGTCGAAGCTCCAGGCCGCCAACGGGTTGAGCTTGACGATCCGGTGGTTCTCGTCGAAGGCGACCAGTGGCGCGTCGGCGCGGGTGGGGGAGTCCTCGCGGCGCAGGCCCGTGGCCCAGGCCTCGTAGCCGGACAGGGCGCGTGCCAGTGGTGCCACCTTGCGCAGGTGGCAGCACTTGGTGGGGTCGCGCTCATAGAGGCGCGGTCCGTACTCGGCGTCCTGCTGGGCGATGGTGAGCTCGGGCAGGACGTCTATGACGGTGACGTCCATGGTGCGGGCGACGGCGTCACGGGTCTGCTCGGTCTGGGGGAAGTGGAAGCCGGTCTCTAGGAACAGCGTGTCGACGCCGGGAATGCGGGAGGCTACGACGTGCGGCAGGACGGCGTCCGCCATGGAGCAGGCGACGGCCAGGGAGCCGGGAAAGGTCTCGGCCGCCCAGGCGACCACCGCCTCGGCCGAGGCGTTCGAGCCCAACCGTGCGGCGCCGTCGGCGGCGATGCGCCGCAGTTCGGCCTCGCTGCGGCGGGGGGCCTGTGCGGAGCGAGGACGGTTGGCGCCACGCGCGACGAGCCGGCCGTAGGGGTTGACGCCCGCAGGGGATGCCGTGGGGGCGGTCGCCGGGGCGGTGTCGGCCGTCAGGACGGGGATGGTGGCTGCGCGCAGCCCGGCCAGGGGCGCGATACCTTCGGTACTCATACCAGTTCCTCCTGCGCTGCCCGCTGCGCCCACTGGGCGAAGGACTCTCCCTCGGTGCGCCCCGCGGCATAGCGGCGCACGACGCGTTCGATGTAGTCGGTCAGGTCGGTGGCGGCCACCTTCAGGCCGCGCACGGTGCGTCCCAGCTCGGCCTCCTCGTGGCCGGCCGACGCCAGGCCGCCTCCCAGATGCACCTGGAAGCCCGGTACCTGCTGGCCGTCGACGGTGATGATCTGCCCCTTGAGACCGATGTCGGCGATCTGGATGCGGACGCAGGAGTTGGGGCAGCCGTTGACGCTGATGGAGATCCGCCGCTCCAGGTTGAGGTCCGCCAGGCGGGCGTCGAGCTCGGCGGCGACCCGCGCGGCCAGGGACTTGGTCTCCACGATCGCGAACTTGCAGAACTCCAGGCCGGTGCAGGCCAGCAGCGAGCGCGTGAACGGCCCCGGATCCGGGTCGATGCCGAGCTCCCGCAGGCCGGCCACGGCCTCGTCCACGCGCTCGGCGGGCACGTCCAGCAGCAGGATGTTCTGCAGCGGGGTTGTGCGCACTCGGTCCGAGCCGACCGTTTCCGCCAGGTCCGCCAGTCCCAGCATGGTGTCGCCGGACAGGCGGCCGACCGGCGGTTTGCCGCCGATCCAGTAGTGTCCGTCCTTCTGCCGGTGGACGCCGATGTGGTCGGCCTCGCCGACGGGTGGCGCGGGGGCGGGGCCGTCGGACAGCTCGTAGCCCAGGTACTCCTCCTGCAGGACGCGGCGGAACTTCTCCGGGCCCCACTCGGCCATGAGGAACTTCAGTCGGGCCTTGTTGCGCAGGCGGCGGTAGCCGTAGTCGCGGAAGAGCCGGATGGCGGCCCACCACACGTCGCTGACCTGGTCGGGCCGCACGAATGCGCCCAGGCGCTGCCCGAGGAAGGGTGCGGTCGACAGGGCGCCGGCGATCCACAGGTCGTAGCCGGGGCCGTACTCGGGATGGTTGACGCCCACGTAGGCGATGTCGTTGATCTCGTGGAGGATGTCGAGCGTGGGGGAGCCGGTGAAGGCGGTTTTGAACTTGCGGGGCAGGTTCGAGATCTCGGGGTTGCCGAGAAACGTGTCGCGGATCTGGGCCGCGGCGGCAGAGGGATCGATGATCTCATCGGGGTCGATTCCGGCCACGGGGGAGACGAGGATCCCGCGCGGGGTGTCGCCGCAGGCCTCGATGGTGATCAGGCCGACCTCCTCCAGTATGCGCCACAGCTCCGGCACGGACTCGATCTGGATCCAGTGCATCTGGAGGTTCTGTCGATCGGTGACGTCCAGGGTGCCGCGGGCGAACTCGTTCGACGCCCGGCCGAGGACGCGCATCTGCTTTACGGACAGGGACTGGCCATCCATGCGCACCCGCTGCATGAAGTACCGGTCGGACAGCTCGGCGGGGCTGAGCTGGGCGGTGCGGCCCCCGTCAATGCCCTGCTTGCGCTGGGTGTACAGGCCCCACCAGCGAAAGCGCGTGTGGAGGTCGTCGTCCGGGATCGCGTCGAAGCCGGCGGCGGCGTAGGTGGACAGGATGCGGTCGTGCGCGCCGAGCGGATCGCCGTCCTGCTTGACGACCTCGTTGGGGTTCAGGGGCTTGCGGCCGTCGATGCGCCACTGGCCGTTGGCGCGGCCGGCGCGCGGCGGGCGGATGGCGCGGCCGGCGCCGGCGTCGCTTGTGGGCGGGTTCTTGATCGGGCTCATGTCTCCTCCAGGCTGGTGGTGCATGAGCGTCCGGAGTCATCGTTTCGGGGACTCGCTCCGGATCGGTGCTATCAAGTGACCGCCGGCTGCTGGCCGGGAGTGATCCACTTGGTGCCGTGCGGCTCCGGACGCCTCAGTGCGCCGGATTCCGTGTACGGCTTAGCCGCAATGGTCAGGCGCTTAACAGGCCTGACAGCACATGACTCGGGTGGAGCGCAACCACGCCCCGCGGGACTCCGCGGCGGCGAGCAGGGGATGCGCTTGGGTCATGCGGCGCACCCTAGGAACGTGGCGGCGGGAAAGACAACCATGCGGTCGGATAGTGAGACGACGTCTTGTCAGGTATTGGGATTACGGCTGTCGGCGGTTGACGTCGGCTGCCGAAGCACGGTCGGCCGCCGACGCTTCGGCACTTGGCGCCGACGCTTCGGCACTTGGCATCAGCGCTTCGTACCCTCCGGTGACGGTTCGGCACTCCAGGGTACGAACCGTCACCGGAGGGTACGAAGCGTCCACAGGAAAGTACGAACCGTCGGGTCAGAGTACGAAGCGTCGTCCCGCCGCTTAAGGGATCCCTACGGGAATCGCCACCCCACTACGAGCCCCGCCCGGAACTTAGTTGGTAGTCGTGGGGAACCGCCTCGCGGTTGGGCCAGCGGCGGCCGGCGCGGGTGTCTTGCTCCTGTCTCACCGAATGATCCGGGGGGGGCACCGGTGGTGGGCGGATGGGGAAGCGCTGATTAGGGGAACGGACCGAGGAGTTTTGCCTTGGAGTCCTTTCGCAGGCGTGGGTGCGGGATCAATCGTCCGAGGGCTGGCCCCCGTAGACGCCAAGTAAGGGAGCCTGGCCGCCCAGGATAGTGGCCCTGGCGGGTGACCCATCCTTCTTCGGCCCGGCCCCTGACCACCCGTGCCCGGGGTGGGGGTCCCGACCGCAGCCGTGCTCCTGGCCGAGACCGCGGGCAGAACCTTCCCCACCGGCGCCCACCTGGCCTGACTGCGCCGGGCTAACCCCAGTCACTCGGCGGTCCGGCTCCTCCATCCGGGGCGAGGTGCGTCTCCCACGCCGGCAACAAGCGCCTCAAGCCAGCCATGTTCCTGTCAGCCATCGCCTCACTTACGACTCCCAACCAGCCCAACAACTACCCACCGCCGCTTGACAAACCAAACAGGGGCCCCGCGATCCCGGGATGTGGCGAGGATGACGCCGTCCGGAGCCACCCGGGGATGGTCGGGGGCGCGGTGCGCGGTTACACTCACCGCCACAGGCGCCGACCCGGCCATCACCGGCGAGCCTCCGGAAGAACCGGGCCGCGTTCACATTTGGTGCGCGGCCCCCAGTAGAACCGGACGGGACAGCCCGTCACAGCTGCGAATCGAGCGGCCCACCCCGGCACTGCCGGAGGGGCAAGCGAGGTGGTACCGCGGTGCGGCACCGCCGCCGGGTCATCGGCGGTCGGAGCGGCGTCGTCCTCGTGGATCCCGCGCCCCAACGGGCGCAAACGACTACGAGTGAGACGCGAGGCAAGACAAATGGCCGAAGAGCCCACCGGCACCCAGCACGCGGGCGCCGCCTTCTACCCCCTGCACCGCCCCGGCCAGAAGGTCGAGCCGTCCCCCTCCTTCCCGGCGATCGAGGAGTACGTCCTGGCGTACTGGAAGCAGGACGGCACCTTCCAGGCCTCCATCGACGCCCGCCCCGCGCTGGACGACAACGGCCACTCCAACGAGTTCGTCTTCTACGACGGTCCGCCCTTCGCCAACGGCCTGCCCCACTACGGGCACCTGCTGACCGGCTACGTCAAGGACGCGGTCGGCCGCTATCAGACCCAGCGGGGCCGCCGCGTCGAGCGCCGCTTCGGCTGGGACACGCACGGCCTGCCCGCCGAGCTGGAGGCGCAGCGCGAGCTCGGCATCGACGACGTCACCGAGATCACCCGCCCCGGCGGGCTGGGCATCGAGAAGTTCAATGAGGCCTGCCGCACCTCCGTGCTGCGCTACACCAAGGAGTGGGAGGACTACGTCACCCGCCAGGCCCGCTGGGTGGACTTCGAGAACGACTACAAGACCCTCGACCCCACCTACATGGAGTCGGTCATGTGGGCCTTCAAGACCCTGTACGACAAGGGCCTGGCCTACCAGGGCTACCGGGTGCTGCCCTACTGCTGGCACGACCGCACGCCGCTGAGCAACCACGAGCTCAAGATGGACGACGACGTCTACCAGGACCGTCAGGACAACACCGTCACGGTGGGCCTGCGCCTGGAACGGCGCCTGGATGACACCCACCCCGACGCCGCCCCGGAGCTGGCGCTGATCTGGACCACCACCCCGTGGACCCTGCCGTCGAACTCCGCCGTCGCCGTCGGCCCCGACGTCGACTACGTGACTGTCCGGGTGGACGCCGACCTCGACTCCCCGGTCGCCGGGCAGGATGTGCTGCTCGCCCGCGACCTGCTGGGCACCTATGCCCGCGAGCTGGGTGAGGACCCGCAGGTGCTGGCCACCTACAAGGGGACCGACCTGGTCGGCGTGCGCTACGTGCCCATCTACGACTACTACGACGACGCCGCCCACCGCGCGGAGGGCGCCGCCCCCGGGCCGGCGGCCTGGCAGATCATCACCGCCGACTACGTCACCACCACCGAGGGCACCGGCCTGGTGCACCTGGCGCCCGCCTTCGGTGAGGACGACATGTACTCCTGCCAGCCCTACGGCATCGGCACGGTCATCCCCGTCGACGACGGCGGCGTGTTCACCAGAGAGGTCCCCGACTACGCCGGCATGCACATCTTCGACGCCAACAAGCCGGTCATCACCGACCTGCGCGACGGCACCGGCCCGCTGGCCCGCCGCGAGGCGGCCGTGCGCGCCGTGCTGGTGCGCCAGCAGTCCTACGTGCACTCCTATCCGCACTGCTGGCGCTGCCGCAAGCCGCTGATGTACAAGGCCGTCTCGAGCTGGTTCGTGAAGGTCACCGCCATCCGCGACCGCATGGTCGAGCTCAACCAGGAGATCACCTGGGTGCCCGGGCATGTCAAGGACGGCATCTTCGGCAACTGGCTGGCCGGCGCCCGCGACTGGTCCATCTCCCGCAACCGCTTCTGGGGCTCCCCCATCCCCGTGTGGGTGAGCGACGACCCGGCCTACCCGCGCACCGACGTGTACGGGTCCTTCGCGGAGCTGGAGCGCGACTTCGGCGTGGAGGTCAAGGACCTGCACCGTCCCTTCATCGACACGCTGGTGCGCCCCAACCCGGACGACCCGACCGGCAAATCCATGATGCGCCGCATCCCCGACGTGCTGGACTGCTGGTTCGAGTCCGGCTCCATGCCCTTCGCCCAGGTGCACTACCCGTTCGAGAACGTGGACTGGTTCGAGTCGCACAACCCGGGCGACTTCATCGTGGAGTACGTCGGCCAGACCCGCGGCTGGTTCTACACGCTGCACGTGCTGGCCACCGCCCTGTTCGACCGGCCCGCCTTCACCACCTGCGTCTCCCACGGCATTCTGTTGGGCAACGACGGGGCGAAGATGAGCAAGTCCCTGCGCAACTACCCCGACGTCCAGCAGGTCTTCGACCGCGACGGCGCCGACGCCATGCGTTGGTTCCTGCTGTCCTCCCCGGTGGTGCGCGGCGGCAACCTGTCCGTCACCAACAAGGCCATCCGCGACACGGTGCGCCAGGTGATGCTGCCGCTGTGGAACACCTGGTACTTCTTCGCCCTGTACGCCGCCCAGGCGGGGGACGCGGGGGCCTGCTACCTCACCGACGGCGTGGACCTGGCCGACGCCTCGTTGTTCGGCCGCAAGGGCTCCCTCGACGTGATGGACCGCTACATCCTGGCCCGCACCAAGGACCTGACCGACACCGTGGCCGCGCAGCTGGACGCCTACGACGTCACCGGCGCCACCCACACGGTGCGCGAGTTCATCGACGTGCTTACCAACTGGTACCTGCGCACCTCCCGGTCGCGGTTCGTGGACGGCGGCGCCGAAGTCGCGCGCCCCGCCTTCGACACGCTCGCCACCGTGCTGCGCGTGTTGACGCAGGTGATGGCGCCACTGGCCCCGCTGACGGCGGAGGAGATCTACCGCGGCCTGACCGGGGAGCGCTCCGTGCACCTGACCGACTGGCCGGTCCTGCCCGAGCATGTGGCCGACGGCGCCCTGGTGGACGCCATGGATCAGGCGCGCGACGCGGTGTCCGCCGCGCTGAGCCTGCGCAAGGCCGACAAGCTGCGCGTACGCCAGCCGCTGCGGACCCTGACCATCGCCACCTCCGACCCGGCGGGCCTGGCGCCGTTCACGGCCCTGATCGCCGACGAGGTCAACGTCAAGCAGGTGCGGGTGCTGGACGCCGCCGACGCCGGCTACGAACTGACCGAGGCGCTGACCCTCAACCCGCGCGCCTTCGCCCCGCAGGTGCGCAAGTTGACCTCGAAGCTGTTCACCGCCGTCAAGGCGGGGGAGTGGGAGGTCACCGAGGACGGCGACGTTCGCTTCGACACGGTTCTGCTCGACGGCTCCCCGGTGGTGCTGGAGGCGGAGGACTCCGCCTTCACGCTGTCCACACGCATCGAGGTGCACGACGACGCCCTGTCCGCCACCGTGCTGCCCTCGGGCGCCTTCGTGGTGCTGGACACGGCGCTCGACGACGACCTGGAGGCCGAGGGCTGGGCCCGTGACCTGGTGCGGCTGCTGATGGATGAGCGCAAGGCCGCCGGCCTGAACGTCGGCGAGTCGGCGCGCGCCACCTTGACGATCCCGGCGGACAAGAACGCCTGGACCGGCGCCCACCTGGACCTGATCAAGCGCGAGGTCAGTTGTGTGGACCTGCAAGTGATCACCGCCGACGTGGACACCCCCAGCGCCACCGTGGCGCGGGCCTGAGGACCGCCCCGGGGGAGTGTCATCCCGCGCCGCTGCCGACAGGAGGCCGAGCCCCTGTCGGCGGCGGCGCCATCCCAGCCACCCCAACCGCGCTCGCGGAAAGGATCCCAATGCGCTCGCCGTTTCCACGTCACAACCTCGCCTTCCTCGTGGTTGGCGGGCCCACCGTCGCCATCGACGTCGCCGGCCTGCGCCTCGTCGTCGACCCCACCTTCGACCCGCCCACCGACTACGGCGCCCTGCGCAAGACCCGTGGACCGGCCATGGCGGCCGAGGCGCTCGCGGACGCCGACGCCGTCCTGGTCAGCCATGCCGATCACGCCGACAACCTCGACGTCTCCGGGCGTGCCTTCGCCCTGGCCGCCCCGCGCCTGCTGACCAACCCCGGCTCGGCCCGACAGCTCGGGGCGGGCGCCGAGGGGCTGGTCCCGTGGCAGTCCGTGGTGGTGGGGGACGGCGTCACCGTCACCGCCGTGCCCGCCCAGCACGGACCCGCAGACGGGGAGGTCGACGCCGCCGGGCACGTCAACTGCGAGGTCACCGGCTTCGTCATCCAGGCGCCGGGCACCACCATCTACCTGACCGGGGACAACGCCTCCCTGGAGCTGATTGCACAGGTCAAGGCCCGCTTCGGGAGCATCGGCCATGCGGTGCTGAACGCCGGTCGGGCGACCGTGCCCGCCAAGTTCGCGGGGCGGCCGCTGAGCCTGTCCGCCGAGCGGGCCAGCGCGGCCGCGCAGGTGCTGGGGGCGCCGCACGTCGTCGTCGCCCACCAGACCGGCTGGGAGCACTTCGCCGACGGCCCCGGAGCCACGCTGCGGGCCTTCCGTGATGCCGGCATCCTGGACCGGCTGGACCGCACCCCCGAGGGGGAGTGGAGCTGGCCTACCGGCGTATGAGCAACCGGGTGCCGGCCCCGAATCGGGGCGGGGTTGCACGCCGTTTGCGGCCCGGCCCCGGCGTGGCGCCCGATCATGTCCGGGCAGGCGGGGGACGCGCCTAGCCGGTGGCGTGAAGCGCAGTATTTGCCTCCATAGTTCCAAGAGGGTAACGGTATTCTGTGCTACTTGCTTCGGGGCGACTTGGGACGTAAGTTGCGAGCGTTATTCGGCGTTTGACGATGGCTCTGTCAACGCCGTCCCCTGGCGAATAAGGAGGCATGAGCCCCTCACGCCCGCGCAGTGACGTCGCGGACTGAGAAACGGTATGTCGGTGCGCTCATTGCTGTGTGTGCCGCGTCCCGCGCTTTAGCGAAAACCGTCCTTGAAGCCTGTCGTTGCGCGCCCACACGGTGGTGCGCGCCCCTCCTGATTCAATCCCCGGTGGTCCCTGAAATGAGCCTTGATAACCACTTCTCGCCTTGTCTACGTAGTTTTATGCGTGGCGGCTATTCCTCGCTCCGAGCGGGCGCGAACCCCATGCCGAAACGGGGTGGGTCCGCGGCAACTGCGAAGGGGACTGCCGATCCGGGGCGTGAGGATGGGAGGCGGCGCGGTGCGCCGCGACGGCGGGCCGGCACCGTCGGCGCGCGGCGGGGACGTCGCGCGGCAATGCCCGCCTGGTCCGACCTCCCGGCGGATATGCAGAACGACGCCGTGCGTCCCTATTACGATCACCTGGTTGCGCATGAAGGGCAGCTACGGCTGAAGCGGCTGTTCGATGTTGTTGGAGCCGGGCTCATGCTGGTCGCGCTCGGCTGGATGTTCGTCCTGCTGTCGCTGATCATTAAGCTCGACTCGCCCGGCCCTGTGTTTTTCCGGCAACAACGGGTGACCAGTTTCGGCCGCGAGTTCAAGATCCACAAGTTTCGCACGATGGTGGACCGTCCGAGCGAACCGGGGACACAGGTGACGGTGCACGCCGATCCCCGTATCACCCGGGTCGGCGCCTTCATGCGGCGTTACCGGATAGATGAGACCAGCCAGCTCATAGACATTCTGCAAGGGAACATGACCTTTGTCGGGACCCGGCCCGAGGTTCCCGAGTATGTGCGCGAGTACACGCAGGAGATGAAAGCCACATTACTGCTTCCTGCGGGAGTGACCTCCACCGCGAGCATCGAGTTCAAGGACGAGGCGCTGCTACTGACCTCGGCCGCGGATGCAGATAGGGCCTATATCGAGGAGATTCTTCCGGCGAAGATGTGTTTCAACCTGGACGACATTCGTGAGTTCAGCATCGGTCGCGATCTACGGATCATTCTGGCCACGGTGCGCGCAGTGTTCGGAGCCCACTGAAGAAAGGAAACAGCGTAATGGCCGTGGTGCCCGGACTAGTGTCGATCATCATGCCGGCGTTCAACGCGGAGCGCTTCATCGATGAGGCCGTCAAATCGGTGCAGGCGCAAAGCTATACCTCGTGGGAACTACTGATTGTGGATGACTGCTCCACCGATCGGACCTTCGAGCACGCGAGGCTGCTGGCGGATGCCGACGCGCGTGTGCGGTGCACGCGCTTGGAACGCAACAGCGGTGCGGCGATGGCGCGCAACCGCGCGATGGAGATGGCCCGGGGGCGATACATGGCCTTCCTGGACGCCGACGATCTCTGGCATCCGGACAAGCTGACCCGCCAGCTGGAGTTCATGAGCAGCCACGGCGTCGCCCTGTGCTGTACCGCGTACGAACAGGTGGACGAGCGCGGGGCTCCCACCGGCAAGGTCCTGACCAGTCCGAGGCGAGTCGGCTACAACCGGCTCCTGCTGGACTGCCCGGTGGGGAACTCCACGGTGATGTACGATGTGTCTCGACTAGGCAAATTCGAAGTCCCTGACATCCGGAAACGCAATGACGACGCCCTGTGGCTGCGCATGCTCAAGAGGGAGAAGTATATATGGGGTATCCCTGATGTCCTCGCCCAGTACCGGGTCCGCAGCGACTCGATATCCGCCAACAAGCTCAGTCTGGTGAAGTATCACTGGAGATTGTATCGAGATATTGAGCACCTGAGCGTCGTGCGGTCGGTATTCCACGTGTGCGCCTGGGGTGTCATCAAGGTGCTGAGGCTGAAGTGAGTGCTCGACGATCGCTCGTATTGGGGGCGCGTCGGGCAGGGAGAGTAATCGTAAGAGGATGAAGGCAACCATGGACAATCGGACTCGGCGGGAGGTCGGCGTCGGCGGCCCACTCAGGATCCTGCATATCAACTCCTCAATTTCGCGCCGCTCCGGTGTGACGAGCGTCGTCATGAACTACTTCCGGAACGTCGACCGGCGCCGGGTGATATTCGACTTCTACTATTACGCCACCCCCGATGAGACTCGGCGCGCGGAGATCGAGTCGCTCGGGGGCAGGTGCTTCCCTGGGCGCGCGGGCAAGAACATCCTGCGGATCCGCAAGGAGCTCGCGACGCTGCTGCACGAGCATCCGGGGCAGTACCCCGTCGTGCACCTTCACGATCCGGTGCTGGCCCGCTTCATCTACCCGGTCCTGCACCGAGCGGGCGTGAGGTCCATGATCGTGCACTCCCATTCCACGGCGTACTCCGACTCGAGACTGAACTCGATACGCAACCAGATCGTCTGCCGCAACATGGGCCGCTACTCCGACGTGCGGCTGGCCTGCTCCCGGAGCGCCGGCGAGTTCCTGTTCGGCGCGGGGCAGTTCGAGGTGCTTCCCAATGCCGTGGAGGTCAACAGATACCGCTTCGATCAGCGCGTGCGGGACGCGATGCGGACGGAACTCGGCCTTAACGGGCTCAAGGTCGTCGGGCACGTTGGTCGCTTCAGCGAGGAGAAGAACCACCGGTTCCTGGTAGCGGTCTTCGAGAAGCTGCTCGCACTCGAGCCCGACTGCCATCTGCTGCTCGTAGGCGACGGGCCGCTGCGTGGGGACATTGAGCGCCTGGTCGGCGAGCGGGGCCTGTCGGGGAGCGTGACGTTCCTCGGTGACCGGTCTGATGTGCCGGCGCTCTACCAGGCGATGGATGTGCTGATGCTGCCCTCCCGCTTCGAGGGGCTGCCGATGGTTGGTGTGGAGTCGCAGTGCGCGGGTCTGCCGCTGGTCTGCTCCGACAGGGTGCCGCAGGAGGTGTCCATTGGCGACTGTTCCTTCTTGGCGCTGGAACTCGGCGCCGGACACTGGGCGCAGCGGGTCAGGGATGTGCTCCCGCAGGCCGGGACCGAGGCCCTCAGGGCGCAGGGCGTCGAGCAGGCGCGCAGCAGTGGATTCGACGTCGCCGCAGAGGCCGGGGCGCTCTCGCGGCGCTACCTGTCCCTGGCGCGGGGCGAGTAACGGCCATGTGGGTTCACTACGCTCTGTTCGGGATATTGGCCCTGGTGGGTGGGCTGCTCGGCGGTCGTCGTGAAGACGGGAGCCGCAAGTCGACTGCGCCCTTGCTCGTCGCCTGGCTGCTGTTCGTGGCGATGTCGGGCCTGCGTGCCAGAACGGTGGGAAACGACACCAGCCGGTACTACGACGTGTTCGAGAAGATTACTGACGCGGACGGCCTGTCGGAGGCCTTTGCCGTCAGCAGATTCGAACGCGGATACGTGGTCGTCAACTACCTGATCAGCCGTATCACGGACGACTTCAATGTGCTGCTGCTAGTAGTCTCCTTCTTCTCCTTCTGGTCGGTTGTGCTTTTCATCCACAGGTATGCGAGGTCGAACCCGCTGGCGTTGCTCCTGGCCTTCGGCATGTCCGTGTTCTACGACGTCATGCTCGCCACCCGGCAGGGCATCGCGGCGGCCATATTCCTGCTCGCCCTACCGGCTCTGATGGAGCGGCGGCCCGTGCGCTACCTCATTCTGATACTACTTGCTGCGCAGTTCCACGCCTCCGCCATACTATTGCTCGCCGCCTACTTCATTCCGATGCTGAGGTTGAACAGCTTCCTGGACTGGGTCAAATGGGGGGCGGTCATCGGCGCCTGCACCGGTTGTCTGAGCTTGGTCCTCACCAAGGCCTCCGTATTCTCTGCGTACTACGGCCACTACCTGAGTTCGCAGTACGCGGAGGGCGGCGTCAGGATGGCCACGGTCATGGGGGTGGGGGTGCGGCTGCTCATGATCGGTCTGGCGGCGATGTGCGGATGGAACTCCGCGGTGGCGGCGGACAAGACCGGGGTCACCCGCATCCTGGTCACCTTCGCCGTCGTCGACGCCGGGATCATGATCGTCTCCCTCGGATTCAACCTGCTCGACCGCCTCGAGATGTATTTGACGCTCCCGATGGTCGTCGGCCTGGGGAATGTCGTCGCCCGCGAGCCGGGGCTGCGGAACTGGTACGTCTCGGTGCTGCTCGTACTCATAGCCTTCGTGAGCATGACAATCATGCTTCTATATCGACCCGGTTGGTACACCCTGTTTCCTTACCGAACGGTATTTGAGGAAGGAGTCTGGTAATGAATCCCGTCCATGCTTCTTATTCCGCCGCCCGCCGGTGCGCCCGGCACGGGCTGCGTCCGGCGGCGCACCTGATCAGAGGGGGAATGCGCCCGGTCTTCGCGTGTGACCTTTCCTGTTCCATAAGGATTGGAAAAGGAAGCGTCCTTCCCCGCAACGCGCTGGGGGCTTTCATTCATCCTGCTGCGGAAATCGGCGAGAACTGCAAGGCAGGACAGAACGTGACAATCGGGAGGCGCAAGGGAATCAACGTCCTACCGCGGCTCGGCGACCGTGTCACCGTTGGATGCGGGTCGCTGATCCTCGGGCCCGTTACGGTAAGCGATGACGCCGTGATCGGTGCCAGGGCGGTCGTGATCCATGACGTGCCCAGCGGCGCCACCGCCGTCGGCGTGCCGGCGCGGATCCTCGAGGGCAGGCGGGGAGACTCATGATGAAGCGGATCCTGCTCCTTGATACGTCGGTGGGCTCTTTGAATATGGGCGATGAGATCATCAATCGGTCGATCGCTGCCAACTGGCCGGAGCTGTTCGCATCGAACTACGTCATGCGCATGGCTTCGCACACCCCGACCCATACGCCGCTGCAGTACCTGCTCAGTCGGCGCAAGCTCGACCCGTTCAAGACCGCGGATCTGAAGTTCCTGTGCGGCACGAACGCCTTGTACACCAACATGCTGCGGCCGCTGCCCGCCTGGAACATCAATTACCTGAACTGCGGCCTGGCGGCGGGAACCGTGTGCCTTGGGGTCGGGGCGGGCGTCAACAGCGCCTCGGTGAACCTCTACACGCGGGCGCTGTTCAGGAAGGTACTGGCGCACGACGTCGTGCACTCCGTACGCGACGACCGAACCAAGCGGCTCCTGGAGACCATCGGCCTGAGGGCGTGGAACACCGGCTGTCCGACGCTGTGGGGACTGACTCCCGAGCACTGCGCGAGCATCCCGCAGTCCAAGAGCTCCACGGTGGTGTTCACTCTGACCTCTTATCAGCCGGACCGGGACAATGATGCGGCGATGATCGGGATCCTGCGAGAGCACTATCGCAGGATCTGCTTCTGGCCACAGGGCGTGGACGACCTCGCCTACCTGCGCTCCTTGAGCGACATGTCCGGCATAGAGGTCGTGCCGCCGAACGTCGATGCCTACCGCGCCGTTCTGGAGACCGGGGTGGACTACGTGGGCAATCGACTCCACGGCGGCATATTCGCGCTCCAGCAGGGATGCCGCGCGATCATCATCTCGATCGACTACCGTGCGCGAGAGATGGGTAAGGACTACTCGCTCACCCTAGTTGAGCGCCCGGACATCACCGCCGCGCTGCCCCGGATGATCGAGGGCAGGTGGGAGACCAAGCTGGATGGTCTGGACTTCGCCCTGATCGAACGGTGGAAGGCCCAGTTCAATGTCGGGTCGTAGTCGGGGCCGCCTTGCGGAGCTCCTCGGCAATACCGTGATCTTCGGCCTGGGAAGCCTTGCGGTCAAGGTGGTCTCGCTGGTGCTCATGCCGTTGTACACGAGCGCCATGACCGCCTCGGACTATGGCGCAGCCGAGCTGCTGAACAGTGGGATCGAGATCGTTCTGCCGCTGGCGTCGCTCGGTGTCATTGAGGCGCTGTACCGCTTTTCGATAGACGAGACGGTGGGGAAGGGGGAGCTGTTCTGCAACTCGGTCCTGGTTCTCGGCGGCGGGATACTCGTCGCGGGCGTTCTATCGGCGCTGGCCTGGAGGATCTTTGATTACGCCCACGCCGTGCCCTTCTTCTTCCTATTCGCGTCTGCCTGCATCTACAAGGCGACCAGCCAGTTCGCGCGCGGGCTCGGGCACGTGCGGCGATTCGTCGGGTACGGCTTCATAAACGCACTCGTCCTCGTTATCGCCACGTACGCATTGCTCGTTCACCTGCACGCCGGCGTCGCCGGATACCTGTGGTCGTACTCGATCGGATACGTGGTGGCCGGTGCCGCCGCATTCGTGTGCTCGGCGGAGTACCGTTTCGTGGCGCCGCTGCGGTTCGACGGTGCGCTCCTACGCCGGATGCTGATCTACAGCCTGCCCCTGGTCCCCAATCTCCTGTCGTGGTGGATCGTGAGCGTATCGGGCCGCTATGTGGTCGTGTGGGGCAGTGGTCTGGCTGCGGCCGGGCTGTACACGGCGGCAACCAAGATGCCGTCGCTGATCAACATCATCAGCTCCGTATTTCAGCAGGCCTGGCAATTCTCAACCGCCCGGGAGATCGGTGCGGCCGATAGTGGGTCCTTCTTTGGGCGCGTGCTGCGCGGGTACTCCCTGGTGACGCTTTCGATGGCGGGGGTGGTGATAGTACTCAACAGGCCGATCTCCGGGCTACTGCTGCAGTCGGAGTTCCAGGATGCTTGGCGCTATGTGCCGCTGCTGATGCTCGCCGCAGCCTTCGGCGTCATGTCGGTGTTCTTCGGCACGTTCTACCAGGCACTCATGAAGAGCCGGATGCTGATGATCTCGACTGCGATCGGCGCGGCCGTAAACCTGCTTCTGGGAGTCGCACTCGTACCGGCGATGGGGCCCTGGGGGGCGTGCGTCGCCGGCGTGGTGGCATACGCGATCGTCCTCCTGGTCCGTGTACGCGACATCGCCACGCGGATCGACATGCCGATCGACCGTGCGAGAATTGCCTACCAGCTGTTGCTCCTCTCGGTCATGTCTATTTGCATGTCGTGCGAGGGAAGAATGTGGCCGGTCTTATTCGCCGGAGCGTGTCTGGTGCTGCTTTTTGTGAGCGACGTCGGGGTACTGCGTGAGTCGTTCTTGCGCGTGAGGCGGGCGTTCATGGGGCGTCCGGGAAGTCGCTAAGAATTCCCCTTATTCGCGCAATTGGTATCGATGCGTGAGCATCGTGACCGATATGTTGGCGAACACGCCCACTGTTATTCGACATGGCGGGCCGGCCTGGGCGATAATTCTATGGCTGCGCGGCCGCTCGGGCGATGGAGCCGAGGCGGTATCACACCGTTGCTCAACAGCTCGCGCCGCGTGTTCCGCATCCGACGCATCGGCGCCGGGTGGCCGATACCGATCCCTGGAGTCTTGATCGTGAGCGTCAAAGGCGTGGCCGTGGCCGTTATGCCCGGCTCGGCACAGACCTGGCTGAAGGAGGCCGTCTACCGGCGCAATTGCGGCCTCGATCCTTCGCGGTACCGCGCCGAGCTTAAGCGTTGGCACTGCCTGCTCAAGGGACACGCCTGCGACCTGGACCATCCCCGCTCGATGACCGACAAGATCAACTGGCTCAAGCTCTACGACTCCACCCCGCTCAAGGGTCGTCTCGCCGACAAGTACCTTGTGCGCGAGTGGGTCCGCGCAACGGTGGGCGAGGACTACCTGGTTCCCCTGCTGGGTGTTTGGGACTCGCCCGAGGAGATCGATTTCGACGCGCTGCCCGACAGCTTCGTCCTCAAGGCCACTCATGGCTCAGGCTGGAACATCGTCGTCCGCGACAAGCACGAGCTCGACGTTGCCGGTTGTCGGCGCCGCCTGGAGGGCTGGCTGAAGCGTCGGCAGGCGATGAAGGGCGGCTTCGAACTGCACTACGAGTTCTGCGAGCCGCGGATCGTGTGCGAGCAATACCTGCAGGATGCTTCCGGAGGGCTGCGGGACTACAAGTTCATGACCTTCGACGGCGTCGTCCAGTTCGCGTTCACTGTCGACCGGGGCCCGGACGGCGCGCGCCGGGGAACCTACCTGCCTGACTGGACCAGGGCGCCGTTCGAGTACATCTGTGAGTCGCGCTGTTCTGGGGATGTGCCGGCTCCGGAGCGGCTCGACGAGATGCTCGCCGTCGCCGAGCGGCTCGGCAAGGGGTTCGCCTGCGCCAGAATCGACTTCTATGAAGTGGACGGACGCGCCTACTTCGGGGAGGTTACCTTCACGGACGCGGACGGCCTGGCCTATTTCCGGCCCGCTTGCTACAACCTGGAGTTCGGCGACAGGCTCGTTCTACCGTCAAAGAAGCCGTTTAAGGGGGTCATGCTGTAAGCGCGGCGGAAGCCCGATCCGCTGCTCGGCCCGGTCACATGCCAAGGCGAGTGGAGTTCGCTCGCCATGAAGGTGCTTGGGGGTCTTGCGTGCTAGGCTCGGCGTGTTCGTTCACGTGCTCCCTGAAGACTACATTTCTGCGTCTGACGGCGCCGTTCCTCCCTGTCGTGATCCTAAGTCGGTGATGCGAAATGACGCTGGAGAGCTTCATATCCCTGACTCGTCGGCGCGCCGGCGTGCTGCTGGCGGTGATTGTTGCCTGCGTGCTTGCCGCCGCCGTCGTGGTTCGGGTGACGCCGGTCACCTACACCGCCTCCGCAGTCGCCTACGTCCGGGTCAATGTGCCCGTCGGAGCGCAGGACGACACGGAGGCGCACTACGCCGCAACCCAGATGGCACCCCGAAAGATCACGGCGATCGTTCCCGTCTTCACCTCGGAGGCGGTCGGCCAGCGGGTCGTGGACGCGCTTGGTCTGGATACGACGGCCGCGAGTGTCGCTCAGTCACTGACGGCGACGCACGCCGAGGACACGGCTACCGTAAGCGTGTCCGCGACGGCGGCTTCCGCGGCCGAGGCGCGCTCGGTCGCGGACGAGGCGGTCCTCCAGGCCGCGCAGGAGGTCAGCGAGCTCGAGGGCGAGACCTCGCCGGTGGAGGTCATCCTCATGACTCCCTCCAGGCTCTCCGGTGTCACGCGGTCGCCGAACGCCTGGGCCTACCTGGGTCTGGGCGCGCTCGGCGGCGTCGTGCTCGGATACCTGTGGATCATCTTCCGCGAGCTGTCGGACAGGCGCCTGCACGGCGCGAAGGCTGTCATCGCAGCCGGCCGCGCCGCGCCGCTCGGCGCCGTCCCTTCGTCGAGGTCGATCGCCGAGGACGGTCCGCTGCGGGGTGCCGACCCGGATACCGAGGAGGAGCTGCGTCGCCTGCGGACCAATCTGCTTCACGTCGGACCGAAGGGCGACATCCGGGTACTGGTCGTGAGCTCGGCGAGGAGGCAGGAGGGGCGTACGACGGTGTCGGTCGGCCTCGCCCGCGTGATGGCCGCGCTGGGACGGCGGGTCGTCCTCGTCGAGGGGGACCTGCGCGCCCCTTCCCTGGCCCACGTTCTCGGACTGCCCGCGGACGTGCCCGGATTGTCGCAACTGCTGGAGGGTACGGCGAGCCTCGAGGAGGTACTTGTGAGCACCTCCACGCCCGGGCTGGAGATTCTTCCCGCCGGCGCGACTCCGTCCAACCCGTCCGAGCTGCTTGCGTCCGCCGACATGTCCATACTTTTGCAGCGTTTGAGTACTGCACACACGGTGATCATCGACTCGCCGCCGCTGCTGCAGTTCACCGACGGTGCGATTCTCGCCGAGCAAGCCGACGGGGTCCTGATGGTCGTGCGATCGGCGCGGACCACCGGCGAGGACCTGAACGATGCGGTGCTGGCAGTCGAGCAGGGCGGAGCCGAGGTACTTGGAACCGTCCTCAACCGCGCGCCGGCATCCCGCCGCGGGCGTAGACGTGCTGCTGATCAGGGACGCCGAAAGTCCTGACCCGCGCGAGGCGACCGGCTTCGGGGCCGTTCACGTTCGAGGGTGCAGGCGGGGCGTGGCCGGGGCGCGCGCCGGCGGGCCGCGATGGCAAACTTGCCTCATGACGGCCTCACCAACGCTTCCCGCCGACGACGCGACCACCGCCTCGCTGCCGCTCGACGAAATGCCCCCGGTCACCGCCTGGCTGTCCGACATGGACGGTGTGCTGGTGCGGGAGAACCGCGCCCTGCCCGGTGCGCAGCAGTTCCTGGACGCCCTGGAGCGCAAGGGCATGCCCTTCCTGGTGCTGACCAACAACTCCATCTTCACCAACCGGGACCTTTCCGCCCGGCTGGCCCGCTCCGGGCTCTCCGTGCCCGAGGAGCGCATTTGGACCTCCGCCAACGCCACGGCGGCCTTCCTGACCCAGCAGTCCCCGGCCTCCACCGCCTACGTGATCGGCGAGGCCGGTCTGACCACGGCGCTGCACGGCGCCGGCTACATCATGACCGACCAGGACCCGGAGTATGTGATCCTGGGGGAGACCCGCACCTACGACTTCAACGCCATCACCCGCGCCATCCGGCTGATCGAGGGCGGGGCGAAGTTCATCGCCACCAACCCCGACGTCAACGGCCCCTCGGATGAGGGCACGCTGCCGGCCACCGGCGCCGTCGCGGCCATGATCCAGGCGGCCACCGGTCGTTCCCCCTACTTCGTCGGTAAACCCAACCCGGTGATGATCCGGGCCGGGCTGAACAAGATCGGCGCCCACTCCGAGGCGGCCGCCATGGTGGGGGACCGCATGGACACCGACATTCAGGCGGGTGTTGAGGCGGGCCTGCGCACGCACCTGGTGCTGTCCGGCTCGACCACTCTGGAGCAGGTCGAGGCCTTCCCCTTCCGGCCCTTCGGCATCCATGGGGGCATCGGCGAACTCATCGAGCTGGTCGAGGCCGAGCGCTGAGAGGCCGGGGCGGCTGGGGTGTCCGGTGCCACCGCCTCTCGCCGAGGTCGGTAGAAATAACCACCGAGATCGGTCGTTGTTACCACCGGGTCGGTCAATACGGTTCCGGTTCCGGCCAGGGCGCCAGCACCTGCCCCGCCCTCCCCGGAGCCGATCATCTAGGCTGGCCCGCGTCGTCGAGCAGGAAGCAGGAACACCAGCACATGAGCAGCAAGCAGCAACACGACCGGGGCGCTCACGCCGGCGGCCAGGCCGAGTCACACCCCGGCGCGGCCTTCGGCATCCCCGCCGGCGCCAGCGGGGAGGACGTCGTCGACGCCGTCTACGGGCCCGGCGGTACGCACTCCGGTATCGACCCCGACCTGCTGCCATATCTGGAGGCTGCCGACGCCACCGACGGGCGGTCTCTAGCCGAGGTTGCCGACGCCGATGCGGCCGCTGACCGCAGCCGCGCGCAGGCCGAGGCGGAGGACCTGGCGGCCCTGCGCGAGCTGGTGGCCGCCAACATGGTGCCCGGCGGCGACCTCGAGCGCCTGGACGCCCTGCTGGCGGAGGTCGACGACGATGAAACCGACGACTGGGAGGACTGGGAACCGGTCCTGCCCGATACCACCTCGGATGCCGCGGTCGGCTCCGACGCCGAACGTCACCGGGCCGACCTGACCGCGGCCGCCCACGCCGTCGAAGTGTCCCAGCGTCTGCGTGAGGTTGAGGCGGAGATTCTCTTCCGCGCCCCCGAGCACCAGGTGCAGCCCTCGCTGGACCGGGTGGCCGCCGTGCTCGACATCCTGGGCCACCCCGAGCACAGCTACCGGATCGTGCACATCGCCGGCACCAACGGCAAGACCTCTACCGCCCGCATGACCGAGCGGCTGCTGGCCGCCACCGGCATGCGCACCGGGCGCTTCACCAGTCCGCACCTGGCCACCATCCGCGAGCGCATCGCTCTGGACGGTGAGCCCATCAGCGAGGAGGACTTCATCGCCGCCTGGGAGGACGTCGCCCCCTACATCGAGATGGTCGACGCCCGTTCCCAGGCCGCCGGCGGGCCGCGGCTGAGCTTCTTCGAAGTGCTCACCGTGATGGCACTGGCCGCCTTCGCCGACCACCCCGTGGACGTCGCGGTGATCGAGGTCGGCATGGGCGGTACCTGGGACTCGACCAACGTGGTTCCCGGCGACGTCGAGGTCATCACCCCGATCGGGCTGGACCACGCCGCTTGGCTCGGTACCACCCTGGAGGAGGTTGCCGCCAATAAGGCGGGCATCATCAAGGACGGCGCCACGCTGATCTCCTCCCGGCAGCCCGAGCCGGTGCAGGAGGTCATCGCCGCGGCCGCCGCCGAGCATCAGGTCGTGTGGCGTCGTGAGCTCGACCCGGAGGAGGACCCCGAGGCCCCCGACGCCGGCCTGCTGCGCGTGCTCGACCGCGCCCTGGCGGTGGGCGGCCAGATGGTCACCTTCGCCACGGCCGCCGCCGTGTACGAGGACGTGTTCGTGCCCCTGCACGGGGAGTACCAGGCCCACAACGCCCTGCTCGCACTGGCCGCCGCCGAGGCCGTCTTCGGCGGCCGGCCCCTGCCCGCCAAGATTGTCGAGGACGGCTTCACCTCCGTCACCAGCCCCGGTCGCCTGGAGGTGCTGCGCTCCAGCCCGACCGTGATCGTCGACGCCGGTCACAACCCACACGGCGTCGCCGCCCTGATCCCGGCGGTCGAGGAGGCCTTCGGCTTCCAGCACCTGGTCGCCGTCGTCGGCGCGATGCAGGACAAGGATGTGGAGGGAATTCTGTCCCTGCTGGAGCCGGCCTGCGACGCCGTCGTGTGCGTGCCCATTGACTCCCCACGTGCCATGGACACGGAGGACTTGGGTGCGGTCGCGCGCGAGGTGTTCGGCGCGGATCGGGTGGTGGTGGCCCCCACGCTGGCGGCCGGTGTGGAGCAGGCGGTGAACCTGTCCGAGGGCTTCGACGCCCCGATGACTGCCTCCGGGGTGCTGATTGTTGGGTCCGTGGTGCTCGCAGCCGAGGCGCGCGCCCTGTTCGGCAAGGCCTGAGCCCCCGCCCCGGCGCGTCCGGGGCGCCGCCCGGTCCAGGAAAGCCTGGGCGGAGGTGATGGCCCCGCCCCGGCGCGTCCAGGGCGCCGCGCCCGGCACTGCGCGTCGCCGGAACCATCTACACTCGGTCGGACCGTCGGCATTCGCGCCTGCGGACGCTCTCCAGTCCCCGCTACGACAGAAGGAACGTCATGACTGACGCCCCCGAACGCATCCTCATCCTGCTCAAGCCCGACGCCGTGGAGCGGCACCTGGTCGGCGAGATCCTGCGCCGCATCGAGGCCAAGGGCTACGAGCTCACCGCCTTGAAACTGGTGCTCCCCACCGCCGAGGTTCTGTCTGCCCACTACGCCGAGCACGTCGATAAGCCCTTCTATCCCGGGGTCGTGGAGTACATGACCCGTGGCCCGGTCGTCGCCGCCGTCGCCGAGGGGCAGCGCGTGGTGGAGGGGGTGCGTTCGCTCATGGGGGCGACCGACCCGACGTCCGCGGCGCCCGGCACCATCCGCGGAGACCTCGGCCGCGACTGGGGCACCAACGCCATCCAGAACCTGGTGCACGGCTCGGACTCGCCCGCCTCCGCCGAGCGTGAGATCGCGATCTGGTTCCCCGAGCTGGCGAACTGAACTGAGCTGCGGACGCAGCGGGAAGGCATGTGGGGTCGCCACCAGTGCGGTGGCGACCCCACATGCCGTTCAGACCGACCTCGGTACGTAACATCCGCCGACTTCGGTGAGGGGCGAGGCGGTGAGGGGACGGGAAGGGGCCCGCTGTCAGGCGGGACGCCGGGACAGGACCTCCTTCAGGGGGACCCGGGCGCCGGTGCGCGTGACGGCCCGCGTGTAGATCCGCGCCGACAGCCACACGAATGCCGGGATGAACACCAGTGCGAGCACGAGTGCTGCCGCCTGCTCGCCCCAGGACGAGACGCCGAGTACGAGCCGCGCCGGCATGAGGAATGGGGAGAAGGGCGGCAGGTAGGCCAGCACGCGGTACAGCAGGGATGAGGCGTCGCCCAGCGCCATCACGAAGGAGAGCACGTAGGGGATCATCAGTGTCATCGTCAGCGGCATGACCGCGCTGGCCACGTCCTCCTGGCGGCTGACCAGAGCGCCGGCGGCGGCGTAGCCGACCGCGTAGATCGCGTAGCCGACGATCATCCACACGATCATGGCGACCAGCACGGTATCGATGTCGACGGCGCCCTCGGGCAGTACGCCGCTCAGCTTCGCCGTCACGCCGGCGATGATCCCTATCAACCCGTAGGAGACCAGCACCGCGGTGCCGGTTCCGATCACCTTGCCGGCCAGCAGGGAGGTGGGCCGCACGCAGGCCAGCAGGATCTCTACGATGCGGCTGGACTTCTCCTCCACCACGCCCATGGCGATCGTCTGGCCGCCGCCCATGACGATGATGAACAGCAAGATGTCGACGATCATCAGGACGGTGTAGCGGGCGCCGAAGTCGGCGGAGTCCTGGTCGGGCGGGTCGAGGGCCTCCACCTGGGGCACGGCCCCCGCCACCGATGCCGCCACCTGGGTGGGTTCGCCGCCCAGGGCGGTGATCTGTTCGGATAGGGCCGACTGTTGGAGCACGTTCGTTACGGCGGCGACCACCGCCTGGTCGGCGTTGCCCTCCTCGCTGACCTTCAGCGCGGGGGAGGGGCCGGTCAGGTCGAGCACCATGTCCACGTCGCCGTCGTCGGTGGTGATGCCGAGTGCCGCCTCGGCGTCGGTGTCGGAGACATCGGTGACCTGGACGGTCAGGCCGTTGCTGTCGCTGACCTGGCCCAGGACCGAGGCCAGTGCCGTGGTTGTTTCGGCATCGGGCGCGGAAACGCCCAGCCGGTAGGGCTCGTCCTCGCCGCCCGTCAGGTGGGCGACCACGAGGATGCCGCCGACGGCGAGGACCAGCATGATGAGTGTGGAGATCACCGCCGAGCGCTTGAACAACTGGGTGCGCAGCTCGCGGCCGGCTACCAGGCGGATCTCCTGTGAGCGGGAGATGGTGGTGTTGGAGTGCTCGGGGGCGGGCACGGCTCAGGCCTCCTGTCCGGTCGTGGGGGCGGGGGATGCGGTGGGGGCGGCGAGCACGTCGCGGAAGATCTCGGTGAGCGGGCGGGTCACGGGCCCCAGTTCACGTAGCCGTCCCAGGCGCTGGGCCGCCTCCAACAATCGCTGTTCGTCGGGGCCGCCGGCCACGACGGTCACCCGCGCACCCTCGGCAATGGGCTCGGCGCTCGCCTCCACTCCGGGGGTTCCGGCCAGCATGGCGGTGGCGGCGCCGACGGCGGCCTCGGGCTCGCCCGCGACCTCGACGACGGCGCGCCAGCGCGGCTCGGCGCCCGCCTGCAACTCGGCCACGGTGCCGTCGGCAACCAGTCGGCCCTCCCGGATGATGACCACGCGGTCGCACAGCCGCTGCACGACGTCGAGCTGGTGGGAGGAGAACAGCGTCGGCACCCCGGCCGCGGCCCGCTCGCGCAGCACCTGACTCATCACGTCCACCGCCACCGGGTCCAGGCCGGAGAAGGGCTCGTCCAGGATCAGCAGGTCGGGGTCGGAGACCAGGGCGGCCGCCAACTGGACGCGCTGCTGGTTGCCCAGGGAGAGCTTCTGCACCTCGTCGTCGCGCCGGGCGGCGATGTCCAGCCGCTCGGTCCACTGCTCGCCGGCCCGCCGGGCGGCGTCGGCCGCCACCCCGTGCAGGCGGGCCAGGTAGGTCAGCTGCTCACCGACCTTCATCTTCGGGTACAGGCCGCGCTCCTCGGGCATGTAGCCGATGCGACGACGCTCGGCGGCGCCCACCGGCGCGCCGTCCCAGGTCACGGAGCCGGCGTCGGCGGTCAGCACTCCCATGACGATGCGCATGGTGGTGGACTTGCCGGCGCCGTTGGCGCCCACGAAGCCCACGATCTCACCGTCACCCAGGCGCAGGGACAGGTCGTCGAGAGCCTGCAGGCTCCCGAAGCGTTTGGACAGGTTCGCAATGTCGAGCACGGGCACTCCAATCGGGATGGGTAGTGTTAAGGCTGCTTGACGTGGAGAGTCTGCTCGACCGCAAGCGCTGGTGTCAAGGTCGCTTGCCGGAGCGCTCGCCGCGCCCACTGTCGAAAGGGGCGAAGCGCCGGGCGCCGCGTACGCCGGTTCGTCAAGAACATCCCTCTGCGTCAGACGCACACGCCTTCTCCTCGAATACACGAGTTTTAGAGGTTTGCACGTGCGCAGCGCCCGCAAAGCTCTAAAACTCGTGAGCCCGGCGCAAACGCGTGTTCATGGCGGCGGACTGCGGGTTTTCGTTCCCTTGCCGCTATCGTTGGCGTGTGCACCTCAAGACGTTGACGATGAAGGGATTCAAGTCCTTCGCCTCGTCAACCACCCTGCGCCTGGAGCCGGGGATCACCGCCGTGGTCGGCCCCAACGGCTCGGGCAAGTCCAACGTGGTGGACGCCCTGACCTGGGTCATGGGGGAGCAGGGCGCAAAGAACCTGCGCGGTGGCTCCATGGCCGATGTCATCTTCGCCGGCGCAGGCTCCCGCCCCGCGCTCGGCCGCGCCGAGGTCTCCCTGACGATCGACAACACCGACGGCGCCCTGCCCATCGACTACAGCGAGGTGACCATCACCCGCACCCTGTTCCGCGGCGGCGGCAGCGAGTACCAGATCAACGGCAACACCTGCCGCCTGCTGGACGTCCAGGAACTCCTGTCCGACACGGGCATGGGCCGGCAGATGCACGTGGTGGTCGGTCAGGGACAGCTCGACGCGGTGCTCACCGCCACCCCGGAGGAGCGGCGCGGCTTCATCGAGGAGGCCGCCGGCGTTCTCAAGCACCGGCGCCGCAAGGAGCGGGCGCTGCGCAAACTCGACTCCATGGCAGCCGACCTGACCCGGCTCACCGACCTTACCGCCGAACTGCATCGACAGCTCGGCCCCCTCGCCCGGCAGGCCGCCGTCGCCCGCCGCGCCCACGTCATCCAGGCGGAGGTCCGCGACGCCACCGCCCGGCTGCTGGCCGACGACGTCGTGCAGGTCCAGTCGTTGTTGGACGCCGGCCAGGAGGATCGGGCCCGCCTGGACCGCCGCCGCGCCGGCATTGAGGAGTCCGAGCGAGTCGCCCGCGTCCGGCTGGAAGAACTGACCGCCGTCGAGGCCACCTCCGGGCAGCGGCTGGCCCGCGCCACCGCCACCTGGGAGGAGCTGACGGGCGCCGCCCAATCCCTGGCCGCCCTGGCCGACGTCGCCGCGGAGCGCGTGCGCGGGCTGGCCGCCGCGCCGGGCCCCGCCGTCGGCACCGACCCGGAGGAACTGGAGCGCCGGGCCCAGGAGGCCGCCGCCGAGGAGACGGAACTGGCCGCCGCCATTGAGGCCGCCCGTACCGCACTGACGGACGCCACCGCCGAACGCGTCGACGCCGAGGCCGCCGCTGCCACCGCCGAGCAGGCGCTCGCGGCGCTGCAGACCCGGCGCGCCGAGCATCGCGAGCTGCTGGCCCGCGCTGGGGGCC
>NZ_LK995509.1 GCF_900002405.1 Actinomyces succiniciruminis | reverse complement strand
CCGCATCGATGGGGAATGTCAGCGACACCCCGTTCTCGATCGGCGTCGCCGTCGCCCCGTCCACCTCGTAAGAGACGCTCACGTCCTCGGGCAGGTCCTTCTCGACGATCTGGCAGGTGGCGGAGGACTTGGTCGTCACCGGCGTCGTGGTCTGCCCCGCCTGAATCGCAGGCATGTCAATGAAGTCGGCGGACAGGCACTTGTAGGAGAACTGGTAGGAGGCGTCGGCCGGCGCCGCGGTTCCGGTCGTGACCTTCTCGATCGTGAAGGACGCCCGGTGGCCGGATCCGGTCCCGCCGCTGTTGGGCAGCTCGACGCGCCCGACCACCGTGGCCGGCTCGCCATCCTCTGCCACCGAGATCGTGGCGGTGTTGACCAGTTCGTCCAGGTCGGCGACTTCCGGGCCGACGTCGGCACGCAGGTCGATCTGGAGCGATTCGTGAGCGGGCTGGTAGCGCCCGTCGGCCATGGGGCTGAAGACGATGCGCACGCCGCCGCCGGCGGTCTCCGTGCAGGACCAGCGGTTGGAGTCGATCTCGTTGTCGTAGACGACCTCCGTGTGCGGGTAGGGCGTGCGGTCGTAGATCTTCGCGCCCTCGCAGGTGAGAGTCAGGCCCTCACCACCGAGGTCCTCAATGACCAGGGGCTCGTACACGTCCTGCGTGGTGGTGCCGACGTACACGACCCAGCGGGAACTGCTGATGTCGGCGTCGTACACGCCGGTTTTACCGCTTGCCTGGTCCACGCCGGTGGGGCCGGGGCCCACATAGGTTCCGGGAAGCTGGAAGCTCTGACCACAGGAGGTGAAGGTCAGCGTGTAGTCGCCGCCCGCCTCATCGACCTGGGAGCGGTCCCAGCCCAAGGTCACCCAGGCGGAGCCGGTGATGTCGCCGTAGGTGTCGGCGTACTCGGAAAGGACGAAGTTGAGCGTCTTGCCGGACCAGGTTGCCTGGCCGACGACGGCGCCGTCCGGTGCCGTCAGATCGAAGCTGCTGGGGCCTCGGTTCTCCAACTCGGCCGGCAGGGTCAGTGTGAAGCTGTCCCCGGCGCTTGCGGTGGCGGGTGCGGCCCAGGTCAGGTCGGCGCGCACCAGGCCGGAGGCGTCGGAGACGTAGGTTCCGTTGGTTACGTGGGTGCCGTCCCTCCAGGCGACGGAGGTGACGGAGCCGGCGCAGGTTTCCGCGGCGGCGGTTCTCGTTGGGGCGGCATCACCGCTGATGTCGGCAGAGGCGGCGGACCCCGGAACAGCGAGAGCTAGCACCAGGGCCGCGGCGCAAGCGAGTGAGCGTAACGCCTTCATTGTGTTCCCTTCGATGAATCGGGGGATCTGTCATGGGATACGGGACTCATCAAAACACGGGATTAGTAATGCACTTGCGAGCGCACGATGGCGAGAGCGTGCCATGGCGTAGGTTTGTCACGTGGGCGTTGTTGTGCCGGGCGTGTCGTCCGCCGGCGGCAGCCAGCCCAGCCGCACGGCCTGCATGCCCAGTTGGAAACGGCTCTGTGCCCCAAGCAGGTGATTCAGCTCGGCGACCCGTCGGGCCACCGTCCGCATGCTTACTCCGAGTTGACGGGCGATCGCCTCATCTGTCATGCCGGAGGCCAACATCCACACCAACTCACGATCCTGCGGCAGCGCGCTTTCGATGGCTGATACGCGCGGCATTGGAACGGCCCTCTGCCACAGGTGCTCGAACAGGTCGCCGAAGGTCGCGACCACTTCAGCGTCGGTGATGCGAGTGGTAATGACATCGCTGTCGGGGCCGTGGCGCAGGATGAGTGCGGTCGTCTGGTCGGCGAGGAGCATGCGGAAGGGGAGTTTGTCGACGAAACGGGCCTCCTCCCCTTGGCGGATGGATTTTGCGACGACCTTGAAGTAACTAGGATCGTGTAGGGAGGCCATCTCGTACAGCGCACGGTGTCGTACGCCGCGGCGTAGCGACTCCGGCTGCATGCTCGCCTGCTTTCCCGCGGACGTCAGGTATGGTGAGCGATCCATCCCCCGGAACTCGCCGCGGGCGGTGGCGAAGAGCTGGTTGAACATGGCGATGGCCCGCTGCGGGGACCGGGTTGTTTCCACCGGGTGCCGACCACCTTGCTCGAGCAGGTCCAATTCCAGGGCGGCGGTCTCGGCGCGGCGGGCGTCCTCCCGGTATCGCTGTTCTAGGCCGCGTAATGCGCGGGCCGCCGAGCGCGGGTTCACCACTCCGTCGGCTACGGCGGCCAGGTCCGCTTCAATGAGCTCCGAGAGAGCGGGGTCCTCGGAGTTTGCGGCGCGGAGTTCGCCGTCCAGCAGTGAAAGGTACAGGGACTCGGCGGCGTCGCTGATGCCGAGTCCGGCGAGTAAGCGGTGAGCCGCCCCGACCTCCGAATCGCTCATACGCGTGATGCTAGCGGTGAACATGGGGACGTCGCTGGGAGCGAGCTCCATGGAATCGGGGCGGGGCCGGGCGTTGCACGACCTTGGGATGCATTCCACGACCCTGGGATGGTCGTGGAACGTACCCGAAGGTCGTGGTACGTCGCCGGGTGGCGTGGAGCGCGCCCTGGAACGAAGCTTCGGAGAGGCGCACATGAGTTGGATTAATGCTGCCGGCCTCACGGTTGCCCAGGGGCGGGCGCTGGTCGCCCCGCCGCGACTTGAAGCGCTGCTGTGTCTCTCCCCATTCGCCCAAGCATCAGGAGGCTCCATGACGGACTGGATCACCCCACCCACCGACGGCGGTGAACGCCTCGACGGGGCATGCCCGGCCCTGCTGACCGCCGGCCGCGTGCTGACCGGACGCCGCGGTAACGCCGTCGGCAGCCTAGAAAGCATCGGTGAGGACGACCCCGCCGGCGGCGCCGTCTTCATCGACGGCGCCCGCATCCGCGCAGTCGGCCCCACCGCCGAGCTGACCGCCCGACTCGGTGAGCTGGCCGAAGCGGCCGGGACCACGCCCGCGCAGGTGCGCCGCGTCGAACTGCCCGGCGCCACCCTCATGCCCGGGCTCATCGAGACGCACGCCCACCTGCCCACCTCCGGCACGGACGTGGAGTACCCCGACTACGGGGAGCATGACGTCGCCCGGCTCGCGCTGAACGCCGCCCGCTCGGCCCGGGAGCTGCTGTCCCTCGGCGTCACCAGCGCGCAGAGTCTGGGCGCCCGCCACTACGTGGACGTCGCCCTGCGCGACGCCATCGACAACGGCGACCTGCGCGGGCCCCGCATCACCGCCGCCGGGCCACAGATCACCGTCACCGCAGGCCACGCCCACCACGCCGGGGGTGAAGTGGACGGCCTGGACGACATCCGCCACCAGGTGCGCGTCCACCACAAGCGGGGCGTCGACACCATCAAGGCGATGACCACCGGCGGCTTCACCACCTCCGGCTCGGTGCCCTGGATGGCCCAGTTCAGCCAGGAGGAACTCACCGTCATGTTCGCCGACGCCCACCGCCTGGGGAAGTGGACCGCCGCCCACGCCCACGGCACCCAGGGCATCGAGCGGGCGGTGCGCGCCGGCGTCGACTACCTCGCGCACGCCTCCTTCATCAGCCCCGCCGCCCGCTCCGAACCCGACCCGCGCCTGGCCGATGAGATCGCCGCAGCCGGCGTCTACGTGGACTGCACCATCACCGCCGAGCTGCCCCGCATGCTTGAGCGCGACGACGCTTTCGCCCCGCCCGCGCGCATGCTGTGGGAGCACGGCGTGAAGATCGTCACCGGGCACGACGCCGGCATCCCCGGTGTTCCGAACCGCGGCTACGTCGGTGGCCTGGAGGCGCTGGAGTACGTCGGTCTGCCCCGGACGGAGGTCCTGCTCGCCGCCACCTCGCGGGCCGCCGCCGGCATCGGCCTGGCGGGCGTGACCGGTGTGCTCGCCCCCGACTTCGACGCCGACCTGATCGCCGTCGCCGGCGACCCGCGCACCGGGCTGGGCGTGCTGCGCGACCTGCGGCTTGTGCTCAGCCGGGGGCGCGAGTTCATCCCCGACCGCGTACCCGGGCTCGCGCACAGCACCGACCTCGACAGTCTCGCCGGGCCGGGCTCGGTACTCGGGGCCTGGCGGAACCGAGACGTGCTGCGCGCCCGCCACCCGGAGGTGTGAGGCGTGTCCGCGGCCGCGCCGCCCGGACGGGTGCTGATTCGATGACTGCCGGTGCGCGCGGCACAATCAGCGCCATGAATCGCCCCGTCCGCGACCTCAGCCGGCCCACCAAGCCCAGCTCCGCCGTGCAGTCCCGCATGGCCGAGGAGACCGCCGCCCGCGCCGCCGCGGCCGGGCCCGCCCCCGCACTGCCCGAGGACGCCGGCGTCGCGGCCGAGTTGCGCACCGAATTGGCCGAGGTCGTCGACTCCCTCGCACCGGAGCTCGTGGCCCTGTCGCGTGACCTGCACGCCCACCCCGAGGTGGGGCACGCCGAGCACCACGCCGTCGCCGCCGTCGCCGAGCTGCTGCGCGCCCACGGCGTCAGCCCGAGCGTGGGCGTGTACAGCATGGACACCGCCCTGCGTGCGGAGATCGGTGCCGACGCCGCCGCAGAGCGCGGGGAGCGGCAAGACGCCGGAGCGCCGCAGCCGCCCGCCAGCCCCCACGTCCCGACCATGGCGATACTCGCGGAGTACGACGCCCTGCCCGGCGTCGGCCACGGCTGCGGGCACAACGTCATGTGCGCCAACTCGGTGGGCGCCTTCCTCGCCCTGGCCGAACTCGAACGCCGCCGCCCCGGCGTCCTGCCCGGCCGCGTCATCCTGCAGACCACCCCCGCCGAGGAGTCCGACACCGCCAAGGAGATCCTCGCCCAGCGCGGCATGCTCGACGGCGTCGACGCCGCCATCCAGACCCACGCCTACGCCCACGACCTGGCCGACCAGACCTGGCTGGGCGTGCGCCGCATGAGCGCCGTGTACACCGGCATCCCCTCCCACGCCTCCTCCCAGCCCTTCATGGGCCGCAACGCCCTGGACGCCGCCACCCTGGCGCTGACCGGCCTGGGGCTGCTGCGCCAGCAGATACTGCCCATGGACCGGGTCCACGCCGTCGTCGACGACGGCGGGCGGGTCGCCAACGTGATCCCCGAGCGCGCCGAGCTCAACCTCATGGTGCGCTCCAAGTACCCCGAGACGCTCAAGGACCTGGTGGGGCGTGTGGAGGACCTGCTGCACGGGGCGGCGCTCATGACCGGCACGGGGGTGGAGATCATCACCGACGCCAACACCAACGAGATGCCGGTGCGCTCCAACGGCCCGCTGCTGCAGGCCTGGGTGCGTTCCCAGCGGGAGCGTGGCCGCGACCCGCTGCCCGCCGGGGTGGTGCCGGAGACGATCGCCGCGGGCACCGACTTCGGCAACGTGTCGCTGCGCGTGCCCGGTATCCACCCGCTGATCAAGGTCACCGACCGCGACGACGTCGCCCTGCACACTCGCGAGATGGCCGCGGCCGCCGGCTCACCCACCGGTGACGACGCCGCCGTCGACGGCGCATACGGGCTGGCCGCCGTCGCCCTGGACTGGTTGCACGACGCCGGCCTGCGCGACGCCGTGCGCGCCGACTTCGAGGCCGCCGGCGGGGCCGTGGATGTGGCCGGATTCTGGGAGGAGTGAATCCGGGGCGACGTAGCGCCGTGGCAGCGCGCCCCTGGCGGGGTCGGCCGCAGCCAGGCGCAGCCGATCCGCCACGGCGCGTGCGGCAGGCCCGGGTCCCGGCCTCCGGCGGCGCGTCGACCTACTCGGCCAGCGCCTCGCGCATGACGTCCAGGCCCACGCTGCCCAGCCGCAGCGCCCGCATGTGGAAGTCCTTCAGGGACTCACCGCGACCCAGCGCATCATCGCGGGCCGCCTCCCACAGCCGCTGGCCGACCGCGTAGGACGGCGCCTGCCCCGGCCAGCCCAGGTAGCGGTCCAACTCGAAGCGCAGGAAGGACTCCGTCATCGCCACGTTGTGGCGCAGGAAGGCCCAGGCCGAGTCGGCGTCCCAGACGCCGTCGCCGACGCCGGGCAGCTCCGCCAGCTCCGGCGGGCGCCGCTTACCCAGATGCACGCCGATGTCGAGCACCACGCGGGCGGCCCGCAGCCGCTGGGAGTCGAGCACGCCCATGCGGTCGCCCGGGTCGTCCTGGAAGCCGAGGTCCGCCATCAGCTGCTCGGCGTACAGGGCCCAGCCCTCGCCGTGACCACTGACCCAGCAGGCCAGGCGGCGCCAGGCGTTGAGCTCGTCGCGCACATAGGTCTGCATGCCGACCTGGAGGTGGTGGCCGGGCACGCCCTCGTGGAAGACGGTGGTGCGCTCCTGCCAGGCGGCGAAGGTGTCGGTTCCCTCCGGCACCGACCACCACATGCGCCCCGGCCGGGTGAAGTCGTCGCTCGGACCCGTGTAGTAGATGCCGCCGGTGGCCGACGGCGCGATGCGGCACTCCAGGGTGCGCAGTGGGGCGGGGATGTCGAAGTGGGTGCCGTCCAGGGCGGCGATGGCGTCATCGGCGGTGCGCTGCATCCATGCCTGCAGGGCGGCGGTGCCGTGGATGGTGCGCGCCGGATCGGCATTGAGCCGGTCCATCGCCTCGCGTACGCTCACGCCCTCGCCGTATAGCCGGGCGGCGATCGCCTGCTGCTCGGCGTCGATGGCGGCCAGGCGCTCGCGACCCCACTCGTAGGTCTCATCCAGGTCGACCACGGCGCCCAGGAACTCGCGGCTGAAGCGGGCGTAGCGCTCGCGGCCCACGCCGTCCACCTCGCCGGCGAGCGGCGCGATCTGTTCGCCCAGGAAGTCGGCGATGCGGGCGTAGGCGGCGCGGGCCTGCGCCGAGGCCGCGCGCAGGTCCTCCTGCAGCGACTCGGGCAGGGGAGTGCCGTCGGCGGTGGTGGCGGCGTCGATGAGCGCCGTGTAGGAGCTGGAGGACTCCGCCGCCTGGTCACGGGCCTGGCCGATGCAGGCCTCGATCTGGCGCCGGGCGGCCACGTCGCCGCGGCTCGCGGCCAGGCGCAGCGAGTCGGCGTACTCCTCCAGGGCGCGGGGCACGTCGCGCAGGCAGGCGGCGAAGTCCGCCCAGTCGGCCTCGGTGGCGGTGGGCAGGTTGTCGAACAGGTCCCGCAGGTTCTGAATCGGGGAGGCGATGTTGTCCAGGCTGCGCAGTGCCTCACCGGCCTCGGCCGCCTCAATGGACACGCCCAGCCGCTCGCGCATGGCGGCCACGGTGACCCGGTCGATCGCGTCGACCGGGGCGACCTGTTCCAGTTCGGCGAGCGTGCGCCGGTCCAGGTCGGTCAGTGCGTCGAGCGCCTCGGGGGAGTAGCCGTCAAGCTCGCCGCGGCGTCCGGGCAGACCCACGGACACGGCGAACTCGGGGGACAGGTCCGCAAGGCTCTCCACGTAGCGCTCGGCCACCGCATCCACAGCGGTGGGGCGGCGGGGTGAGTCGATGCCGGGCGGGGTGGCAGTGGGCGTCGCGGACGGGATGTCGGAGGGAGTCTCGGTCATGGGCTGAGATTAGGGCATAGGGCGGCGGTGCCTGCGCCTCGACGAACTCGCGGGGGCTGCAGCGTCGCGGATGGTGAGGCTCCGTCTGGTGAACTGGGTGGAACTGGGAACCGTGGCGGGCGCGGGAGCGGGGCGGCTCCCAATGGCCTCTCCAGGCGGTACTCGGACCTCTCGAGGTGGCGCATTGAGGCGGTGTTGCACGCAACGGCGCCGCGACGATTCCGTGGGAGGGCGAGTTTTCGCTGGAATCTCGCTGTTCCTGTGTTCGGCTGGATAACCGTGAGTAGGCTCCAGTGTGCAACGAGGGCCTCGCTGCACACTGGAGCGAGGCCACGTGTTTGTGCCGGCGATTGTTTTCCGCAGAATTCTGCGGTCTTTCTCCCCGTGCGCTGAGCCATTGCGTGCAACGTAATCGCTGACAGGGGCGACGCGGGCGGCAAGCGCTTGGCGCCCCGGCGGAGACATTCCCGGCCACGAGTTCGCGGTCGTTGCCTCCGCGGACCTGGACTACCTCGCCGTGGCACTGATCGGCCCGCGTGCGCAGGTCACCTCGCTGACCGGCTCCCTCCCGCTGTACCGCTGAGTCAATGGACTCCTCCGATTTGGAGGTGTGGCGATTGGCTGTCGTCATCGGTTCAGGTGCGGGGGCGGGCAGGTAGACCGACAAGCACCTGGCGGCGGGTGACGGTTTACGACCTTGGGGTGCGTTTTACGACCACCCCGGGGTCGTAAAACGCCCCCCAAGGTCGTGATTCGACACCAAGGCCGCCGCGGAGCCCGACGTAGAGGGCCCTCAGGCCGAGGTCGGCACCTCTTCATGCCCGTCTCCGGGCGCGGGCGCGGACGAGGCGTCGCTCGCCGGGCCGATGGACGGCAGCCACACGCGGACGACGGCGGCGAAGCCAACCAGTGCGGCGACGGCGACAACAACTCCGAGCACCCCGGATCCCGTCGCCGAGAAGGCCACGTATCCGAGCAGCGCCGCCGCCGCGCTCACACCCGCGTAGGGCAGCTGCGTGTTGACGTGCGTGATGTGGTTGCAGCCCGCGCCGGTGCTGGACAGGATCGTCGTGTCCGAGATCGGGGAGCAGTGATCGCCCCAAACGGCGCCCGCGAGGACGGCACCGAACGCGGGGATCAGCAACTCGCCGCCGCCCGCGACCGCCCCCATGATCTCCCCGGCGATCGGCAGCAGAATGCCGAAGGAGCCCCAGGACGTGCCGGTTGCGAAGGCCATCGCCCCGGCCACGACGAACAGCATCGGGATGAGCCACCGCGCCGACACCGCGGTCGACTCGACCAGCGAGCCGAGGTAGGCCCCCGTGCCGAGCTCGGAGATCAGCGAGCCGAGCATCCAGGCACACAGGAGGATCCTGATGGCGGGAAGCATGGAGCGCGCGCCCTCGACGACGCCCCGGGCGGCCGTCTTCGCCTCGAAGATCGGGTCTTCGTGCGTGAAGTGGAAGTAGTAGAAGGCGGCGGTCGCAAGCCCGAGTACGCCGCCGACGTTGAGGGCGAGGGCGACGTCGGTGTCGGCGAGCATGTCGAGGAGGGACCACGAGCCGGAGGCGTGATGCCCCGTAAGCAGGATCCCGCCGACGACGCCGGCCACCAGGACGGCGAAGGGCACGATGAGTGCGCGCATCGCCCCCGGTTCGTGCCGCGGCAGCGAGTCGGTGAGCTGACCCGGGATCTGCTCGTCGGGTGCGTACAGGCCGCCCATGGAGACGGCGCGAGTCTCCTCCCGCCGCATCGGGCCGAAGTCGATCTCGAAGACGACGGTCACCCACAGCAGGATCAGGGCGGCGATGGCGTAGTAGTTCATCCCCGCGGAGCGCATGAAGGCACCGGCGTCCGAGGCCTGGACGCCGACGGCGGCCACGATCGGCCCCATGATCCCGATGATTGAGGCACCCCAGCTGGAGAAGGGGGCGAGGACGGCGACGGGGGCGGACGAGGAGTCGATGAGGTAGGCGAGCTTCGCCCGCGACACCCGCTGCCGGTCGGAGACGGGGCGGGCCACCTGCCCGACGGCCAGGGCGTTGAAGTAGTCGTCGACGAAGATGGCCGTTCCCAGCGCCGCCGCGAGGATCTGGGCGCCGCGTCGGGTGCGGACCCGCGTCATCGCCCATTCGGCGAAGGCCTGGGTGCCGCCGGACATCAGCACCAGGGAGGTGATCACACCGAGGGTCAGCAGGAAGGCCAGGATGAGGACGTAGTAGGAGTTGACCGCCCCGTCCGACCAGAAGGTCTGGGAGAAGGCCTCCCAGACCTTCGCCAGCGTCCCGACGATACCGCCGTCGGCGATCAGCACGGCGGCGGCCAGGATGCCCAAGGCCAGTGAGGAGATGACCTTCTTCGTCCCGATGACCAGCGCAATCGCCAGAAGTGGCGGGAGGAGGGACAACACTGGGTAGGACTCGATCATCAACAGTTCCGTTCGTTGCATGCCGGGAGGCACCAGGCTAAGGCATCGACCAACCGCATCTGCGGGGCGCTTGCGCATTTCGGTCCGGGCGGCCCCGGCCGCGGGGCATCTCACGTCCTCGCGGCGGGGCGGGAGGCGTCGTCGTCGATAGCATGAGGCCCTCTACTGAGCACACCCGGGAGGACCCCCATGCCTGAGCCCATCAAGCTCATCGACCGCGTCCAGGCCATCAACTGGAACCGACTGATCGACGACAAGGACCTGGAGGTCTGGGACCGGCTCACCGGCAACTTCTGGCTGCCGGAGAAGGTGCCGCTGTCCAACGACGTCCAGTCCTGGGCCACGCTGAATGACGCCGAGAAGAACATGACCACCCGCGTGTTCACGGGCCTGACCCTGCTGGACACCATTCAGGGCACGGTCGGCGCCGTCTCCCTCATCCCGGACGCCCGCACCCCCCACGAGGAGGCGGTGTACACCAACATCGCCTTCATGGAGTCGGTGCACGCCCGCTCCTACTCCTCGATCTTCTCCACCCTGATCTCCACCGCCGAGATCGACGATGCCTTCCGCTGGAGTGAGGAGAACGAGAACCTGCAGCGCAAGGCCCGCATCATCCTGGACTACTACCGCGGCGACGACCCGGAGAAGCGCAAGGTCGCCTCCACCATGCTGGAGTCCTTCCTGTTCTACTCCGGCTTCTACGCCCCCATGTACTGGTCGGCGCACGCCAAGCTCACCAACACCGCCGACCTGATCCGCCTGATCATCCGCGACGAGGCCGTGCACGGCTACTACATCGGCTACAAGTACCAGCTGGCGGTGCGCGAGGCCTCGCCGGAGCGCCAGGCCGA
This sequence comes from Actinomyces succiniciruminis, assembly GCF_900002405.1. Classification (GTDB taxonomy): domain Bacteria; phylum Actinomycetota; class Actinomycetes; order Actinomycetales; family Actinomycetaceae; genus Actinomyces; species Actinomyces succiniciruminis. The sequence continues at coordinate 4,045 of NZ_LK995509.1, read as the reverse complement.
GTTGAAGGACTACACCTTCGAGCTGCTCATGGAGCTGTACGACAACGAGGAGCAGTACACCGAGGACCTCTACGACGAACTCGGCCTGACCGAGGACGTGAAGAAGTTCCTGCGTTACAACGCCAACAAGGCGCTGATGAACCTCGGCTACGAGGCGCTGTTCCCGGCGGACACCACCGACGTCAACCCGGCGATCCTCGCCGCGCTCTCGCCCAACGCGGACGAGAACCACGACTTCTTCTCCGGCTCCGGCTCCTCCTACGTCATCGGCACCGCCGAGGCCACCCAGGACGAGGACTGGGATTTCTAACGTTCAACGTGGGCGTGCTGGCGGGTTTGCTGCGGGATGGTGCGCCTGGAATCGTTGAAACGGTGGTCTAGTCGAACAACTGTACAGACGCTGTAGACCGCGGAAAACCGCTCGGGTATGCTGTCCTTGTTACACGGAATCGGGTGCCGTGTAACAGACCTACAGGAGGCCGCCATGAGCAAGACGAAGGTGAAGCGCCAGTCATTCGGCAACATCACGAAGCTGCCGTCCGGCCGCTACCGCGCCCGCTACCAGGACCCCACCGCCCTACCCAAGCGGACGTGGATCAACGCGCCCCGCACGTACGACCAGAAGAAGGACGCCGAGTGGTGGCTGCACGAGGTCAAACTGGCGATGGACCGTGGCACCTGGGAGCACCCCGCTGCCGTCGCCGCCCGCGAGGCCGAGGAGGAAGCGGCTGCGACCGCTCAGGCCGAGGCGGAGGCGCTCACGGTTGCCGTGTGGGCCGACCGGTGGCTTGCGGGCAAGCGCCTTGATGATGTCACTGCCGCCACCATCCGCACCTACAGGGACCGTCTGCGTCACGTCACAAGGGGGCTCGGTGACGTGCGGCTCGTGGACCTCACCCCGGAGATAATCGCCGACTGGTACGACGATCTACCGTCCGACGGCGTGCGCACCTCCGCCTACTTGACGTTGCGGATCATGCTGAACGCCGCCGTCGCCTCCGACGACACGCCCTTAGCGAAGAACCCGTGTCGCCTGAAGCGCCCCACGGCGAGTCATGCGCGAGGCAGGCGGCATTTGCTGACCGATGCTGAAGTGGATGCTATCGCCGCGGCGATCCGACCGGAGTTGAAGGCGCTGGTTATCCTCCTGGCCGACGCCGGTCTGCGTATCAATGAGGCCCTGGCGCTGAGGCGGCGTGACGTGCACCTGGATGCTGGGGAAGTGGAGGTGCGCCACTCGCTGACGCGCGATGAGACCGGCGCGCTGGTGCTCGGCTCCACGAAAACACGCCGTTCGAGGACCGTCCTGCTGCGGCCCACCACTGTCGAGGCGCTGCGTGAGCACATGGACGCTCACACGGGGGGCGGGGTGGACGCACTGGTTTTTCCTTCCCTTGTGGAAAAGAAGAGGTTCTTGATGGCGTCAACGGCCAGCAAAGCCCTAGACGTGGCGCTGCGGAAGGCGGGCATCATCCTGGGTGACGACGAGTACCTGGGCTGGCACGGCTTCCGCCACTACAGCGCAACCAGGTTCGGGGAACTCGGAGCGACGACCGCCGACCTCATGGACCGCTACGGCTGGACGACGGCGAGCATGGCGACGCTCTACCAGCATGCGGTCAAGACCAGGCAGCGGGCGCTGCTGGACAGTGAACAGGACAGCACCGTGGTCAGTATCAGGAAGTACAGGAGGCAGGCGTGACACGCTGGGAAACACGGGCGACCCGAGTCATTGACCGGGACGGGGATGATGTGGTGGTTTCGGTGGAGAGGGTGCCGGTGGGTGGCGGGACCACCACCTTCCGTGTGTTGACCGTCTACTGCGACGACCCCGAGCACGAGGGGGACAGGGAGCTGCTGTTCCTGAAGCGGATGGTGGTGCACGAGCCCGGCTGCGACGCGGGACCGGAGTGCTCTTGCGAGACGGCAGCGGCCTGGGGGTACGAGTTCCTGGCGGTGGACAAGCCCCCCAGTTACCCGCGGGGCTCGCGCACCTCCGGGCCGCGTGTGTCGATTCTGCCTGTGATGCGGCCGCTGAGGTCGTCGAGGTTGCGATCAGCTGCGGTGGCGCGGCTTCGGCCGGCGCGTGGTGTTTGGGGTCCCTGCCGGCGTCCCGTGCGCGCGGTGCTGTCCCCTCGCGCCGCCGACAGACTGCGGCACGACAAGCCAATCCTCATGTATGAGGTGTCGTCGGTCCCGCTGACCGGTGGACACCCGCGCACCATCGGGTTTGGCGGCAGCAGGAGAGACTCGGTGAAGGACGCTGCGGGCTGGGAGTACGACGGCTACGGGAGCGTCAACGTCGTGTGCCCGCAGTGCAGGCGTCACGCGCGCCGGCAGAACTCGCGCCTGTCAGTTGACCTGGCCCTTGAATCAGATCATGCGACCGTGGCAGTGCTTGACCAGACGCTGGCCTATGCCGCCGCCAAGGGCCTGCCGCCGATGATCCCCCTGTCCGCGCTGGTGAAGGCAGTCGGCCGGAGGCAGCCGGACGTGATGCCGCTGGTAGATGCGATGACCGCCCGTGCGGTGCGTGAGGGCAAGCTGGTGTGGATGCACCCGGAGATGCGGGAGACGAAGTTCCTGGTGGGATTCACCCCGGTTGACGGAGGCTTCCATGCATACGGCTCGGGTCAGGACAGGCGCGTGGTGCTGGACCGCGTTGTGCCCGACGGTGAGTGGCCTGGGCTGCTGGCGCGTATGCGCTCCCATGGCAGGGTGGCGTTGGTGGTGAACTCCCTGCGGGATTCGGTGCCGGTGCGGGCAGCTGCGGGTGTTGAGGGTGTTGAGGTGGTGTACTCGCTGGATCGGGTGTTGCGGGTCGCGCAGGGCGGCGTCGGCGCTGATTCGGTTGCCGGCGTGAAGGAGATGGTGGAGGAGGGTGTCAGGCAGTTCGGGCGGCTTATGCTCATGCGTGCGTGATATGACTCACATTCCGCGGTTAGTGTTGCACTGTCCGTTATGGCCGCGTAATGTACGTACTGCAAGTTAATCAACACGCCGCCCTCCGAGTGGTAGACCGGACTCAGGGATACTGAGCTTCGGTCTCGGCCTCTTCGGAGGGCAGACTTTTGTCCATAACAACCACTTGCGTGAGCGCGCCAACGGCGATCACCGTCAGAGCGTTCTGTGCGCTGACCATGATCTCGCGCGACGCCGTGGAGCGCATGATCGCCCGCGGAGACCTGAAGGTCATCCGCTTCGGGAACCGGCTCCGCCGCATCCCCATCACCGAGCTAGACAGACTCGGCATCCCCGTCCCGGCCGACCTGCCGGCAACCCTGGAACAGCTCGGGGTCGGCATCCCTGCCGACGCCACCTCCACCAAGGAGGGGCGCTGAGATGGGAAAGGCCATCATTTCAGTCCTGGGGAACCTCCTGACGGCCTGGTTCAATCCTACCGCAACCAGCAGTAGCGAAACCTCGGCGTCCAGCTCTCCCGACTGCTGGGACATCGTGGCTGACAAGCTCACCTACCCGATGATCGACGGTGAGACGGACCGCGAGCGCGCCGCCCGCTGGGGCCGGCAACGCCTAAGCGACCTGGGTATCGCTGCCGAACTGACGGCGCGCGCGGCAATGACCGCGCCAACAAGCGAGCTGCGCGAGCGCGCCTGGTTCGCCAGGGCAGCCCTGCTCGACGCCCTGGCCGCCGCCGGTGGTGATCTCGTCGGCGATGGACCGGTCAGGCTCCCGGCATCGCCCCCGCCGTCGTCTCCGCCGTCAGCGGCGTCACCCGCTGCGGCGTCTCCGGTCCGCATGTGCTCCGATGAAAGGAGCACCCGATGAACACACTGGTGACACCGCATCCGTTCGTCGCCCCGGCGCGGCCGGCGGCGAAGCCGGCGTCGAAGTACCCAACCAAGGCGGAACTGTCCCGCCTGTTCGTGGACGCCGATGGTGCCTACGACCCGAGGGCTGCCGTCTACCCGCTGCACGCCGACGCCGCCCGCGTCCGTGAGCAGGTGGACTCCTGGCTGGCCCGCAGGGTCGCCTCAGAGCACAACACTGAGGTGCCCGAGCCGCCGGCGGGGGCGATGCCGGA
>NZ_LK995508.1 GCF_900002405.1 Actinomyces succiniciruminis | reverse complement strand
TAGGTGTACGAACCGTCGTCGTTCATGCCGAACCGTTGCTGCTACCTGACGAACCGTCACCGGAACGCACGAACCGTCCGCACGCGCAACGGCGCCGACGACGTCCTGATCCGCCCGAACACGACCTCTGATCGGTCAACCCGAACACGACCTCATACGCCCGATGACGATCTCCCAAACACGAACACGACCACCTGGTGGGCCGGTTCTCGTCAAACAGAGCCCCGAACACGACCACCCCACAACAACCCGCGGGCCCGAACCACCACCCCCACAAACGGTGAGAGCCTGGAATGTCAAGATCCGGGACAAACGCGCCGGCAGCTGCCGTGACAACATTGAAGATCGTTGAAATCATGCGGACTCTCAAGCGGACCACGTCGCTCCGAACGCCGTTTGTCCCGAATCCGGACACTTCAGCCGACTTCAGTGCGAAGCACCCGTACCTACGCACCGGGTCGCACCGCTCAGGCCCAGGCACGCACCAGACGCACGATGGCGTCCGCGACCTCCTGGTCCTTGCCCTGGTAGGTGTGGCCGGTGCCCTGGATCAGCACCAGTTCGTTGGCCTCCGGGGCGGCGGTGTGATCATTGATCGTCGCCAGGAACCCCGCCGGGTCGCCATAGGTGAACCGGTCATAGGTGCCGATGAGCATGGCGCCGGTGTGCCGCATGGCGGCCACCTGACTGAAGTCGGCGTCGGCCTCCACGTGCACGTTGTCCAGGATGTTGTCGCACAGCCACTGGCGGGCGGTCTCCGCCCGGCAGGGCACCCAGCCCATGAGCGGGAACGGCAGCCGCTGCTCCCCCAGGCCGCGGTCGACGTAGTCGCGCACCACGGCCCGCTCCTGCGCCGTGACCTGGTTGGTCAGGTGGCGCAGGTTGGCGGGGCTGAGCAGGAGGAAGTGCTCCACCCGCTCATCGTGGTGGCGCGCCAGGTAGTAGATGACCTTGTTGGCGCCCAGGGAGTGCCCGGCCAGGATGATTCGCCGATAGCCGGCGGCCTCCGCGTAGTCCAACCAAGCCCCCAGATCCTCGTCGGTGAAGGCGAAGTCCTCGTTCCACGAGCCGATGACCTCCTCCTGCCCCGTCACCGCGTTGGTGCCGGGGATCTCGTTGAAGTCGTCGTTCGTCTGCGCGTACACGAAGTCGATGCCGGCCCGGTTGAGGGTCTGTCCGAAGGTGACGTAGAAGGGGTTGGCATAGAAGTTGCCGTGGATGCCGGTGATGGCGATCACCACCGTGTCCGCGGCGTGGGCCGGGAACAGGGCCCCGTCCAACACGCTGCCCCGCCGGGTGGTCACCGTCAGGGCGCGCGGGCGGCGCAGCCCCGGCATCTCAGTAGTCCTCGCTGCGGTACCGGGGGCTGAACTGCTTGGAGCGCGGATAGAAGTCGGTCCCCATCCGGGTACCCTCCAGCATGGCCTGCGTGTAGCGGTAGCTGTCGGCCTTGTCCCAGTCGAAGGTCGTCTCGATCTCGTCCTCGCGGCCGGTGCGGATCAGCTCGATCAGGTGCGGGTTGAGCAGGACGCTCTTGCCGATGGCCAGCAGTTCGGCCCAGCCGGTGTCCCAGGCGCGGATCATGTCGTCGGCCGTGTACAGGTTGCCGACGCCGATCAGCGGCAGCCGCCCACCGATGCGCTCGTGCAGCAGCTGCATGCGGGTCAGGGAGGTGTCCGCACCCCGACGCGCCTTCTTGTAGAAGTCCCACAGGGACACGTGCAGGTACTGCAGCGGCTTGTCCAGCAGGGCGTCGACCAGGGCGAAGGTGTCCGCCATGGTCAGGCCGCGCTCGCCGGGCTCCTCCGGGGAGAAGCGGTAACCCACGATGAAGTCGGGCCGGTGGTGCCGGCGGCGCACGGCGTCGACGGCGTCCACGACCGCCAGCGGCAGCGCCATCCGCTTCTCGCGCGAGCCGCCCCAGTCATCGGTGCGCAGGTTGGTGTTGCCGGAGAAGAACTGCTGCACCAGCCACCCGTTGGCGCCGTGAATCTCCACGCCATCCAGGCCGGCCTCAAGGCTCAGCTCGGCGGCGCGGGCGTAGGCGTCTACCAGGCCGCGCACCTCCGCCTCGGTCATGGCCCGCGAGCCGGCGAAGGGAGCCGTGGTGGGGGAGACGACGTCGTGCCCCTGGGTCATCTCCCTGCGGGCGTGTAGTCCGGAGTGGGCGAGCTGGACGACGGCGAGCGCCCCCTGGGCGTGGGCGATGTCCGCATACTCCTTGAGCGTGGCCAGGTGCCGGGAGTCGAAGGCGTTGGGGGACTCGAAGCCGATGCCGCCCGGCGCCACGTTCGTGAACGGCATGATGAACAGGGAGAAGCCCTTGAAGCGGTCGTTCCAGAAGCGGCGGGCGGCGTCGGTGAGCTCGCCGTCGGCGCCCGAGTCGTAGATCGTCAGCGGCGCCACGACGAGCCGATTCTTGAGCGTCACGCCGTTGTTGAGTTCCAGGGGTTCGAAAAGCGGCGCTTACTTCGGGTTCATCGCACTCATCGTGGATGCCTCTCTATGGGATGGGTCCCGGCCGGTGCCGACCGGGCTTGCCTCCCACAACCCAAAAGACGCCCAGTCATATCCCGTTGGCGACCGTCTATCCGGTCACGTCGCTGCGCCCACGCCCCGGCCCGAACGAAGGCCCACCCCGGGATGCTCCCGTGTTCTGCTCGGCCTTACTCCCTGAGCCGCGCCGACGCCGTCCGTCGGCCGCGCGACACTCATGGGTGACGGCGCGATAGGCCGCTACCATGCAGAGGGTGACCGACGCGCGCAGCACTGCCCAGTCTCCCTCGATCCCCTTCGACGACGGCGCCACCTCGGATGCCGCCCCCGACCGCGAAGAGCTGACCTGGGAGCTGTTCGGCCGCGCCGAACGCGAACTGTCCGCGCAGATCGTGGCCTCCGGCTGGGTGCCGGACCTGATCATCGCCATCGCCCGCGGCGGCCTGATCCCCGCCGGCGCCATCGGCTACGCGATCGGCATCAAGGCCATGGGCGCCGTCAACGTCGAGTTCTACACCGGGGTGGGACAGACCCTGGAGGAGCCGGTGGTACTGCCACCGCTCATGGACGCCTCGGACCTGCCCGGCAAGAAGGTGCTGGTGGTAGACGACGTGGCCGACTCCGGCAAGACCCTGAAGATGGTCATGGAGCTGCTGCAGCACCGGGGCCTCGACCTGGGCGGTGAGACCGTGGCCGTGGACGCCCGCAGCGCGGTGATCTACCGCAAGCCGCGCAGCATCTTCGAGCCGGACTACTGCTGGCGGGTGACCGACAAGTGGATCAACTTCCCCTGGTCGGTCCTGCCGGTCATCACGCCCTCGTCGCTGGACCAGGAGCAGACCGACCAGCTGGACGCGCGCGTCGGGCGCTGAAGGGGCGCGACATGCGGACCGGGTACCGCACGACCCGCGTGCTGGCCGCCGGTTACCTGCTCGTGGTCCTTTTCGCGGTGCTGTGGCCATCGGGAGGGGACGTCACCGCCGTCAAGGCCGGGTTGGGTCCCTGGTTCCTCACGCCGGCCGGAAAAGACATCGCCTTGAACCTCGCGATGCTGGCGCCGCTGACCTTCCTGGCCTGCCTGGGCTGGCCACGCGTGCCCTGGTGGACGTGGGTGCTCGCGGGCTGTGCCCTCAGCCTGGGCGCGGAGCTGATGCAGTGGGCCCTGCCGGCGCTCGACCGTCGGCCGTCGCTGTTCAACGTCGTCCAGAACGGCGTCGGCGCCTGGTTGGGCGTTGCGCTGGCCGGGCTGCTGTCGCGCCGCTGCCGGCGTAGCGGTACAGGTACCCGCCGTGTCTAGGGTCGGCCGCCGCGGGGGCAGGTCTGCCCTCGGTTGCCGGGCCGCTGGGTGGGCCTGATCGGTTCCGACGCCGGTGCGAGCGGTCTGCTCTCGGGCGTCGGGCCGCCGGGCCTCGTCTCGTACACGAGTTCCTCGCGAATACACGCGTTTTAGAGCTTTGCGGGCGCCGAACACGTGCAAACCTCTAAAACTCGTGTATCTGACGCGAAGGCGTGTTCATGTCGGCACCTTCGACCGGGATAGGCCGGGTCCGGCGAACACGAAACCGGCATCGGTCTCGCCGAACACGACAAAGGCCCGGGCTGGTGAACCAGCTCCGGGCCTTCCCTGGTGCGCGGGGGGGGACTCGAACCCCCATGATCGCAAGATCACACGGACCTGAACCGTGCGCGTCTACCAATTCCGCCACTCGCGCGTCGACGTGCGTTGATGCTAGCGGCTCGCAGGCGCCCGCGTCCAATCCAGACCGCCGCCGCCGACCGTGAAACCGCTCACCCGCATGGCGTACCACTTGCACGGCGCACGGTCCGGTCGGGCAAGCACGGACGAGCGGCGCTCCCCCACCCGCCCAGACTCCTAGGCCCAGGTTCCCGGCGACAGGGGGCGGCACCGAGTCTTCCCCGGCCAAGCCCCACACCTGCTCCGAGACACCAGCCCGACTCCGCCCAACCGCCACTCCGGGTAACGTCCCGATCGCAACACGGCCGTCGCTCCCACCTTCCCGGTGTAAGCGCCTCACCCGTTACGATTGGGGCAGGTCACCCCTGGATTCCGCCCAGGCGCACACACGCCACGGGCGGTCCCAGTATCGTGGCCGAATCAGGCCGCGTGCCGGGCACCCGCCCGCCTCGCGGACGGCAGCGGCGGCGCCGCGGCCGCTGTGAAACACACGGGGAGGTAGTCCATGGGTCTCCTGGACAAGTTCGAGAAGGGCGTCGGCAGCGTCGCCAATCGGGCCATGTCCCGGTTCTCCGATGACGTCGAGCCCATCGAGATCGCCTCGAAGCTGCGCGAGACGATGGACAAGCGCGCCGCCTCCTTCGCGCGCGACCGCTCCGTGGTACCCAACGTCTTCCGTATCCACCTGGCCCCCAGCGACGTCGAGCGCCTGAACACCTGGGGCATGGATGAGATGGTGCGGCAGATGGAGGAGGTCGCCACCACCCACGCCGGCGAGCAGGGCTACTCCTTCGTCGGACCGGTTGACGTCTCCTTCATCCCCGACGTGGGCCTCACGCCCCCCAACATCGAGATCGACTCCTCCACGCGCCGTGGCGCCGCCGCACCCGCGGCCGCCGCCACCGCCTCCCCCACTCATCCCATCCTGGACATCGACGGGCAGCGCTACCTGCTCACCGGCCCGGTCACCGTGATCGGCCGCGGCAGCGAGGCGGACATCATCGTCGACGACTCCGGCGTCTCCCGCCGCCACCTGGAGATCCGCCTCACCCAGGGGCATGCGATCGCCACCGACCTCGGCTCCACCAATGGCACCTTCGTGGAGGGCCACCGGGTCGACGCCGCCACCCTCCTGGACGGCAACACACTCACCATCGGCCGCACCCGGATCATGTTCTGGGACGGCACCCAAGGCACAGGAGCCAACGGGTGAGTGAGCTCGCGTTCACCATCGCCCGGCTGGGTTACCTGGTCCTGCTGTGGGTGTTCGTGTTCTTCGTCGTACGCGTGCTGCGCCGCGACGTGGCGGACGTGTCTGCCACCCCGACCCGACGGCGAGGTCTGCGCCGGGACGCCGGCGCCGCGGCCGGCCGCAACCGCGGCCCCACCCGCCTGGTGATCACCGAGGGGCCCCTGGCCGGCTCCATGGTGCCCCTGACCCCCACCTCCATCACCATTGGACGCGACCAGAACTGCACGCTGGTGCTCAATGACTCCTACGCGTCCTCCCGACACGCCCGCGTATTCCCCAAGGACGGCGCCTGGTGGCTGGAGGACCTGTCCTCCACCAACGGCACCACGCTTGCGGGGCGGCCCGTGTACGGTGCCGTTGAACTGCCCGTCGGAGTGCCGGTGCGAATCGGCCAGACCACCTTGGAGCTGCGCCCATGACCATCTCCCTGCGCTATGCGGCCAGGAGTGACGTCGGGCTGGTCCGCGCCTCCAACCAGGACTCCGGCTACGCCGGCCCGCACCTGATGCTCCTGTGCGACGGCATGGGTGGCCCCGCCGGCGGAGACATCGCCTCCGCCGTCGCGGTGGAACACCTGGTGCCGCTGGACGCCGACTCCCACCAGGCCGGCGAGCTGCTGGACCTGCTGCGCGGCGCCGTCCAGGAGGCACACACCGACCTGGTCTCGCTGTCCGCCGACAACCCCGACCTCGCGGGCCTGGGCACCACCTGCATCGCGATCATGCGCTCGGGCAACAAACTCGCCATGGTGCATGTGGGTGACTCGCGCGCCTACCTGCTGCGCGGCGGCGAACTCACCCAGGTCACCACCGACCACACCTTCGTGGAGTACCTGGTGGAGACCGGCCGCCTGACGCGCGAGCAGGCGCGTCGACACCCGCAGCGCTCCGTGTTACTGCGCGTGCTCGGCGACGCCGAGGGCGACGTCCAGTTGGACGAGTCCATCCGTGAGGCGGTGCCCGGCGACCGCTGGCTGCTGTGCTCCGACGGGCTGAGCGGCCCGGTCTCCGCCGACACCATCGGCGAGGTGCTGGCCACGGTCGATGACCCCGGCCAGGCGGGCGACCAGCTCATCGACCTGGCGCTGCGCGCCGGCGGCCCCGACAACATCACCGTGGTGGTGTTCGACGTCGTCGAGAACGACCCCCAGCCGCAGACCGACACGCAGATCGTCGGCTCCGCCGCCAACCGCCGCGCCCGCCTGCGGCAGGCCGCCACGGGGGAGCAGCCCCCCGTATCCGCGGATCCGGCGGACACGACCCCGGCGACGACGCCGGCCGCGAAGGCCGCCGCGCTGGTGGCGGGCCTGGACTCCGAACCGGCCCCCAGCAACACCACCGAGGAGGAGGCGATCGCTGCCCAGGCGCGCAGCCAGCTCGCCCGGCGCCGCAAACGTCGGCTGCGCTCGACCATCGCCTCCCTGATCCTGGTGCTGGCCCTGCTCGGCGCAGGCGTCCTCGGCTACCAGTGGACCCAGTCCCAGTACTACGTGACCACGCTGAATAACCGGGTCGTCATCTATCAGGGCATTCCGCAGGAGATCGGGCCGATCTCCCTCAGCCACGTGGTACAGACCTATGACGAGCCCGCCGTTGATGCGCTGAATTCACAGATTCTGGCCACCCTTGAGCGGACCGTGCAGCAGCCCTCCCTGGACGCCGCCCGCCAGTACGTGCGCACCACGGTGATGGATAACCTGGTTCAGGAGCCGGCGGCCACCCCCACCCCCGTACCGACCGAGACCCCGACCGCGACGCCGACGGCCACCCAGGCTCCCACGGCCGCATCCAGCCGGGGCGCCGGCTCCTCCTCCACCCGCGCCCTGGGCCCGGCCGCGCCGGGGCAGCGGGAGTCGAGCACATGACCTCCCCCGCCCGTCCTGCATCGGTTCCGGCCTCGGCGTCGTCGCGCCACACGGGCCGCTGGGCCGAGGCCGGCCTGCTGCTGATCGCGCTGGTCATCGGCCTGGCCGCCTTCGTGCTGACGGCTCTCAACCGCACCGGCGCATCCCCCGCCCAGTCGCTGCGGCTGGCGGCGGCCCTGGCCGTGGTGTGCCTGGTGGTGCACCTGTGGGTGCGCCGCACCGCCCCGTGGGCGGACCCGGTACTCCTGCCGACGGCGGTCGCCCTCAACGGCATCGGCCTGGCCATGATCCACCGGTTGGACCTCTCCTACGAGCGCACCGGGCAGGTCCACGACTACGGCACCAAGCAGGCAATATGGACCGCCCTGGGGGTGGTCCTGTTCTGCCTGGTGCTGTTGATACGCGACCACCGGCTGCTGCGCCGCTGGGACAGTTGGGCCATGTGGGGCGGCCTGGGCTTCCTGGTGCTGCCGTTCGTGCCCGGGCTGGGCACGGAGGTCAACGGCGCCCGCATCTGGATTCACCTGGGACCGATGTCCTTCCAGCCGGCGGAGCTGACCAAGGTGCTGCTGGCGATCTTCTTCGCCTCCTATCTGGTCTCCAACAGGGACAACCTGGCCCTGGCGGGTCGACGGGTGCTGGGAATGAACCTGCCGCGCGCCCGGCACCTGGCGCCCCTGCTGGTGGTGTGGGGCGTAAGCATCCTGGTGCTGGTGCTGCAGCGGGACCTGGGCTCCTCGGTGCTGCTGTTCGGCCTGTTCGTGGTCACCCTGTACGTGGCCACCGACCGGCCCAGCTGGCTGGTGATCGGCGCCGCCCTGTTCCTGCCCGCCGCCTGGTTCGCCGCCACCCACCTGGCCCACGTGCAGCAGCGCATCACCGCCTGGATGCACGCCATGGACCCGTCCGTCTACGAGATGCCGGGCGGTTCCTGGCAGCTGGTGACCGGCCTGTTCGGCATGGCCTACGGCGGACTGATGGGCACCGGCTGGGGTGAGGGCTACCCGAACCTGACCACCTTCGCCAACTCCGACTTCATCGTCGCCTCCCTGGGTGAAGAACTGGGACTGACGGGCACGCTCGCCATCCTCATGCTCTACCTGATCCTGGTGCAGCGGGGGCTGCGCACCGCCCTGGCCCTGCGGGACGGCTTCGGCAAGCTGCTGGCCACCGCGCTGTCCTTCACCATCGCCCTGCAGGTGTTCGTGGTGGTCGGCGGGGTCACCCGGCTGATCCCGCTGACCGGCCTGACCACCCCGTTCCTCGCCTACGGCGGCTCCTCGCTGATCGCCAACTGGATCATCCTGGCGCTGCTGGTGCGCCTGTCCGACGCCGCCCGCCGCCCCGCCGCGGCCGCCCCCCGCATCATCGACACCGCCGACCTGCCCACCTCCCTGCGCAAGCAGGTGCAGGACGCCGACGACGCGCCCGCCCCGGCCCGACCCGAGGCGGCCCCCGAGCGGGCCGACGCCGAGCCGCCCGCCTTCGCTCCCCACCGTCCCGCGGATGAGGAGGGTGACGCATGAACCGACAGATCCGCCAGGTCACCGTGCTGGTGCTGGTCATGGTGCTGGCGCTGGCAGCCTCCCTGACCAGCGTGCAGGGGCTGAACCGACCGGCCCTGTGGGAGTCCTCCTCCCAGCAGGGCACGCTGACCACGGACTCGCGCAACGCCCGCATGGTCTATGCCCAGTTCGGCACCGACCGGGGCCAAATCCTGGCCGGCGACACCGTGATCGCCGACTCCGAGCCCTCAGACGACGCCTACACCTACCAGCGCACGTACCCGGGCGGGGAGTTGTACGCCCCGCTGACCGGCTACTTCTCCACCTCCTTCTCCTCCATGACCGGGCTGGAGCTGACCGCGAACTCGGTGCTCAACGGGGAGGACCCGTCCCTGTTCTCCAGCCGCATCAAGTCCCTGGTGACCGGGGAGACCCAACAGGGCGGCGCCATCAAGCTGACCATCGACCCGCGAGTGCAGCAGGCCGCCTGGGATGCGCTGGGCGGCCGGCGGGGTGCCGTGGTGGCCCTGGACCCGTCCACCGGCGCGATCCTGGCCCTGGTCTCCTCCCCCTCCTACGATCCCAACCTGCTGGCCGCCCACGACTCCGACACCGTCCAGTCGGCCTGGGAGTCCCTGAACGACGACCCCGCCAAACCGCTGGTCAACCGTACCATCGGCGGGGACC
>NZ_LK995507.1 GCF_900002405.1 Actinomyces succiniciruminis | reverse complement strand
GGGGGCGGGCGGGACCCTCTTCTCCTCCTTCTTCTTTTTTTGGTTGGTGGGGTTGGGGGTGGCATGCTGTCGGGTTCCGGGGCTGCGTGCCCTGGTTGCCTACTGGCTTTTGCTTCTGGCCTTGTTTGGGTTGGGGGTGGGGTTGGTTGGGTGGGTTGGTTGTGAACTGTATAGCGGACGCGAGCATCAATGATTGTTTGTTCAGCTTGTTTGCTGGATTGTTGTTGCTTGTGGTTGTTTTGCGTGTTTTGTTGTTGTTTTGCCTGTTTTGCTTGTTTTGCTTGTGTTTGTTTGTGTTGTTTTTTTGGGCGTTCGGTGGATGCCTTGGCACCAGGAGCCGATGAAGGACGTGGCGGCCTGCGATATGCCTCGGGGAGCCGGCTTGCGGGCTGTGATCCGAGGGTTTCCGAATGGGGGTACCCGGCGCGAGTTGTGTCGCGTCACCTGTCCCTGAATTCATAGGGGGTGGGGGGTTACGCGGGGAAGTGAAACATCTCAGTACCCGTAGGAGAGGATATTCTGTGAGTAGTGGCGAGCGAAAGCGGATTAGGTTAAACCGTGGTCGTGTGATTACTCGGCAGGGGTTGCGGCTGCGGGGTTGTGGGGCGTGCTTGTGGGTCTGCTGCCGTGGGCCCGCACTGTTTGCTGGTGGGTAGCTGGATTCTCTGGGATGGGGAGCCGTAGAGGGTGATAGCCCCGTAGGTTGAACCTGCTGGCGTGGTGTTGAGCATGTTTTTCCCCTTGTGCGTGGGGTTCGTGGAGTCTTGCGCGTGTCTGCCAGGACCACCTGGCTGCCTAAATACTTCCTGGTGACCGATAGCGGATTAGTACCGTGAGGGAATGGTGAAAAGTACCCCGGGAGGGGAGTGAAAGAGTACCTGAAACCGGGCGCCTACAAGCCGTCAGAGCCCGCC
>NZ_LK995506.1 GCF_900002405.1 Actinomyces succiniciruminis | reverse complement strand
TGGGTGTGTTGTTTGGGATCTCGATAGTGTGTCGTGTTTGTTTGTTTTGTTGGTTTTTTGTTGGTTTCTTTGTTTGGTTTTTGTTTTGTTTGGAGAGTTTGATCCTGGCTCAGGACGAACGCTGGCGGCGTGCTTAACACATGCAAGTCGAACGGGCTGGCTCTGGTTTTTTGCTGGGGTTGGTTAGTGGCGAACGGGTGAGTAACACGTGAGTAACCTGCCCTCTTCTCCTGGATAACTGCTTGAAAGGGCGGCTAATACGGGGTGGTCTGGCCTGCCTGCATGGGTGGGTTGGTATAGGTTCAACTTTGGTTGTTCTGGTGGGGGATGGGCTCGCGGCTTATCAGCTTGTTGGTGGGGTGATGGCTTACCAAGGCTTTGACGGGTAGCCGGCCTGAGAGGGTGGACGGTCACACTGGGACTGAGATACGGCCCAGACTCCTGCGGGAGGCAGCAGTGGGGAATATTGCACAATGGGCGGAAGCCTGATGCAGCGACGTCGCGTGAGGGATGGAGGCCTTCGGGTTGTGAACCTCTTTTTCCGGTGGTGAAGGCCTGCCCCTTGGTGGGTGGGTTGACGGTAGCCGGGTTAGGAAGCGCCGGCTAACTACGTGCCAGCAGCCGCGGTAATACGTAGGGCGCGAGCGTTGTCCGGAATTACTGGGCGTAAAGGGCTTGTAGGCGGCTGGTCGCGTCTGCCGTGAAATCCTCTGGCTTAACTGGGGGCTTGCGGTGGGTACGGGCTGGCTTGAGCGCAGTAGGGGAGACTGGAACTCCTGGTGTAGCGGTGGAATGCGCAGATATCAGGAGGAACACCGGTGGCGAAGGCGGGTCTCTGGGCTGTTGCTGACGCTGAGGAGCGAAAGCGTGGGGAGCGAACAGGATTAGATACCCTGGTAGTCCATGCTGTAAACGTTGGGCACTGGGTGTGGGGGCCCTTTTCCGGGGTTTCCGCGCCGTAGCTAACGCGTTAAGTGCCCCGCCTGGGGAGTACGGCCGCAAGGCTAAAACTCAAAGGAATTGACGGGGGCCCGCACAAGCGGCGGAGCATGCGGATTAATTCGATGCAACGCGAAGAACCTTACCAAGGCTTGACATGGGCTGGTTGCTGCCGGAGACGGTGGTTCCCTTGCTGCTTTTTGTGGTTTGGGCTGGCCTGCAGGTGGTGCATGGTTGTCGTCAGCTCGTGTCGTGAGATGTTGGGTTAAGTCCCGCAACGAGCGCAACCCTTGTCTCGTGTTGCCAGCGCGTTATGGCGGGGACTCGCGGGAGACTGCCGGGGTGAACTCGGAGGAAGGTGGGGATGACGTCAAATCATCATGCCCCTTATGTCTTGGGCTTCACGCATGCTACAATGGCCGGTACAGTGGGTTGCGATGCCGTGAGGTGGAGCGAATCCCTTAAAGCCGGTCTCAGTTCGGATCGGTGCCTGCAACTCGGCACCGTGAAGTTGGAGTCGCTAGTAATCGCGGATCAGCAACGCCGCGGTGAATACGTTCTCGGGCCTTGTACACACCGCCCGTCACGTCATGAAAGCCGGTGACGCCCGAAGCCCGTGGCCTTATGGGGAGCGGTCGAAGGCGGGGCTGGTGATTGGGACGAAGTCGTAACAAGGTAGCCGTACCGGAAGGTGCGGCTGGATCACCTCCTTTCTAGGGAGACTGTTTTGCTGGCAGGGCAGGCAGGCACTCTGTTCGTTTTTCTGGTTGCGTGTGTTGCGTGGCTGGGGG
>NZ_LK995505.1 GCF_900002405.1 Actinomyces succiniciruminis | reverse complement strand
CACATCACCGTCCACCGAGGCAGCAGAGGACTCCACAGAAGCGGGCGTCTGGTCTGTGGCCGATTGGTTGGTGGTGTTGGTGCTGCATCCGGCGATCGCGAGGGCGAGTGCTACGGCCGCGGTCAGGTGAAGGGTTTTGCGCGCGTGCACGGCGGTGCTCCTGTCTTGGGGGCGGCAGGTCGGTCCTGCCTGTCCTCAGTAGGTGCGGGGCGTCTGGTTGCCTCGGCCTGCGGGCCTGCTGGCGGTGGTGCGTCGGCGGGCCGGGGTGGGAGGGCACCCGGCGGGGTGTCCTCCCACCTGTCCCTGATTGTTACCGAGACCGTACCGCGACATGCCTGGGTTCGGTCATCTTCTCTGAAAGGTGCACTCCAATGATCAAGACGATTCTGGGTGGATTGGCTGTGTCTGTTCTGGCAGCGGTGCCCGCGGCGACGGCGGCTCCCGAGTCGGGGGAGCTTGAGTCGGGGTGGGCGTATCGGGTCGAGGACGGCGAGTTGCTGAGGACGGGCCGGATTGTGGATCAGGCTCTGCCGGGCGAAAGCGATGAGGCTGCTCGGTGTGATGGTGTCGATGGGCGAGTGCGTGCGGAGATTGATCTGGACGTTCCCGGGCTGACGTGGCATGGATCTGATGGGTGTCTGCGCTGGGCCCAGGCCACCGACGGCGACGGACAGGTGCACCGGTACTGGGTCACTCCCGGCGCTGAGGTGGTCTACGTGGTTGAGCTTGATGAGGAGGTTCCCTCATGAGCGTGTTGGCATCGTCGTGGGCGTGGTCACTGCGGGGTACTGGACCGTACCCGAAGCTGGTGCTGGCAGCACTGGCTGATCAGGCTGATGATGAGGGGTACTGCTGGCCGTCACAGTCGGTAATCGCCGAGCGGTGCGAGATGGGCGAGCGAACGGTTAGGCGTCACATTCGCACGCTGCATGAGTTGGGGCTGTTGACGATCGTGCCGAGGTCGTCGGTCCACGGGCGCCGGTCCAATGGGTACCGGCTGCACATTGGTGCTCGTGTGAAGGAATCGGCGGAATCTCGGCAACCGGTCAATCTGGCCGGTTGCGGGGAGGATGCTGACGAGGGGCCTGTGGATAACTTGATGTCGCAGCCGGTTTCGCCTGAGATTCCGGCAACCGGCCAGATTGGCCGGTTGCGCAAGAGGCCAGATTGGCCGGTTGCGCAAGAGGCCACTAGTGGCCGCCAGCAACAGGCCACAGGTGGCCGGTTGCATATAGGAGGAACCACCAATAGAACCACCAGACCAGACCAGAGCTCCAAGGTGACCTCACCAGCCGCCGGTGACTCCGCTCGGGTCGGGTCAGGTCGGGACGATGATCGACCGGATGCTGCCGCGGCGGTGAGGGCCGGGGCTTCGCCCTCGGCCTCGTCGCCAGCTACGGGTGGCACGACCGATGAGGTTAAGCGAGTGATTGCGAGCTGCCTGCCTGAGCACATGCGGGCGATGGACGCTGTCGGTGCCCGGCAAGTGGCCAAGCTGCTCGACGAGAGGCTGCAGGCTGGCTGGCAGCCGGCGGAGATTCGGCAGGTGATGGACCAGCCGATCACGGAGCCCGTGCGGCGTCTCTCGGGGCTAGTCGCGTACCGGCTGAGGTGCAACGTCGATCCACAATTGGTGCCTGGTGTCCGGCGGTCTGATGATGAGCTCTGGGCGGAGCGCCAGCGGAAGTCGGAGCAGTTGGCGACGCCATCCCGGGCCGAGCGTGATCCGGCCTGGGAGGCGGCGTGGAGGCAAGTCCGGAGCCAGATGCCGGATGCGTCCAGGTTGGAGCTGGCTCAGGCGGCGCACGAGCTCGTGGCCCAGCGGGCACGGGAGGCGGCGTCATGAGCGAGACCGGGCGCTGGTCGTGGCCGGTGTGGGCTCGGCGCCTAGTGGGGCTGACGCCCACCGAGTCGCTGATTGTCGGCGAGCTCGCGCGGTTGGCCGACTGGCGGGGTGTGGCGGTCACATCGACAGCCCACTTGCAGGCATCGTCGGGCCGCTCAAGGCGGGCGGTCTTCGGTGCTCTGGCCGGGCTTGAGCGGGCTGGCGTACTGGCGCGTGAACGCCGTCGCTGGGACGGGCACCAGGCCGCCACGTGGTACCGGCTGCAGGTGGTCTCGCAAGCCGTATCGCCGGAGCTGACAGACCCAGTGGCCGACGAGACTGAGGCTGCCGGCAGTACTACGGTGTCGGCGTCGGAATCTCTGGGGCAAGGGGATGTGATCGACCGGCAGGACAACCGGCGGCTCCGCGAGACGATCATCGCTGCTGTCAACGAGAGGTGGCGTGGCCCGGCGTCGGATCTGCTCGGCGCTACATTGGAGGCGACCGCCAGCGTGCAGTTCGCCGCTTCGATTCGCCGCAAGGTCCGGTTCGGCGGTTTGAGCCGCGAAGAAGCGCGGGTGGACGTCCTGTCGACCGCTTGGGAGCTGCTACGCGAGCATGCGCTGGCTATTGCCGGGGCGGACGTGCCGTGGGCGAAGCTAACGGCGATCGTATCCACGGCGACACTGTCGGACGGCGGCCAGCTGCCGGATGGGGTGAGCGTCGGCGCGGCGGACCCAGCAGACCTCGACATGGTCGCCGCCGACGCGGCCCTTGGGCAGGCGGTGCCCGTGGGCGCCCCAAACGCGCGGGCGGACACGCAGCAGGTGGGGTACGACGACTTCGGGCCGGCCCTGCTGGGCCTAGTGGAGTCGCTGCTGGACGCGGGAATGGATGAGACTACGGCGTGGGCGGGCACACTCCGCATCGCCGAGCTGTCGACGCGTTCGCCGTCGAGGCGTCACACGCTGGCAGGGGAGGACCCGCGCCTGGCGGAGTTGGACGTCACGCCGGAGGCGGCCCGGGCGTGGATGACCATGCTCGTAGGATCCCGCCGGGGCGCCGCAGCCTCGGTGGTTATGCTCGACGCCGACGAGCGGGCCGCCCGTGCCAGGGCTGTTGTACAGGCGCTCGGACGCCAGGCAGCCTGACGTGAGCTGAAACACAGTTTGGCGGGTGGGTGGTGCTGGGTGCAGGAATTGCACCCTGGTGATTTCGAGGCTCAAATCTCTGAGGGGCTGCCTGGGTGCGAGCCGAAGACCTCGGGTGCGGTCTTGGTCTGGAACTCGTTCCAGATGACGTCCATGAGTTCGTCGGTGTCGGTGTCCTCACCTACAGGGGTCCAGTTGGACCGTGCCATCGCTGTGAGCTGATACCAGAAGGTCACGTTGTCCAGGGGCAGGTTGTGCTCGATGGCCCAGTCGATGTACTCGGCACGGGCGCCGTCGTAGGTGTCGGCGAATAACAGGGCTCGGCGGGTCTCGTCTGGATTGAGACCGTCGTAGGTGACGACGTACTGGTGAATGATCTCCGGTCTGTCCATTGCTCTTGTTCTGTCCATTGCTCTTGTCCTCCTCGCTAAAGCGTCTGGCCTGCTCAGGGATTGGTGTTGTCGGCTCACGGTATCCCGGATCAATCACGCCGCGCGCGGGTGGCGCACGGCGTGGTGCGCGCACGCGCCACGTGAGGGGTGAAGGGAGGCCCGGACGTGAGTGTGAATCCGTGGATTGACGCGCCGCCTCCTGCGCTGGCTGAGCCGGAGCGGGGGAGCGAGGGCAGCGAGGATCAGGCCATTGTGGTGCCTCGGTGGGCTCCGGGCGCTGAGGTTGAAGCCGTTGGCGGTCTTTCCTCGCACCCGGTGCAGGAACCCGGTGGCCTTTGGGTCGTTGGCGCCCATGGCGGTGCCGGCACGTCAACGCTGGCGGATCTGCTGGGCGCTGGCGACGCGGGCACGTCCTGGCCAACCTCGGTCTCGGGCACTGTGCGTGTTCTGGTGGTGGCTCGCACTCATGCTTCCGGTATTGAGCGTGCGCGTGAGGTCGGGATTCAGTGGGCGGCTGGCGGTCTGGCGGGCGTCGAGCTCGTCGGCGTCGTCTGGGTCGCGGACGCACCCGGCCGCCTGCCCCGACCGCTGCGCGAACCGCTGGAGCTCGCCTCTGGCGCCTTCCCTGTCGGCTTCCACGTCCCATGGGTTGGGGCGTGGCGTATCACCGTGCCGGCGTCCGCCGACGCGGCCCCCCGCGACGTACGGCGCACCCTGCGCCAGATCGCGTCGCTGACCCAGAGAGGATCCGAGAATGATGAATGAGACCGTATGTCAGGTGTGGGCGGCTCTACCGATGGATGAGTTGTCCGAGCTTGATGACACGCCCGTGGTGCCGGATGGTGTTATTGCTCCGATTAACACGGTGTTCGGCATAGGCACTTTTACGGCGATTGTGGTCGCGGGCATTTCTTTGCTCGCCGTATTCGGCACTTTGATCCTTTCCGCTATGGGCCGCGGGGGGAACGGTGCTGAGCAATTGGTCAAAAATTTGATAAAGGTGTTCGGTGGCGCGATCGGGGCGACGTCCGTCCTCGGAATTCTGACGTTAGTGACAGGAGGGTTCTGACATGCGGGAAGAGGAAGAGAGTCCGTTTGCGCGGCGGTCTTTCGTCGCCGCGGCTGTGCTGATGGCGGCGCTCGTGGCGGGTGGCGTGTGGCTGCTGCTCGGCAGCCGTGGCGACGATTTGTCTGCTGGTCAGTCCGCTACGGCCGCTTCTGTGGAGTCCTCTGCTGCCTCGGTGGACGGTGATGTG
>NZ_LK995504.1 GCF_900002405.1 Actinomyces succiniciruminis | reverse complement strand
GTGGTTCGGTGCCTCATCTGGGACTGCCCGCGAGAGTCGCGGATGGTGGTGGGCATGCGGTGGTGGGTTGTCGATGCAGGCTAGGGCTGAGATCACCAGGAAGTACCCAGGTGCGTATGCCAAGGCGTCCAAGGGGAGGATGCCGGGATACCGCCAGGCGACGCCTGAGGGCGGTGGCCAAGCGCCCTCCAGGAGCTGGCAGGTCCGAGCCCAGGACCAGGGCACGCAGAGCGCTCGCTGCGACGCCTTTGAAGGTCTTATTGCGCGTGTGGGTGGCTAGCGGCTGACAGTGCGGCAAATACCGATGCGTATCAATGCCGCTGCTCCCGGGACCTGCCGGGCGGAGCATGGGTGAGCTCGCGGGGCGGTACTGACCGCTACAGCCACCAGGTGCGGAGTAGGCCGGGTGTCGATGAGTGCGGCAACCATCGATTGTTATCTCGCCCCTGCTAGGGCCAAGGACCGACTGCGCGGCAAGAGCACCACCAATGGCCGGACCGCTACTGCGCAACACTCGTCAGGACCCCGCAAAGGGGCCAGCGACGAGGCACGTGCAGCCGGCGCGGTTCTTCGAGGCCGGTTACCGTCGCCCACTGCGGCCCGGTGCCCGCAGGGTGTGGGTCCGCCCGCACCGGGAACATGACCAACCGTGCTCACCGGACGAAGCCTTCACCCGATCCATCCGTGGGCGGCGCCGAGAAGCACACCCGGGGCAGCCCTGGACCAGGCCGTGGACGATGCCCCGCTTCCCCGTCACGGGAATGGACTCGGGTTCAAGAGTAACCCGTCCATTAATAAAAACCCGCTTCCCCGTCACGGGAATGGACTACCGAACAGCGGCAGCGAGTTCATCAACCACGGGGTGGTCAAGTGGGCGGCGGACCTGGACATCTATTTCACCCGAGGCCGTCCGTACACGAGCACCGACCAGGCCACCATCGAATCCAAGAACAACCACCAGGTAACGCCACTATGCCTTCTACTACCGCTACGACACCGACGCCGAGCGGAAGGTTCTCAAGCCGGTTGTGGGTACTGGTGGACGCGCAGGCCAACTACCTGACCCCTACCAAGAAGCCCATCGGATGGGGTACCGACAAGGCCGGCAAACGAGGGGCGCCTGTACGACGCTCCCCGCATCCCGCCCGGCCGGCTGCCCGGCGCCAACGCCCCTGACCGACAAGCACAAGCCAGGAGTTGGTCTTACCCCAACCAGCAGGGCCCCGCCCCCGCCTGCCGCAGTCGCTCGCCCCGTACATGGCACCGCTCTTCCTGG
>NZ_LK995503.1 GCF_900002405.1 Actinomyces succiniciruminis | reverse complement strand
CCGTGCGTGGCGGCCCAAAGTGTCCAGGATCGGCATAAACGACTCCGACGCGGCCCGCGGCCGTGGGCAGAACGTTGGAATCATGCGGTTTCCAAATCGACTCCAGCGGTCGTGGACGGCCTTAGTGCCGAATTCGGACATTTCGTCCCCCGGCGGGGCAGCCGGGCACACACCACCCACAAACCGGAAGAGCCAGAAAGCTGTCCATCCGTCGCCGCTTTGAAGATGCGACGGCGGCCGCGGCGCCGGAGACACGGCTGTTCACCCGGGCCAGCGGCATACGAGGGGCGCCGGGCCCCCGCCTCGTGAAAGTGGCGAGAGGTGAACGCTTTGGACGTTTAAGCTCAGGGTATGAGCGCGATTCCTAGTCATGTGCCGCAGTCGATCCGCCGCCGAGTGGCCGCCGTGGTCGTGGTGGCGATGCCGGAGGAGGCCCAGCCCTTCCTGGATCGTCTGCCGCGGCTTGTTGACGCGACCGCCCCGCGTCTTCCGGGCGGCGCCGAGGCCTGGCCGCTGGACCTGGGGGGAGCGCGCGAGTTGCTCCTGGTGCGCTCGGGCATCGGACTGGTGGCATCCGCGAGCGCCCTGGCGACGGTGCTCACGCAGGTGACCCCGGAGCTCATCGTCTCCGCCGGCACTACCGGCGGCCTGGGCCGGGAGGTCGAGGTTGGGGACGTGTGCGTGTCCACCGAGCTGGCCTACACGGATGTGGATGCCACCGCCTTCGGCTACGCCCCGGGCCAAACCCCGGGGCAGCCGGCCACCTTCACCGGCGATCCGGGTCTGGTGGCACGCGCCGGAGCGGCCGCAGATGTCCTGCACGCCGCCACGCCGGCCGCCGGATCAGCCCGCATCCACGTGGGGCAGATGCTCGCGGGCGGATCCTTCGTCACCGCCGCGAATGTGAAGGACACCCGCGAGCGCTTCCCGCAGGCAGTCAGCACCGACATGGAATCGACCGCCCTGGCCCAGGTGGCGCACGCCGCGGCCATCCCCTTCGCCTCAATCCGCGGCGTCTCGGACCTGTGCGGCCCGGAGGCCGGCCAGGACTTCCACATCGGCGCCGATGAGGCCGCTGCCCGCTCGGCCGCCGTGGTGCTGGCGGCGCTGGGCTGAGCGGTGCGAGCCGTGCCCGGGGCCAGGCGCCCGCGGCATGAGCCGGCGATTGTACGGAAGCCACCACGTACGTTTATGCGGGTTTATGCGGGAAGTTCCACGTACTTCCCGGCTCCCGGCCCCCAGCCGCCCCTATACCGCCACAAGCACCTGCACCATGACGATCTTCACCACGATCGCCAGGGCGAACAGAGTGGCGTAGCCGGCCTCCACCCGCTCGTCGTCACGCTTGGACAGGGCGAAGGCGAGGATGGCGGGCTGGCCCACGAGCCCCGCCAGGCCGCCGGCCGCGCGCGGTGCGCTCAACCCCACCCGGCGGGCGCCCGCCAACAGCACCACCGCGCCCACCCCCACGACGAGCGCGGCCAGGCCCCCTACCGCCAGCCCCGTCATCGAGAAGGCGGAGGCCGCGAAGTCCTGGCCGGAGGCCAGGCCGATGGCGGCCAGGAAGAACAGCAGCCCAAGCTGACGGATGGTGGCGTTGGCGGCGTGCGGCAGCTGCCAGATGAAGGGACCGGTGCGGCCCAGACGACCCAGCACCATGCCAACCACGAGCGGCCCCGCGGCCACACCCAGCCGCAGGGTGATGCCGCCGGGCAGCGGGATGGCGACCAGCCCTGCGAGTACGCCCAGGGCCATGCCCACCCCGACGGAGAAGGCGTCGATCTGGGCGATGGACTTCTCGGAGTCGCCGAAGTAGTCGGCGGCCCGCTCCAGGTCGCCGGAGGGCACCACGGCCAGCACCCGGTCGCCGAGCTCGAGCACCAGGTCGTCGTTGGCGAGCAGGTCCAGGTCGCCACGGCGCACGCGGGTGATGACGCCCTGGAAGCGGCCGTGCATGTCGAGTTCGCCGATGGTGCGTCCCGCCACGCGGGTGGAGGAGACGGTCAGGCGCCGGTAGTCGACCACGGTGCGGTCCTTTGCCAGGCAGCGGTCGTAGCCGGTGCCGAGCTCATGAATGGCGTCCTCCAGGGCGGTCGGGGCGCCGACGATCACCACCTTGTCGCCCGGCAGCAGCTCCTCGTCGGGGGAGACGACGCGGGTGGCGCCGTCGCGTTCCAGGTAGGAGATGCGGATGCGGTTGCGCTGGAAGGCCTCCAGCTCGCTCAGGGCGACGCGGCGCAGCAGGAACACGCTGGTGGCCTCCAGGCCGTCGGCCGAGGCGGGGCGGGGGTCGCGGCGCCCGGGCCAGTCGCGGCCGATGACCATGGCGACGATGAGGATGGCGACGGCGACGCCGACCGGGTAGGCCAGGGCGTAACCGACGGCGGGCTCCTGGGTGCCGGCGGCCTCGATTGCGGAGTCCAGGACCGGGCTGGTCAGGGCCCCCGCGTAGGCGCCCGCGTCCATGGCGGGGCTGATGCCGGTCAGGCGGGCGTACACCGCCCCGGCGCCGCCGGCGAGCACGAGCGCCAGCACGCACAGGGCCATGAGCGGCAGCTGGCGCCGCAGGTTGCGGAAGAAGGTGTTGCCGGCCCCGATGCCGACGGTGTAGCAGAACAGTCCAAGGCCCAGGCTGCGCAGCAGGGTCAGGTTCTCCCCCAGGCTCGGGTCCAGGGCGCCGACGGCGAGGCCGACGAACAGTGCTCCGGCGGCCCCGAAGCGGATCGGCCCGAAGGGGATCTGCCCGACGGCGGTGCCCACCCCGATCACCAGGAAGACGGTCAGGATCGGCGCGGAGGCGAGCACGTCGACGACGGAGGCGAGTAGGTCTGGCACGGGGTCAGGCTAGCCGGAGACCCATGAGGATTCCCAACACGTCGGCGGCAACGGATATCGCGACAGCACGTGACGGTAATTGTCCGGTCACTTATGTGAGAACTAAGCTGCCCGAGTACGGGCCCTCCCCGGCCCGACGTTCGTTTATCCCCTCCTCGATGATGAGAGACTGCATGGAAACCGACATAGCTCCCGCCCGTCCCTCCTACTCCCCCGACGAAGAGCGCCTGATCATCCGCAACCGTCAGGGCGTGCCCGTAGGCATAAAGCCGCATACCGAGTGGACCCCGAAGAAGATCGCTCTGTGGGTCGCCATCACGGCCCTGGGCGTGCTGGGCTGGTGGATGCTCGCCGTCGCGCGCGGCGAGAACGTCAACACCATCTGGTTCGTGGTCACCGCGATCTGCACCTACGCCATCGGCTACCGCTTCTACGCCCTGTACATCCAGCGCACCATCATGCGGCCCGACGACACCAACGCCACCCCGGCCGAGCGCATCAACAACGGCCGCGACTTCGATCCGACCCACCGGGTGGTCCTGTACGGCCACCACTTCGCCGCCATCGCCGGCGCGGGCCCGCTGGTGGGCCCCGTCCTGGCCGCCCAGATGGGCTACCTGCCGGGCACGCTGTGGATCATCCTCGGCGTCGTCGTCGCCGGCGCGGTTCAGGACATGCTGGTGCTGTTCTTCTCCATGCGCCGCGGCGGCCGCTCCCTGGGGCAGATGGCGACCGACGAGATCGGTCGGGTCGGCGGCACCGTGGCCACCGTCATCGTCCTGGTCATGCTGATGATCGTGCTGGCGGTGCTGGCCATGGTGTGCGTCAACGCGCTCGCCGAGTCCCCCTGGGGCGTCTTCTCCGTCGGCTGCACCATCCCGATCGCCATCTGCATGGGCCTGTGGCTGCGCTTCGTCCAGCCCGGCCGCATCACCCAGGTCTCGCTCGTCGGCTTCGCCGTACTCATCGGCGTCATCATCTCCGGGCGCTGGGTCGCGGAGTCCTCCTTCGGCCAGTACCTGCACCTGTCGCCCACCACCCTGGTGTGGTGCATGATCGTCTACGGCTTCCTCGCCGCCGTCCTGCCCGTGTGGGTGCTGCTCACCCCGCGCGACTACCTGTCCACCTTCATGAAGGTCGGCACCATCGCGGTCCTGGCCGCCGGCATCATCATCGTGCGGCCCGTGGTGGAGATGGCCGCCGTCTCCGAGTTCGCCCTGAACACCGACGGCCCCGTGTTCGCCGGCAAGCTCTTCCCCTTCCTGTTCATCACCATCGCCTGCGGCGCCCTGTCCGGCATGCACGCCACCGTGTCCTCCGGCACCAGCCCGAAGATGATTCAGAAGGAGAGCCAGGTCCGCATGATCGGTTACGGCGGCATGCTCATGGAGTCCTTCGTCGCGATCATGGCCCTGGCGGCCGCGGTCTCCCTGAGCCCGGGCATCTACTTCTCCATGAACACCTCCGCCGCCACCATGAACGCACTCGCCGGCGACGACGTCGTCGCCACCGCCTCCAACCGCGAGGAGGTGGCGGCAGCGGCCGTCGCCAACCTCGGGGTGACCGACGCCCACGGGGACTCGCTGGTTCCGGTGTGGGACTCCTGGGACGAGGACGGAAATCCGAAGACGTACACGGGGGCCGAGGCGCTGGAGCAGGTGGCCTCCGACGTCGGCGAGCCGAGCATCATCTCCCGCACCGGCGGCGCCCCCACGCTGAGCGTGGGCATGTCGCACATCCTCCACCAGATCGGCGGCGGCCGGACGATGATGGGCTTCTGGTACCACTTCGCCATCATGTTCGAGGCGCTGTTCATCCTCTCCGCCGTCGACGCGGTCACTCGCGTGGCGCGCTTCCAGCTCGGTGACGCCCTGGGCAACATCTGGCCGAAGTTCCGCGACCCGTCCTGGCACGTGGGGGCGTGGGCGACCACCGGCGTCGTCGTGGCGGCCTGGGGTTCGCTGCTGCTCATGGGCGTGACCGACCCGCGGGGCGGCATTCAGACGCTCTACCCGCTGTTCGGCATCGCCAATCAGCTCATCGCGGCCATCGCCCTGCTGCTGTGCCTGGTGATGACCGTGCGCAAGGGGCGGCTGAAGTACGCGTGGATTCCCGCGATCCCGCTGGTCTTCGACACGGCCGTCACCTTCACGGCGTCGTGGCAGAAGATCTTCTCCACCGATCCGCAGGTGGGCTACTTCCAGCAATGGCGTGATGCACGGGCGCTGCTGCCCACGCTCACCGACGCGGAGGCGATCAGCGTGCAGCGAGCCATTATTCGCAACACCATGATCCAGGGGACGCTGTCGGTCGTGTTCCTCGTGCTCGTCGCCTTCGTCATGCTGTGTGCGGCCATCACCATGGTGCGGGCCGTGCGCGCGGGCGACACCACCACCTCCGAGGACCCGTATCAGGAGTCGAACTTCTACGCCCCCGAGCACCTGATCGCCAGTCCGCTGGAGAAGAAGCTCGTCAACGAGTACGCGCTCGTTGGCGACCCGGCGCTGATTCCGGGCCGCTCCGCCAAGGCGGACGACGCGGACGCCCAGGACCGCTGAGATGGCCGAAGTGACCGCCGAGGCGGCCGAGGTCGTCGGCACGACGGCGTCCGCCGCGCCGCGGATGCGTTCCGCGGCGCGGCGGGCACGTCGGATTCGCGCGGGCCTGGCCCGGGCGCGCGGGTTGTGGCGCGACTTCACGGGCGAGTCGGCCTACGACCGCTACGTCGAGCGGCATCGGCGCGAGCACCCCGACCACGCACCGATGAGTGCGCGCCAGTGGTGGCGGGCCCGGGCCGACTTCGACGAGAGCAACGTCTCCGCCGGCTGCTGCTGACCTGCCGCGCTCAGGCATCGCTCCCGAGCACGCTCGGGTCCTGGATGACGGCGCTGCGCACTCGCAGCTCGGGGGTGATGACCCGACTGCCGGCTGCCTGCGCGACGACCCGGCCGTCCTTGACCAGCAGGTCGAGAACGGCCTGCGCGACGAGGTCGATGCGTTGATCCACGCTGGATAGGCCGACGGCACGCGCCACGGGGGTGTTGTCGAAGCCGATCACGCGCACTTTCGGCCCGACGGCGAGGAGCGCCCCGAAGGCCAACGAATCTGAGGCGCAGACCAGTCCATCGATGTCGGTATGGCGTGTAAGTAGTTGCGTCGCGGCACGCATGGCATCCGCGACGTTGTCGGGGCAGGTGGTCACGAGCTCGTCGGCGTCGCTGGCGTTCATCAACCCGCCCTCCAGGACGGCGTCGCGCCACCCGGCGCATCGAGACACGCCCTGACCCGCCGAGTCCGGCCAGCCGAGAAAACCAATCCTCGTCGCACCGGTGTCGATGAGGTATTCGGCGGCGGCGCGAGTACCGGCTGCGCCGTCCACGTCGACCCACGGGTGCTCGGCCGCCTCCTCCTCGCCCCACGGCCTGCCGAAGGACACACATGGCACGCCCCTGTCGCGCAGCCAGGCGGGGCGCGGATCACCCGCCTGCGTGTCGGTGAGGATGACACCGTCGATGTCCCCGGAGGCGACCAGCTCGCGCAGTCTGGTGATCTCGTCGTCGCGATCGGCGGCGGTGTACAGCAGGATGCGCAGCCCCAGTTGGGCGGCGCGCATCGTGATCTCGTGGAGGAAGACATCGAGGATGGCGCCGGATATCCCCGCCGGCAGGGGGGCGAGGCGCAGCCCAATGGTGTCGGAGCGACGAGTGCGCAGACGGCGGGCGGCGGCATCGGCGCGGTAGCCGAGCTCGTCGACCGCGGCATGCACCTTGCGGGCGGTGGCCGGACGGACGCGCTCGGGATTGTTCAGGACGTTGGACACGGTCTGCGGTGAGACGCCGGCGCGGCGCGCCACCTCCTGAATGGTCACGGCCCTGGCCGCCATGCCTCTCCACCCCCATGATGTTGCGGGCGTCTCGCCCCGCCACAGCTTACTTCATACCGGAGAACAAGTCCTGTCTTATAACGATCAAATGTAGTGCTACCAAGGACTTGATCGTTAAAATAATCTTGCTTATGCTGGCGACGTTCGCGTCAGCGCCGATGAAGTCGAGGACCGTCATGACCCAGCTCCAACCTCTCCTCCATGAGCAGGTCGTGATCGTCAACGCCCCGGCACAGGCGATCGCCGCGCCCGACGGTTCCATGGGCGATGCGCCCGTACAGGGGGTCTACCAGTCGGATGTGCGCGCACTGCGCCTGCGCGCGCTGTCCGTAACGGGGTCCGCGCTGGAACACCTGAGCGTCGAGCGGTGCGGTGCCGCGGCCTCACGCCATCGCGCCCTCGCCCGCGGCCTCGACCGCGGCGGGGCCGATCCCCGCAGCATCATCACCACCGATCGCACGCTCGTCCCCGCCGACGACGGCACCGTCCTCACCGAGACACTGACTGTGCGGATCGCCCAGGACCGACCCGTGTCCACGACCCTCACTCTCGAGCTGGCCGCCGACCTGTCCCCCCTCGCCATGATCAAGGGCGGTGAGCGTCTGAGCGACCTTCCCTGGACCGTCGCCGGCGGGGACACCGCCTCGGTCCGCCGCGGCCAGGTGCGCGCCGTCGTCAACGCCCCCGAGGCACGTCTGGAAACCGTAGGCACGCGCCTGCGTCTGCACTGGGACGTCTCGGTCGCCGCCGATATCCCCTTCACCGCGTCCTGGTCCCTGACCGCATCCGACGACGACGCCGTCGTCCAGCCCGCCCCCGCCCTGCCGGCCCGCAAGCGCCGTGGAACACCCGATGCGCGTGCAGCCGCCTGGCTGGAGGTCGCCCTGGATGACCTGGACCACCTGCTGCTGGCCCGCCGCGCCACACCGACCCAGCCCTTCGCCGCCGCGGGCGCACCCTGGTTCCTGACCCTGTTCGGCCGGGACTCGCTGTGGACCTCACGCTTGCTGCTGGAAGCCGCCGACCCCTGGTCCCTGGCCCTGGCGGAGGGCACGCTGCGCACCCTCGCGGACCTGCAGGGGCGCAGGTACGACGTCGACACCGCCGAACAGCCCGGGAAGATCATGCATGAGCTGCGCCGGGAGGCGAACGCGGTCGATGCCGACACGGTCCTGCCGCCGCTCTACTACGGGACGATCGACGCCACCGAGCTGTGGATCCTCACGCTGACCGACGCCCGCCGCGCGGGTTTGGCCGAGCCCGTCGTGCGCGAACTACTGGACCCCCTGCGCCGGGCACTGTCCTGGTTGACCACCTGCGCCGACACCGACGGCGACGGCTTCATCGAGTATGTGGACGGCACCGGAAGGGGCCTGGCCAACCAGGGTTGGAAGGACTCCGGCGACTCCATTCAGTTCGCCGACGGCCGCATCGCGCAGGGGCCGATCGCGCTCGTGGAGGTGCAGGCCTACGCCCATGCCGCGGCGCTGGCCGGGGCGGAGCTGCTGCGTGACTTCGGCAACGGCGACGACGCGGTCCTGGCGGCGACGGCAACCACCTGGGCCGCCGCGCTGCGGGAGCGCTTCGCGGAGGCCTTCTGGCGCGGGGACACCGCCGACGGCTACCCCGTCATCGCCCTGGATGCACGCAAGCAGCAGGTCGACTCTCTCGCAAGCAACATCGGTCACCTGTTGGGAACCGGCATCCTGGACCGGGCACAGTCGCGTCGGGTGGCCGAGCTGCTGGTCTCCCCGGAACTCAACTCCGGCTATGGCGTGCGCACCCTGGCCTCCACCATGGCCGGCTACTGGCCGTTGAGCTACCACGGCGGATCGGTGTGGACCCATGACACCGCCATCGCCATCGACGGTCTGCTGCGCGACGGCTTCACCTCCCAGGCGCGCACGCTCGCCGAGGCCTTACTGACGGCGGCGCCCTGCTTCGGGTTCCGCATGCCCGAGCTGTTCTCCGGGACGCCGGCCGACGACGGCGCCCCGGTCCCCTACCCGGCCTCCTGCCGGCCACAGGCGTGGGCGGCGGCCGCCGGCGCCGTGGTCGCCCGCGCACTCTGAGTCCACCGCCCCATACCTACCAAGCCCACATCAACCCACCATCCCCCGCCCGGGACACCTCAAAGGAGAGAACATGAAGATCACTCGCCGTACCTTCGGCACCTACACCATCGCCGCCGCAATCACCGCAGCGCTGACGGCCTGCGGCTCCAACTCGATGGATGACTCCGGGAACGCCGCCGCCTCCGGATCCGGAGGCGGCCTCACGCTCCTGATCGCCTCGTCCGGCGACGCCGAAACCGCGGCCTACACGACCGCCGTCGAGGCCTTCACCGCCGATACCGGCATCGCGGTGGAGCTGCAACTCGCGACCGACCTCCAGCAGGAACTCGCCCAGGGATTCGCCGCCGACTCCCCCGCGGACGTCTTCTACCTGGCCCCCGACTATCTCGCCTCCTACGCGGACAACGGATCGCTCTACGCCTACGGCGACCAGCTGAGCAATGTCGACGACTTCTATCCGTCTTTGGTCTCCAGCCTCACTCGCGACGGCGTTCTGTACGGCGCCCCGAAGGACTTCTCAACGCTGGCCCTGTTCATCAATACGGCCATGTGGCAGGCCGCCGGGCTTACCGAGGCCGACTACCCGACCGACTGGGACTCCCTGGAGTCGGTCGCGGCGAAGCTCGCCGCCTCCGGCACCACGCCGCTGACATGCAGTCCCGAATACGCCCGCGTCGGGGCCTTCATGGCGCAGGCAGGGGGCGGACTGACCAACGCGGACGGCACCGAGGCCACCGCGAACTCCGAAGGCTCGATCACGGGCCTGACCAAGGTGAAGACCCTGCTCGAATCCGGCGCGCTCGTGTTCTCCTCCGATCTCGGTGCCGGTTGGGGCGGGGAGGCCTTCGGTTCCGGTCTTGCAGCCATGGCGATTGAGGGAAACTGGCTGGTCGGCTCCCTGTCCGCCGACTACCCCGACATCGAGTATGTAGCCGTCGAGCTTCCCGCGGGCCCCGCCGGGAAGGGCACCATGCAGTTCACCAACGGCTACGGCATCGCCGAGGCGTCGGTGCACAAGGAGGACGCCGTCAAGTTGGTGGAGTACCTGACCTCCACGGAGCAGCAACTCGCCTTCGCCCAGGCCTTCGGCGTCATGCCCTCGGTCTCCTCCGCCCGCGAGCAGTGGGAGGCGGAGAACCCGACCATGACCGCCTTCATCGCCGGCGCCGACTACGCCATCAACGTGCCCACCGCTGCCGGGGCGGCCGACGTCGTCGCCGACTTCAACTCCCAGATCGCAACCCTGTCCAGCGCGGACCCGAAGACGATCCTGGAGTCCGTCCAGACCAATCTTGAGGCCGTGATCGCGTGAGCTCCCGCCGATCCCGCTCCAGGGCGGACAGTACTGGCACACGGCGTCGCCACGGGGGAGGCGGCCTGGTCGGTTGGCTGTTCGTTGCGCCGGCCGTGATCGTCCTGGCGGTGTTTCTGCTACTCCCGGTACTCATGGCGGCGTGGGTCAGCGTCTCCGACTGGAGCGGGGTCGGCAGCCCGCTGTCCGGCTCCGTGAACTTCGTCGGCGCCGCGAATTACGCCGAACTCGTCTCCGGCGGGCTGGCGACCCGCGACTTCGGTATCGCCCTGCGCAACAACCTGTGGTATGTGCTGCTGGTGGTGCCGACACAGACATTTCTGTCCCTGTTCCTCGCCGTGCTCGTCAACCAGCGGATCATGGCCCGCGGCGTATTCCGCACCGCCTTCTACTTCCCCTCGGTGACGAGTTCGGTGGCCATCACGGTGCTGTGGCTCTTCCTGTTCTCAGCCTCCGGCGCCGTCAACAAGATTCTGTCCCATCTGGGCATCACCGGTCCCAACTGGTTCCACGATCCCACCGGCGTCGTCGCCGCCCTCCTCGGACTGCTCGGCATCGACGGGTCGCGGACGCTGACCGGCAGGTTCCTCGGCGTCACGGCGTGGGAGTGGCTGTCCGGCCCGTCCTTCGCAATGACCGCCTTCATCGTCATGGCGGTTTTCACGACGTCGGGCACCTTCATGCTCATCTTTCTGTCCGCCCTCCAATCGCTGAGCCCGTCGGTGGACGAGGCCGCCATGATCGACGGCGCCGGTACGTGGACGCGCTTCTGGAGGGTGACGGTCCCCCAGCTCAAGCCGACCTTCTTCACGGTCATCACGCTCGGCCTCATCGGCTGCTGGCAGGTCTTCGACCAGATCTACACGGGCACGCAGGGCGACCCCGGCAAGACCACGCTGACGCCCGCGTACCTGTCCTACCAGGCCGCCTTCTCCAACCAGAAGTGGGGCCGCGGCTCCGCCATAGCCTTCGTGCTGTTCGCAATCATCATCGCGCTGACGCTGCTACAGCGCTGGGTGCTGCGCGACAAGGATGACGTGCGGGCAAGGCGGGCCGAGCGGCGTCGGCGGCGACAGTCCCGACGGCGACAGCGAAGCTCCGCGCAGGCGGTCACCGCCGAGGGCATCATGGAGGGGGCGGGCCGATGAAAACCAGCGGGTCATTCGGGCGTCATATGGACCGCGTCCGTGGCCGTGCCGCCCGACGGCGTTCTCGGCTGCGTGCGGGCAGGGCGGTGCTGTACCTGGTCCTCGTGGTTCTGGCGCTGGCCTACGTCTTCCCATTCCTGATCAACGTCGCGACCTCCTTCAAGACGGAGTCGGAGGCGACTTCCGACCCCCTGGGCCTGGTTCCGCGCACGTTCTCCACCGCCGCCTACGTGAAGCTGTTCGGTGCATCCGACTTCCCCCTGTGGATGCGCAATTCGCTCATCGTCACGCTGGTGGTGACCGCGGGGCGTGTGCTGTTCGATTCCATGGCCGGATATGCGCTCGCCCGCATCCCCTTCAAAGGCCGTGGAATCGTCTATGCGCTGCTGGTGGCGATCATGTCCGTGCCGGGTGTGGTATTGCTGATTCCGAAGTTCCTCGTCATCAATCAGCTGTCGATGTACGACTCCTGGTCGGGGCTGATCGTTCCCCTGCTTTGTGACGCCGCGGGGGTGTTCATCATGAAGGGCTTCTTCGAGTCGATTCCCGCCTCGGTGGAGGAGCAGGCCCGCGTGGACGGGGCGGGCACCTGGAGGATCTTCTTCTCGATCGTGCTGCCCATGAGCGTGCCCAGCCTTGTCACCATCACCATTCTGTCCTTCCAGGGATCGTGGAACGAGCTGAGCCATTTCATCGTGGCGTCGCGTTCTTCCGGACTGGTCACCCTGACCAAGGGCGTGGCGCAGCTGAGCGCCGGCAGCCTGGGGCAGGGCAATCAGTACCCGCTGAAATTAGGCGCCGCCCTAATTATGACGGTGCCGGTAGCGGTACTCTTCTTCGTCTTCCAGCGCCGGATCATGGACACGACCTCGGGCGCGGTCAAGGAATGAATGTCCTGGGGCCGGAGGGCGCCTTACGGGATTCGGGTGCATTTTGTTACGCCGGTCTGCGGTCTGCTGCGCCGCTTAGTCGTCTGCTGTATGCCTCTGAGCCGTTCAGCAGAGCGTTAACTGGCGTTGTCAACGGTGAGGTGGCGTAGTAGACGCAGGGCGGGGTGATGGGTGCTCACGGTGGTCTTCTGTGGGGCGTCCGGGGCCGGCGGGGCGTGTGGCGTTGGTGTGGCGTGTGGTGCTGGTGGGACGTTAGCTGGTTAAGATGTACGGGTTGCGATTGGGGCAACGGCACAAAGACTGGCGAGTCTTGACACCGACTTTTCCACATGACACAGTATGGTTATCGTTTAGTCAT
This sequence comes from Actinomyces succiniciruminis, assembly GCF_900002405.1. Taxonomy (GTDB): domain Bacteria; phylum Actinomycetota; class Actinomycetes; order Actinomycetales; family Actinomycetaceae; genus Actinomyces; species Actinomyces succiniciruminis. The sequence continues at coordinate 1,353 of NZ_LK995503.1, read as the reverse complement.
CTAAGCAAGGCGAGTACCGAAACGAAGCGGCATTTATATGAGCTCTGCTATTATAAATGCGCTGGGAATTGTAGGAGGTTAGCATGAAAACGATAGGCCTGATTGGCGGAATGAGTTGGGAGAGCACTGTTACGTATTATCAAGTAATTAACGAAACGATTAGGAGGGAACTTGGTGGACTTCATTCCGCGAAAATTCTATTGTACAGCGTAGACTTTGATGAAATTGAAAAGTATCAGGCAAGCGGTGAGTGGGATAAGAGTGCCGTGATATTGTCTGATGCGGCGGTACGGCTGGAAAAGGCGGGAGCCGACTTTATCGTTATTTGCACGAATACCATGCACAAGGTTGCCCCACAAATGAGCGAGCACATTTCCACCCCAATTATTCATATTGCGGAAGCGACGGCGGATAAGCTAAAAGAGCGAGGAATCACTACCGTTGGGCTGTTGGGAACAAAATACACAATGACACAGGAGTTCTATAAAGCAAAGCTAATAGAAGCGGGAATTGATGTGCTAATTCCGAATGAAGAAGACGTAGAAACTGTCAACTCCATCATTTACAACGAGCTTTGTTTAGGGAATATCCGTCAGGAGTCGAAAACCAAGTATCTTGCTATCATCGAAAAGTTAGCAGATAAAGGTGCGCAGGGCATGATTCTCGGCTGCACGGAAATAGGACTGCTTGTTCAGCAAGAGGACACCGACTTACCTGTTTTCGATACCACATTGATTCATGCCGAAAAAGCAGCACTTTCTTCCATCGACGATTAAATCAAAAGGGGTCTTCATTTCGTTGCCAATGGGTGGGGTGGGTTTGGGCGGGTAGTGTCTGGGTGTTGAAGGCCCCCGCGCTGCGCCAACAGCCGGGGGTGTGGACGACACCAGGTGAGGGGTGGTCGTCGTGGCTGACGATACTCGGGTTGTGCCGGCTGGCGAGCTTGTGGCGGGCGTGGACTATCCTCGGGATATCGCCCAGATGCGCGCGTGGTTCGCTGATGATGACGCGTGCCGTGACTACCTGGACTGGCTGCGCTGGCCGCATGGTTTCGTATGCCCGTGGTGCGGCGGCGGGGCTGCTGGAACGGGCCGGGCGGGTGCTTATCGGTGCCTGGGGTGCCGCAGGCGGGTGTCGGTGACCTCGCGCACGCTCCTGGACGGTACGAGGGTTCCCGGCTCTTCGTGTTTGAGGGCGCGGTGGGATTATGGGCAGCGGCAGGTCGGATCATAGTTGGCTTGCGTGTCCCCGTTGGTGAGGTGCGTGCGCGCTGAACCGGGCGCGACGGTTCGTACGTTGCGGTCGACGATTCGGCACATCCGACGACGGTTCGTGGGGTAGGTGTACGAACCG
>NZ_LK995502.1:853-5311 GCF_900002405.1 Actinomyces succiniciruminis | reverse complement strand
GGGCGGCGCGGGCCGCGTGCCGGCGTCATTGGCAGAGGGAGTCATGGGATCCTCGGAAGGCGAGATGCGGAGTGGGTATCCGCCTTCACGGTAGGCCCCGCCGTGCCCCGACGGCGCCGCAGTCCAACCGGCGGACGTGCCCCGCGCGGTGGCCCAGTGCCGGCGCGCTTTTGCACCCCGTGCGGCGCGCTTCGCACGGCGGCGCTGTCCGTGTGCGTCGCTTTGCGCCTTGATATCTCGCCTCGCGCCCTGCCGACAGGCCCGTCGTCCGCGCATAGCCTTACCCCATGCGAGCGCAACGCATCACCGACTCCATCGCCTATCACGCCGAGGGACCCTGCTGGTGGGAGGCCACCGGCCGACTCCGCTTCGTGGACATGCTCGCCGGCGCCGTCGTCGAACTGGACGAGGCCGCCCCGGGCGGGCACCGCCGTCTACCCGTCGGCTCCGCCGTCGCCTCGGTGATCCGGCCCCGCGTCGGCGGCGGCGCAATCGTCGCCACGGAGCACGGGATCTCCCTGTCCCGCCGCGAGGATCTGGCCGACCTCGCCCCCGCGGCCACGCTGTTCACCGACCCGGCCGTGCGCACCAACGAGGGCGGCTGCGACCCGGGCGGCCGCTTCTGGATCGGCACCATGCCGTATGCGAAGACGCCCGGCGGCGCCACCATGTACCGGTGGGACGGCCCGGGCGCCGCCCCCGTCCGCGCCTGGGGTGGCGCCACCATTTGCAACGGACTCGGCTTCTCCCCCGACGGCGGCACCACCTACTGGACGGACACGCCCACCGGCACCGTCGTCACCATGGACTACCGGCCCGACGACGCCGACCGCGGTGGCCTGACCGACCCGCGCCCCTTCGTGTCTATCGACCCCGCCGCCGGACACCCGGACGGCCTCTGTGTGGACGCCGACGGCGGGGTGTGGGTCGCTCTGAACGGTGGTGCGGCCGTGCACCGTTACGCCCCCGACGGCGCCCTGGACGCCGTCGTCGAGCTCCCGGTGCGGCAAGTGACCGCCTGCACCTTCGGTGGCGACGACTACGCGACCCTGTTCATCACCACCTCCCGCGAGGACCTGCCCGACGACGTCGAGCCGGCCGCCGGGTCGATCTTCGCCGTCGCGCCGGGCGTGCGCGGACTGGCGCCCCTGCCCTTCGGAAGGTAGAGCAGGGGCGCGCTCGCCGCGGGCGGCACAGGTCGTGAGTCGGCCGTCGGCCGGGCTTCAGCCCTTGCGGTGGAAGCGTTCCTTGAGGCGTGCGATGCGCTCGTCCCAGTTCTCCCTGCGCTCCTGGCGCCGCTCCTCGCGCATCACCCGCGTCGCCTCGCGGTGGGCGGCCTTGGCTGCCTCCTGCGCGGCCTCCAACTCCGCCAGTACCTCTTCCGCGGGGCGCCGCACCACCACGCCGTCGAGCGGGGCGACCAGCCCGTCCAGCACCTCGGGCGCGTACTCGCGGGCCTCCGCGAAGATCGCCGTCGTGCCCGCGGGCAGGCGTGAGCTGAACTCCCCGATGGCGGTCTCGGCACGGTTGACCCGTTCGACGTCGACGAAGCCTCCCGCCAGGGCGCCGGCGCCCCAGCCCAACAGCATTCCCAGCGGCCCGCCCAGAATGCCGACGACCATGCCGATGAGCCCGCCGGAGAAGGCGCCGTCACCGATGCGGGCGTCCTCTCCCTCGGCCAAATGCAGGTGCCCGTCCGGCTCCCGTTCGGCAATAATGGCCGCCGGTACGACGATTCTGTTCGCCTGCGCGGCCTGGCGGATGTCGCTGAGCGCCTCATATGCCTTACTGGACTCCGCGAAGGTCACCACGATGAAATTGTGCGCGGTCATGATGCTGACTCCTGCCTGGTAGTGGTTGGTGATCCCGCTGGGGGATCGTTGACGAGGAAAGTAAACAGCTCCGACCCCGCTAACTCACCGGGTTTTGAGCCCCGTTCAGGCAACTCGTATGGTTTTCCTGGCCGCGACTAAGAGCTGTTTGAGGCTACTGTCATGTGTTTTAATGTGTGCGATCAGAAAACGCCGGGTCGAAGCGGTGACTCATGGCGATTCAAGCAACCTATTGGCGGCCATTGGGGGAGTCGGCAGAAACTCCGCAGCCGACGTCGCAACAATTGCGAGCGTGGACCCATTGCTGCGCAACTGCCTGCTGGTAGTACTGTTCATCCTCGTCGGCGCCTGCTTCTCCGCCGCCGAAATGGCGCTGGTGTCTCTGCGGCCCACCCAGATCGAGGAGTTGGCCGGGCGGGGCGGCGCCGGGAGGACCGTCAAGCGGCTCACCGCCGACTCCAACCAGTTCCTGTCCGCCGTCCAGGTGGGCGTGACCATCGCCGGCTTCTTCTCTCCCTCCTTCGGGGCGGCGCAGATCGCGCCCGCGTTGGCACCCGCTCTGAGCGCATTAGGCGTCGGACGAGCGGCGGCCGCGTCTATCGCATTCGTCGTCGTCACGCTGCTGATCGCCTACCTGTCGGTGGTGGTAGGAGAGCTGGTGCCCAAGCGGATTGCCATGCAGTCGGCCCAGACCGTGGCGCTGCTGGCGGCCCGCCCGCTCGCGGCCATCACCACCGCGCTGCGGCCGGTGATCTGGCTGCTGGGCGTGTCCACGAACGCCCTGTTGCGGGGGTTGGGTTGCAACCCGGCCGCGCGGGAGGAGTCCGTCGGACTGGGGGAGTTGCGCGCCCTGGTGCAGGCCCAGGAGAGTCTCGGAGCCGAGGAGCGGCGCATGGTGCTGGACCTGCTGGCGGTGGGTGAGCGGACGGTCGCGGAAGCGATGACACCGCGCACCGAGGTTGAGTTCGTCGGTGCGAACCTGTCCGTCGCACAGGCGCGCGCCTCCCTGGCCGGGCTGGAGCACTCCCGCTACCCGGTGCGCCGGGGCCGGGATGACGACGACGTCGTCGGCTATGTGCACCTGCGGGACCTGATCGCGCCCGCCGACGATTCGCTGACCGTCGACGCGCTGGCCCGAGAGCTTCTGCTGCTGCCGGCGAGCGTGCCCATGGTGTCCGCGCTCACCCAGATGCGCGCGGCCCGCGCCCACATCGCCCTGGTGGTGGACGAGTATGGGGGCACGGACGGGATCGTCACCCTGGAAGACCTCGTGGAGGAGTTCGCCGGGCAGATAACGGACGAGTACGACCGCGAGGAGCCCGCCGTCATACGCCGCGGTGACGCCACTGTCATCGGCGGTCTGGCCACCCGCGCCGAGGTGGCCCGGGCGCTGGGGCGCGAACTGCCCTCCGGCCCCTTCGACACCCTCGGCGGCTTCATGATGCTCGAACTGGGGCGGATGCCGCGCGCCGACGACGTCGTCGCCTGGGACGGTCTGCGCCTGCGGGTGGTGGCCATGGACGGCCGCCGGATCGCCCGCGTCGAGATCGTCTCCGCGCGGTAATGCCGAGACGCCTGAGACGGGCCGGCCTCCCCGGGAGCCCCGCTCGACGTCGTCGTGGGGCGCGGCGGCTCAGTCGTTCAGCTTCCAGACGGCGCAGGACAGGGCGGTGGCGAAGGCGGTCCAGGCCGGGTACGGCGCCAGGGCGATGCCGCGCATCTTGCTGACCTTGGAGACGCGGCGAGTCAGATCCGCCGAACTGGCGGCGAGCACCCCGGCCCAGGCGGCGGAGAGCATCGGCTGCTGGGCCCGGAAGAAGGCCCAACTCCAGCCACCGTTGAGTGCGAGGTTCGCGACCAGAGCCGTCAGGAAGCGCTTGGCCTCCTTGCTGGTGCCCGTGAGTTCCCCCGCCTCCCACAGATCGGCCAGGGTGAGCCCGGTGGTCAAGGCGATATCCGTGTACAGCGTGGTCCAGGCGATTGGGAAAGCCACATTCGGTGGATTCCAGTCCGGCTTCTTGAGTTTCTTGTAGTACTCGCCGCCCGGGTCGGAGGCGGCGGTGCCGACGGCGGCGGTCACCGCGACCAGTGCGGACGTGGTCAGCAGTGCCTTCATCTTGAAGTGGGTCATTGGAATGCTCCTCCTTCTGCGGCGGACGCCCGACGTTCCAGGCATCGCTGCGGCGAGGCTATTGACCCCGGATGGGGGTGGACTCGATGCGGGCGCACAAGTGGGCGGCAAGGCGCCGACCGCATACGGGGGAGCGTCTGGGGAATGGCTGAGGCGCGGCCGCGCCGGCTCAGGCGTCCACCGCTTCGGCTGGCTCCAGTCGCCAGATCTCATCGCAGCGGTGCGCGCAGGCCGTCACCAGGCGGGCGTTGGGCACGTCCACGGTGCGGACCCAGTGCGCGGCGTCGGCGGCACTGCGGCCGAAGCTCTGGTGCCGGGCCACCAGGCGACGCACCAGTTCCGTCTCGGGAACGTCGAGGAGAACGAGCAGGTCGATCCGGGCACGGATGTCCTCCCAGCCGCCGGAGTCCAGTGCCAGGTAGTTGCCCTCGGTGAGCACGACGCCCGGCCCGTGTACCAGCGTCCCCGCCGCCACCGGCTCGTGCAGGTCCCGCC
>NZ_LK995502.1:0-747 GCF_900002405.1 Actinomyces succiniciruminis | reverse complement strand
GGTCCCGCCGGTACACCGGAGCCAACACGTCCGCACAGGCGGGCGCGCGCACCCGGTCGAGGACCGACAGGTAACCGGCGACGTCGAAGGTGTCCGGGGCGCCCTTGCGGCCGTGGCGATCGAGCGCATCCAGGACCGCGTTGGACATGTGGAACCCGTCCATGGGCACGATGCCCGCGAGCAGGCCACGCTCCCGTAGTCGCTCCTCCAGGGCTGCCACGAGCGTGGACTTGCCCGACCCGGGCGCCCCGGTCAGCCCGACGACGATGCGGCCGTCGCCGTCGTCGACGCCGTCGAGGCGACCGGGGTGGTCGGCTGTGCTCCCGACCGTGGCGCTGCGTAGGCGAGCGGCCAGACGTTCCACGAGGTCGGTGAGCAGTTGCTCGGCGGGGCCGGTGTGCATGATCGGCGAGGTGGGCATGGAGCGATTATCGGATACGGCGGCGCCGGACGCCGCGGTGCAGGCGTTCCGCCTGAGCATTTTCGCGCGGATGAGGCAGGTGCCGGTTGGTCCAGGTGCGCAGAAGTCGCTCAAGCGCATATATGCGTGGCGGGGACCGCCGCAAGCGAGGTGGTCCCTGCGCCGGTCTTGGCGAGCTTCGCGTGCGAGGTCGTCTTCGCGGCCGGGCCGGACGGCTTGCCGGGTGAGGGTGCCGTCACTCCGGGCGTGGTTCCGGCGCTGGGTTCGACCGTGGGCTCGGTGGTGGGTTCCTCTGTGGGTTCGGTGGTGGGTTCCACGGTGGGTTC
>NZ_LK995501.1 GCF_900002405.1 Actinomyces succiniciruminis | reverse complement strand
GTCCTGAGGCAGAACTGTCACCGATGTCCTGAGACATCACAGGGCGCTGCGCACATGCAAACCTCCAAAACGCGTGTCTTTGTGGGGAAGTCGTATACGAGACGGTTCCGGGCGTGCCCACGACGCCGTCACGATGGCCTCGCAGGCCGGTACAGAGTGCGGGACAGAGCCGGGACAGGGTCAGTACAGCCGGAGGTTGCGGGAGGACTGGGCGGCGGCGTCGGGCACGGTGGGAAGCACGGAGATGAGCGTGCCCGGCACGTCGCCGGAAACCTCGGTGGTGACGACGGCGGCCGCGGAGACCTGCTGCCCGCCGGCCCCGGTGATCACCAGCGCCGACACCTCGTCGGGAACCCTGGGGGTGAGCGTGGTGGTGGCGGGGACCGTGACCTCGTCGGTCCACTCCCCATCCGCCGAGGTCAGGCTGACGGTGGCGTCGGCTGCCCCGGAGTTGGTCAGCACCACAGTGGTGTCCAGACCGCCCTCGCGGGGCAGGGCGAGGGTGGAGCCCGCGGCGTCGGCGGCGGCCTGCACCCAGGCCGTGTCGTGGGCGAGGGCGCCGGAGCGGTCGGGGTACTCCCCCGCGCTGCGCACAAGCTTGACGGCCGCGCCCACTGTCGCGTCCGAGGTCACGTGCACGGCGTAGGCGCCGGGGTCCACGCCCGCCAGGGAGATGTCGAAGACGGCGCCCGGGTCGACGGTCACGGCGGTGGCGCCCGGCAGGTCCTCCTCGCCGTCGGCGCCGATCAGAGAGATCGACACGGTGGCGGGGGCCTCGGCGGGGTTGACCACGCGCACGGCCGGAGAGTCGGAGGAGTCGGCGCCGTCGGCCTCCGTCTCCCCCTGCGCGGCGGCCTCCACGAGCACGACTCCGGGGATGGTCAGGTCGGTGGCGGGAGCGGCGCCGGCGGTGAGCGTGTCGACGCCGGCGGGGGTCTCACCGTCGAGGGACTCGGTGACCAGGGCCGGAATGAGCACGCCCCCGTCCGCCTCCACGCTCAGCGCCAGGCGGTCGTCCGCCGCCCCGGCGGCCTCGAGCAGCACGCCGACGATCTCACCGGCGCCGACGGCCACCTGCCCGGAGGATGGCAGGGTGAGCTCACCGGTGGAGCCGTACAGGTGGATGGTGGCGGTAACCGTGGTCAGTCCGGGGTTGGTCAGCCGCAACTCGGAGGAGGAGCCGACGGCGGCCGAGCCGCCGACGATCCAGGCGACGGAGGCGGGGGCGGCACAGGGGGCGGCGCTCAGGCCGCGCAGGTCGCCGCCGGCGGTCAGGGTGGTGACCGTGCCGACGGCGCCGGTGGCTTGGCCGCCGGGGGCCCGCACCGTCAGGATGCCGCCGTCGGCGGTATCGAAGGTGGTGGTGGCGTCCTCGAGCGACTCCGAGCCGTAGGTGAGGGTGGAGTCGGCGTCGAGTGCGGTGATGGTGGTGGATGCCGTGGGCTCGTCGAGGTCAATGCCGCCGATGGTGTTGTTCGGGGCTGCGGGACAGGCGTAGACGACGTCGGCGGCAGGGGCGGGCACCGCGGTGGCGGTTACGTTCTGGCTGGTCGCGCGCGGACTGCCGGTCCCCCACCAGGTCAGGGCGAGGACCGCGGCCAGCAGCAGGAGCGCGGAGGCGACGCGCCCGGCGATGGCGAAGAGTTTGCGATGGGGAAGGCTCATACGGTGCGCCTCCTGCGGCGCAGGGGCAGGGCGAACAGGGCGGTGATGACCCAGATGACGGGGATGCCGCGAGCGGCGATCGCGCCGAGGGTGGTGCCGTGAGTGACCACGAGTTCGCCGCCGTCGGCGGGGACGATGAAGGCGGTGCGCCAGCGGCCGGCGGCGTCGGGCACGGTGGTGGCCGCAAGTGGCTCGCCATTCAGGGTGGCCCGCCAGGCACCGTCGTTGCGCTCGGCGAGCATGAGCACGCGCCTGCCGGTGCCCGCCTGAAGGGCGGTGCGGACGGCCGTGGCTCCGGTGGCGTTGGCGGGGATGGTGGTGGCGGTGCCGTCGGCGGCCTGCAGTACGGCCCGGGCCGATTCGGGGGCGGCGGCGGGGGCGACGCGCCAGGAGGTGCCGGAGTCGGTGCGGGCGAGTTGTTCCAGGCCGGGGGTGGACTCCAGGCCGGCGCGGGTGGAGGCGGTCAGTTCGTCGCCGGCGGCGTCGGTCAGCAGCACGACGGCGATGCCGTGGGCCGCCAGGGCGTCGGCCACGTCCTCGTCCTGGCCGGCGGCGGCGCGCACCACCAGGTCGGCGAGTTCGGCGTCGGCCGGGTCGGTCAGGGTGGTGGTGAGCGGGTCGTCTGCCGCGGTCGTGGCCGGCGCGGGGCTTGCGGCCGCGGTGGTTCCGGACGCCATGCGCATGGCGAGCTGGGTTGTCAGGACGTCGGGAGTCACGTCGGTCAGCTGGGTGCCGTCCCCGCGCCAGATGCGCACGCGCAGTCCGGAGTCGCCTCCCGACAGGATCAGTACGCGTCCGGCGGTGTCGGAGGACTGGATCTCAGCGGCGATCAGCGGGATGCGGCTGCCGGCGGGCCGCAGGGCCATCACATCGGCGTCGGTGCCGGTGGCGGTGGAGGCGTGGGCCGCCAGGGCCCAGGCCCCGCCCACGCTCAATGGGGCGGCGACGGCGATGACACCGGCGCCCACCAGCCCGACGCGCGCCCAGCGCCTCCAGCCGGGAGCGTGGGCGGGCAGGGCCGCATATGCGGCGTCGCCGGCGGCCAGGGCGGCGGTGAGCAGGCCGGCAAGGGCGAAGGAGACGCCGGTGCCGGCCCAGGCGGCTACGGTGACGGAGCCGGTGCCGTCGGTTTGGGTGCCGACGGCGACGATGACGCGCGTCCCGGCGGCGGCCAGGGCCAGCCCGCCCAGTGCCATGAGGAAACCGGCGCGGGCACAGTTGCCGCGGCGCCCACCGGTCAGCAAGCCGAAGACCGCCGCGACTGGGACGATGGCGAGTAGGGCCTTGGCGGTCAACGCAAGGTTCGGGTCGGCGATCAGGGACTCGACGTCTTGCGGCATGCCCAGGAGGGTTTCGATGGTGCTGGGAGGGGCGACGGCAGCGGGCAGGCCGGTGTCGGTGAGCAGATAGTGCACGCCGTCGTCCACGTCACCGGCCTGGGCCAGGCGCGCGGCGCGCCACCAGGCGGGGGTGGCGGTGGCCGCGACCGGTACGAGCGTCAGTAGCAGGCGCGGCGCGCTGCGGCGCATGCATGCCGTCAGCACAATCAGGCCGACGAGGATAAGCGCGGCGGTGGCGGGGGCGGCGGCCACGATCAGGCTGAGCAGCAGTCCCGCCGCCGCGGCGGCCGTGGGTGAGCCGGGGCCGTAGCGCTCCGGCAAGGGCAGCGGCGGGCCGGCGGCCTCGGGCACCTCGACGGACTCAGCGGCGGCAGCGTCTGTTGCCGGCGGCTCGGCGTCCGCGGACGCCTCCGATGCGGCGAGGGCGTCCGCCTCGGAAGCGTCGGCAACCTCCGCCAGTTGGTCCTGCGCCTCCTGAGGGGCCGCGGGGTCGTCGTCGGCCAGCTCGGCCAGGTCCTCAATGCGGGCGGCGGCGAAGCGGTCGAGCTCGGCCTTCTCCGCCTGGGTGGCGTGGTGCGCGCCCACCATCCCGGACAGGACCACGTCGCGCCGATCCGCCCCCACGGCGCGTGCGAGCGCCGTCAACGCCCACGGCAGCGTCAGGTGCACGATGACGGCGGTGAGCCGCCCCTGTCCGACGGCCAGCAGCAGCCCCGGGGCCAGCGCCCACACGAGCGCCGCCCAGGCGCGCAGCGGGTTGCGGCGGGTCACGGTGCCGGCGGCGTACCAGGCGCCGAGCGCCGCCAGGGGGACGGCCAGCACCAGCAGGATATGCACCAGGGCGTCACCGTCGAGGCCGACCCAGGAGCCGACCGCCACCGGCAGGGCCAGGGTGGCCAGCAGTGGACTCAAGGCGGCGGGATAGCCGTCTCCGGAGCCGACCCAGGTGGACCAGGCGGCGTCCCACAGGTCGCGCCCGCTGCCCCCCAGGCCGGGCAGGGCGCCACCGGTCACGGTGCGGGCGACCAGGACCTGCGACAACCCGACAGCAGCGAAGGCTCCCGCCACGATCAGTACGCCGGCCAGGACGAGGCGCCGCCGCCGGGTCAGGGCGGCCAACTCACGCAGTTCCAACTCGCTGCGGGCGGCCTCACGGGCGGCGCGCTCGCGCTCCTGGCGCCGCCGGTCGCGGCGGGCGGCACGGATGTCGGCGGCGCTGACGTACAGCTCGGACAGTACGGTGCGACGCACGTCCTGGTGCGCGGCGAGCCGCCTGCGGCCGCGCCGGATCGCGGCGCCGCTGCGAGCGACGGCGAGGGCGGCGGCCAACTCGTCACGGGCCAGCGCGGGTGCCTTGGTCAGCAGCCGCCAGGCGGCACGGGCCAGCCCGAGCAGGACGATCCAGGCCAGCAGCAACGGCAAGGGACGGGCCGAGAAGGTCGCCCATGCGGTCAGCTGCGCGCTGCGCCGGGCGCGGAAGGAGCGGTCCGGATCGGGTTCGGGGACGGCGACGGTCGGAGGCGTATCGCTCTGGTCGGCGTGACCAGGGACGCGGTGCGGGCCGTGGGGCTGTTGGGCGGGGCGCAGGCCGAGGTAGCTGGCGCGGCGGTGGCGCAGGACGGCGTCGGGCACCACGACGACGCGGTGGCCGGCCAGGCGCACGGCGCGGGACAGCTCCAGGCCGTCGTCGAAGAGCGGGAACGCCGGTGAGATGCCCCCGAGCTGGTCCCAGACGGCGCGGTCGATCAGCGCCCCGGCGGTGCCGACGGCAAGCATGTCCGTGCGGTCGTCGTGTTGGCCCTGGTCTACCTCCCCCTCGACGACGTCGTTGGCGCGGCGGGCGGATGCGGTGGTGCGCAGGCCCACCTCGAGCAGTTCGTGGGGCCGTTCCCAGTCGACCTGCTTGGGCCCGGCCAGGGCAATGGAGCGGGCCGTGCGTACGGCGGCGAGCAGCGCCGCCAGGCAGTCGGGATCGGGGGCGGAGTCGTCGTGCAACAGCCACAGCCAGGAGCCCTCGGTGGGCTGGGCGGCCGGTGCGTCGACCTCGGTGGCACGGTAGATCTCGGTATCGGAGATCGGCGACATGGCGCCGGTGGGGCCGGTCAGCTGCCCGGAGGCGGTGGTAACGGCGCCGGTGGTCGCGTCCGGCCGGTCCGTCTGGCGCGACCCCGTGAAGTGGTCGCGGTGACGGCGGCGCTTGCGGTTGCCCTTGGCGATCAGCTCGGCGTACTTGGTCAGGCCGCGTCCGACGGCGTCGCCGAAACCGGCGGCCTCGGGTACGTGTACCACGCGTACAGCGGTGACCGCGTCGGTACCGGATTCGACCACGGCCTCCTCGATGGGTGTACCGTCACCGAGTCCATTGGCGCGAGAGGCGACGTCGACGATCAGCAGTACGTCGGGAGCGACGGTTTGGCCGGCCAGGGCATGCAGGGTTTCAGGCAAGTAGGGGGTGACCCCGGCTGAGACGAGGACCGCGAGGACCCCGCCGGGTGCAGGTTGCTGGGCGGCGCTTCCCGCCTGGCTCATACCGCGCGCCGTTTGAGCTTGCGGCGCTCGCGCTCGGACAATCCTCCCCAAATCCCGAAGCGCTCATCGTTGGCCAGGGCGTACTCCAGGCATTCCTCACGGACTTCGCAAGAGGCACACACGCGCTTGGCTTCGCGCGTGGAACCTCCCTTCTCAGGGAAGAAGGCCTCGGGGTCGGTCTGAGCGCACAGCGCGCGCTCCTGCCAGGCCAGGGGGCCTTCGTCTGGATCGTCGTCGCCGAGCAGAAGGAGGAGCGCCTCGTCGTCGGCGTCGTCGGACCGCTCAAGCGGCCCGTCGCCGAGGATGTTCCACACGATGGCTTCCCTTCAGGATGCGGACGATGTTCACGTAGAATTACACGGGTGTGAGCCGCCGTGAGTCAAGCCGCGGCAGAGAAGTTCACTTAATTGCGACGGCACGCAGACCGGCGCAGACACGCCGTTATAAGGCTGAACTTTTACGTATCGTGACGTGGCTCACAGCCGATTCTCCGGGAGCGCAAGACGCCCCACGGCGACAGCCTCACGGCAATCAGCGGCGAGAACGCCGCGCCACGGCAGCGACCCCACGCCTCTGCTTAGATCTGTGCCGTGATCCGCAACACCACCCACCCGCATGACCCTCTTGCCGACCTGCTCCCCACGGCGGCGGACGCCGACCGCGCCTGGCTCGTGTGGTACGCGCCGGGCGAGCGAGTGGAACTGACCGGGCGGGTGCTGAACATGTGGCAATGCAAGATCGCTCATCTGCTCGCCGAGGAGGCCCCGGCCGTGGGCGCCGAGGCGTACCCGCTTGTGCAACTGAGCCTGGGGGCGCACTGGCGCACGGTGACCTGGTGCTGCGGCACCTGGCTCGCAGGTGGGACGGTGACCTTCGACGCCCCCGCCGACGTGTCGGTGGCTTTCACCCCGGAGGAGCTGGATGCGGATGCGCAGCTGCAGGTGCTGGTGCCGCGCGCCGCCCTGGCCATGCGCTGGCCGGGCGAACTGCCGCCGCTGGTGCTCGATGGCGTAGCCGATGTCATGGGCTACGCGGACTCCTTCACCGCACCGGCCGTCGATGGCGCCCGCACCGCTTTCCGGGCTGATGCGACGCAAGCCTCGGGCACGCCCGCAGGGATCTCGCGCGCCGCCCTGGTCGCGGGGCTGGCCGAGTCGTCAAACCCGACCGACGCCCCCGGCGCCGCGGAGCACGCCTCCGCAGCCGGGACGCGGCCGCGAGCCGCACTGGTGCGCTCCGACACCGCCCTGGAGGCGATGCGCGGCGTGCTCGCCGCCTGGCGCAACGGGCTGACCGCGGTGCTCGTCTCGCCCGACGCGGACGCCGAGCTCACCCAGACGGCCGCCCGCCAGGAGGGCACCTAACCGCCCAGCCGCCGAGGCAGGTCGAAGCTGCACCGAGACCGGTCATTGCGGCACGGCGCTTCCAGCCGATTACCCCCAAGAGCGCCCGGCGCCACGCCAGAACCGACACCGACTAGGGCACGTCGGCCTGGACGACGGTCCCCTCCCCCTCGACCGCCAGGGTGCGTTCGTCGGCGCCGACGAACAGCGCCTGTCCGCGCACCAGCGGCGCCTGCCCGGCAGGCGTGGTGACCGTCGTACTCCCCTCGGTCGCCAGCACAATCCGCGGCCCTCGGCCGGGCACTTGCACGCGCCCGTCGGAGGGGACCACGGTGGTCACAAGCAGCTCGAAGTCGTCCACGGGCACGTAATAGGCGCGGGTCGCCCGGGACAGGTACTCGGGGGCGGGACGCACCGGGGGCGCCGCCACATAGTCCACACAGGCCAGCATCTCCGGCACGTCCACGTGCTTGGTGGTCAGCCCGGCGCGCAGCACATTGTCGGAGGAGGCCATCACCTCGATGCCCATGCCTGAGATGTAGGCGTGGACGCTGCCCGCGGGCACGAACAGGGCCTCGCCCGGCCGCAGGGTGACGGGGTTGAGCAGCAGCGCCGCGGCCACGCCCGGATCGCCGGGGAAGGACCGCCACATGCTGATCACATTGGAGTCAACCCGCCGCGACGGCGAGTCTCCGGCGGTGAGCCGGGCATCTATCTCCTCCACCAGTTCGGCGATCTCCGCCGGCGCGGGCCGGGTGGAGGCGGAGACGAGGTCGGTGAACACCTGCCGGATCCCGAAGCGGGTCGGATTCAGCCGCAGGGTGCGACGCATGCGCCGAGCCAACGGGGAGCGCAGCTCGGCCAGTACCTCGGCGGCCCGCCGCGGCGCCCGAAAGCCGGCGACCGCCTCGAAGTGGGTCAGCGCCAACACCATCTCCGGCTTGTGGTTGGCGTCCTTGTAGTTACGCATCGGACTATCCAGGGGAACACCGGCCTCGTTCTCCAGCTCGTAGCCCTCGACCGCCTGTTCCAGCGAGGGGTGCACCTGCAGGGAGAGTACGCGGGCGGGAGCGATGAACTTGAGGAGGAAGGGCAGCTTGGGGCCGAAGCGCCGCACCACATCCTCCCCGAGCAGGCGCTGCGGGTCGGAGTCGATGAGTGCGGCCAGGGTGCGGTCACCCACGCGGGTGGGCCCGGCGGGGTGAGCGCCGTACCACTGCTCGGCCCAGGGTTGGCCGTCCTCGTGGATGCCGAGATACTCGGGTATGGCCTCGGGCGAGCCCCAGTCGTAGCGCTGCCGCGCACCGTCAAGACGTTCCATGAAGGCCAACGGTAACGGAAGCTGCGGCCGCCTCCGGTCATGACGCCGGCGACGCCCCGCCCCGGGACTCGCGACGGCTCAGGGCTACACGCTTCCAGCGGCGCTCACGGCTACTCGCTCCCAGCCGCCCCCTCGGCGACCCGCCCCGGGCGGTACCAGGTAAGCCCGGCACTCGTCTTCTTCCGGGCCCCGTCGGACAGTACCGCAAAAACCCGGCCGCCCCAATTGCGACGAAATGGGGTGTGCATGGTCCAGACTGTGCCCATGCGAGGCATCATCCTGGCCGGCGGCTCCGGCACCCGACTGAACCCCATCACCCTGGGCACCTCCAAGCAGCTGGTGCCGGTGTACGACAAGCCGATGATCTACTACCCGCTGAGCACGCTGATGCTCGCCGGCATCCAGGACGTGCTGGTCATCACCACCCCGCACGATGCGCCCAGCTTCCACCGGCTGCTGGGCGACGGCTCCCAGCTGGGCGTGAACCTGTCCTACACGGTGCAGGAGGTTCCCAACGGTCTGGCGCAGGCCTTCGTGCTGGGGGCGGACTTCATCGGCGACCAGCCGGCCGCCCTGGTGCTGGGTGACAACATCTTCTACGGCCCTGGCATGGGCACGCGCCTGCGCCGCCACACCAACCCCGACGGCGGCGTCGTGTACGCCTACCAGGTCGCCGACCCAACGGCCTACGGTGTGGTGGAGTTCGACGCCGACTTCAAGGCCGTGTCCATCGAGGAGAAGCCCACCCGCCCCAAGTCGGACTACGCCGTTCCCGGGCTGTACTTCTACGACAATGATGTGGTTGAGATCGCCAAGAACCTCGCTCCCTCCGCGCGCGGCGAGTACGAGATCACCGACATCAACCGCACCTACCTGAACGCCGGGCGACTGACCGTGGAGGTGCTCCCCCGCGGCACCGCCTGGCTGGACACCGGCACCTTCGACTCGCTGGCCGACGCCACCAGCTTCGTGCGCACGGTCCAGCACCGGCAGGGGCTGAACATCGGCTGCCCGGAGGAGGTCGCCTGGCGCATGGGCTTCATCGACGACGACGGCCTGCGCGAGCGCGCCGAACCGCTGGTCAAGTCCGGCTACGGTCAGTACCTGCTCGGCCTGCTCGAGCGCGAGCGGCGCTGACGGGCCCAGCGGCAAGCCGCCCGCACCCGGACAGTGAGGCCGCGAATGCTCCACCGCAAGAGGCCGAACCGCGCAGGCGAGTCGTTTCCGAGACATCTCAGCCAATTGCTAACGTAGT
Source organism: Actinomyces succiniciruminis (assembly GCF_900002405.1). Lineage (GTDB taxonomy): Bacteria > Actinomycetota > Actinomycetes > Actinomycetales > Actinomycetaceae > Actinomyces > Actinomyces succiniciruminis. Next base: position 31,456 of record NZ_LK995501.1, on the reverse strand, counting down.
CGTACAAAAATCTCGCTCAGCAGGAGTTGCCATGCCCACCCAATTCCCCAGCACGCTGGTAATCATGCCGGCATGGAATGAAGAGGACGTGATTGGTGGGACCATTAGCGAACTACGCCGGATCGTCCCGGACTACGACCTGCTCGTCGTCAACGACGGCTCTACCGATCGCACCTCGCAGATCGCCCAAGAGGCCGGAGCTCACGTCCTCGATCTGCCCTATAACCTCGGCGTCGGCGGGGCGATGCGGACCGGATACAAGTTCGCCCGCCGTTTCGGTTACACCAGAGCCATCCAAGTCGACGCGGATGGCCAGCACGATCCTCGTGACATCAATCGGGTACTCGCTGGGCTCGAGCACTCGAACATCTCCATCGGAGCACGTTTCACCAAGACCGGAACATACCGGGTACGCGGGCCAAGGCGCTGGGCGATGGTGATGCTCGCCACCATTATCGGACGGATTGCGCATACCAGGCTAACCGATGTCACCAGCGGCTTCCGTGCGGCGGATGCGATCGCGATCGACCAGTACTGCCTCCACTATCCGGCCGAGTACTTGGGGGACACAATTGACTCGCTGGTCATCGCTGTGCGCTCGGGACTGACCGTGAATCAAGTCGGTGTGGACATGAGGCCTAGACAAGCAGGCGCGCCTTCCAACAATCCCTGGAAGGCTGCCGTATACCTCATCAGAAGCATGTTCGCACTGTTCATCGCGCTGACCCGCCGGCCCATTATCCGAGCGGGGCGTGAGTCGACAACAGCCGCCCAGAAGGGGGAGTGACTATGTCCCAGCTCTTCTACCTCCTCATCGCCGCCCTCGTTGTCGCTTTTGTCTTCACGCTGCTGCGCGGCGGCAAACTGCGAGAAAAATACGCCGCGCTGTGGATTCTCGTGGGAATAGCCATCGTTCTACTGGCGGTGGTCCCCGGACTGCTATCGTCCTTGGCCCACCTCCTCGGATTCGAAGTTCCTTCAAACCTGCTATTCGTACTGGCGATCTTTCTATTGCTGGGGGTTACGCTCCATCACTCACTGGAGATTAGCCGTCTCGAGGACGAGACACGGATTCTGGCGGAAAACATCGCAATCCTCAATCTAATTGTAACCCAGGCGGGTCTGGATCCCCATTTCCCCCGACATCCGCATGCCGGACCCGACACCAAGTAGCGGGCCCTAGAATCAGCATTCATGGGACTCAGCGACCGGCGAGTACTTCACCGACCACCTCGCTGTACTCACGTGCGCGTACCGGCCAAGTCCAGGGATCGATGAGCTCCCGTGATGCGGGAACCGGCGGATTATCCAAGAGTTCCTGGAGAGCCGTCACCAGACAGTCCAGGCTCCGCTCACGACAGATCTTCACCGGCGCCCCCGACTCCCTCAGCAGCTGAGCGCCGGGAACCTCAAACGTAACGACCCGCCCCCTCTCGGCAATTGTCTCCAGTAGGGTGGTCTGAAATCCCTCAGACAGCACCGTAGGGTTGACCAGCGTCGCTCCGCGCAGGGCTGCGCGCGCCTGCTCCTGCGGTACACGACCGCGTATCGCGACCACTCCGTTCAACCCCAGCGTCCTGCACTCCTGACGGGCCTGAGCGAGCTGAGCTCCGTCGCCCAGCAACTCGCCGGTCACGTCCTGCCCTGCCGCTCGCAACGCCGACACCGCCCGCAGGAAGGTGTCCCATCCCTTTCCCGCCACAACTCGGCCCACAAACACCAGGTGGTCAGGCCGGTCCGGAACCGCATCCGTGAAGACTGATGGTGTAATCGCGTTGTAGAACACGTCTGCATGTGGAGCGCCTAGACGTCGAGCGAATGCAGCCGCCTCGGGCGAGACACCGAGCACCCGGTCGGCATGGCGCAGAACATATCGGCCCGCAGTAAGGTCAACGGCGCGGGAGCCCACGGTGATAATGGGGGAAGGAGAGGCGACGAAACCACTCCCGTGCTCGGTGTGAATGACGGGAAGCCCCGCCGCCTGTGCAGCCCGCATCCCTACGAGGCTCATGGGGAAGAAGCGTGTGTGTGTAGAAACGACGTCGACGTGCTCACGCCGCAGGTACTGCGCGATTGCCCGGGCCGTTCCCGGCCCCGGGAAGGAGATGACCTCCGCGATCGGCAGGTGGGCACGGCCCGTCAGAACCTTGACGCCGCCGTCGTTGCGCCTGGAGCGCTCAGACGAGATCGTCAGGACGTGCACCCGGTGTCCCAAGTCGTCCAGCCCCTGAGCGAGGTTGGAGACGTGGGACTCGAGCCCGCCGAGACGAGGCGGATAGGAGTTCGTAACGATAGCGAGGTGCACAAGCGGCCTTTTCTGAAGTGATGGGGGTGACCGGCATTCAGCGTACTACCGACGCGTCGTCGCGTGCGTCTGCGCACCGGCCAGCCGCGCTGAATGCAGGGACAGAAGTAAGAACAGCAGGGCGAGCACGAGCATCGCCCCCGCGTATGACAGGGCCGCTCCCATCAGCGCCCAAATCGGCACCAACAGGCGGCTGAGCACCAGGACGACGACGGCGGCGGCGGCGTAGCCTCCAAAGACCAGAACCTGACGACGCATCGTTGTCAGGGCGTAGTACAGGATGACCGCCACAGCGTTGAAGGCACCACCGGCAACCAATATCATGAGCTCGGGCAGATAAGCCGAGACATCCTGATTGAAGACAAGCTGCAGGATCCACGGCCCCGCCACGAGCGAAACCAACGCCACCAGGACGAACGCCCCGGAAGTGGTCACCAGGCCCCGGCGAACAAGCCTGGCGAACCCCTGTCTGTCACCGCCGACCCAACGGGAGGCAATCGGGGTGAGCAATGGCCGGAACACAAACAGGGAAAGCATATTGATGGCTACTGCCGGCATGTAAATGATAGCGAACACGCCTTGCGCCTGAGAGTCCAGGAACTCCTCAATAGCGTACCTCGGCGCATTGGTCAGATACATCGCTAGGAAAGAGCCGAGGAATAGCGGCAGGCATTCTACGAGCAGGGACCAGATCCGGCTGAAGTCCCAGCATGGTCGCACCGAGAACAGGCGCCGTGCCGCGGGCAGGTACAGCAGAACGAAGGCGATGCTGGACATCACCAACGTCAGAATTGTGGCACTCATCAGGTCATGAGTCACCACCAGGGTCACGACGAAAACACCGGTCGTGGTAGTGATTCGCCAGAAGCAGGCACGGCCTCCTATGTCCAGCCGCCCATTGCGCTGGAACTCGGAGTAGAACACATCCTCAACCGCATCGAATATGCGCAGCATAGCCACCAAGAGGCTCACTAGTCCGTCGCGAGGACTAGCCCCCGCCATGGTCGCCGCTACGATCCCCCCAATCATGAGTACGGTCGTCACGATGCGGGTGGCCAGGTAGTTCCCGAATGCGTAGCGCCCGGAGACGTCGGTTACATGATAGGTGCGAACCTCGTACATGCCCAGGGTTTGGAATTGCTGGCCGACGGCGATCGCCAGGGAATAGACCCCGGCCGCGGCAATTCCGGCGGTGCGAGTAACCGCCGTGAGCATGATCACCAGGGAAAGCGAGCTCATGAGCGAGGCCGCGGTATTCCACACGTAGTCGCGGCCCAACTGCCGCCTGTCGCCACTGACCACGCCTAGTCCTCCGGTGAAGCATAGGGCCCAAAAGTCACCCAGGCTGCCGCATGGTTCACCCGCTCATCCTCCGCCGGCAGTTCCATATAGCTACCATAACCGCGGGTCAGGACGGCATCATACTGGCGAGGCAGCATGACACGAATCCCCTCAAAGGGCACCCGGCGGGCCGGGAAGAGCTCGTCCAGACGCACTGCCCAGTGGCGCGGGTCTGTGGTCGAGTAGTCACCCAGCATCTCGGTGTGGCTTCCCTCGAAGCGTCTCGCGCTGCGCTCCCACCGGCTCTGCAGCAGGCGCGGACTTACGCCGAGCATACGCATCGTCCAGTGGACAACATGCAGCACGCCGGTAGCGAGATGGGTCAGGGGGGCCGGCAGGTCAACCTGCGCGTGCGGGGTTCCTCTCAGGTACAACAGCCTCCCCCACAGCCAGGTACTTCGCCTTTGGCGGCGGTAGGAGGCGCCATCGTCAGGCAAGGAATCGAGCGGGAACAGATCCACTCCAATGGGCATGCGGTAAGGGCGATCCCGCGCCGCCTGCGAAACGAACTCACTGCCCACCAGTCCTAGAACAGCGAAAGTCTGAGGATAGTCGGGATCGGAACGCGGCGAGTGAATCTTGAAGGCCTCGCCCAGCACAGCGGGAGCCTGGTCAAGGAAGCGCTCGTAATCCGGACGGGGCATGCACACATCGGCGTCGTCATCCCAGGGGATGAACCCCCGGTGACGCACGGCACCAATAGCGGTGCCGCCGTAGACGGTGTAGCGGACTCCAAGGTCAATGCACACGCGGTCAAGCTCCTCTAGGACAAGCGTAGTCGCGCGCTGGACTTGGGCGAGCTGCTCCGATGGTTCGTCGCCGCTCATGACCGTCCTTCCTCGAACTCGTCGGCATACGGCCCGAAGTCGACCAGGTGCATCCGGTGATTACGCTGCTGGTCCGGCGGCGGCAGGGCCATGTAGTCGCCGTAACCGCGGCTCAGCAAGGCGTCATAGTTGTGCGGAAGCATTACGGTGATGTCCTCAAAAGGTACGTCGCGGGTGGGGAACAACTCCTCGCGGGTGACTACCCAATTGTAGGGATCGCGCATGGTGAAGTCGGCCATACGTCCCGTGTCCTCGTGCTCGTAAGCGCGTACTGCCTTCTCCCACCGCAGCTGCAGCGCGGCGGGCGAGACTCGAGTCAGCCTCAGGCCCCAGTGCACCAGAGTTGTGAGCGCATAGATCAGGCGGCGACGCACTCCGGTGATGCCGATAAGGTAGGGGCGGGGAGTACCTCGCAGAAACAGCAGGCGGCCCCAAAGCCAACTCCGGCGGCTCATAGAACGCATGGCGCCGTCGTCGTCAGGAATATTATCCACCGGAAGGACGTCGACGAAGAAAGGCATGCGATAGCTCGAGTCCTTATCCGCTTCGGGGATTAAAAGCGTTCCCTTGAGCACCATTTTGGTGAACATAAAAGGGAACTCGGGGACGGTACGGGTGTTGTGCAGCTCGAACTCCCCTCCCATGACGGCGGGGGCCTCGCACAGGAACCGCTCGTAGTCTGCACGCGTGAGCATCACGTCAACGTCGTCGTCCCACGGAATAAATCCCCGGTGGCGAACCGCTCCGATGGCGGTGCCACCGTAGACGGCGTACTGGATCCCCAACTCGCGGCACACACGATCGAACTCGCCTAGCAAACGGGTGAGCAGCACGTGGATGTGGTCAAGCTGCCGCTGGTCAGCCGCGTGAGAAGGCATTGGCATCTCCCGTCTGATCTGGGCCGTCATCAGTTGGCAAGTCAGGGCAGGCCGCATCGCGTCCAGCCCCCGGGAAGGTCACCAGCGTACGCCAGTCCGGCGTAGCCGCCAGTACCGTTCCAACCAGCAGGACGAGGCACCCCGCGATCTGCAGCGGCGTGGGCACGGACCCTTGGAGCAGAAAGGCGAACAGTACCGCCCATGCCGAATACGAGATATTCAGAGCCATGCCTCGCGACGCCCCGATTGTGCCGATGGCCTTGTAGTAGAACAAGTATGAGAACGCACCCGCAATTCCGGCAAGCGCAACGACCGAGGCGGCCCGCGTTGCCACAGACGCCAAGGTGAAACCAAGGATCCCGGACAACGGTGCAACCACTAGCAAATAGACCAGTGAGGACGTGGTCTCGCGAATCTGCAGCGCAGTCTCGTTGTCAACCGTGTCATCACGCATGCCCCAGGCCAACAGCACGGCCTCAGAGCCCCAGCCCAACACGCACGCGAGCGCGGCAAGAACACCGACCGGCGCTGAGCCGGGAACATCGAACTCCGTGGAGGACCATCCGATAAGTACCACTGCCGCCAGTGCCACCACCAGCGCCACCACCTGTCGCGGTCTCATACGCTCGCCGAGCAGAATCGCGGCCAGCAGGGTGCCCACGGCGGGATAGAACGTGGAGATGATCGCGGTGTAGGCAGGACCGATGTTATCAATCGCAATCAGGTAGCCGGTCATTCCGAAGGGACCACCCAGGAGCGCCCCAAGCATGACAATCTTACCGCTACGAGTGCGCAGGGCCGCCGCGGTATCGTGCAGCCGACCCCGCGCTGCCATATATAGCGCAAGCACAATAGCGCACGTGGTGTCGTGCAGAACGGCGCCGGTTAGCGTCGCGTTCCCAACGCCGAGAAACGGCACCAGTACCAGGGCCATACCGAGAACAACGGTGTCGAGGCCCCACAGCGCCCCGCTGATCACCCCGTACCTCATGCCACCGCTCCCGCCGACAGGCGCGGCGCCGGCGCGCTCAACAACGGAGTGTCTGTCTCATAGGAGGCCAACAGCGCATCAACGTAGTCGACGGCATGGCGGTAGTAGATGAACAGCCACTCCCCCACTTCATCCCCCTCCGCTTCCTTCGCCAACGCCCATACATACCAGCACCAGCCGGCGAAAACGACGTGTGCCCAGAAGTGACGTCGCTCAACGGGAGTGGGCTCGCCCTCGAAATAGGCGAATAGCGCTTCCTCAGCCTGCTCACCGCTCAGCTGGGCGCACACGACCATGGTTCCGAAGTCGCTAGCAACATCGGACATACCGGCATACTCCCAGTCGATAAGATCGATGTGCCCGTGCTCATCAACGAGGAAGTTCAGCGGAAAGAAGTCATTGTGGCTGGGCCCGACCGGGAAGCCGTCGGCATCGGCATAGCGGCTAAGCCGAAGGATCTTCTCCCGCAGCTCGCCATATCCGGGCACATCGACGGGACCGTTGGCGGTAAGTAGGCGCTCGTAGCGCAGCCCCTCCTCCACGAAACCGAAGCTGCGCGCGAGCACTCGGTCGCTGTTGTGAAGACTGCGCGCCATGGACATCGCCCGCGCCAACTCACCAGGACGGTTCACGTCTAGATTACGACAGTGGGGGATGAAACGGGATATCTTCCACCCCTTGTCTGGGTCGCCCGCGAGAAATGTCCGGTCAATGCCGAGCTCCCGGGCCAGGAACAGAGCATCAAACTCAGCTTGCCGATCAACGATCTGGTCCGTGCCGACGCCTGGATGACGGTACACGTATTCCTGGCCGCCGGCGCTGAAGTGGCACGAGAGGTTCGTGATGCCCTGCTTGAGCGGATAGAAGTCGACTATCTCTGCCTTTGGCACGCCCAAAGCCGAGGCAATATTGTCGAACACCTCCGAGTCCACATTCTCCATGAACAACGGATCGAAAGAACGGATCTCGTCAACCGAGTCGAACTCATTGATGACGCCAGCCGGGTAGCGGCGCACTCGCATGTCAAGGTCGCTGACGTGGTCGAGGTAAATCGCTTCCCACAGCTTTGCGGCGGTCTCCGGCAGGTGGTACACCTCTTCAAGGATCTGGCGGAACGCTGCCGAGAAGGTCCGGTCGAAGTAGACGTGACCGAGCATCGTCCAGGCGTCGGCACCGCCCATAGTCGCGCCGGTAATGCGATCACCTGCGCCCACGGTTATACACCACTCGTCGGTGCTGCCCTCAGCATACTGGGCCGAGTAGTAGGCGTGATGGACGTGCGACTCGAAGGGGTTAACGGTGAAGTAGTCATCCGAGGAACACACGTAGGTGTTGTCGAGCCGGTCGCGTACGCGCCACAAAGAACCGTTGTTGTTACGCGTGGCGTACTCATCGTTGACGACGATTCGGACGCCGTACTTCTCCGCCAGGTAGAAGAAGTACTCCTTCTTGTATCCGACAACGACGGTGATGTCGCTTATTCCGGCTTCAAGCAGCTGTTCAATTTGCCGCTCGATGAGCACCTCCCCACGGACCCGCAGGGTTCCCTTGGGACGCTCGTAGGAAATCGGAGCGAACCGCTCGGAGAGCCCAGCAGCGAGTACGACGGCGTTGGTCACGCGGTACGGTTCCAACGCGGCTGCACCCGCGTCAGTCAGGGAGCGGTCCGCCAGCAGCCCGAGTGCCTCACACTCGCGCACCGCAGCGTTGGCGCTGCCCAACGACATGCCGGTCGCCGCCTGGACCTGCCGCTGAGTCAGCGGCTCTCCGGCGCGCAAGTACGCGTAGAGCACATCGAACTGCGACCGTTTCAAAGAAAGGGTCCCCTTATCTGGAGAAGTCACAGGCAACACCATCCGTTCATCAGCTTTCAATCATGGCTAGCGTTCGAAAGCATACACACGCCACCCAGTTTTGAACAAACGCCGCCGGCGTTTCCCACGGCGATGGCCCACACCGCCCACCTCCAGGTCACGCGGCAGCAGGCGACTCGGCCGTCGGGGCCGCGGAGGCAGTGTGAGTCTCGCGCTCAACCGGCCGTGACCTGCCGCCGCCTACCAACCACACCAGCATCGTGGAGGCCAAGAGGGTACAGGCCGTGACCAATGCCCACAGCTGCATCGGGGAGATAGGAATGTTCCACCACCACTGGACGCCGACATCAAGGTTAAAGGGCACACGATTGATGTCTTCAATGCCTTGCGTATACCGGAGCAGTAGTCGATGAACCGCAGCGGAACTCACCGCAGTGGACACAACGACGACCAGCATCGCCTGCGTACGAGTCATCATCGTACGCGAGTCGTCGGTGAGGAAAAGCACGAGGTAGAACACCGCCAGCAACGGCAGCACATAGCGGGGCTGAACCATGACATAGACATTCGGCAAGCCATTGAGAATCGCATACACAACGGGCATTCCCGCCAGCGCCCCGAGAATAACTCCCGCCGACAACAGCTTACGCCAGGTCATCACCCGGACTCCCATGAACAGCGCGATACCGGCGAGGCTCAGCGCGCCAATGGTGATCACGCCGTCCATGGGGACATCCCACCAACCTCCACCCCAGCGGCGCCCGTACATACCCGCCAGGAACTGAGGCACACCCTGAACGATCTCGAACAGCCGGGTACGAGTCATTGGCGGAGGCTGAGCCCCCTCACCGGAGGCGTAGCCGCCCTGCCCCGTGCTCCGCATCACCCAAACTCCAGCAAAGCCAACAACAGCCGCGACCAGCGCATGGACACGGATCTGCCGCCGCCAACGCACCCCCAGAAGCAGCGCCAGGGAGACCACGAAGAGGAAGAAGGCCGCGTCGCCACGGGACATGCAGGCGAGCACGCTCCCAACGACGCCCAGCCCCAGCAGCAGCCACTGGCGCTTACCTTCAGCCCTGAGCGACATGAATAAGCCGGAGGCGTAGGCAAGCACCCCAGTCAGCGCCCACGAACTGGGATTATTGGAAGCTACGAAATATACGCCCATTGGAATCCAGGCGAATCCGACCGCGGCAATGTAGCCGGCACGCAGTGCGGGTGGCGACAGCAGCGCAATCGTTCCCAACAGAGCCACTGCGATGAGTACGTTGACAACACGCATTAAGATCACCGAGCGGGTGACGTCGCTACCGACGAGGGCGTGATGGAAACGGTAGTAACCCACCGGATAGTTCCCGTCGTCATAACGAGCCGTATAGGCGGTCGTCTCGTCCGAATAGGACATCCGGCAAGCAGCAGATGTCTCCGGGTGCTTCTTATAGCAGAGCGAATCATCATCGATGGTCTGCGGCACCAGGACCTGCGTAACGTTGTCGATCGTCTTGGTCTGACAAGACTCCGCCACCGGACGCGGACACCATATGCTTCCCAGATGGTAGTCATCGTCGGGAGAGCCGCCCAATGGGGAGCACAGCACCCAGCCGACCCCGACGACGAGCAAAAGCAGCATGGTCAGCGCGGCCCCGAGGCGCCTGCGGCTTCCAAGGGGCCACCGCGATCGTCCCGCCTGGCTCGACCCGGTTGCTGCATCCATTGATTATTCTCCTCGTTGCTCGACGCGATGCCCGCACCCCAAGCCGACCGGAGAGGAGTGGAACGCCGGCGCTGTCGCACCCCGCCATGCAGGAGTTGCGCATGCCGCAGCAGCACGCAGTCTCGTCAACACGACCGAGAAGATCTCGCAAACAGTCGCCGGAAGCTCGCGCCAGGGAATGCTAGCAGGTATTGAGGCGGCTATGGAGACTCTGTTTGTTTCCTGGGTTGCCTGGAGTGAAGCCAACCACCCGGGCTTAGCGGCATTGGCTGGGTGGGCCTATCCAGGTTGCTGCCAGTGAGGTACCCCTGCCATGGCGCGTGAACGTGCGGTTTCCTCGACCGAGAGACGGCATTTGCCCAGCCGGGAGGGACGGGATGCCCTACAGGTCTAGGCTAGGTGGGTCGACGGCTTGCGGCGCTCGCCGTCAGCCCGGCACCGTAGTGCGAACCAGATGGAGAACCATGACTGACACGGCCGACACCCCCGACCGCACCGACGGCATCGAGCTGCTCAAGCCGCTCGGTGTTGAGACCACCCCGATTCCCGGCTTCCTGCGCATCGATCTGACCGTGCACGGCGACAACCGGGGCTGGTTCAAGGAGAACTGGCAGCGGGAGAAGATGACGGCCCTGGGGCTGCCGGACTTCGGCCCGGTGCAGAACAACATCTCCTTCAACGACGAGGTCGGGGTGACCCGCGGCATCCACGCCGAGCCGTGGGACAAGTTCGTGTCGGTGGCCACCGGGCGCGTCTTCGGTGCTTGGGTGGACCTACGTGAGGGGCCGTCCTTCGGCACCGTGTACACCACCGAGATCGACCCGTCGGTGGCCGTGTTCGTGCCCAAGGGTGTGGGCAACGCCTACCAGACGCTGGAGCCGAACACCGCCTACACCTACCTGGTCAACGATCACTGGTCGCCCGACGCCCAGTACACCTTCTTGAACCTGGCCGATGAGACCGTCGCCGTGCCGTGGCCTATTCCGCTGGAGCAGGCGATCCAGTCCGACAAGGACCGCGCTCACCCGCGCCTGGCGGACGTCGTCCCCTTCGCAGCCACCGACGCCACCGCGGATGGCAGGCGCGTGCTGGTCACCGGCTGCAAGGGGCAGCTCGGCCGCGAGCTCATGAAGCAGCTGCCCGCGGCCGGCTTCAGCCCCACCGGCGTGGATCTGCCGGAGGTGGACATCTCCGACGCCGACGCCATGGCCGCCTGGGACTGGTCCGCTTACGACATCATCATCAACGCCGCCGCCTGGACGAACGTCGACGGCGCCGAGACCCCCGAGGGACGGCCCCTGTCCTGGCGCGCCAACGCCACCGGCCCGGCAAACCTGGCCCGGGAGGCGGCCCGCCACGATCTGACCCTGGTGCACATCTCCAGCGAGTACACCTTCGACGGCACGCTTGAGCCGCACACGGAGGATGAGTCCCCCAGCCCGCTGGGTGTGTACGGCCAGTCGAAGGCGGGCGGCGACGCCGCCGTCGAAGCGGCCCCCAACCACTACCTGGTGCGCACCTCCTGGGTGGTGGGTGACGGCAAGAACTTCGCCAAGACCATGGCCTCCCTGGCCGCGCGCGGCATCGCCCCGAAGGTGGTGGACGACCAGACCGGCCGACTCACCTTCACCACCGACCTGGCGGCCGGCATCATCCACCTGCTGCGCACCGGCGCCGAGTTCGGCACCTACAACCTGTCCGGTGAGGGGCCGGTGGTGTCCTGGTGCGACGTCGCCAAGCGAGTCTTCGAACTGGTGGGCCACAGCGCCGAGGAGGTCACGCCGGTGACGACCGCCGAGTACTACGCCGGGCAGGAGGGCATCGCCCCGCGTCCGCTTCGCAGCGCTCTGGACCTGAGCAAGATCGAGGCAACCGGCTTCACGCCGGGCAACTCCATGGAGCGTCTGGACGCCTACGTGCCCACCATCGAACTGTGAGTTCGTGAACGCTAGCGGGGTGCGCCTCATGGGGACGTGACCCACCCCCCACCCCTGTGGGCAACGAGTCCGAAAATGTGGCCATCTCTGCGACGCGACACACGCCAACTCCTTGCCTAGTCCGTTAGCCTTCCCACATGCGTATTTCGGTAATTGGTTGTGGATACCTGGGCGCTGTGCACGCGGCCTCGATGGCCGAGTTGGGCCATACGGTGGTGGGGGTCGACGTCGACGCCCGCAAGGTCGAGCTGCTGTCCCAGGGCAAGGCCCCCTTCTTCGAGCCCGATTTCGAGGATGTCCTGCGCCGCAACGTGGATGCCGGGCGGCTGACCTTCACCACCGACTACGCGGCAATCGCCGGCGCGCAGGTGCACTTCATCGGCGTGGGCACGCCCCAGTCGGAGACCGGTGCCGCGAACCTCACCTACGTGAACGCTGCCATCGAGGGCATGCTGCCGCACCTGGGCCAGTGCACCGACGGACCGGAGGTCGTCGCCGGCAAGTCCACTGTCCCGGTGGGCACCGCCGCCCGCCTGGCCGAGCAGGTCGCCCCCACCGGCGTGACGCTGGTGTGGAATCCGGAGTTCCTGCGCGAGGGATTCGCGGTCAAGGACACGCTGGACCCCGACCGCATGGTTTACGGGCTGCCCGACGACGAGCGGGCCGCGGCGGACGCGCAGGCGGTCCTGGACGAGCTGTACCGGCCGATTATCGAGGCGGGCAAGCCCCGGCTGGTGATGGATTACCAGACCGCGGAGCTGGTGAAGATCTCCGCCAACGCCTTCCTGGCCACCAAGATCTCCTTCATCAACGCCATGGCGCAGATCTGCGACGCCGCCGGGGCCGACGTGACCGCGCTGGCCGGCGCCATCGGCCTGGACGACCGCATCGGCAAGCGGTTCCTGCGCGCCGGTATCGGCTTTGGCGGAGGCTGCCTGCCGAAGGACATTCGCGCCTTCCAGGCGCGCGCCAACGAGCTGGGCGTCGGCGAGTCGCTCGGCTTCCTGGCCGAGGTGGACAAGGTCAACGACGCCGTACGTCACTCCGTGGTGGACACCGCCCGTGGGCTGCTGGGTGAGGACCTGGCTGGGAAGCGGGTGGCGATCCTCGGCGCGGCCTTCAAGCCGGACAGCGATGACATGCGTAACTCCCCCGCACTCGACCTGGCTAAGGAGTTCGTCGGCCTATCCGCCTCCGTGGTGGTCATGGATCCGGCAGCCGGCCCCATCCTGGCCGACCGCGAGGGCCTGCCCTATCAGGTTGCGGACTCCATCGAGGCGGCACTGACCGGCGCGGACGTGGTTGTGCTGGGAACCGAGTGGAAGCAGTTCACCACCTTCGACCCCGCCAAGGCCGCCGAGCTGGTGGCCCGCCGCATCGTCATCGACGGCCGCAACGCGCTGCCGCGTGAGGACTGGAAGGCCGCCGGCTTCACCTACGCGGGCATCGGCCGGCGCTAGCCGTACAAACCGTGACAACGGCCCGAAAACCGGTCAGCAGTTGACTGGTTTTCGGGCCGTTGGCGTTGCCCCTACAGCCGGATGATCAGATCCAAACAGCGTCGCGCAGCGCTAGCAAGAAAGTTCGCCCAAAACGCGTAGTCGGCTCCAAAACGGCGCTCTCCGCCCACTCGTTCCAGGCGTTGATGAACACCACGCGGTGCTCCGGCTCCCGAGACATCACCGAGTCGATCAGTCCTGCCACCCAGCGACGGAAGGTGTACGGGTTCGAGCCGTACCAGGTGTCCGCAGTCCACTGGCGGCGTGCCGTGTTGTCGAATGCGACCATGGCTCCCGGATACTCGCTGTCATCCAGTGTGCCGGACATGGCCAACGAGGCCTTGACGGTCTCCTGGTAGCTCATGAAGTTCCCGCGCCAACGCGAGTCGAGGCCGACCTCTGTAGCCGGACCGGCGACCCAGGGCAGGTTGTGCGGGGGGAACTGGAGCGTGCCGTCGATGCCAGTTTCACCGCCGAGAGCCTGGATGCCGTCGAACTCCTCCGCTACCGCGACGGCGAGCACGTACAGCTCGCCGACGCCCGCCTCACGGGCCTTCTGGCGCCAGGTCGCGACCACGTCCGGGAAGTTCGACATCTGTGCCGGGCGGTAAACGGCTAGGACGGCCTTGCCGTCTATACGCATGTAGCGCGGGTCAAGGAGGAACTCCATGACGTCGTCGATGAAGGTCTCAGCCGGGACCTTCGTGTAGTCCTGGCCGACGAGAATATCCGCGGCCCTGCCGTCCCAGCGACGGGTCCAGTTCTCGTTGGCCCACATGATGCAGTAGGGCTGATCGAGATCGGATGCGTGCAACCGCTCGATCGGAACGTTCAGCAGTCTCTCGCCGGAGAACCAGTAGTAGTAGTACATGAAGCCGGCAATACCGTGTTCACGCGCCAGTACGGCCTGCTTACGGCGGACCTCATCGTTAGCGAGGTCGTAGAAACCGAGCTCGGTCGGCAGCTTCGGTTGGTAGTGCCCCCGGTATCCCGGGATCGCGGCGGTGACATTCGACCACTCGGTGAATCCCTGCCCCCACCAGCGGTTGTTCTGCGGAGAATCGTGGAACTGCGGCAGGTAGAAGGGGATCAGCTGGGCCCGGGCATACCGGTCTGCTCCGCGTTCGAACCGCGCATAGGCATCAGCCGCGCCCGCGCCCTGCTTGCCGAGTTCGGCCACCTCGGCCATTCGCAGGCCCGCCTCCTCGGTCAGGATGCCCAGTAGGCGCTCAACGGCGTGAGCCGTGGTGGCGTCGACCTGCCCGTTCTCCTCATCAAAGTCTGCGTGCTGCAGGTTCAAGGCGCGCAGCCCCTGCAGTACGAAGCCACGGATCCAGTACATGGAGCCGGAGGCGAAGCGCAGGGCGTCAGGATCGTCCAGTGACAACTCCAGCCGGCGCAGCAACTGCTCGACGATGTGCTGGTCCCCGCCCCAGAACTCGGGTCCAACCACGCAATCGTCGGCTGTGACCAGGCCGAGGGAGGAGTCCGAGGCGAACGCGTTGAGGATCTCCTTCACCCGCTGCTCCGAGCCGAGCAGGTCGGCCAGCAGCTGGTCCTTCCAACCGGCGCCGTCGCCGGCGAGCTCCGCATGCTCCTCCCGCCAAGGGCTTCGCTTCGTATGCACCTTCAGCACGATGTCGTACGGGTCGAGGAAGCCGGCATTGATCAGCTGCACGGTTGGGAAGATGTCCCGCCCGTGGTTGGCCACCTCCACGACGGATACATGTCCCAGATGCGGCAGCCGCTCCCGCGGAACCGTGAGCTCCCGTCCGGAGGCGTTGGTGACGAACAGGTCGAAGTCGACGGGAATGACCTGCAGGTGCTCGAACAGCTCATCCATCAGCTCCGGGTAGAAGCAGTGAATCACCACGGCGACCCGCGCCGGGTCGTCGTTGACCAGTGAGTCGTCCACCCGCCAGTGGTCCGGAAACCCGGAGTTCTGGCGTCCTCCCAACCGCGAGACGTACTCGTTGAAGTCCGCGCAGTGCTTGCTCTGATAGCCGTGGATGCTGCCGCTGACGACCAGGTTGGCGACGGCGTTGCGCCCCCTGGCGGCGAAGTAGCTGGCTCGTCGTACGAGCCCGGTCTTGGTGACTTTGGTCATCACAGGTCCTTACCACTCGTTGACGTCGGTTCCGAACCGCCGCCGAATGTACTGAGCCGCCTCGGCCGCTTCAGCCTCGGTAGACGGATGGGTCATGATGGTGCGCTTGAGAAACGGCACGCCGGACTCGATCAGGTTCTTCCAGCCATCGACAGTGGGGTTTCCGTAGGGCACTCCCAACTCCGGACCGGTCACCCACACCTCGCTCGAGTAGCACTCGGCGAAGGCCAGACGGGACACGCCGATCTCATACGACATGACCACGTCGTCCTTGCCGGGCTCCACGCGGACGGCGTTGAAGAAGTCCCGCCACGGATGATCGGCCAGTATCCCGCCTCTGAAGGACAGGAAGAAGCTCTGAATATGGTGGGCGAACTGGAACGACGCGGTCAGGCCGCGAATGTCGGGGCCGGGCGCGGCGGCCCACTCCAGCAGTTCGTCGATCGGAGCGAACGGGCCCAGCAGGGAGTCGTTGGTGAGCAGCACCGTCCCCGCGTTGCGCAGTTCCGGGAAGCAACCCAGGGCGGTGGCCCATGATCCGAAGTCATAGCCGAGGTTCGGGCGCCGGATGATCATCGTGTCGTTCGGAATCCCCGCCGGGAACTCCAGCGGCTCGGCGGACTCGCAGGTCGAGATCACCACGGTCGCGTAACCCGCCGCATCCAGACGCATCAGGTATTCGGAGAGCGACTTGGGTTGGAGCGGGCCGACGGAGAACTGGGCGACAAGCGCCACCCGATCAGGGCCCACGACCGTGGCGGGCCTGCCGCGTTCGATGTGCACGCGCCCTCTTGACACCTCCGACACCAGAGGACCGCGTCCCTTCAGCCGTGGGCGCCTCACCTCAGGACTCCCCGCAGACGGGTCTTGAATGCACGCACCGGCGCGGTGACCCGCCACGATGAGGAGTGGCGCAGTACGTCGATCTGCTCCCATGCACCGCTGATGACCCTGTTGGCACGCCGCAACTCCTTCTCAAGCTCCTCGTTGCGCATGGAGAGCTCGGCCATCTCGTGCTTCATCTTGTGCAGGGTGGCACGAAGCTGCCGGATCTCCTCCTCGCAGTCGCGCGCTGCGGAGTCCGGACCCGCGCCAAGCGGCACTTCTGGTTCATTGGCGGATGTACTCATTGTTGTCCTTCCCCGGGGGCGGGAAACCCCGGACGCTTACTCCAGTGCCCCGGCACCAGCGTGACCAGTCCGGGTTCGTCCATGGTCCTGTCGGCACGGACAATGAGTTCGGTACGTCGGTCGGACAGGTCGAAGATCTGTCCATCCCTGACGAAGCACGTGGTCAGCCACAGCCTTCCGGGCTGGAACACCACCTGATCGATCTTATAGTCGATGAAGGAATCGCCTGCACGGAGTGAGTACAGCGTGCCCGCGGCCTTGGAGTTGGGGCCGGCAATCGTCACGCCCCCGTCGGTCGAGAATCCGAGTCCCAGCTCAACATCATGCAGGTCCTTCTTGGCGTTCACGTGCACGCGCACGGTCAGGGGCCTGCCGTACGTGGCGAACGCGACCTCTTGGAGGTCATCGTCCAGCAGTTGCACACCGGTCATCCGGCAGTCGCCGTTGCCCTGGTTCAGCTTGTACTGGTCGTCCTCGGGGAACTCCTCCTCCGGCTGCTCCTGCGCCCGTTGGCGGGCCTCCTTCTCATTGACGGAGGTCAGGTAGGCGGAGACGACCTCGTCGGCATCGCCGACCATCTGCACCTTGCCGTGGTCGAGCCAGACGACTTCATCACACATCTCGGTGGCGAGCGACAGCGAGTGGGTCACCAGCACGATCGTGGTGCCGCGGTCACGCAACTGCCGCATCAGATCAAAGCACTTGCGCTGAAACTCCTCGTCCCCGACGGCGATGATCTCGTCAACCACCAGGATCTCCGGCTCGATAGCCACGGCCGCGGCGAATCCCAGTCGAACCGTCATTCCGGAGGAGTAGACCTTGACGGGCTCGTCGATGAAGTCGCCGATGTCCGCGAAGTTGATGATCCAGTCGATGGACTCTTCGATCTGCTTCTTGGTGCGTCCGAGGATGGCCCCGTTGAGGTAGATGTTCTCTCGCCCCGTGAGCTCACCGTGGAAGCCGGCACCCACCTCCAGCAGCGCGTCGACCTTGCTGGCGACCATGACCTCGCCCTCGTTGGGCCGGTACACGCCGGCGAGGATCTTGAGCATGGTGGACTTACCGGATCCGTTGTGCCCAACGAGCCCGAACGTAATGCCCTTCTTCACGGCGAAGCTGACATTGTCCAGGGCGTGGAATACGTGGGTGTCACGAGACCGTCCGCGCACGAAGCGCTCCTTGAGAGAGTCGCGCCGGTCCGCGTGCAGCGTGAAGTGTTTGGAAACGTCACGCACCTCAATGGCGAAGTCATCGCCTGCGTCGGCGACGACCGGAGCAGCCGTAGTGTTCATGTTCAGATCCTCTCCCCCAGGTCGGCACCCCAGCGGCGGAAGACGAGCACCGCGCCGACGAGTGCGATTCCCGCCCAGACACAGCAGGACAGCCAGTCACCTATGGTTCCGGGCTGTAGCGAGTAGACCAGCGAACGGAACAGACTGATGAACTGGGCCATGGGCATCGCCTGAATGAGGTCGTGGGCGGGCAGCCCCCAAACGGACTCGGGGACGATATCGGGGTTGTAGATAATGGGGGTCGCGTAGAACATCAGCTGCAGAAAGACGCCCACGAGGTGCGCCAGATCGCGAACATAGATGTTCCAAATGGACAGGATCACACTGATGGCACCAGTGAAGACAACGAGCAGCAGCAGGAATGGCACCAGCAGCAGCCAAGTCCAGGACACGTTCGTCAGGCACAGCAGTACCGCTAGCAGCAGACCGACCTCAATCGCCGACTGCACCCCGATGGCCAGGCAGGAACCAAGCACTGCGGAGTAGGCGGGGAAATAAACCTTCTGTAACAGGCCGCCCGAACCGAGCAGACCGTTGATTCCCGCATTAATCGAGTTCTGGAAGAATCCCCAAATGGTCAGGCCTGCGAATAGCCATACGGCGAAGATTCCGATGCCCTCGTGTCGTGAGGCGATAGTTGCCGGGACCATTTTGAACAATCCGCCGAAGATCAGCGTGTAGATGCCCAGGGACGCAAGGGGGACTACGAGTGACCACAGCCAGCCCAGAGCGGTCCCCTTGAACTTCGACTTGAGGTCACGCTGCCCGAAGGCCTGAATGAGGTCCCACTCCTGCCAGAACGACCTCCTGGACCTCACGTTCGTCTTGTTCATGCAGTCCTCACTTGCCTCGGGGTGCACGTCGGAGCGCGGACGAGTCCCCAAGGACTCGTGCAAGCGCGTCCGCGCCTGACGGACCAGGCCACCATACCTGCTAGGTCATAGTCGCAGAGAGGGCCTGTAGGTGATGTCTCCCGCAACTTCCCCGGCTGCATCGGCGGTGTCGGTCGGGTTACCCTGTGGATACCCAACTGCGAGAACACAGCACTGCCAGGGAGGACGCGCATGCCGGTAGTAGTAGCGGTTGTCGTGACCTTCAACCCCGATCATGACATCGCCGGACTGCTCCGGGTGCTGGACGAACAGTGCGATCACGTGCTTGTCGTCGACAACGGCACTCCCGGCGACGGGCTGTCCCGCATCAAAAGAGCGGCGGTGGAAGCACACGCCGAACTGTTGGCCTTGGGGCACAATCGGGGAATCGCCGCGGCTCAGAACGTCGGCATCGCGCATGCTCGCGACCTGGGCGCCTCCCACATACTACTGTCCGATCATGATTCACTGCCCGCTCCGGGAATGGTGGACCGCCTGCTGTCCGGCTTCGACTCCGCGGGGCGCGTTGCCGCGGTCGGGCCTTTGCCGGAAGAAGACCGCGAGGGCGGCGATCAGCTCGTCTACGTGAGTCGCCGTTGGAAACCGGGGCGCGCAACGCCTGCGGAGCTGGACACCGACCGTCTCGAAGCCGCCTTCCTCATCGCCTCCGGCTGCCTGGTGAGTGTCGACGCGCTGAACACCGTAGGTCCAATGGATGAATCGCTGTTCATCGACCACGTCGATCTGGAGTGGGGACTGCGCGCACGCCAAGCCGGGTTCCGGCTGCTGGTTGTTCCCGACGCCAAGCTGCATCATTCACTGGGCGACGACGTGGTCATGTTGCCGGGCAGATCCCAACCAGTGCATGTCCACGGGCCGACGCGTAACTACTACCTCGCGCGCAACACCATCGCCCTGGTCCGCAGGCACGCGCTCATGCCCTGGCGGTGGCGAGTGCGGTACGTGTACTGGCTGGTCAAGTACGTTGCCTTCAACGCCATGCTGCCGGACCGAGGCAAGGAGCGCAGACGCCTACTGCGCCGAGGCATCCGGGACGGCCTGTGCGGCCGCTCGGGGCCGCTCGACGACCAGGCCTGAGCCGTACCTCCCCGCACGCCTCCGCCTGCGTCTTCCCACACGCTATTAGACCCGGCCTACTCCGAGGCTGTCGATGACGATCAGCAGCAGCACCAGAGCGCACAGGCACCAGACCACGGCCCGTCCGCGTCTCTTCAAGGGCTTTAGCAACAGCCCGAGCACCAGCGCTGTGAGTGGGATCAGCGTGACCCCGTAACGTGCGGAGACGATGGGGAAGTAGACCTCCTCACGTACCCACGACTGGACCTGGACCAGCAGAACCACCAGCACCGGCCCCACTACCGCAATGCCTGCCAGGAGTCGTTCACGCCCGCGCAGCGCAATAAGCCCACAGAAGGGGGCCACGGTTAGCGCCAGCCCCGCCAGATTGGTGAGGAGCTGGCCGTGATAGGTCGTGACCGGAGCTCCTTCCCAGGATCCCGAGGTGTATCCGAACACGTGGGTTAGCGTCGGCAGCCACTCGTCGAACGGATTGCCCGCGTATTCGGTGTTATTCTGGCCGAGGACCCGGTTCTCCCACCCGGTCGGCGTATGGGCGGCGACGTATCGCCCCCACAGCAGGGTGACCAGCCCACCCCCAGAAATACCGGCGGCCACGGTGAGCAATGGCTGCCACCAGCGGTCGCGTCCGCGCACCAGTCGCACCACTGCGATAAGTACCAGCACCCCGAGCACAATGACTAGGGACGCCAGGGTGATCGTCTTGACCGCCCCGGCACAGGCCGCCGCTATCAATGCGAGTAGCGCCGCCGACTTTCCCGACAGTTCACGCGTAAGCACGATCGCGGACAGCACACCGAACACCAGGAAGGGCGCATCAGTGGACACCGTCGTGGCCACCATGAGCGTGAAGGGATTGGCGAGCAGCAGCAGGGTCACCGGAGCAGCGAGCCCGCGCGGCAGGGACCACATGCGCATCAGGGCGTAGACCATCATCAGGCCAACCGCGACGATGATCGCACAGGACAGGCGCATGAGCGTCACCGGATCGAGGGAGGTTACCACCATGCCGATACGGGTCATCAGTGCAACCACGGCGAAGAAGCCCGGCGGCTGCCAGGCGTTGTAGTTCTCCATGATCACACCGAACTGCGACGGATCGGTCACGCCGCACTCGGGCAGTTTGTTATACACACTCGCCTGCTTCCGGCAGGACCACTCCTCGAGCGTGAAGGGGGTGTAGGTGTCACCGCGATGGGGAAGCTCGCCGTGCATGATGCGCCATACGTAGTCGATATGGGTCGCCTCGTCGATAGGGCTGATCTCGGTAACTCGCATGATCTGCACCACCGCGACGGCGAGGGCGAACAGGCCAATCGCCAGGGCGATGCCCACGTCGGCGCGCCGCCGGGGCCACCAGGAGCTCCACCGGGACCGCCCATTGCCGTCCCCCGCCCAAGTGCGCCGTGCCGACGCAACGGAGTCCGTAGCACCTTCCACCATGTCACTCCTCCTCATGTGTCACCGATTCCTGCCCTCGCCCGGCGGCCGCTCCGGGTTACCTCACTCGGACGGCGTCTGCCCCCGACTACGCCCTTGCCGAGCGGCGAGAATGCCGGCGCCACCCATGGCAAGATCCGCGATGGTCAGCACCGCGCGGGACAGTAGCACCACGGCGACCACACCACCGGTGGTCAGCGCGCCTGCCAGGACGAGCCCGAGCACGCCCTCGCGCACACCTGCGCCGGCGGGGACAAAGACGATCAGGAAGCCGACGGTCCAGGCCATGGCGTACCCGCCGATGCACAACGCCAACGTGGCCGGGGTCCCGGCCATACCGATGCCGATGGCCAGCAGCCACACCTGAACGCCGGCGACCGCCCATGCGACCAGCGTCCAGACCGTGCAGGCACCGATACCGGACCAGCTGACCGGATGCTCCAGCGGGGGCCGCCCTGTGAGACGGAAAACCAAGGCGAGTAGCCGGTTGAGGATCGGCGGCAGCAGCATGACGACGAAGACGGGCAGTGTCCAGGACACCCAGCCATAGCTGTCGCGCAAACGCTCCGAGGCGAAGGGCATCGTTACCACCGCCAGCGCGGCACCGGTGACGATGGAGACGATCACGGTCACCGCCATCACCGAGACGGAGCGACGACGCGGAATGTCATGATCCGCGCCGAGTTCGGCCGCGGCGAGTATGTTCCACACCCCTCCGGGCATGTACTTGCCGAGTTGGGAGACGAAGAAGACCCGGAAGGCCGCGCTCAGCGGCAGCGTTGTGCCCATGTCGGCCAGCAGTACCCTCCAGGCCAGCATAGTCAACAGTACGTAGATCACGCCGGCAACCAGCGAGCCCAGCAGCAGCAAAGGATTCATGCCGCTCACGGCCGCGACGATGTCATCCCACTGTGAGGCCACCGCATACACTGCCAGTACGACCACCAGTGCGAGGAAACCAATCCGTACCGGGGTGGAGCGCAACGCCCCCATGACTCTTCCGATAAGCGCGCTCACCGATCCCCCTCCGCAGCCACCGCGCGCTCCAGAGCGGCGACCAGTGGCGCGACGGCCTGCTCGGGCACAAAGGCCTCCGCAGCGGCCGCGGCGTGCTCGCGTGCGGCGCGCAGAGCGGCGGGGTCGGTTGCCAAGCGCTCCAGGGCGTCGGCCAAGGCGTGGGGATCACCTGGCGGGACCAGAATCGCGCCGTCGCCGATCGCACGCCGTTGTGGGGCGGTATCGGAGGTGACGACGGCGCATCCGGCCGCCAGCCCCTGGTAGACCTTGTTGGGCACCACGTCAAGGGCCTTGTCGGTGGTGCCGACAATGCCGAGGCAGACATCGTGCTCGGCCACCACGCGGGGCAGCTCGGCGGAGTCCACCCAGTCGCGCCACTGAACCATCTGCCCGGCTGGGGAATCAGCCAGTATCTGTTCGCATTCGGCACGATCCTGCCCCGACCCAATCAGCAACGTTCGCACCGGCACACCTCGCTCGGCGAGTTGCCGCAGCGCCTGGGCGATGTACGGCGTGCCTTGCAGCGGAGTGAACAGTCCGAAGAAGACTACGGTCAGTGGGCGATCTGCATTCCGCACGTCGTCGTCCCCGCTCGTGGTGCGTTTCGTGCGGGCGGCTTCACCGGCCGTAAACCAGGCCGACGGGGCGCCGACCGGGACGATCACTCCATGGTCGCGTACTGCGCCGTCGAGCTTGGCAGCGTGCTCCGCGGTATCTAGGACAACCACATCAGCGCAATGTGTAGCCATGCGGTCAAGGACCGACAGGAGTTTTGCCTTGACCCCATCCTCGCCGCGGTCGCGGGCGGTTCCAGAGGCGAAGATCAAGTGGTCCAGAATGATCGTCGTGCGGGGGTAGAGCAGGCGGGCCAGCAGCACGTCGAAGTGCCCCATGTAGCCTACAAGTAGGGCATCTGGTTTGTGCGAGCCGCGGTAGCGGCGACTGCCGGCGGTAAGACGCGACCAGCGTGAGGCAAGCCGGCCTGCCAGAACCGGCAGGCGCCAGGGCTGTTTGAGGATCGCGACCCGGTCGGCGGTGCTCAGCCCCAATGGCTCGTCTAGCTCACGCACCTCGTTTCCAGGTGTGCGACGCAAGCCCTCGAGAAGGACCTCGACGCGCGGGTGTGACGCGACATCGTAGGTCCCAAAGCCCAGTACCCTGCGCACGTCTCAGTCTTCCTGGTTGTAAGAGTCCGCTCCCGGCAGGAGACCGGGGATGAGGGCGGCGCGGATACCGGGAATCTGCGTGTCGTCCACGCGCCCGTACTCGATGTTCTTGACCCGTTCCAGAGTCTCCTCGATCAGCACCCGGTTGGTGCGCTGCAGGTCGGCGATCACCAGCAGGGCCACGCACAGCAGGGCCGCCACCAGCATGGTGGTGCCGAAGACCAGGGACTGCACGTGACCGCCGGCGGTGCCCATGCACCACAGGATGAAGAAGCGGATGAACGGGATGGCCCCAACGATCGCGAATAACGCCGCCAGCCAGCCCAGCACCACGTGCGGCTTGAACATCAGGTAGGAGCGGGTGATAGCCCCACCGGACTTGGCCATGTGCTGGAAGATGTTGTTGAACAGGCGCGATTCACGCGTCTTGGGGTTGGTGGTGATCGGCACCGACGCGATACGCAGCCGCTTGTTGCCCGCCTGGATGATCGTCTCCATGCAGTAGGAGAACTGGGTGATCACATTGAGTTTGAGCAGTGCGTTCTTGGAGTAGGCGCGGAAGCCGGAGGCGGCGTCGGGCAGGCGAGTACCGGCCGCATAGTTGACCACCTGGGAGCCGAAGTGCTGCATGCGCTTCTTGAACCAGGAGAAGTGGGCGATCTTGGCGGTCTGCCGATCGGCGATGGCGATGTCGGCCTCGCCGCGCACCACCGGGGCCACCAGGTCGCCGATGTACTCCTGCTTGTACTGGTTGTCGCCGTCGGTGTTGACCACGATGTCGGCGCCATGCGCCAGGGCGTAGTCCACGCCGTCGCGGAAGGAACGGGCCAGACCCATGTTTCGGGCGTGGCGCACGAAGTGCTTGACGCCGTGCTCCCGCGCCACCTCCACGGTGCGGTCCTTGGAACCGTCGTCGATGACGAGGATCTCGATCTCGTCGACACCCTCGATCTGGCGGGGGATCGTGTCCAGGACCATGCCTAGCGTCCCCTCCTCATTGAGGCAGGGGATCTGCACAAACAGTTTCATGAACTTCCTTCTCGGGTGGGCGCGGGGCGTGTGCACGCCCGAAATCGTGGCCGAGCGAGCACCGCTAGCCTACAAGCTGCCACATGCGCTACACACCAGCGCGAAGGACATCACCGTTGTTCAGCGCACCACGCCGAGAGTGTCCTTCTTGTCCCCGTTCCAGTCACCCACGATCGTCTTGTCACCGGCCCGGCCGTAGATCTGGACGATGTCGGCCACGCCGCTGGACAGAGAGTTCCGGACGTAGTACGTGGCGTTGCGACGCACGGCGAGGGTGTCCTTACCGTTCCCGTTCCAGTCGCCCACCAGGACGGTGTCGGTGGGCTTACCGTAGATGACGACCTGATCCGCCTTCCCGCCGGTCAGCGAGTTCTTGATGTGGTACTGGCCGCCGCGGCGCACCGCCAAGGTGTCCTTGCCGTCACCGTTCCAGTCGCCGACGATCACTTCGTCGGCCGCTTTACCGTAGACAACAACCTTGTCAGCACCACCGCCATACATGGAGTTCCTGAAGTAGTAGGTGTTGCCGCGCCGCACCGCCAAGGTGTCGGTGCCGTTGCCGTCCCAGTCCCCTACGAGCACCTGATCGGTGCTCTTGCCGTAAGTGAAGGTGCGCAGGCTCGCACCGGACGTGTTGGCGTTGCGGAAACCGTAGGCGGCGCCATTGCGCACTCCGGTGGTGTCCTTGCCGTCTCCGTTCCAGTCGCCCGCGAGGACGGTTGTAGCCGGAGTGGTGTAGGTGAAGACCGTATTGGCGGTCGCCGACCAGGCGTCATTCAGATAGATCTGGTGGCTCCTGGCACCGTTGGACGAGGTGGATTTGCTTGTGGAACTGGTCGCGTTGTTACTCGAGCTGTTGATCTGGCTCTGCGCGGTCGAGCGGATCTGGCCCAGCTTGGAGTAGCCGACGTCGCCGGGGCAGGTTGTGTAGCCGACGTCGCGGTGCCCGGAGATGACGGGCAAGGAGATGGTTTGCCCGGCGGCGTACTTCTCCGTGGACTTGAAGGTGAAGGCGGAGGAGCCGGTGGCGCTGGTGACCCCGGCCCGCTTCAGGAACCAGCCGGCCATCTTGCCGACATTGGTCAGGTGGGTGGAGGAGGGGGACACGCTGGTGTAGGTGCCCATCATGGAGATGCCCATGGTGCCGGTGTTGGCGCCGTAGGCGTGACCGCCCACCACCATCTTGCCGGCCGCGGCACCGGTGGACCCGTAACGGCCCTCGAACACCTGGCCGTACTTGTCCACCAGGAAGTTGTAGCCGATGTCGCCCCAGCCGAGGGTGACCGCGTGGTAGTAGTAGATGCCGTTCACAATGGAGGCCGACTGGCTGGACGTGTAGTTGTTCGTCCCGGCGGTGTGGTGGACGATCACGTGGTCGGCCGCCACGTATGACGGCGTCCAGGTCATGTAGGAGGAGTTGGCGCCCCACTCCGCGCGGGTGATCACCGGCACCGGCAGGCTGCCCGCGGTGGTGGTGGCCGCCAGTGCGGCGGGCAGGTTCGGGCTGACGGAGGTGCCTCCGCTCGTACCGGTCGAGGCCGCTGCGGACTCGGTGGTGGCGGCCGTTGCCTCGGCAGCCTCCGGCTCCGCGCCTCCTGTCTGCGAGGTCGCCTCATCCGCCTCCTGCGTTGCCACCCCGGTGGGTGTGGTCAGGCCGCTCGTCAGGTTGTCCTCCGCCTCCTCGGGCGTGGCCACCGCGGTGGGCTCCGCATCCACGGAGCCGAGGTTCTCGGGCTCGAGTACCTCCTCGCCGACGGGCTCGCCGGGGATCAGCGCCAAGCGGAGGCCGGCGGGCAGGTCGGCCGCATCGCCGACGACGCTGGCCTGTACGGCGTCCGCACCGCCGGTGACGAACTCCTCCGTGCCGGCCACGCCGACGGCGTCATCCCGGCCGGCGCCACTGGCCTCGTTGAGGTACCACTCGGACCAGACGCCGTTCTCGCGAACGCGCAGGTAGACGTCCAGGCCGTCGGGCAGCTCGTCGGCGCCGGTCCAGGTGAAGCCGGCGACCAGGAAGTCATCTACCTCTAGCGGTTCGGTGAGCAGGAGCGCATCCGCCTCCGGGTCCACGCCGCCAGCAGTGACCGCCCGGGCCACGGTTGCCAGGCGCGCGTTGAGCCGGGGAGCGACGGCGGTGCCGCCGCTCGTGCCGGCCGATGTCGTCTCCTCCAGTCCGGCCTCGGCCACCTCGGTCGCCTCGCCGGTGGAGGTGGTCAGTTCGAGCAGTTGCACGGGTGCGGCCGTCTCCGCAGTATCGGCGACCGCCGTCGTGGCGGGCATGAGTCCGGCCGCGAGCAGCGGGAGCACCGCCGTCAGCCCGAGAAGTCGTGGGGCTCGCATGAGGGTCCTTTCAGCACCGCGAACAAATTCCTGTGAGTCACATGTGCACGCTGAGACGTATGTGACTTATGTGAACTGAAAGGCAGGCTACCGCCGATGAGCGATACATGGTGAACGAATTGATCTATGTCACTTAACTACAGAAGCGTAATTATCGCCGATGTAATTCATTGTCGACATGCGCCTAATGCCATCACTCCGAGTTGCCACTGCCACCGACTGCATGGGCGGCACCTGACCCGCCCAGTCGGCCGATCCCATGTGGCATGATGGCGACGTTCGAACGCCTTCTAGCAGCGCAGGGGAGCACTTCATGCACGTCCTCATCACCGGCGGCGCCGGGTTCATCGGCGCCAACTTCGTCCACCAGACCCTGGTGCGTCACCCCGACGCGAAGGTGACGGTGCTCGACAAGCTCACCTACGCCGGCAACCGGGGCTCCCTGGAGGACCTGGGCGACCGTATCAACCTGGTGGTCGGTGACATCGCCGACGCAGACACGGTGGACCCGCTGGTGGCCGACGCCGACGTGGTGGTCCACTTCGCCGCCGAGTCTCACAACGACAACTCGCTGCGTGACCCCTCCCCCTTCATCCGCACCAACCTGGTGGGCACCTTCACCCTGCTGGAAGCGGTACGCCGCCACGGGGTGCGCTTCCACCACGTGTCCACCGACGAGGTCTACGGCGACCTCGAGCTTGACGACCCGGCCAAGTTCACTCCCGACACCCCCTACAACCCCTCCTCCCCCTACTCCTCCTCCAAGGCCGGCAGTGACCTGCTGGTGCGCGCCTGGGTGCGTTCCTTCGGCGTGGAGGCGACCATCTCCAACTGCTCGAACAACTACGGGCCCTATCAGCACATCGAGAAGTTCATTCCTCGCCAGATCACCAACCTGATCGACGGCGTGCGCCCCAAGCTGTACGGCGCGGGCGAGAACGTACGCGACTGGATTCACGTGCTGGATCACAACAACGCCGTGTGGGACATCATTGAGAAGGGCCGCATCGGCGAGACCTATCTGATCGGCGCCAACGGGGAGAAGAGCAACAAGGAGGTCGTCGAGCTCATCCTCGAGCTCATGGGACACGACCCCAGCGACTACGAGCACGTGAACGACCGCCCCGGCCACGACATGCGCTACGCGATCGACAACTCCAAGCTCGTCACCGAGCTCGGCTGGGCCCCGCAGTACACGGACTTCCGCTCCGGCCTGCAGGCCACCATCGACTGGTACCGGGACAACGAGTCCTGGTGGCGCCCGCTGAAGGCGGAGGTCGAGGCCAAGTACGCCGCCCAGGGACAGTGAGCCACCCCGCAGCGCCCGACCGGAGAGGTTGGGCGCTGCGGTTCTTATTCGCCGTCGTCGCCGTCGCAGGCGGTGATGCGCCACAGCTGCGCGCCGCCCTGGGAGTCCACCAGCTCCATTCCGGTCTCGGGCAGCTGTGCCAGGGGCTCGTCCCAGCGCAGTGGGGCAATGCCGGTCTGCGATCCCGCGGCCGTGGCATCGGTGTCGATGAAGAAGAACTCTGCGCCGAGCTCGTCCAGTGCCACGCAGGTGGTCTGATTCAAGTCCGGCCAGGTCTCCAGCAGTGCCGCCTGGGGCGTGCCCGCGGCGGGGGCGGCCCGCATTGGATAGGCGACGTGCACGCCGCCCAGCGACCACAGGTAGGCACCGCCTAGGGATGGTGCACCGACCACGACGGCGTCATCCGGCAGCGCCGACGCCGCCCGCTCGAACAGGGAGATCTCGTCGGCAGTGACCAGGGTGCCGTACTGGATGCGTTTCGGATCGTAGATCGAGGCGACGAGTGCCCGCTCCAACGGTATCCGCGTCAACACCGGCACCGTCGCCAACAGCACCAGTGCGACCGCGCCCGCCCGTCGCCACTGCACCGTGCGCTGTTGGAGCAACCGGGCGGCCATGCCCTGCACCGCACCGCCGGCCAGGACCAGCGCCGGTAGCAGCACCAGCGGGGCAATACGGGCCTTCTGCAAATACCAAGGAGAACCGAGCTGGCGGCCCACCCACTGCGGTCCGCCAACCATCACGACGAGCACCAACGCCAGTAGCCACGCCGCCAGCCAGGGACGCAGCCGCCGATCGCGCCGTCCCATCCAGGCACCACCGATCACGAGTGCACCGAAGACCGCGCCCACGGGGATCAGGGCGCCGGCGTAGGAGCCGTACATGGGTAGGTCGGCCAGCGTCTGCAACAGCGTGCCCGCAGCGCCCGCCGGCCCGCCGGCCGGGCGCCGGTAGCCCATGACGGAGGCCAGCGAACTGCGCAGCAGCCAGGCAGCGGCCGCCAGTATCAGCACGCCGACCGCTCCCCCGCCGAGCAACCACGCCCGTGCGCGTCCACGCAGGTGACGCAGCCCGGCAAACGCCCCCACTGCGAACGGAAGTCCTAGGACCACCAGATTGAACAATCCGGTGCCGTGCGCGGCCACCACCCCACCGCAGGCACCAATGAGTAGCAGCCAAAGCACCGCCCGCCGGCGCGGCGACTCGGCAGCGTGTGCACGCAGTAGCTCCAGGCACACCATCACCCCCGGCAGGCCCAGCACGCTGAGCGCGTAGGGCCACACCGCCAGCGCGGTCATGGGCAGTAGCGCGAAGGCCACCAGCCCCGCTGACAGGGCGACGGTAACGGCTACCGCGATCGCCCGGAGGCGATCACGGTCGAGCTGCGCGCCGGGCACGCCCCCGGTGCTGGGCCTGGGGCCCATGCCCGCGCCGACCAGCTGGATGAGCATGCCGCAGGCGGTCAGCGGCCAGACAAGGGCGAGGACCGCCAGAACGGCGGCGTTGGTTGCAGCCACTGCGCTGCCGGGAGCCAGGGCGACGAGCCCGTGCCAGACCGTGGGGTAGTAGACCGCCCGGCCGCCATACAGGTCGGCGAGGCCGCCGAGCATGGAGGCATTGCCACCCTCCCGAATAGCGGCCACGGCACTCAGGTGGAAGACGGCGTCGAAGGCCTGGGCCGGGTATCCGGCACCCGGCAGCGTCGTAAGAAACACCAGCGCAGGAACCAGAACCGCGATGGCCAGGCCGGCGCTTAGGATCCGGCGGCCGCTCCGTCCGGCCGCCAGCCGCCGCCCCACCTGGTCACCGTGCCCGGCGACCAGGCGCGCCGCCGAGACAAGCAGCACGGTGACAACGCCAACAACCAACCACCCCCACGGGCACCAGGACGCGCCGACGGCGTGGGCAAGGATCTCCGCCGCCCCGACAATCGCGCAGCTGAGCGCGGGGGCGAGCGCCAGGGCCGCCGACGCATTCAGCCGGGCCCCCCGTGCGACGGCCCAGCCGGGCAATAGCAGAATGAGCGCCACGACCGCCGTCGCCGGCAGCAACTCCACGGGGCTGGACACTGCGGTGACCGTCATGCTCAAGCTCACGTCCACCTGCACCATGAAACCAGATGCACCAGGCGCCGCACCGGCTTACCGGGCCCAGCCACAGGCACTGATCAGCCACAGGGTGTGGTCGCCGTCGCTCGCCACCGGCGTCAACGCCTCGCGCGGCAGCTCGTCGAGCTGGTTGGGCCAGCGCGGTGTCTCGGCTCCGCCGGGGGCGCCGCCTTCGGTGAGGTCGTCGTCGGTGTAGTAGTAGTGGGCGCCCAACCGGTCCAGGGCGGCGCACACCTGCGGGTCGTCAAGGATCTCGTCCGCATGCCGAGCCACGATGCGGCGGTCTGCCTCGGCGTAGCGCCGCAGAGTCGGATAGACCACGTCGGTGCCGGTCAGTGACCAGTAGTAGGCCGAGCCGTTGGTGGGCTGGCCGAGCACCACCGCGTCCTGGGGCAGCAGGTCCGCGGAAGCGCGGATGAAGTCGATCTCCTCCTCGGACAGCATCATCGGCCAGCGGCTGATCGTCGGCTGGTAGGAGAAGGCGATTACGTAGTGGTGAAAGCCCGAGCGGGCGACCGCGGCGCCGCCAAGGGCGACCGTGCTCACGGCGAGCAGCGCCGCCGCCGCGCGCAATCCCCAGGCCGCACGGACCGGCTGCGGGGAGGCGAGCAGCGCCGCGCGGCGTCCCCGCGCCGAGTCCCCTAGCCCCTCCAGCGCGGTCACCGCCAGCACCAGAACGGCGATCTCGAACAACGGCATGATCCGCGCACGCTGCAAATACCAGGGTGAGGCGAACACGCGCAGTGGACCATCCGTGTACACGGAGGCGACCATCAGCAGCACGGCGAGCACAGCGGTGAGGATCGCCCAGCGATGCCGGCGCCGAACCACGGAGACGACCACTCCGACGGCCGCGACCACGGTCAGGCTGGCCCCGCCCCAGCCGCCGTCGCGAATGGCCCGGGTCATGGCCGAGTCGTGGAAGGCCTCACGCAGCACCGCCACCGCATTCGCACTCGGCCGGTGGTAGGTGAACAGCATCCGCAGCTGGTCCCAGAAGCCAATCACGCCCAGGGCCACCGCCAGCACAACCAGGCCGGCCAGGGCCATGATGATCATCCGCTGGCGGTTTCCGGCGCGCCAGCGCTGCGTGATCGCCACCAGCCCCACCACCAGCAGCGCGGGCACGCCGATGACCGCCAGGTTGAACGCGGAGGCGCCGTGCACCGCCACCAGTCCCAGGCAGGCGAAGCCGGCGGCCAGCCAGCCACCGACCCGGGAGGCGGCCGCGCGGCGCTC
>NZ_LK995500.1:6423-59787 GCF_900002405.1 Actinomyces succiniciruminis | reverse complement strand
CAAACAAACACGACACACTATCGAGATCCCAAACAACACACCCAGTCGAAGCTCCGAACCGTCTTCCGATCGGCCCTTCACTCCGGCGAGCAGCATCCGCTATCTTATGAGGAAACTTGATCGGCGTCAAGGCCGGGGAGCATCTCCCCGATCACAGCCGGTTCCTCGCGGATGCGTGGCCGCGCGGCCCGTTCCCGGTTCGGGAACCGCGTCCGACGCAGCGGGCTGTACTTTATCGCCACGGCGCGGGGCGACGTCAAATCCCGCCGCTATGAACTGGACCACGCGGTGCGACGCCGGTCCATCGCGCGCGGCAGATGCAGCGGTGGGCTGCTGGCTCCCCCGATGTCGAGGTCGAGCCAACAGCCCACGCTTCCCTGCGGTCGCCGGCCGAGCCGCCGGAGTCATCCGCCGATCCAGTTGTCACGGCGCCCGCGTTACGGGTTCCCGTGCGTCAGACGGTGGCGAACTTGCGCACCGCCTTGGCAACCGCCGCCGCAACACGCTTGTCGAAGGCACCGGGAATGATGTACACGGGGCTCAGTTCCTCATCGGCAATGACACCGGCGATGCCCGTGGCAGCAGCGCGCAGCAGCTCCACGGAGATCTCGGTGATGCCGGTGTCAAGCAGCCCCCGGAACAGGCCGGGGAAGGCCAGCACGTTGTTGATCTGGTTCGGGAAGTCGCTGCGCCCGGTGGCGACCACGGCGGCGTAGTCGGCCGCACCCACGGGGTCGACCTCCGGGGTGGGGTTGGCCATGGCGAAGACGATCGCATTCTCGTTCATGACCGCCAGGTCCTTGGGCTCGAGCAAGTTTCCACTCGACACACCGATGAATACGTCGGCCCCCTTCAGGCCCTCCTTGAGGGTACCGGAGACGTGCCGCGGGTTGGTGTTCTCCGCCAGCCACTTGCGGTGCTCGTTCATGCCCTCGGTGTGCTCGCTGTTGAGTGCGCCCGAGCGGCCGTAGCCGACGATGTCCGTAGCGCCATGCGCCATGAGCAGCTTGGCGATGGCGGAGCCCGCCGCACCGACGCCGGAGAGCACGATGCGCACGTCCTCGATCTTCTTGCCAACGACCTTCAGCGCGTTGATCAGTGCCGCCAGAGTGACGATGGCGGTGCCGTGCTGGTCATCGTGGAAAACGGGAATGTCGAGTTCCTCGCGCAGGCGCGCCTCGATGTCGAAACACTTGGGCGCGGCGATGTCCTCAAGATTGATGCCGCCGTAGGCGGGGGCGATCGCCTTGACGATCTTGATGATTTCCTCGGGATCCTTGGTGTCCAGTGCCACTGGCCAGGCGTCGACGTCGCCGAACTGCTTGAACAGCACCGCCTTGCCCTCCATCACCGGCATGGCGGCCTCCGGCCCGATGTCCCCCAGGCCGAGTACGGCGGTCCCGTCGGTGACGACCGCCACCGTGTTCTTCTTGATGGTCAGCTGACGGGCGCGCTCGGGGTGGTCGTGAATGGCCTTGCATACACGGGCGACACCGGGGGTGTACACGCGGGCGAGATCGCGCCGGTTGTGGATGGGGGTGCGCGGCGTGACCTCTACCTTGCCACCCACGTGGGCGAGGAAGGTGGAGTCGCCGACATTGTGAACGATTACGCCGTCGAGCTGCTTGAGAGCCTCTACCAGTTCACCGCGGTGCTTGGAGTCGCGGGTGTCGGCGGTCAGGTCCACGATCAGAGTGTCGCCGTCGGTGTCCGCAACGTCTACGCCGTTGACGATGGCTCCCGTTGCCGAAGCCGTGTCGACTAGCGTAGTGACGGCCTTCTGCGAGGCCGGCACCTCCAGGTGCAGGGCAACGGTGTAGCTGGGACTCGGCTGTGCCATGGGTTGGATCCTCCGTTGTGGGGTAAGTCAGACAGACCAACGACGGTCGCAGGTCTCGGCCAGATGACTGTGTATACGGAGTGAGCTTATCCCCATACTGCGCGAAACAGTTCCGGCTGTCTCTCGGCTCACAGCGGAGAGACAGCCAGATCCGCATGGCCCGCGTCAACCACGCGAGTTGTCGGTCACCGACGGCGTGGTCGGGCGGTCAGACGCCCACGCGCTCCATCACCAACTCGCGCACCCGGCGCGCGTCGGCCTGGCCCTTGGTGGCCTTCATGACTGCGCCGACGATGGCTCCTGCCGCCTTGACCTTGCCGCCGCGGATCTTCTCGGCGACATCCGGATTTGCTGCCAGAGCCTCGTCGACGGCGGCCAGCAGTGCGCCCTCGTCGGAGACGACTTCGAGCCCGCGGCCTTCCACAACCGCTTCGGGATCGCCCTCGCCGGCCAACACGCCCTCCAGCACCTGCCGGGCGAGCTTGTCGGTGAGGCGGCCGGAGTCAACCAGTGCTTGCAACTCAGCGACCTGCGCGGGGGTTATGGGCAGGTCCTCCAAGGCGACCTCCCGTTCCTTGGCGGCGCGGGACAACTCCCCCATCCACCACTTGCGTGCCGCCTGACCGGTCGCGCCGGCCAGCACGGTCGCCTCGATGAGTTCTAGCGCGCCTGCATTGACGACGTCACGCATCTCGTCGTCGGCCAAGTTCCACTCCGCCTTCAGCCGGCGCCGCTTGGCGGCCGGCATCTCGGGCAGGCTGGCACGGATCTGTTCGACCCACTCGCGGCTAGGGGCGAGCGGCACCAAGTCCGGCTCCGGGAAGTAGCGGTAGTCGTCGGCGTCGGACTTGATACGGCCGGCACGGGTGGTGCCGTCCGCCTGGCCGTGCCGGGTCTCCTGCTGGACCGTGCCGCCGTCGGCCAGAATGGCCGCCTGGCGGCTGATCTCATAGCGGACGACGGCGTCGATGCCGCGGAAGGTGTTGACGTTCTTGGTCTCGGTGCGAGTGCCCATGGGGGCGTCGGGGCGCTCGCGCAGGGAGACGTTGACGTCGGCGCGCACATTGCCGCGCTCCATGCGCGCCTCGGACACGCCCAGCGCCCGGAAGATGTCACGCAGGGTGCGCACGTAGGTGGCGGCGACCTCGGGCGCCCTGGCGCCGGCGCCCTCAATGGGTCGCGTCACGATCTCCACCAGCGGCACGCCGGCCCGGTTGTAGTCGACCAGGGAGTAGTCGGCGCCCTCGATACGCCCGTCGGTGCCGCCTACGTGCACGTTCTTGCCGGCGTCCTCCTCCATGTGAGCGCGCTCGATCGGCACGGTGAAGACCGTGCCGTCCTCGAGTTCCACCGGGAGGGCGCCGTCGTAGGCGATCGGCTCATCCGACTGGGAGGTCTGGAAGTCCTTGCACAGGTCCGGGTAGAAGTAGTTCTTCCGGGCGAAGCGGCAGGTCTCGGCGATCTGACAGCCCAGGGCCAGCCCGATTCGGATGGCGTACTCCACGCCCTTGCCGTTTACGACCGGCAGGGAACCGGGCAGGCCCACACTGGTGGGCGTCACCATGGTGTTCGGCTGGGCCCCGAACACGTTGGGGGCGGCGTCGAACATCTTGGTGGCGGTGCCCAGTTCGACGTGCACCTCCAGCCCGATGACCGGGTCGTAGCGGCGCACGGCCTCGTCGTAGTCCATCAGCTTCTCGCTCATGTCACTTCACCTCCAGCTCGGGGGCCTGGGCAAGCAGGTGACCACCCCACTTGTTCTCCAACATCTGCTCAAGCACCGCGCCCACCCGATACAGGCGGTCGTCGGCGCGCTGCGGCGCCAGGATCTGGAAGCCGACGGGCAGGCCGTCACTCAGGCCCGAGGGCAGGCTCATGGCCGGGACGCCGGCCAGGTTGGCGGGGATGGTGGTCACGTCGAGCTTGTACATGGCCAGCGGGTCGTCCTTCTCCCCGAAGCGGTAGGCCGTAACCGGTGCGGTCGGGGAGACCAGCACATCCGCCTGCTGCCATGCGGCGGCGAAGTCGCGCTGCACCAGGGTGCGCACCTTCTGGGCGGAGCCGTAGTAGGCGTCGTAGTACCCGGCCGACAGCACGTGCGTGCCCAGGATGATGCGCCGCTTGACCTCGTCGCCGAATCCGGCGCCACGGGTGGCGGACATGACCGTCTCGGCCGTCACCGGGCCCTCCGCGGGTTCGACGCGCAGGCCGTAGCGCATGCCGTCGTAGCGGGCCAGGTTGGAGGAGGCCTCGGCGGGCATGATCAGGTAATAGGCGTCCAGCGCGTACTCCAGGTGGGGCAGGGAAACGGTTTCCACCGCGGCACCCGCCTCCTGAAGCAGTTCCAGGGCGGCATGGAAGGAGTCGACGACGCCGCTCTGGTAGCCCTCGCCACCATCGAGTTCGGCGATCACACCGACGCGCAGTCCGCTCAGATCGGCTCCGGCCTGGGCGGCACGCACCACCTCGGCCATACCGCGGGGCGCGTCCGGTAACGACGTGGAGTCGAGCGGGTCGTAGGAGGCAATGACGTCGTGCAGGAGCGCGGTGTCCAGCACCGTTCGCGCCATGGGGCCGGGGGTGTCCAGGGAGGAGGCCATGGCGATCACGCCGAAGCGGGAGACCGTGCCATATGTGGGCTTCACGCCGACGGTGCCGGTTACGGCGGCGGGCTGGCGGATGGAACCGCCGGTGTCGGTGCCCACCGCGACGGGCGCCTCGAAGGCTCCGACCGCGGCGGCCGAGCCGCCGGAGGAGCCGCCGGGGATGCGCTCGAGGTCCCAGGGATTGGCGGTACGGCCGAAGGCGGAGTGCTCGGTGGAGCCACCCATGGCGAACTCGTCGAGGTTGGTCTTGCCCAGGATCGGCAGGTGCGCGGCGCGCAGGTTCTTCACCAGGGTGGCGTCGTACGGCGGCACCCAACCCTCCAGAATCCGGGAGGCGGCGGTGGTCACCTGGCCATGGGTGACGATCAGATCCTTGACCGCCGTCGGCACGCCGGTCAGCTCGGCCACCCGCTCGCCGGTGGCGTCGGCCTGCCGGCGGGCGGCGTCGGCAGCATCGGCGTCGGCCAGGGCCTTTTCGGCGTCGACGTCGAGGAAGGCGCCCACGGCGCCGTCAACGGCGGCGATGCGGTCCAGGTGGGCGCTAGTCAGCTCGCGGGAGGAGACCTCGCCGGCGGCCAGGGCGGCGGCCTGCTGCGCGGCGCTCGCCCGCACCAGGGCGGCGGCGGTTGTGGTATCGGAGTTCAGCGGGTTCACGAGGCGGAGTCCTCTCCCAGGATGCGGGGCACCATGAACGCGGAGTCCTCCGCGGCGGGGGCGCCGGCGAGCAGTTCTTCGATGTTGAGCGTTGGGCCGGGCGTGTCCTCGCGCATCACGTTGGTAAGCGGTACCGGGTGCGAGGTGGCCGGCAGTTCGGGGGTGACCACGCTGTTGACCCGAGCGAAGGCGGATGCGACCGCATCCAGTTCACCGGCCAGCCGCGTCACCTCCTCGTCACTCAGGGCCACGCGCGCAAGCGCCGCGACGCGAATGACCTCATCCTTGGAGATAGCAGACATGGGCCCGAGTGTATCCACTTGGAGGCCCCCTGCCGAGTCGGCGCCCGCTCGCCCACCCCCTGCGTTCCCACACACGGCATCGACTCTTCGTCCGGAGATATGCCACCCGCAACCTTTGCACAGCAATTGCGCTTTCATCACAATAACATTACATAGTGGTGCGACGCATACCGAAATGACGGGCATGGTGCGGCGCATACACGCACCTCATGCAAGAAGTCACAGGCGCACCGTGGCGGACAACATTGACATTCCCAGCGGGTGCCGGTGTTATTGGCGGCAGAGGTTCCGCGGTTAGTGCGGATACCCAGAACAGGACGACCCCGCCTTCGCCGGGCCGCCAGCGAATAAGGATCCTATGCACAGCGACAAGCTCCCCACCGGGCCGGCCCCGGAGGAGATCGACGAGTCGTCGGCACTGTCCGACCGACCCGCTGACACCGATGCTGCCCCGGACACCGTCTTGAAGAGCCCGTATGGTGAGACCCCCGCGGTGGCACGGGCCTCGATCCTTGCCGCAGCGAGTGCCGCGCCGACGGCGCACACCCCCGCCGACGCCGAAGCCAACGCGCAGACGCAGCAGACCGCCCCGGTGGAACCGGTGGTGGACACAGCGGCGCCCGTTTCCCCGAGCGCAATCACTCCGGCCGAGCCGGATGCAGCTCCCGACGCCGCGGAGGCCTCAGAGGTAGCACCTACCGAAACGGCGTCGACCCCGGAGGACGGGCAGGCATCACCGGCTCCCGCCGAAAGTGCTCCCCTGCCCCCGGACGCTTCGGAAAGTGAAAAGCGGCCCCACCGTCGGCGCCGCTGGGCGCTGGCATCCCTGGCCGCTGTACTGCTCCTGGTCGGCGTGGGCGGCTACGCCTATGCCGCGCACTACGCCGACGTCGCCGTGCCCGGAACCACGGTTGCGGGCACCGATGTGGCCGGCATGACTCGGAACGAGATTGTCGATGCGATCAACGCCCGGGTGCAGGCCGCCACCGTCAGCGTCACCGGTGATGTGGAGGCGACCGCCTCCCTGACAGACCTGGGCACAACCGTTGACGCCGAGGCAACCGCGGACGCTGTCATGAGCCGCGGCGCCGACGTTGTCGACCGCTTCAAGGCACTGCTGGGCGGCTCCGACATCGAAGTCGTCACCACCAGTGATGACGCCGTGTTGGAGGAATACGCCAGCGGCCTCGTGCCCGAGGACCAGGCGAAGGCGCAAAACGCCTCGGTGGTGCTCAACACCGACATCGCCGCCTTCGAGGTGAGTGCCTCCAGTGAGGGCGTGAGCGTCGACTCCGCCGATCTGGCCGCGGCCGCGGCACAGGCCGCGTCCTCGCTGAGCCCCACCTCGGTGGAGTTGACGTACGTCAACACGCTTCCCGCCGTCTCGGATGCGGATGCTCAGGCCGTGGCGGACACGGCCAACCAGTGGATTTCCCAAGACGTCACCATCACCAACGCGGACGGAACCGCGTCCTACACCGCTGACGCCGCGACCAAGGCGTCCTGGGTGGAGGTCACCGAGAATCTCGATGCCGCCCCCACCCTGTCCATTGACAGCGACCAGGTGGCCGAGTGGGTGAGCACCCAGGCGGCCGCCGCCAACGTCGAGCCGGTTGTCGGACAGCGCAACGTCAACTCCTCCGGTCAGGTCGTGGCCACTAGCGTCGAGGCCGTTGCCGGCCAGACGGTTAACAACGCCGAGACCATTACCACGGCCATCACCGACTCGCTCTCCAGCGGCGAGGCCTACGCCGGCGCCTTCGAAATGACCACCGGCGAGGAGCAGTGGGAGGAACGCGAGATCGCCGACGGCGCCGAGAACCTGGTCTACCAGGCGGCCGAGGGTGAGAAGTGGATCGACATCAACCTGTCGGCCAAGACGGTCACCTCCTACGAGGGTGCGACCGTGGTGCGCGGCCCGGTAACCATCGTCGACGGCGCCGCCGCCACCCCCACCGTAACCGGCACCTACCACGTCTACCTGCAGTACGAGACCCAGACCATGCGCGGGCAGAACGCGGACGGCACCGACTACGAGACGGAGAACGTGCCGTGGATCTCCTACTTCTACGCGGGCTACGCACTGCACGGCGCCCCGTGGTGGTCGAGTTGGGGCTTCTCCGCCTCACACGGCTGCCTGAACATGCCCGTGGCCGAGGCCAAGTGGATCTACGACTGGGCGGAAATCGGCACCACCGTCGTCTCTCACTACTGAGCCTTCGCCGCACCCCATCGCGGCTGCCCGAACGGCCCAGACTAGGCCCGCCCACCGCTTGAAGCGGTGGGCGGGCCTAGTCACGTCTCAGGCTTCTAGCGCGTCCGGGCCACCAGCCAGCAGCGTCTCGAACCCGGCCTCGTCCAGCAGCGGCAGCCCCAGCTCCCGGGCCTTGGTCTCCTTAGAACCGGCGTTCTCGCCAACGACGACGTAATTCGTCCGCTTAGACACGCTCCCGGAGGCCTTGCCGCCACGGGCCACAATCGCCTCCTTGGCGCCGTCGCGGGTGAAGTGCTGCAGGGTGCCGGTGACGACGACGGTCAGGCCCGCCAGCGTCTGGGGCGTCTGCCCGGCCGGCTCGGCGTCGTCCGCCATGCGCACCCCCGCTGCCGCCCAGCGCGTCAGGATCTGCTCGTGCCAATCGGCGCCCAGCCAGTCCTGCCAGGCGGCGGCGATGGTCGGTCCCACGCCGTCGACCTGCGCCAATTCCTCCAGGCTCGCCGCCCGCAACGCGTCCATGGAGCCGAAGCGCCCGGCCAGCGCCCGGGCCGCCGTCGGACCCACGTGCCGCACCGACAACGCCACCAGTACCCGCCACAGTGGTTGCTGCTTGGCAGCCTGAAGCTGCTTCAGCATTGCGGTGGCGTTCTTGCCGGCGGCGGCGGGACGCTTGACCGCGCCGTCCTTGGCGTAGAGCTGCTTCGACCAGAAGAAGCGCAACCGCCGCCAGTCGCCGGTGGGGACGCCGCCACGCGTAATGGGACGGTAGACGAACACGTCGCGCAGATCGTCGACCGTCAGTTCGAACAGGGCGGCCTCGCCGGTCAGGACCGGCCGCTGGGCGGGCGCGCCCCCGTCGGTGAGCAGGGCCTCGGCGGCCCCGATCCGCTCCGCGGGGTGCAGCGC
The DNA here is from genome assembly GCF_900002405.1 of Actinomyces succiniciruminis. Classification (GTDB taxonomy): domain Bacteria; phylum Actinomycetota; class Actinomycetes; order Actinomycetales; family Actinomycetaceae; genus Actinomyces; species Actinomyces succiniciruminis. The sequence continues at coordinate 51,264 of NZ_LK995500.1, read as the reverse complement.
CTGCAATTCTTCGGCCGGCAGGCGCAGGCGCCCCCGCTCGGTTTCCAGCACGCGGCCGGCAGCCACGGCGGCGAGTGCCTCGACGCGTCCGGCATCGGGCTGGGTCAGGGCGGAGGCGGCCTCGTCCCCCAGCCCCTCCACGTCCAGGGCGCCGCGGGAGCCGATGTGGGCGATGCGCTCGGTCAGTTGCGCCGGGCAGGAGCGAGTGTTGGGGCAGCGCAGGTCGACGTCGCCCTCCTTGGCCGGCGCCAGCGCCGTCCCGCAGGAGGGGCAATGCTGCGGCATGACGAAGTCCCGCTCGCTGCCGTCGCGCCGCTCGAGCACGGGTCCCACGATCTCCGGGATCACGTCGCCGGCCTTGCGCAGCACCACCAAGTCGCCGATCTTGACGCCCTTGCGGGCGACCTCGGCGGCATTGTGGAGGGTGGCGCGGGAGACGCGCGAACCGGCCACCAGCACGGGCTCCATGATCCCGAAGGGGGTCACCCGGCCGGTGCGACCGACCTGGACGTCGATGTCCAGCAGACGGGTGTGTACCTCCTCGGGCGGGTACTTGTAGGCGGTGGCCCACCGGGGTACGCGCGAGGTGTACCCCAGCTCGGACTGCAGCGGACGGGAGTCGAGTTTGAACACGATGCCGTCGATCTCGTGCAGCAGGTCGTGGCGGTGGTCGGCGTAGCGGGCGATATAGGCCTCCCGTTGGGCGCGGCCCCGCACCACCTCGTTATAGGGAGAGACCGGCAGGCCCCAGGCGGAGAGCAGCTCGTACCAGGCATGTTGGGAGGTGGGCAGTTGCTCCCCGGAGGCCGGGATGATGGCGCCGACGCCGTGGGCGATCATGGACAGCGGACGCGCGGCGGTCACCGCCGGGTTCTTCTGCCGCAGGGAGCCGGCAGCCGCGTTGCGGGGGTTGGCGAACACCTGCAGGCGGGGGCGGCCGTCCGCCTCCCGTTGCAGGTTCTCGGTACGGCGCCGCTCGTTGAACTCGTGGAAGGCCTCGACCGGGAAGTACACCTCGCCGCGCACCTCCAACAGGTCGGGGTGCGAGTCGCCGGCGAGCACCAGCGGGATGGAGTCAATGGTGCGGACGTTGCCGGTGACGTCCTCCCCCACCACGCCGTCGCCGCGGGTGGCGGCACGGGTGAGCACCCCGTGCTCGTAGGTCAGGGCGACCGCCAGGCCGTCGATCTTGACCTCGGCGGTCATGGGCAATTCGGCGTCGGGCACCCCGGTTTCGGAGGCCATGCGCTGCGCCCACTGCTCCACTTCGTCCAGGTTGAACACGTCCTGCAGGGAGTACATGCGCTCATGGTGCGGGGCGGGGGTGAAGTCCGTAACCGCACGTCCACCCACCGTTTGAGTCGGTGAGGAGGGCAGCCGCAGCGCGGGGTGGGCGGTCTCCAAGGCCTCCAGCTCGCGGTACAGCGCATCGTATTCGGCGTCGGACCACGGGCTCTGGGCGTCGACGGCGTCGTAGTAGGCGTCGCGGGCGCGCTCAATGTCACGGACGAGCTCGCTCCAGCGGGTGCGTATGGCGGCGGGCACGCCGGTCAGGGCGGTGGCGGACGCGGCTGGAGGCGTGGGGCGGGCTTCGCTCATGGGGTCATCTTCCCCCAAGGCCCTCCCCCGCGGTTGCCGACAGGGCGGGTGCCGGCGGGGCGTACGGCGCCGAAGTCCACAGGCGCGCTTCGCGACACCCCCTCGGCGGCGTCTCCACAGGGCCCCGGCGGCCCACCGGTGGCGAAGGCAGGCTCATGGCATGCGCTCCGACTCCTCCCCCGGCACCCGGGCCTCCGCCGCTCCCGAATCCGGCCCCACGGCGATGACCGGTGAGGTGGAAGTAGCCGCGGCGGCCGCCTATGCGGCGCTGTCCTCCACCTGGCACCTGGCCGTCCTCTCCGGCCGTGACGAGGGACTGGTGGTCCCGTTGCCCGAACGTGGCACGGTGGGGCGCGACGGCGTGCTCACCGATCAGGCGGTCTCCCGCTCCCACTTGCGGGTGCGTCAAACACCACGCGGCGTGCTGCTGTCGGACGCCGGCTCTGCCAACGGTGCGCGAGTGCGCCGCCGCTGGTGTTGGCGCAGGCTGGGGAGCCGCCCACACACCTGCCGGGAGGGAACCCGGCTGCGCCTGGGCGACACCGTGGCGGAGTTGCGGCGTCGCCCCGCCGACCTGCACCCACCAATGCCACCAACTCCGGCACAGAACCGGTGGATGGCGCTCGGCTCGGCGCTGGCCGTGCTGCTGCTGGGGGTGCTGGCGGTCGTCGCGGTGCGCACCGGCAGCCGCGGCGCCATGGGGGCGCTGGCCGTGGCCCCCATGGGCATGATGGCGGCGCTGCGACTGCTGCCCCTGCTCGGGAGGGGACGCGCCGGTCGCCAGGCCGGGACCGCCGGTTGGCGCGGGTCCCGGGCACGCACTCCCGATCCCGCCGGCATGCTGCTGGCCGTGGCGGTGCGGCACGCGGGCGGCCGCAACCAGCCGGAGATGGCCGGCAGGGCCGACGACGAGGAGGCGATCAGGGCGTGGACCGGACGGCGGCGTCGGCGCACGGTACTGCGAGTGGCGGCGGGCGACCGGATTGCCCTGACCGGGCCGTGGGCGGTCGGAGCCGTGCGTTGGTGGGGCGCGCAGGTGCTTGCCCGTGGCCTCGGGCAGGTGCAGGCCGGCGATGCCAGCGTGCGCGTGTCCTGGGGTCCCGAGGGACGTCGCAGTCAGGTGGCGGTCACGGCCGCCAGCGCCGGGGCACCGGCCCGGGCGGTCAGCGTGTTGCCGGTGCGCGGGCGGGCGCCGGACCCCGGCGGACGATGGTGGGCCACGCTGCGCGCCGTCGCCGGGCTGCCGGTACACGACGGAGCCGATGGCGCCGGAAACGGCGGGCCGCCGCCCACGGTGCGTCTGGAGGAGGTATGCGCGGAGATCGACCGCGGTCTCCTGCGGCACCGCTGGGGGCAGGCGGTGCCCGTCGGCCTGCCCGCGGTGCTCGGGGTGGGTGCGGGCGGCCCGGTGGCGGTCGACTTGGTCCGGGACGGGCCGCACGCCCTACTGGCCGGCACCACCGGGTCCGGCAAGTCCGAGCTGCTCATCTCCTGGCTGCTGCAGCTGGCCGCCGCCCGCCCGCCTTCGGCGCTGAGCCTGGTTCTGGTTGACTACAAGGGCGGCGCGGCCTTCGGTCCGCTCGCCGAGCTGCCGCATACCGCCGGGGTCCTGACCGACCTGGATCCGGCGGGCACGCGCCGGGCCCTGGCCTCCCTGGAGGCCGAGGTGCGCCGCCGCGAGCGCCTGCTGGCCCAGCACCGCGCCAAGGACGTCTCCTACCTGGACCCGGCCGACGCCCCCGCGCGACTGGTGCTGGTGGTCGACGAGTTCGCCACTATGGCGGCCGAGCATCCGGAGGTGCTGGATGCACTGGTGCGGGTGGCCGCCCAGGGGCGCAGCCTCGGAATCCACCTGATCCTTGCCACCCAGCGTCCAAGTGGCGCGGTCTCGCCCACCATTCGCGCCAACACGAATCTGCGAGTGTGTCTGCGGGTACTCGATCCAGCCGACTCGCGCGACATCCTGGGGCACGATGGAGCCGCACGCCTGCCGGCGCATCCGGGGCGGGTGATTGTCGCAACCGGGGTTCAGGGACAGTCCGAGCCGGTGCTGCAGGCTCCCTGGTGTGGTACGGAACGGCATCTGGCGGCGCTGGTCGGTGAGATCGCGGCCGCCGCGGATGCGGCGGCCCCTTGGCGTCCCTGGGCGCCGCCGCTGCCCGCGCACGTGGACCGCCAGCAGGCGCAAGCCCTCGCCACCCGCGGCGCCACGCCCGCGTCAGCGGGTGCGCCACCGCTCCCCCAGCCGGAGGCGGACAAGGCCGGGTGCACGCTGCTGCTGACGGATCTTCCGGAGAGCCAGTGCCTGGGCACCTGGGAGTGGTCGCCCTCCGAGCCCCTGTTGCTCATGGGGGCGCCGGGCTGCGGCCGCTCGACCGGTGTGTACACCGCCGCCCTGGGTGCGCTCGGAAGCGGGATGACGGTGCATGTGTGCGCACAACCCCGCTCCCCCGCTGCGGCTCTGGTCGGCCGGGCCGGGGTGGGCACGGTCGTGGGCGGCCAGGATCCACGCCGGCTCGCCCGCCTGTGGTCGCTGGCGGCCGCCGGTTCCCTACACGGGGACCTGCTGGCGATCGACGACGTTGACGTGATGCTGGCGGCCGTGGATGAGGCGCTCGGGCCGGGTGAGGGACACGCACTGCTGGAGTCGCTGGTGCGCGGTGCAACGTCGACCGGCACCGGGGTGTTGGTGGCCGCACCGTTGACGGTGGCCAATGCCCGCTGGGCCGTGCCGCTGCGACGCCGGCTCGTGCTGGGGGCGGTGCAGCCGGCACAGGCCTCGCTGGCGGGCTTGCCGCGCGGCGTCGTCACCGGCTCGGGGCCTGGGCGCGGAGTGCTGCTCGACGGCGGCGACGCGATCGCCTGCCAGGTGGTGCTGCCGACTGCGGAGGAGCGGCCCGGCCCCGGGGCGGGACCGCGCCGACTGGAGGAGATTCCCCGGCTGGTTGTCCCCGCGCCAGGCGTGTGGGCGGTGGGCGGGGATGAGGCCGCCCCGGTGCCGCTGCCGGACGGCAGTGTGCTCGTGGTCGGCCCGCCGGGGTCGGGGCGCAGCCGTGCGGTCGCTGCCCTGGCCGGCTGCATCCGGGGCCGGCTCGGCGCCGAGGAGCCGCTGGTCGTGGACGACCTGGACCTCAGCAATGCGGCGACGCAGGCACGGGTGGAGGAGGCGCTCGGACGGGGGCGTCGGGTGATCGCGGCGGCAACCACGGAGCGGGCCGCGGGAACCTACCGGGGACCGCTGGCCGTGCTGCGCGAGCGGGGCGCCGTCGTCGTGCTGTGGCCGGGGCTGGGGCCGGCGGCGCAGGCGGCGGGGCGCCAGTTGCGTGGGGCGATTGATCCGCGCGGCGCGACCGTGCCGGGCAGGGGCGTGCTGGTGTGGCGCGGTGCCATCACGCCGCTGCAGGTGGCGGCGTATGGGGCAGACCGCTAACGTAGAGCGCGTCGAGCCGAGGTTTCGCTCCTGTAACCATTGCAGAAACGACGCACGGGACTGTGACTATCACTACAGGCCGTCGGCACAGGTCTCACCTGCGAGGTCTTGCCCCGGCCCGGTCGGCGTGTGAAAGTTGGGGGCAGGACGCGGTGGTCCAGCGCCCGCCTCGGCGAACTCGGGACGGCACGTCACGCGCACCGCAGCAGCATTCACGTCCCCGAAGGGAGCCCTCTATGGACTGGCGGAGCCAGGCAGCTTGTCTCACGGTTGACCCGGAACTCTTTTTCCCCGTCGGCAACACCGGCCCCGCGATCGCGCAGATCGCGGAGGCGAAGGAGGTGTGCGCCCGCTGCGACGTGGTCGACACCTGCCTGAAGTGGGCGCTTGAGAACGGCCAGGACGCCGGCGTGTGGGGCGGCATGAGTGAGGACGAGCGGCGCTCGCTCAAGCGGCGCGCCGCCCGGGCCCGCCGCTCCTCCTGAGCCGTCAGGTGGCGCGCCGCACCCCGGTGCGCCACCGGTACCTTTCCCACCACACCGTCCGCCCCGTCGTCCCGGGTTCAGGCCTCGCCCAGCTGGGCGTGCAGGACCACGTCGGTGCCCTGCCCGCCCGGGGCGGGACGCCAGTCGATAGAGCCGCGTAGCTCACCACGCACCAGGGTGTTCACGATCCGTGTGCCCAGGCCGGTCATTTCCTTGCCGGGGACCAGGCCCACCCCGTCGTCGATGACATGCACGGTCAACTGCTCGCCGTCGCGTTGCGCCCGCACCGTCACGGTGCCGTCGCGGTCCTCCAGCCCATGCTCGACCGCATTGGTCACCAATTCGGCCAGCACGGTGGCCAAGGCCTGGGCCACGTCGGCCTCAATCACCCCGAACTTGCCCTCAAGGCGAGTAGACACCTGCCCGGTGGGGGTGGCCACGGCCGCGGCGGAACGCAGCACCGAGGAGAACACCTCGTCGAAGTTGACCTGCTCATCCACGTTCTGACTCAGCGCCGCATGCACGGTGGCGATCGTGCCCACGCGTCGCTCCGCCTCCGTCAGGGCGGAACGCGTCTCCTCATTGGTGGCACGGCGCGCCTGCATTCGCAGCAGCGCGGAAACCGTCTGCAGGTTGTTCTTGACCCGGTGGTGAATCTCGCGGATGGTGGCGTCCTTGTTCATCAGCACCTGCTCCCGACGCCGAATCTCCGAGACGTCGCGCACCAACAGCAGGGCGCCCGCCCGTGCCCCGTCACGACGCAGCGGAATCGAGCGCATTGACAGGAATACGCCACCAACCTCCACCTCGGTCAACCACGCCTGCCGCCCCATCAGCACCACCGCCATGGTCTCATCCACGGGAGTGCGCTCGGGAATGATGCTGGTGACGGCCTCGGCGAGCTGACTGCCCTCGATGTCGCCCTCCACGCCGAGCCGGTGGAAGCAGGACTGAGCATTGGGTGAGGCGTAGGTGACCACGCCGTCGTCATCCAGGCTGACCACGCCGTCGCCCACACGGGGGGTGCCGTGGCGCACAGCCGTGGCGGCGCCGTTGATGGGGAAGGTCCCCTGCGCGATCATCAGGCACAGGGCGTCGGCCAGCTCCTCCAGGGGCTTGTCCACGATGCGTCCGCCGCGCAGCACGCCGACGGCGGTCTCCCGGGTGACGACGGCAATTGCACGGGAGTTGTGAATAACCGGGACATACTCCTCGCGCACCGCCGAAGAGCCGGTCCACTCCGGGGCGGCCGCCACCACGATCTGCCCACTCATCAGTGCCTCCAGCGCCATGGCCTCGCGGGCGGCGGGCATGCGTCGACCGATCACATCCTCCAGGTGCACGGTGGCGCCGGTAGCCGGACGCGAATGCGCGGCAGCCACGAACCGGCCGGAGTCGGTGTGTACCCACAAAACCAGGTCGGATACGGACAGGTCCGCGATCACCTGCCAGTCCGCCATGAGTTGATGGAGCCAGTCGAGGTCGGCTGGGGGCAGGCTGACGACACCGCGGACCGTGGAGGGCAGAAGACTCGACACGCCCCGATGCTACCGGGTACGGGTGGGAGCTCGGCTTCCCGAGCCGTGGGACACCTCCGCAACCAGGGCCCGGCACGTCGCGGGCGCCACCCGCTGAGGCATGGCAGGATCGGGACCATGAAGCAGCGCGTCACGATCACCTACCCCGCCGGCCCGGATCGCGTGGCCGCCATGTTGGCCGATCCGGCCTACCAGCGTGGCCGCATCGAGCGATTCCAGCTGGAGGACGCCTCCGTCGACGTCGCCGCACGCGGTCGCGGCTTCGTGGCGACCATCTCCGGATCGGTATCACCCAGCCACCTGCCGGCGGCAGCCGCCCGCTTCGTCCGCTCCGCCGTCTCCTTCGGCCTGACCGAGTCCTGGGGAGAACCCGCCGACGACGGCTCACGCAGCGGCAGCCTCGACCTCGCGGTCAAGGGGGCCCCGGTAAGGGCCGGTGCCACCACCAGCATGCGCCCCGACGCCGGCGGGGCGTCCACCCGCGTCGTCGTCGACCTGGAACTCTCGGTCTCCGTGCCCCTGGTGGGGCGCAGCGTGGAGGAGAAGGCGCTGGCACAGGCGAACCGGGTTGTGGCCGACGAGGAGCGCCGGGGCGCCGCCTGGCTGAGAGCCTGAGCGGAGCCGCCGTGCCGGAACCGACCTGAAGGGACGTCCCGGCGGGCACTACCGAATATTCCCGTTCCGCCCAACGCGCATGCGCTAGTCGCCCCACCGGCCCTATGACACCATCTCCCCCATGAACGACCTCAATGACGTCATCACTCCCACCGAGTCTAACTCGGTGTGGGCGGAACGCACCGGAAATCGCCAGTACCTGGGCCACAACGCCCGCGGCGCCGAGGTGCGCGTCGGCATGGGCCCGGGCGAGTTCTCCCCGGGGGATCTCCTTAAGCTCGCCCTGGCGACCTGCAACGCGCTGTCCGCCGACCACCGGCTGGCCAAGGCACTCGGTGAGGAATTCGACGCCAACGTCATCGCCGCCTCCATTAAGCATGAGGAGGAGGAGCGCTACAGCGATCTGGACGTGCAGATCGTCGCCGACTTCGCCTCGCTGAGCCCCGAGCAGCGCCAGACGCTCGGCGAACGGGTCGACCGTGCGATCGAACGCGGCTGCACCGTCGGTCACACCCTGGAGCACGGCGCCGGCCTGCGCCTGCACCTGCTCGACGACCCCGACGCATAGCCGGTCGGTCCTGCGCCGCGTCGGCCCGCGTGCGGCACGGTCGCGACGGGAGCCGATAGAGTGCCCCCAGCGAAGGCCGGCGCGGCGTTGAGATGGAGGTTCGCACATGAGTGAAAGCGGTAAGCAGGACGTGCACTCCCACGGCGAGACCAGGCGTTATCCGCACCTGGCGCGGCTGGGCCTGGAGGCCCCTGCCGACGTGGACGTGGCCTACGAGGACCTGCTGGCCGAGGTTCTGCTCGACGGCATTTCCAAGGGCGATCGCACCGGCACGGGCACCCGCTCGGTGTTCGCCCGGCAACTGCGCTACGACCTGACGGCAGGCTTCCCACGCATCACCACCAAGTTCGTGGCCATGAAGGCCGTCAAGGGCGAGTTGTTGTGGTTCCTGCGCGGCGACATGAACGCCCGCTGGCTGCAGGAGCGCGGCATCACCATCTGGGACGAGTGGGCCGGCGCAGACGGCGAACTCGGCCCCATCTACGGCGCCCAGTGGCGCAGCTGGCCGGCCCGGGACGGTGGGGCGATCGACCAGATCACCGGGGTGATCGAGACCCTGCGCCGCGACCCCGACTCCCGCCGCATGCTCGTATCCGCCTGGAACGTGGGCGAGCTGGATCGCATGGCCCTGGCCCCGTGCCACGCCTTCTTCCAGTGCTATGTGGCCGACGGGCGCCTGTCGCTGCAGGTTTACCAGCGTTCGGCGGACCTGTTCCTGGGTGTGCCCTTCAACCTCGCCTCCTACGCGCTGCTGACCCACATGCTGGCCCAGCAGGCGGAACTGGAGGTCGGGGAACTGGTGTGGACCGGCGGGGACTGCCACATATACAACAACCACGTCTCCCAGGTCCGCGAGCAGCTCTCCCGGGTCCCGCAGGCCTACCCGTTCCCGCGGCTGCGGCTGAAGCGGGCCGACTCGATCGATGCCTACACCATGGATGACATCGACGCCTCCGCCGGCTACCAGCACCATCCGACGATCAAGGCACCGGTGGCGGTGTGAGCGGCGGTGCCGTCGGGGCGATCTGGGCGCAGGATCGCTACGGCGTCATCGGCGCCGACGGCGGCATGCTGTGGCGTGTGCCCGCTGACTTCCGCCACTTTCGGGCGGCCACCCTGGGCGGTGCCGTGGTCATGGGCCGCACCACCTGGGAGTCGATCGGGGGTGCACTGGCCGGGCGCACGAGCATCGTGCTCACCCGTAGACCGGACTGGGCCGCGCAGGACGCGGTAGTTGCCCGCGACCTGCGTGCCGGGTTGGCGGCGGCGCACGACGCCGTCGATGCGCTCGGCGAGGATCCCCGCGAGGGCATCTACCGCGCCCTGCCACGGGTGTGGGTAATCGGCGGCGGCAGCGTGTACGCGCAGGCGCTCGACGCGGGGTTCGTTGATCGCCTGGTCATCTCAACCATTGATGTCAACGCCGCCGCCCGAGCCGACGCACTCGGGCTCACGGCGGAGGCGGTGACCAGGGCGCCGGTGCTCGGCGGCGAGTGGCTCCGTGATCCCGACCGCTCCGACCCCCCTGGTTCCTGGCGTCCCGTCTCCGGTGACGCCGCATGGCGCGTGGACCAGTGGCGGCACATATGACGGCGGATGGGGTGCGTACCGTTCTACGGTGGTACGCACCCCATTGCATACCCGGCCACCGGGCTAGGTGCCAGCAGGTCCGCTCCTCAGGAGTAGCGCTCCTGGAAGATGCGCTCCAGGTCCTCCAGGGAGTGTCCCTTGGTCTCCGGCAGGAACTTGGCGTAGAAGGCCAGGCTGCCCAGGTTCACCAGGGCGAACACGAAGAACACATTGCCCTGGATGGACTCGATGAGGTTCGGGAAGGTGAAGGCGACGATGACGTTGCCCATCCAGTTGCAGAACACCGCGACGCCGTTGGCCAGGCCGCGCACGCGCATCGGGAAGATCTCGGAGAGCATCAGCCAGAACGTCACCCCGATGAAGCACTGCATGAAGAACAGGAACGACAGCATGAATACCAGCACCAGGTAGCTGCGCGCCGTCGACTCCGGCATCAGGAACACCAGCCCCAGCGCTATCAGCGAGGCCACGCAACCGGTCTGCCCGGTCAGGATCATGCGACGTCGCGGCAGCCGCTTGAGGAAGAAGGCGATGCCGATGTACACGGATATCACCGACACCACGCCGTTGGCGATGGTCGCCACGATCGAGGCCTGCGCAGCCAACCCGGTGGTAATCAGGATGGTGGGGGCGTAGTACATGATTCCGTTGACGCCGGTGAGTTGGGACAGGAAGGCCAGGCCGATGCCGATGAGGGTGATCTTGCGGATCCACGGGGTGCGCAGGTCCGCCCAGGAGCCCTTGCCCATGCGGGCCTCCTCCTCGACACGGCGCACGATGTCCTCGCCCTCACCCGCGACCTCATCGGCCATGCGGACCTGGTTGAGCACTTCCCACATCTGACTGACGCGGCCCTTGCGGGCCAGCCAGCGCGGGGACTCGGGTAGCAGGTGGATGCCGATCCACAACCCGATCGCGGGCAGGGTGGCGAGCACCAGCATCCACCGCCAGGCGTGAGCCCCGGGCCAAGCGGTGGCGATGATGGCGTTGCAGGTGTAGGCCAACAGCTGGCCGGTGACGATCATGAGCTCGTTGCGGGAGACCATCGTGCCGCGGATCTCGACGGGTGAAATCTCCGACAGGTAGACGGGAACGGTCGCGGAGGCACCGCCGACGGCCAGACCGAGGATGAAGCGGAAGGCCACGAGTGCGGGATACGACGGCGCCAGTGCGCATCCGAGCGCGCCGATCAGGAAGATGACGGCAACCGTCATGATGTTCCGCTTGCGTCCGTAGCGGTCGGACAGGCGGCCACCGACAAGCGCCCCGAAGGCCGCACCTATAGTCAATGACGAGGTGACGATCGACTCGTTGAAGGCGGTCAGTGACATTCCGCCCTGCGCGGGAGGCAGTTTCAGAAATGGCAGCGCCCCAGAGATCACACCCGTGTCATAGCCGAAGAGCAAGCCACCGAGCGTGGCGATCGAGCGGATGGTGAACAGGCGGCGATCGATGGTGCGCCGGTCGGTCGGAGGCGAGGCGGGTGGCCTGGTGGCGGTCATCGGGTCACCTCCACGGTGAAGGTGCGGATGAAGTCGTCCAGCGCGTCATCACCGGAGCCGGAGGCGAAGGCCTCCATCGCCACAGTGCCGCGGTAGCCCATGTCCGCCAACGCCAGGGCCACGGCGCGGTAATTGATCTCGCCGGTGCCGGGCTGGGCACGTCCAGGGACGTCCGCCACCTGGATCTCACCGATCCACGGCTGCGAGGTCCGGCAAAGCTCGATGAGGTTCCCCTCGCCGATCTGCGCGTGGTAGAGGTCTAGGTTCATACGCAGGTGCGGGGAATCAACGGCCGCCACGAGCGTGCGCGTGTCCCTGGCCAGGGCGAAGGGGCAGCCGGGGTGATCCACAGGCAGGTTCAAGTTCTCCAGGGTGAATACCCTTCCCTCACGCTCCCCCAGTGCGGCCAGACGGCGCAACGTGTCGGCGGCGCGCAGCCAGTCCCCGGGGGTCGGGTGCTCATTGGCCACCACGGGGATACCGCCCTCCCCCAGGCCGGTGCCGTGCACGTTCAACCGTGGGCAGTCGATCCTCTCCGCGGCGGCCAGGGACTGCTCGGCGGTGGCCAGCAACCGGGCCACGCCGTCGTCGGTGGTCAGGTCTCCCTCTACGTACCCGGTCATGGAGACGATCTCGACGCCGTCGGCGCGGCGCGCCGCGAGCGCATCGAGGTCCTTGCCGCCCCAGTCCCACATCTCCACCTTCAGGCCGCGGGCGGCGATGGTGTCTACGCGCTCAAGGAATGGCCGGTCGGTGAAGATCATCTCCGCACAGGCGGCGAGGGTGAAGGCGTTGCCTGCGGTTACGGTCATGGCGGTCATCGGGTTAGCTCCTCAATGCGGACGGTGCGGGACTGCTGGATGGAAACGATGGCGGCGCGGGCGATCTGGAGGGCCTTGACACCGTCGTCGCCAGTGGGAATGGCGGGGTCGCCGCCGCGGATGGCCTCCACGAAGGCCTTGAACTCCCCCACGTAGGCGGAGTGCAGCAGGTCGGTGTCCCCCCCCCCGTGAGGTCTCGTAGGAGACGCCGGCGGGGCCGTAGTACTCCATGTCGGTGGTGCGTCCGCTGCCGGCGGTGACCATGCCGCCATCGCCGAAAACCTCTCCGCGCACGTCATACCCGTAGCTGGCGGAGAAGCTCGCCTCGGCGGTGGCGAAGGCGCCGTTGTTGAACCGCAGGCTGACCAGCGCGGTGTCGAGGAAGCCGTCAGCGCGGGCATCAGGCCGAATCAGGGCGTCGGCCTGGGCGGTCACGCTGTCCACCTCGGCACCGGGGTTCAGCCAACGCAACGTGTCGAAGTCGTGGATGAGAGTCTCCAGGAAAATCGTCCACAACGGCGTTCTAGTGGGGTCCCCGCCGTAGGGGCCGGGGTCGCGTGTGAGCGACCGGAGCAGCTGCGGGGTGCCGACGCGGCCGGCGTCGACCGCGCGTCGGGCAGCGACGAAGCCGGGGGCGAAGCGGCGGTTGAAGCCGACTTGCAGGACGACGCCGGCGCGCCCGGCCGCTTCCACGCACTCGGCGGCCTCATTGAGCTCCGTGGTGATCGGCTTCTCGGTGAATACGTGTTTTCCCGCACGGGCGGCTTCCACGATCAGGTCGCGGTGCAGCGCGGCGGGGGTGGTTACGACCACCGCGTCTACCTGGGGATCGGCCAGCACTCCGGAGGCTTCGGCCTCGGCGCGGGCACCCAGCGGTGCGGCCAGGCCCTGTGCGGCCTCGAGTCGCGGATCGACGACGGCGACCAGTTCCGCAGTGTGGACGTCGTGGGCGAGGGCCGTGGCATGGTGCGTGCCGATGCGACCGGCCCCGATGAGGGCGATGCGAACCGGCGGGGTGGGACTGTTGGGCATGAGTGGACTCCTTCGTCGTGTGCCGCGCGCTCAGGGCGGTGCGGCGCTTGCTCACAAGAACCGCAACACCGCGGCATTTGTGATGACAAAGAAGCTAGCACGTTCTAGCTCGCAGGCACCTCCACCACCTCTTGAGCTACAACCGCACACCGCGTTATCCCCGTTATTTCAAGCCTTTATGCAGATCATCTCTCGATGCAAGCGGCTATAATTACAGAGGTTCCAGTCCTACCAGCTCGCACACGGAACAACCCGGTATGGCCCCACATGGAGGGAACATGACGCCACGGGCACGCAAACAGGTCACGCTCGCCGATGTTGCCCGCGAGGCCAATTGCTCGGTTTCGCTCGTATCCATTGTGATGCGCGACGCGGTCGGCGCATCACAGGAGACGAGGCACCGGGTCAAGGCGGTGGCCGCGCGCCTGGGCTACCGGCCCGACCAACGCGCCCGCGCCCTGAGATCAACCCGATCAGGGCAGATCGGCGTCACCTTCGACGTTCATCAGCCCTTCCACGCCGAGATCATCGACGGGCTGTATACGGCCGCAGAGGCCGGGAACCACGAGCTCGTACTCTCCGCCGTCGTAGGCGCAGTCGACGACCGTCGAGCCGCCGAAACCCTGCTGCGCGACCGCTGTGAGGCGCTGATCATGATCGGGCCGTCGCTTGGGATGGCCCGCCTGCGAATGCTCGCAGATGAGGTACCCGTCGTGGCGGTCGCACGACCACTGTCATGCCCCGGAGTAGACGTGATCAGAATCGACGACCGGGGCGGAGTCGCAGCGGCCGTCACCCACCTCGTTGGACTCGGGCATCGCCGTATCGTGCACGTCGACGGCGGCAAGGCGCCGTCGAGCCCGGAGCGGCGCGCAGGTTACCTGGAGGCCATGGCGGCGCACGGGTTGTCCGGCGAGGCGACGATCCTGCCCGGCGGACTTGAGCAGGAGGACGGGATTCGAGCAGCTGCACAACTGCTCGCAGCGCCGGAGCCGCCCACTGCCGTATCCGCCTTCAACGACCGGGTCGCCTCCGGAGTGATTCAGGGTCTCGTCTCGGCCGGAGTGAGTGTTCCGGGCCGGGTCAGCGTCGTCGGCTTCGACAACGCCAGACGCTATGAGTCCGGGCTGGTGCCGCTGACGACCATTGACCAGAATCCCGCCCTCATTGCGAAGCTCGCCCTGGAGCGGGCGATCGGGCGTGCCGCGGAACGTTACCTGCCCAGCGAGCAGGTGCTCATTCCCCGGCTGATCGAACGCGCCTCCACCGGACCGGTATCCGAGGCCGCCGGGTTACCGGCGGTAACAACTACCGACCTCGGCACGTAAGATCCACCGACCTCGGCACGTAAGATCCACCGACCTCGGCACGTAAGATCTACCGATCTCGCGCAGATCAGGCCGGCAGGATGCCCTGCTCGGTGAGCCAGTCGGTGGCGATCGTGGCGGAGTCGAGCTGCTCGTCCACCGAACGGGCGTTGAGCGCGCGCAGCGCCTCCGGCGTCAGCAGCGCCGAGACGGCGTTGATCGCGGTGACGGCGCCCTCGTCGAGGTCGGCGGCGACCAGCGGAGTCACGTTCTGCGGCAGGATCAGTGCCTCCGGATCCTCCAGGACCACCAGGTCGTTGGCGTCGATGGCGGGCGAAGAGGTGTAGATGTCGGCCGCCTGTACCGTTCCGTCCTTGAGAGCGCCGATGGTAAGCGATCCGCCGTCGTCCTCCACGGGGTAGACGTCGGCATCCACCCCGTAGACGGCCTTGATGCCCGTCGGGCCGTAGGGACGCGTCTTGAACTCGGAGTTCGCCGCCACCATCACGGTGCCGTCGAGCTTGGCCAGGTCGCCGATGGAGACCAGGCCGTACTCCTCGGCGAGTTCGCTGGTCACGGTATAGGAGTCCTGGTCGGTGGCCTCGGCATAGTCGAGCACCATCAACGAGTCCGGAAGCACGTCCGACAGGGCGGCGTGGATGGACTCAGAGTCCGTGGCGTCGGTATCGGAGTCGTAGTACTGCAGCAGATTGCCGCCGTACTCTGGCAGCACGCTGATCGCCCCCGATTCGAGCTCGGGGATGTAGACCTCGCGCTGCCCGATCTGATACTGGCGGTCGATGGTGAAACCGGCCTGCTCGAGCGCCTGGGCGTACAGCTCGGCAATGATCTCATTGGAGTAGTACTGCTGGCTGCCCACTGCGATCGTGCCGGAGGCCGTGCCCGAGGACAGCGGGTCGGAGTTGGAGCAGGCGGCGAGCGTGGCGGCCACGGCGAGCAGACCACCGCCGGCCAGGACACTGCGACGGGTGAGCACCGTGCGCTTGTCAGCATTGGGATTCACGGGGATTCCTTTCGGTTACGTGCACCGACCGGGGTGACGGCGCGCTGGAGGAGGATGAAGAGGAGTTCGGATATCAGAGCCAGGGCAATGACCATGAGTGAGGAGGCCAGCATCATGCCGTAGTCCTGGGTCTTGAGACCGAGGAACATCAGCCGCCCAAGCCCGCCGGCGCCGGTGTAGGCGGCCAGGGTCGCGGTCGCGATCACCTGCAGGGTGGCGGACCTCAGGCCGCCCACCAGCAGCGGGGCGCCCAGCGGGATCTCCACGCGGGTAAGTAGCTGGATCTCACTCATGCCGCTGGCGCGGGCGCCGTCGACGGCGACGGGATCTGCGGACTCAATGCCGGTGTAGGCACCGGCCAGCACGCTGGGCAGGGCCAGGACGATGAAGGCGAGCATGGGCGCGGACAGGCCCACGCCGAGGGCGAGCCCGAACAGGGTGATCAGGCCGAGGGTGGGCAGGGCCCGCACGGCGCCGGCCAGAGCGATGGCGGCGCCCCGCCCCCGCCCCGTGTGTCCGATCCACCAGCCCAACGGCACCCCGATGGCGGCGGCAACGGCCACCCCTAGCAGCGAGTACCCGATGTGTTGCACCAGCAGCCGCCCGATGCCGAGCGAGCCGGACCAGTTGGCGGCGGCGAAAATGTAGGCGATCGCCTCACCGACGTAGTTCACGCCATCGCCCCCTCACGCAGCCGCGTGGGGCGCGCCCACTGCAGCAGGGCGCGTCCGCCCAGCACCACCAGGCCGTCGAGCGCGACCGCGAGCAGAGCAGTGGCGAGGATTCCGGCGAGGATTTCCGCGGTGATGCCACGCTGGTATCCGTCGGTGAACAGCCAGCCCAGGCTGCGCACGCCCAGAACCGCCCCGACCGTGGTCAGCGACACTGTGGAGACGGTAACGACGCGTAGGCCGGCCACAATCGCCGGCCCGGCCAGCGGCAGTTCCACGGTGGCGAAGCGGCGCAGCGGCCCCATGCCCATGGCGGTGGCGGCGTCGAGCACCCGCTGGTCGACGGCGTCGAGCGCGTCTACGGTGGTGGGCACCAGCAGTGCCAGGCCGTAGAGCGTCAATGCGACGACGACGTTGATGGTGTCGCGGATACCGGTGCCGAGCACGACCGGCAGGATCACGAACAGCGCCAGCGAGGGGATGGCGTACAGCAGGGAGGCGCCCGAGACGAGGACGCCGCGCAGCGGCCCCAACCGCTGGGTCAGGCGGGCGATCGGGATGCCGAGCACCAGGGTCGCAAGGATCGCGGGCACCGCCTGACTCACGTGCGCGATCAGGTAGGAGCCGATCGCCGGGAGATTGTTCAGGACCCAGGTCACGAGCGCATCTCCGCGTCCGCGTCGATCCGCCCTATCGCCCGGCCGACCCGGTCCAGAACCACCCGGCCGCCGGCGACGTCGGCCAGGCGCAGGACGCGGTCGGCGTCGTCGAGCCCGAGGAAACGGGCCACGAAGTCGTCGGCCGGATCGGCGAGCAGCTGTGCGCCGGTGCCGCGCTGCGCGATCTGGGCGCCCTCACGCAAAAGGATGATTTCGTCACCGAGCATCAGGGCCTCGTCCACGTCGTGGGTCACGAAGATGATCGTCTTGGCGAGTTCGCCCTGAATGCGTAGCAACTCTCGCTGCAGGTCGCGGCGCACGAGCGGATCCACGGCGCCGAAGGGCTCATCCATGAGGAGGACGCCGGGGTCGGCGGCGAGGGCGCGGGCCACACCGACGCGCTGGGCCTGGCCGCCGGAGAGCTGCCCCGGGTAGCGGTCGGCCAGATCCTCCGCCAGGCCCAGCATGTCCATCAGCTCGCGAGCGCGCGCCCGTGCCGTGGACCGGCCGGTGCCGTTCAGGCGCGGCACCAGGGTGATGTTGTCCAGCACCCGCCGGTGAGGCAGCAGTCCCGCGTTCTGCATGACGTAGCCGATGGAACGGCGCAGGGCCACCGGGCTGCCGTCTTGGACGTCCTCACCGTCGAGGAGGATCCGGCCGGCGGTCGGCTCGACCATGCGGTTGACCATGCGCAGCAGGGTCGTCTTTCCACAGCCCGAAGAGCCGAGCAGGACGGTTATGGAGCCGGCGGGCAGCACGGCGGAGAAGGAGTCGACGGCGGCCCCGTTGCCGGCAGGTCCCGGGTAGCGCTTGGTGACATCGGAGAACTCGATCGTGCTGGCCCCTGTCATGGCCGGCCGGGAACCTGCGGTGGCAGGCGCGGACGCGTCGGTGATACGAGTCCCGGTTCCCAGTCCCATACGACTGTCTCCTCTCCTCCGCCGAGCGGCGACGTCGCCCTACCGTAACAACGCTTTGCGGATATGTCGATTCGATGTAGTGTGACGGCGTGCTTGAACTCAAGATCCTAGGGTTCCTCTCCGAGGGACCGCTGCACGGCTATGAGTTGCGCCGCCGGATCAACGAGTTGGACGGGCCCGGCAGTCATCTCTCCGAGGGCTCCCTATACCCCGCTCTGGCACGCCTGGAAAAGGTCGGTCTGCTCGTCCGCACCGACGAGCCGGGAGCCCGGGGACGCCCCCGCAAGCGGCTAGAGATCACGGCGGCCGGCCGCGAGCGCCTGCTTGATCTGCTGCGCCATCCCGCCGAGGTCGACATCGCCTCCCAGCCACGCTTCCTGGTTCTGCTCGCCTTCCTTTCCCGCCTGCCCGATCCGGCCGAGCGCGAGGCCGTGCTGCGTCGACGTCTGGCCGTGCTGCGTGAGCCGGCACCCGCATTCTTCTACGACGACGGCGCGCCGCGTCGTTCCAGCACCGAGCCCGATCCGTACCGGCGCGGCATGATCCGCATCGTGGCCGCATCCCGTCGGGCGGAGATCGACTGGCTGGAGCAGGTGCTGGCCGCCCCCGCCGACGAGGCCGGCACCACTCCGGACTCCCAGGTGCCGGAGTGCCGGCCCCGGCATCCCGAACCACTTCCCTAAAAACCCAGGAGCGTTATCCGATGACCGCCGCCATACCGTCTGACACCACCACGCCCGCGAGCATGCGCGCCGCCGTGCTGGCCGCCCCCGGCATTGAGAACCTGCACGTAATGGACGTGCCCGTCCCGCAGCCGCGGCCCGGCTGGGTACGACTCAAGGTCATGGCCTTCGGACTGAACCGCAGCGAGTACCACTCGGTGACCGGACAGGCCGGCGGCATGAGCTATCCGCGCGTGCTGGGGATCGAGGCCTCCGGCGTCGTGGACCTGGATCCCGAGGGGCGTCTGGCCCCGGGAACCCAGGCGGTCACCATGATGGGCGGCATGGGCCGGGCCTTCGACGGCGGTTACGCCCAGTACGTGGTGGTGCCGCGCGAGCAGGTCATCACCTTCCACTCGGACCTGCCCTGGGAGGTGATCGGCTCGGTACCGGAGACACTGCAGACCGCCTACGGCTCCCTGACCACCGGACTGAATCTACAACCCGGGCAGAGCCTGCTGGTGCGCGGCGGAACGTCGGCGCTGGGACTGGCCACGGCAGCCCTCGCACTTGACATGGGCTGCACGGTCTACGCGACCTCCCGCCGGGACGCCGGACTGGAGTTGCTCTCCTCCCGGGGCGTGATGGCACTGCGCGACGACGGCGCGGTGGCACAGCAGGTGCGTCGGCACGCGCCCGCGGGGGTGGACGCGGTGCTGGAGCTGGTGGGTGTGCCGACGCTGCGCGACTCGCTGCAAGCCGCCGCGGTGCACGGCACGGTGTGCTTCACCGGCATGCTTTCGGACTCGTGGACCATCAAGGACTTCTATCCGCTGGACTGGATCCCGAACGGGGTGCGGCTGACCACCTACTCCGGTCAGGCCTCCGACCTGCCGGAAACGGAGCTGCAGCGGGTGCTGGACCGGATTGAGACGGGCGCCCTGGACTTCCTGCCGGTGCACATCTACCCGCTGGAGGAAGTGGTTCAGGCGCAGCGGGACATGGCCGCCGGCGCGCGCACCGGCAAGCTGGTCGGCCTGCCCTGGGCGTGAGCGGCGTGGACGCCGGTCAGGCGGCCAGCTCGGTGATGACCGCTTCGGCGATCATGTCGGCCGCCATCGCGTAACCGGCGGCCGAGGGATGGAAGCCGTCGGCGGCCCAGAAGTCGTCGACCAGTTCGCAGTGGGCGACGTCCACATAGGGCACGCCGTGCGCCTCGCAGATCGCGGCGGAGGCGTCGGTCTGCACGTCGGTCCACTCGCGCAGCACCGCGCGCAGGGTGGGCCGCAGGGCGGGGCTCTTGTACAACTGGCCGGCGGAGCAGGCGACCACATGCGGGGCCACGGCGGCCGCGCCGTCGAGCACCGCGTTCAGGTCCTCCTCCCACTCGGTCAGCGTGCGGCGTGCCATGAGGTCGTTGGAGCCGGCGCACACGAAGACGACGTCGGCGCCGTCCACCTCCGGCAGGAAGCGGTAGCGGACGCGGCGCATGGTTGCGCCCAACCGCGCGTGTGTGGACCAGTGCACGTCGCGACCGGTCCCGGCGGCGACCTGCCGGGCGATGCGCGGCACCAGCGCCTCGGACTGGTCATCGACGCCGGAGCCGGCCACAAGCGAGTCACCAATGGCCTCAAAACGAAGCGGGGTGTTATTCACCTGGCTGTCCGCCCCCCGGCGTTGTGGCTCCGTCCGGGGTGACGACGCCGAAGCGCTCCCCCGGCGGTTCGGGCGCCAGGTGGACGGTGTGCTGCGCCAGTGCCGCCTCTGCCGCCGCAATCGGTCGGCGGGCGGCACGAAGCAGGGATACCGGGACCGTGCGGGGCCGAGATGGGTCGGGGGACATGAGATTCACGGGCTGGGAGTTTAGGGCGTGTTGCGTAAGTGGGTGGGGTGGTCGGCGTGGTGTGTGGGATGGGGTGAGGCCTTTGGGGTATCACGGGTGGTGTGAAATCAACCAGTAACACCGCCAAAGGCCTCGACCGTTGAGTATAGACGCTGCCGCTCGTCATGACCTGACCGATGCTCAGTGGGGGCTGCTTGCGCCCCTGCTGCCCGCCCCGCCTGCTCGTGGCAGGCCGCGCGTGTATCCGCTGCGGGACATGATCAACGCCGTACGGTGGAGAACCCGGGTCGGTGCGCCCTGGCGTGACGTACCGGCCCGCTACGGGCCGTGGTGGAGGGCCCTGTGCCCCGTAACCGGGCCTGGCAGACCGATGGGGTGTGGGAGCGCATCGAGTCCGCCCTTGTTGCCCAGGCCGACGCCGCCGGCAAGATCGGCTGGCGGGTGTCGGTGGATTCGACCACCTGTCGGGCGCATGTGCATGCCGCTGGGGCCCGCAAGGACAGTCCCCAGCTGGTGGAGGGGGAGCCCGAGGATCACGCCCTGGGGACCTCTCGGGGTGGCTGGTCGACCAAGGTTCACGCCGCCGTGGACGCCGCCTGCGGCATGCTGGCCGGGGTGCTGACCGCCGGACAGGTCGCGGACTGCCCGATGATGATCCCCGTCCTGCAGGCCATCCGTGTCAAGCGCCCAGCCAAAGGGCGGCCCCGCACGCGCCCTCAGATGGTGCTGGCCGACAAGGCCTACTCTTCAAAAGCGAACCGGGACTGGCTGCGCAACCACCACATCAAGGCCACCATCCCTATCAAGGCCGACCAGGCCGCCAACCGCCGTGCCAAGGGATCGGCCGGCGGGCGCCCTCCCGCCTTCGACCCGATCGCGTACAAGGACCGCAACGCCGTGGAGCGGTGCTTCGGCCAGCTCAAGCAGAACCGCGCCATGGCCACCAGATACGACAAGCTCGCCGTCCGCTACCAAGCCACCACCCACATCGCCAGCATCGACCACTGGCTCAAACGACTTACATAACACGCCCTAGTGGCCGATTCTCGAAGCCGTCGTTGGGCGAAGCCGACCGTTCGAGCAGCGCGGCTCAGTGCAAAAGCCCCAAGACCAGGAACACAACCGCGATCAGGGGGAATGCCCCCTGCTTGAGCGCGGCCTGGCGGTGTGCCGGGGACTTCAGGGCGAGTACCAGGGCGGCGGCGAGCATGGAACCGACGCCGTAGAGGGCCAGGGCGCTGCCCGCGGTGTGCCATGCGCCGGAGCTCAGGGCCATGAGTGCGACGCCGGCCAGGGCTTCCACCGCGAGGAACAGGTTGTAGAAGCCCTGGTTGAAGGCGTAGAAGGCGTGCGGCCTCGCTTCCTCGGGGGTTCCGCCGAAGGTCTTGCGGGCCAGCGGCCCCTCCCAGGCGATTGCCTCCATCCAGAAGATGAGTACGTGCAGGCAGGCGGCCAGAACTGCGGCCACGAGGCCGATGACGAGGAGTGCATTCACAAGCCGGCAGTGTAAGCCCGCACCGGCGTACAACTCGCCGGCGGCGCCCCTGGCTCGTGGCCCGTTCATAGCTCACGATGTTCCCTGTGCAAGGGCGCGCTTCAGACTCCGCGGCGCTGCGCCACTTCATCGCTGTAGTCGCCGGCAACGATCTCGACCCGGTTGCCCTCCGGGTCCAGTAGGACCGCCTCGTAGTAGCCGTCTCCGGTCTGACGAGGGCCATCGATCACCGGCACTCCGGCGGCGCGTGCCCGCCCAGCCAGGTCGTCCACACCCGCACGATCCGGTAGGGCGAAGGAGACATGCGCCCAGCCGAGCATCTCCGCGTCGGCACGGGGAACGACGTCGGGGCGGCGCATCAACTCCAACCTGGCGCCCCGACCGGCGGACGCATTCGCGCCGTCGTTGAAGGTGAGGATGTAGGTGCGCAGTCCGGTACGAGGATTGTGGTACTGGCCGTTGGCGCGTCCGCCGAACCATCGCAGGTAGAAGTCGCGGGTGGCCTCCAGGTCGGCGACCCAGAGGGCGGCATGGTCTATGCGGGGCATGGCGGTCCTTTCAGACTGTGGCGGCGTCGACTGCACACTGGCTGCAGCCGGTCTGGCAGAGACGGCGTCCCCGGCGGACCACACGGTGCCGCCGGGGACGATGTCTACTTCGACCGGCTCTGCGCTGTGCGGAGAGCCGCCCGGATCACTCGTCCGCGGCGGACGGGTGGGTCATGTCGGCGGGGACCACCCAGGCGTCGAACTCGGCGGCGGTGACGAAGCCCAGCTCGAGGGCGGATTCGCGCAGGGACAGGCCCTTCTTGTGCGCGTTCTTGGCGATCTTGGAGGCCTTGTCGTAGCCGATGTGGCGGTTGAGGGCGGTGACCTGCATGAGGTTGGAGTCCAGGTTGGCCTGGATCTTCTCCCGGTTCGGCTCGATGCCGTAGGCGCAGTGCTCGTCGAAGGACACGCACGCGTCGCCCAGCAGCTGGATGGACTCCAGCACGCACCAGGCCATGACCGGCTTGAACACGTTGAGCTGGAAGTTGCCCTGGCTGCCGGCGAAACCGACAGTGGCGTCGTTGCCGAAGACCTTCGTGGCAACCATGGTCATGGCCTCGCACTGAGTCGGGTTGACCTTGCCGGGCATGATGGAGGAGCCGGGCTCGTTCTCGGGGATGATCAGTTCGCCGATGCCGTTGCGAGGGCCGGAGGCGTACCAGCGCACGTCATTGGCGATCTTCATCAGGGCGTCTGCCAGCACCCGCAGAGCACCGGAGACCAGCACCAGGGCGTCGTGAGCGCCCAGCGCGGCGAAGAGGTTGTCGGCCTGCTTGAACTCGATGCCGGTCTCCTCACTGATCTTCTTGGCGGCCAGCTCCCCGAACTTCGGGTGCGCGTTGAGGCCGGTGCCGACGGCGGTGCCGCCGATGGCGAGCTCACGGGCGCGGGAGTCGGCGTAGCGGATGCCGTCCAGCGCGAAGTCGATCTGGGCGACCCAGCCGGAGATGACCTGGCCCAGACGGATCGGGGTGGCGTCCTGCAGGTGGGTACGACCGACCATGACGACGTCGTCGAACTCCTTGGCCTTGGCGTCCAGCGTGTCGCGCAGCTGCTGCACCCGCGGGTACATGGCCGCCAGCTCGGAGACCACGGCGATGTGCATGGCGGTGGGGAAGGTGTCGTTGGAGGACTGGCCGCGGTTGACGTGGTCGTTGGGGTGGACGGGGGTCTTGGAGCCCATCTGGCCGCCGGCCAGCTCGATGGCGCGGTTGGAGATGACCTCGTTGGCGTTCATGTTGGACTGGGTTCCCGAGCCGGTCTGGAAGACGACGAGCGGGAAGTGGGAGTCGAGCTCACCGGAGATGACCTCGTCGGCCGCCTGAGCAATCAACTTCGCGATGTCTTCGGGCAGCTCGCCGAGCTCGGCGTTGGCCAGGGCGGCGGACTTCTTGAGCACGCCCAGGGCCCGGATCAGCGGGTGGGACAGGACGAAGGTCTCGCGGCCGATGTCGAAGTTGTGCAGAGAGCGCTCGGTCTGCGCACCCCAGTAGCGGTCGGAGGCGACCTCGACGGTGCCCATGGAGTCGGATTCGGTGCGCGTCGTCGCGCCGGTGGAGTTCTCAGGTGCCATGGTCCAAGGCTAGCCGGATGCGGACGCGTGCGGGCGGGGACGGGCGTCCTATGTCCGCACTTGCGGGCCGTGAGTTGCACAGCGGTGCGCCCCGGAGGCGGACGGGGCCACTCCCCCGCCCGGGTCCGGGGCGCACCCCGCCCGCCGCTCTAAAGGGCGGCCAGCACCGCCTCAATGCCGGCGGCGAGGGTGCCGTGAGCGGCGGCGACCAGGCGCACGACCTCATCCGGGTCGGTAGGAGCAGCCGCGAAGGAGAGGTCGGACACCACGCTCATCCCGGACACGCGCACGCCCAACTGGTGCAGGGCGATCGCCTCCAGGATGGTGGACATGCCCGCGCAATCGGCCCCCAGGGACGCCAGCATGCGGGATTCGGCCAGGGTCTGGTACTCCGGGCCACGCACCATGGCGTAAACGCCGGCACGCTGGGTGTGCCCGCGCAGAACGGCGGTCAGCTGCGGATCCCACAGCTCACGCTGGTCGACGAACACGGTGCCGTCGAAGGGCGAGGCGCCGGAAAGGTTGAGGTGATCGGTGATCGTCATGACGTCACCGATCACCCAGTCGCGTAGGCAGCCGTTGGCATTGACCAGGACGGCGGCGCGCACGCCCGTGGCGGCGGCGGCCCGGGCCAGGGCGACGACGGCGCCGGGCCCGCGTCCCTCATACAGGTGGGTACGACCGTGGGCTACCAGCACGTGCAGGCTGCGGGGCGCCGTCGTCGGGCTTCCAACCTCGTCAAGACCGGAGGACGGGCGCCACTCGTAGGAGTCGAGCCGGTCTACATGCCCGGGTGCAATGGGGCCGACGACGCCGGGCAGGTCGGAGAGCGGCAGCGACGCCGTCGGCGCGCCCCAACCGTCAAGGGCGGTGTCGGCACCGGATCCGAGCACGACCAACACGTCGTGGTGGGCGGCGCCGGTGCGCCGGGCGATCTGGTGGGCGGCCTCCACGGCGGGGCCGGGACCGTCTCCGCCCCCGGACTCGGTGAGGGCGGCGAGCAACTCGGCGGGAACGCCGTCGGGCCCCGAAACTGGCTGTGGGAGTGAGCCGGTGGAGCTCATGCGCGCTCCCCCGCCCGCTCCTGGACTCGCACGCGCCGCCGTCCGAGCAGCAGGTGTCCGAGCAGGCCGATCAGCAGCGCCGCCAGCACGCCCAGGTTCGCGCCGGCCCAGGTGCCGTCGCGGCCGCCCAGCGGGCCCAGCAGATAGCCCTGCCAGCTCAGCCAGGAGGCGGCGGAGTTGACGACCAGCCCCCAGCCGACGCCGGCCCCGAGTACGACCAGCGCGATCGCCTCCAGGTTGACCGAGCCGTAGACGCCGTCGGGCGTGAACAGGGCGGCCTCGTCATAGTCGCGTCGGCGCAGGCACACCTCGGCGAGCATGACGCCCGCCCAAGCCGCGATCACCACCCCCAGAGTCGTCAGGAATCCCTGGAAGGGTCCCAGGAAGTCGTCCGCCCCGAAGATGACGGCGATGGTGCCCACCGTCATGATGGTGGCATCGATGGAGGTGGCCACGTGCCGCTTCACGGGCAGGCCGGTGGCGAGCAGCGACAACCCGGAGGAGTACAGGTCCATGATGATGCCGCCGGCGAGCCCCAGGATCGCCACGACGGCGAAGGGGATCAGGAACCAGGGCGGCAGGATGGTGGTCAGCGCGCCGATGGGGTCGGAGTCGATGGCGGTGCCGAGCTCGGGGTCGGAGCCGACCAGCATGATGCCGGCGATGACGAGGACGACGACGGGCAGCGATGAGCCGATGGTGGTCCACGCGATCACGCCGCCGGTGGAGGCGCTGCGCGGCAGGTAGCGGGAGTAGTCGGCGGCGGCATTGACCCAGCCCAGGCCGAAGCCGGTGGCGACCATGACCAGGGCGCCGATGAAGGCCGCGGCCGAGCCGGCGGGCAGCGCGGTAAGCGCCCCGAAGTCGATCTGCGGGGAGACCAGAATCAGGTAGATGACGGTGAGTATGCCCGTGGCCCAGGTGATCCATGTCTGCACCCGCATGATGGTGTCGAAGCCGAGGATGCCGGCACTGGCCGCGAGTCCCACGGTCAGCAGAAAGCCGACGATCTGTGCGCCGAGTTCGTTGTGCCAGCCCAGGGCCTGCAGCACCGTGGCGGAGGCGAGGGACGCGGACACGCACAGCACCGTCTCCCAACCGACGGTGAGCATCCAGGAGATGGCGGCGGACAGACGGTTGCCGTGGTAGCCGAAGGCGGCACGGGACAGGGCCAGGGTCGGGGCACTGCCGCGCTTGCCGAGCACGGCGATGAAGCCGCACAGCAGGAAGGAGACGATCACCCCGACGACGCCGGCGACGACGGCCTGCGCAAAAGAAAGGCCGAAGCCGAGCACCCAGGCGCCCCAGGACAGGCCGAGCACCGAGATATTGGCGGCGAACCAGGGCATGAACAGGTCGCGGGGGCGGCCCTTGCGCTCGGACTCGGCGATCACGTCCAGGCCGGCGTTCTCAATCCGGGATCTGGCTGAGTCCGCGTCGGCGGCGGTTTGAGGGCCGGGCACGGCGGCAGAAACCGGGGAATCGGGTGGAGAGGATGGGGCGTCTTTCATGGCGGGAATCTACCGCACCGGAACAGCATGCCCGGGCAGCAGAAGGCCCCGGCACCTGCTGGTGCCGGGGCCCCTGGCTCCGTGGTAGCGGGGGCAGGATTCGAACCTGCGACCTCCGGGTTGCGGGCCTGGATCTCCCGCTGCATCGTCATTGCGGAGCACATCGACGTGCTCGCGCATGCTCATTGGCTAGCCATGCTGCGATCGCTAGCCAGTTTGGCACCGCTAGCAATACTGCGAATGCTAGCCAATACAGCATCGCTAGCGACTCTGAGGGCCGACTCATGACCGCCTCCGAGGATCTGCGCGCCGCGCACCTCGCCACGGTCGCGGCGACCATCTCGAGGCTCGCCGCCGCGCAGCAGCAGGCCGTCACATGGGCTCTCACTATCAGTGCGGCGATGACCACCGCGTCCGTTGCCATGGGTTCGCCCCTGCCTGCCGTCGCAGGCGCCGTCGCCTGCACCGCCCTCTGGATGACTCACGCGGTGCACCTCACCGCCGAGCGTGCATGGCGAGCGCTCTACGCCGCCCTCCTCGACGGCGGCCCCGTCACCGCCACGCCTAGAGAGCTGTTGGGCCCCAGCTGGAGCCACGCCGGCACCTGGCAAGCAGCCCGCTCATGGTCTGTCGCGCCGCTCCATGGGGCGATCACCGCGAGCCTGCTAGTCATCGCGGCCCTTGTCTTTCTCATCTGAACCTGACCAACCCGACAAACACCAAGGAGAACCGTCATGACAAAAACCACGACCCTGAGCTTCGCACAGCAGCTACTGCTGATGGAGGCCGTCGACGAGATGGCCGCCCACGTGCGCGACCGCGTCGCCGCAGGCGACACCGCCATGCAGGACACCCTCGACGAGATCGAGACCGTCCAGGCACTCATCGAAGCCGGAACCATCCAGACCACGACCACCCGCACCCCAAAGGAGGCCGCCTGACCATGCGCACCCGCCGACAACATCCCAGCCCCCGCAGCGCCACCCAGCACGCCCACGCGCTCACCATCATGGACGTCATCGCCGCCGAAGCCGCCGCCCTCAAGCTCGCTGTAGCCGCATGCGACGACGCGGATACCGCGTACACGCTCGCCAACCTCGCCGAGCTCGTGCGCCAGACACAACGCCAGCTCCTCGACGACCACACCATTAACACCGTCGCGCCCGGCACCTGGCGCAGCGGCAGCACCTACGCACTCCCCAAGCACACCCGCAACCGGTAAGGATCACCAGTGGCGCTCATTATCTTCCCCGCCTGCTTCGCCATCATCATCGCAGGCCTCATCGGAAGCATCAGCCTCTCCGAGAATGTCATCCGCGCCTGCGAAGTGCTCTTCATCGTGGCCTACGCAGTCATCTTGGTAGCGGTCCTTTGGCAGTTCTGCAAGACGGCCATCAC
The DNA here is from genome assembly GCF_900002405.1 of Actinomyces succiniciruminis. Taxonomy (GTDB): domain Bacteria; phylum Actinomycetota; class Actinomycetes; order Actinomycetales; family Actinomycetaceae; genus Actinomyces; species Actinomyces succiniciruminis. The sequence continues at coordinate 23,409 of NZ_LK995500.1, read as the reverse complement.
GGCCGTCGACAGCCTCAGTCTGACCGCTACTGCCACGCTCATCAGGCAGGGGGTCAGCTCATGAGCGCGCTAACAATCGGCTCCCTATCGCGCAGGGTCGCCTGCAGCAGCGCTCCTACACCACCCGTGAGGGCGAGAACCGCACGGTGGTGGAGATGCAGGTCGATGAGATCGGCCCGTCGCTGCGCTACGCCAAGGCGCAGGTCACCCGCCAGCCCCGCGGGGGCGGCCAGGGCGGCTTCAACCAGGGCGGTCAGGGCGACGGCTACAACGCCGGCCAGCAGCAGGGCGGTTACCAGGGCTCCCAGGGTGGCGGCCAGCAGGGCGGCTACAACCAGGGCCAGGGATCCCAGGGCGGTTACAGCCAAGGCGGCCAGCAGAGCAGCTACAACGCCCCGCAGGGCGGCGCCGCGGACGACCCCTGGGCCACCGGCGACACCACCAGCTTCGGCGACGAGCCCCCGTTCTGACAGGTGACAGCAATGATCCCCATCATCCTCGCCATCATCGTCATCATCGTCGGCACCGCCGCAAACGTGATCGGCATCCGTACCATGCGGACCGTGCCGGAGATGCGTTCCACAACGATCACAACCTTGGTCCTCATCGACGTCGCGTCGTGTCTGTCCCTGATCAACCTTTTGCTCCTGGTCATCCGGTGACCCGGGAGCCCAATCCCAAGAGAAAAGAGTGTCCATATGAGCATCAGCAATACCAACGATGCCGGTGACGCTCTCGACAAGGCGATCGCTCTCGCCTCGTCACCGACCATCATGAGCGACGACATGGAGCGTATGACCGCGCCGAAGCGGCTCGGCTACGTCATTGAACTCACTGGGCAGGCTATTCGTGATCGTGCCCACGAGGGCGCACTGCTAGCGACCATCGCGTCGATTGCCATGCAGTGGGCCGGCGACGTCGTCGAAGGATCTGACCCGCCCCACTGGGCACGCCAGACCGCCCTACAGGACGCCGATGACGCACAGGCAACTAGGCTCGCCAGGGCGAGCCACCTGACTGCTAGCGTCGCCCATCTCGCCAAGATCATCGCGGACGAGGACGCAGCGTCGGCGGACCAACTCGGCACAGCACTGATCAATGCCGCCGTGGCCGCGCTGGCGTGGCTTACCGACAATATCCACGCAGGAGCGAACGTTGACGTGCCGCGCCCCGCCAGCGACGACTATCTCGCTCGCGTCAGCGAGGAGATCTTGTCCATCCTCGACCAAAGCCCAACACTGCGCAACCTCGATGCCGACCCGTTCGCCCTGCCCGACCTGGCCGAGGCGATCACCGACCAGCTCGACATGGGCGGCTGGCTCACACCGCCCCTACCCACCGACCCGCGAACGCAGGAGCACACCGCATGACTGAGACCAGAATCATCGCTGTTGCGAACCAGAAGGGCGGCGTCGGCAAGACAGCCACCACCGTGAACCTCGCCGCCAGGCTCGCCGGCATGGGCCAGCGCGTGCTGGTGATCGACAGCGATCCTCAAGGCAACGCCACCAGCATTCTCGACGTCGAGCCCGCCCCCGAGGAACGCACGCTCAACGACGTACTCGTGGCCGTGGCCACCGGCCAGGCCGGCCCAGGCGCCATCACTGCCGCAATCACAGCCGCCGGCCCCGCCTGGCCAGGTATCGACGTCGTCCCCGCCGAGCGTGCCCTGGCCGCCCGCGAGGCAGACACCAGCGCCGGCCGCGAGCACGTGCTGCGTACCGCCATCGCGGCCGGCGCCGTCGATGCCTACGACGTCGTCCTGATCGATTGCCCACCGAGCTTGGGCGCCCTCACCCTCGGCGCGCTGACCGCCGCCGACACCGTGCTCATCATCACCGAGGCACGCGTGAGTTCCGTCGACGGGGTCGACCAGCTCATGGACACCATCGACGCCGTCCGCAAGTACTACAACCAGCACCTACAGCTCGCGGGAATCGTCATCAACAAGTGGCGCAGCGACAGGCTGGACCGCAGTGCATGGCGGGACGTGCTACGGGATAGCTACCGCAATCAGGTGATCGACCACCCGCTCCTCGAACGGGAGATCGTCGCCACCGCGGCCACCAACCGCGTGCCCGTACCCCGCGACGAAGGCAGAGACTACGTGCTCGCCCTCGACGCCGTCGCACGGGAACTCATCCAGGAGGCGCACCAGTGAAGCCACAACCACGCCCGCGCAAGCCCGTGACCATCCCCAAGGCCGGCGGCCCAGACCCCGCCACCCTCACCGCGCCCGGCATTTCGCAGTCCAGCACAGCTAGCAATGGTGCCACTGCTAGCCGCGGCAGCGAGATGAAACAGCTAAACATCCGGGTGCCCGCCGAGCTCGCCGGGCGAGCACGCACTGCGTGGCGTGTGCTCATGGCCGACGGCACCGGGCAGCCGTACAGCACATTCAGTGGCTGGGTCGCCGACCTCATCGAGCAGGCGGTCATGGACGCGGAGGAGCGTTACAACAACGGTAAGCCCTTCAATGAAACGTCTGCTGGTCAGTTGCCGCTCGGGCGGGCACCGTCCTAATCAGCCCCCGGGGGAGGTCACCCGCCAGGGCCTCTCCCCGAATCAGGTAATGGCTAGCGATGCTGGCATGGCTAGCGCCTACAGCATCGCTAGCACATGCCACCGTTACCACATCGTTGCCATCATGTTGTGCATGAGCGCTACACGATCCCCTGTTAGCAAGCCAGTGCCAGAGCGCTGGCTGCCTGCCATTGATCAGTTCGAGGTCTCTCTGCAGGCGGCTGGCCGACGAGAGACCACTGTCAGCACCCGGCTGCGGCACATTCGCCAGCTCGCCCGTGACATGCCGGACGTCGACCCGGCTGACGTCGCTGCTGATCAGCTGCTCCGGTGGGCAGCCGGCCATTCGTGGGAGCCGGAGACGCGCCACTCCTACTACGTGAGCCTGCGCGCCTTTTTCGGCTGCCTTGGGGTCTCTCCCAGCCCTGCGGACGCTCTACCCGTCATATCCAGACCTGTGCCGCCTCCGCACCCGACGCCGGAGCAGGTCTACCGCGGTGCCCTGGCGCGAGCCGATGAGCGCACCCGGGCGATCCTCACACTGGCAGGCTCCGCTGGGCTGCGACGCAGCGAGATCGTGCAGGTCCACGCCGACGACCTCGTACCCGACCTGACCGGCTACTCACTGGTGGTGCACGCCAAGGGCGGCCACGACCGCGTTATCCCGCTCACCGACGAGCTCGCCGCGCTGATCCGCACCCGCTGCGCTGCTGACCCCGACGGCTGGGCCTTCCCGTCCCGCACTGGCGGGCACATCAGTCCGAGGTGGGCGGCCAAGCTCGCCGCACGGATGCTTCCGCCCGGCTGGACACTGCACAGTCTCCGGCACCGCTTCGCCACCGTGGCCTACTCTCAGGACCGCGATATTCTTGCGGTGCAGCGGCTGTTGGGGCATGCGTCGGTGGCTACGACGCAGCGGTACACGGCGCCTCCCAGCGAGGCGATGCGGCGTGCAGTCGAGCGTGCGGCATAGCTCAGGGGCCGTCTGCGTGCTGTAAGCGATGTTTGCTTGCCAGAGAAGCACACCGGCGGGCACAATAGTGGGGAGCCACCCGGGCGCAACCGGATGGCTCCCCGATGCGGTCGGTTCTAGAACCAGCCGCGGAGGGAATCCATCAGGACGCTAACGGCCCGGACCAGACGAGCGAGCGATGTAATGAATTCGCTTGTCTGCCGGGCCGTTTCCTTGTCCTTCCGGATCTTTGCGTCTCGACCTTTCGGCTTGGACACGACCCCCACCTCCTCCCTGGCCTCCTTCTTCCCCGGCCATCAGGACGATGCGTGATCCGGGAGAGGGTGCCGGAGAAGGCAATTACAGCGTAGCAGCGGCCACCGACAACAACGCCTGTGCAGCAGCTGCCCCTAGGTGACCATGCGGGCCGCGTCGACGGGTGTGTGGACTGGGTCCCACCGTGTGACATCGGTGCAGCCCTCAGCGATGACCACCGGGCAGGAGCCACAGCGCCAGGAACGATGCGGGCCGCCAGCCACACATGTGCACGGCATCGGCAGCGGGAGGACACCGGTAGGCCACCAGGAGCACCCGCACCCCGGGCAGTGTCTCACCGGCGGAACGTCGAGCCATCCCCCCGGCTGGCGCACTCGCTCCACGCGACGCTCAACCTCGACGATGTATTCGGCATTGGTCATGCACGGGACCGTACCGCCGGGCACCGACACGATTGCCGGTTGCCGCGGAGCCTGCAGGGTGTCTCAAAACCGGCCGAAATAGGACGCCCCGCCCACCAGCCGCGACACGCCGAGCAAACCGCGTCCAAAAACCGTGACCAAAACCCTCCGCCCCCTCGACGCCGGCGCCCAGACCGGGCGCACCATAGGGCCATGACCACCATCGGCTACGCCCGCGTATCCACCGCCGGCCAGTCGCTCGACCTCCAGGTCGACGCCCTCACCGCCGCCGGCGCCCAGACCATCCACTCGGACGTCGCATCGGGTGCACTCACCGCCCGGCCTGGCCTCGACGCCGCACTAGCCCGCCTCACGAGCGGAGACACGCTCATCATCTGGAGACTCGACCGGCTAGGTCGCTCCCTAGCGCATCTCGTGGCCACCGTCGACCAGCTCGCCGCCGACGGTGTCACCCTCCGCTCCCTGCATGAGGCCATCGACACATCCACGGCCACCGGCCGCCTTACGCTCACGATCTTCGCAGCCCTGGCCGAGTTCGAGCGCCAGCTCACGGCCGAGCGAACCGCCGCCGGCCTAGCCGCAGCCAGAGCCCGCGGAGCCCGCATCGGCCGGCCGACCGTATGGACTCCCGAGCGAGACCAGGCGGCCCGGGCAATGCAGGCGGCCGGAGCGACAGTCACGGAGATCTCCCGCGCTCTCGGCGTCAGCCGGGCATCCGTATACCGGCATATTGCGGTTACTCGTGCGACTCTGTGAGAGCGCGGCGCATTAGCTCCTCCATGCTTTGCCTGTGCGCCGCCTCGCGCGCCAGCCAGACCTGAGTCGGCGTCCCGGTAACCTCTTCAAGTCGACGTGCCAGGTCGGGTGTCACTTCTACTTCGCCGTTGATCAGATCCAGTATGAGCTCGGGTTTGAGCTCAAGTCGGCGCGCCATATCACTCTCGATCCAGTCCCAGAGGTACTGCCCCGGAGCTGTGTCATTCTCTTCCGTGTCCGCCATGATGCACCTCGCAGATGTCGCCTTGACCCACAGACTACACGCGGGGAGTGCCACACGACGCGGGTGTCTCACCCCGCATTAGCTACCGGCCAACGCGTCGCGTGGCGCATAATCGGCGACACATGGGTACTGGCCGACGCGATCTGCGTAAGGGCGAGGGCGACATCGTCACCGTCGCCCGCAGGGATGGCAAGACCAGCACCGAGATCGAGCCGCCCGACTCCGAAAACGAAGTCGGGCGGCTCCCCTACCTACTACGCGGCCAGCGCGACCGTCGCGCAGATCTCACGTACCCTCGGTGTAAGCCGGGCAACCCTCTACCGACGCTTAGGGGCATCCCGACCTTCACTGATTCTCTCGGTTAGTCGGCTACCAACCGCTCGAATCAGCCCAAGCCATGTGTAGAGCAGCACGAGGGACAAGAAGGCCCCGTCAAGCGTGTCGATCAGCTGATCCATTCCGTCAATGCCGAGCCAGATCCCTAGCACGAGCAGCGTCACCAACATCCAGGGGGCGAAAACGTTGTCACGGAGAATCTTCTTCGAATCACTGTTCTGTGAAACGTCCTCGGCGAACACCATCCACAGCGACGCTGCCAGGAGCGGAACGTAGAACACGAACGCTTCCAGCCCGGTGAGGTACCCCGATTCGCCGGGCTCAGGACCGTCGATACGCGATGCAGCTAACGCCCCGAAGACCGCTAACGCGCAGTAGACCAAGTACGCGACTGGGTGCTCCTTCCATCGGTCCAGAAGCTTCGGGGATGATGTCAATTGGCTGTTGGTCACAGATGTCGCCTCATTTCTCGAGAGAGGATTCTTACGCCGACGTAACCGACCAGCAATGCGTCATATTCCCTGAAGTGACACATGTGCCAACAACCTCATAGTCTTCAGCAGACCTGTCCGTAGGTCTCATCGGTCGTACCGGGACACCATTCAGACGTCCGTGCTCCGGCTCTGTCCCCAGGCATACCCCAGAACACCCCCTTCCTCCCGTGCGCGCACGCTCCACGTCACCGGCGACCAACCCCAACCAGCCCTTGGAGGACACGATGGATCTCAAGATGACCGATGTCGAGACGATCGCCGACGTCGTGACGATGGGCGTGCAAGGCCATGACGCCCAGGCAGTCGCCGAGCGGGCGCGCCGCACCCAGGACACCCTGCAAGCACTGCGCGCCGGCACGGCCCAGAGCGCGCTGGCCGAGACATGGTCGGCGCGCGAGGTGGAGCCCACGCTAACCGCAGCGGGAGGCGACCTACGCAAGCTCTTCGACGACAGGTACGCCATGGGATACCTGCACAGCGACCTGGCGCGCCACGTCGACGACGATGTTTACTACGGCCTCGATGAGGACGTTGACGAGGAGGGTAACGCCATCACAGTCGTGGCCCCGTTCGGCGTCGGCGCCTCGGAGCGGGCGCAGGACGCCATCACCGAGCTCGAGCGCGTGCTCGAGGAGCGGGGCGCGATCCCCGACACGCAGCAGCGGCGAGCCGCCAACAGGGCGCTGTGGGCGCAGGCGGAGGCTACGGCCGCACAGCTGCTGCCGGAAGCGTCCCAGGACACCCTGCACATCGAGGTGGACGCCATCGCCGGCACGGCCCGCATCCGCCCCGACGCCCCCGGCCAGGAGGAGCAGCACACCATCACCGTCACCACCAGCGGCATCATCATGATGGGCGCGCCAGCCGACGACTACGACAGCTACGACGACTACATGGACAACGACGAGGCGCCCGCGCAGGGGTACGACGCTGGCCGTATCAGGTCCATGGTCGCCCTGGCATCTAGTCCCGACCCGACCCAGACCACCACCGCCGGCAGCGCAGACCTCGCCACACCGCCTGCAGCGCGCGTCCAGGAGGCACAGCTACGGGGCGCGACACTGTGAGCGCCGAGACACCACGCCCGCGGCGTGATGCCCTTGAGCGCTGGGGCGACCCGATCGCGGCCGAGCTGACGCCTGGCGAGCTGGACCGCCGCGGCGATGGCCGCCGCTGAGGCCGGGCTGCCCGAGGCCGTGATCGTCGCACGGCTCAGCCTCACCGTCTCTCTACCCACAGGCGCGTAATCGTGAGGGAGCCCGGCGAGGTAATCCACAGGCATCGTGGCGGGCCAGCACCGGGCCCGCCACGATTAATGCAAGTCCACCCACATCTACTCATCTACTCACCTGGAGGCCCAAATGACTACCACCCCCGCTGTCGCCACTCGGAGCGCGTCGCCGGCGATGCGCCGCGTCGTGGCCACGCTCGACGCCACCGCCTGGGACGACAACCGTGACGCGCGCCCCGGCCAGGTCGCCGAGATCGCCGAGGCCCTGCTCGACGTGCTCGCCTACCCGACCATTGCGCCGCCCGTGCGCGGAGATGAGGCCGCGCCCGTGCCCGCGGACGTCGACGAGCTCGCTGCTCTACTGGACCAGCCCGATGGTGAGCTCGATGCCGGCGAGTCGACGATGCTGCTGCAGGCCGCGATGGAGCTGCGACGCCTGGTTGACGAGGACCGCGCCATGACCGAGCTGCTAGGCGGCCTCTCGTGAGCCTGCGAGACGCCTCGTCCCGCGTGGCCATCGCCATGGTCCCGCTGATCACCACGCGGTCGAGTCGCAATCTCGATGCCGCGGGCGTGGAGCTCGCAGCCGTGACCCAGGCCGCCGTGCGCACCATGGCCTGGCGCATGGTCACCGCCGCAACCAGGGAGGTGCACTCGCCTCAGCGGCGCGCCCAGCGGTGGGTGCAGTCGCGCGCCCTGACGGCACTTGACACGTCGCCGGCCACGCTGCTGCGCGACATGCTGCAGGATGACCTGGTGCGGATCCGTTGGACGCCGGACGTGCGGCACACGGGCACCTCCGCCATCCGGCCCCTGTCGGACATCCTGACTGACCAGGCCGACACGCCGCAGGCCGACGCTTGGAGGCGCGTCATGGCCGCCGCCCTCAGCTCCGAGCAGGACGCCGCCGCCTTCCAGTTCCGCGACCGGCAGCTTGAGGGACTGACCCGGGATGACATGCCGCTCGACGACGCGCAGCGGTGGGCGATGGTGGCGGATGCTGCCGCCATCGCCGCCGCATCCAGCGCCCTGGACGCAGACCTGGTCGTGGCCGCCGGCCACCACGACCGCGGCATTGAGACCATCTTTGAGGCGTCGTCGACCTCAGGGCTGCGGGCCGTGGCCGACCGAGCCCTGCAGATTGCACAGGCCGGCCCACTGCCCGACTGGGGCACAGCGGCCAGCGACGACGCAGCCGCAGCACGCCGCCGCGCAGCGCTGCCCCAATACACGCCCCCTGCACGAGTCCAGCCCGTGCAGGTCACCGACGCCTGGACGGCGGTCGAGGCCGCCCGGGGCATGCCTGCGCTCATCTCACAGTCCGACGGCATCACACCGGCACAGGCCCGCAGGCTGTGCAGGCGGCAGTCACAGCTTCTGACCTACGCCGGGCGCGTACTGGCTCAAGCCGACCCGGGCAGGGCTGCCGTCGCGGCCCGGATGGCGTCCCCGCTGAGAATGGTGGTCGGCCGCGGTGATACTGCGTCGCTGGTGCCCGGATCAATGGCCCTCGAGCAGCAGCAGGCAGGCATCGTCCAGGCCCTACGCCAGTCACGCGGCGACGAGCGCGCGGCGCAGGCGATATGCGCAGCCATCGTCGACCACACGCCCGACACCATCCGCTCCCTCGACGACCGAGTGCGCAGGGAGATCACGGCCGGCCGGTGGGCGATCGCCGACGGCACCAGCCGGGATGAGTCCATGTGGGTGCCGACCTCACAGCGGCCGCGCTATATCCCCACTATCAGCGGGCACCTGCAGCGCGCACGCGAGGGCGTAGACGCGATCGCGGCGCAGGCGCCCGGACGGCAGCCTGTCGCCCTGCGGTCTGCTCGGGACGTGCTCAGCCCCGACCTGACGACCATGCAGCGGCCTGTACGCCCGGGCGTGGTGGTGGCCGGCGGGCACGCCCAGGAGCAGGCCCGGACCGAGTCGCCAGCACAGGAACGCACCCAGGCAATCTTCGATCTCGCCCGCGGACGCAGCGCGTCGACTGGGGAGGCGGCCGCGGAACCACAACGGCGGCCGCCGCAGCCGCCCGAGGCGGGCCAGCGTCACACGCTCTAAGCACGGCGGGCCAGGGCGGCCGTGCGCGCACGACCCACGTCCTGTCCGAGACCACACTGACGGTCTCGGAGAGGAGCCCTGACATGTCCGAAAACCCATGGATCACCGATGAGGACGAGCTGCAGGATGCGGAGGAGACCGCGTGGGCTGCGCTGAGCCCCTACGTGCGGCGAGTGGAGCACCTGGTCGGCTTCGACGACATGGATATCGAGGATCCGACCTTCGGAGAGGACGGGGCGGTGTCCCTGCTAATCCACCCGTCATGGACCGGACCGACCGCCGAGCAGTCCGTCCACCTGACCATGAGCTCGGATGACGTCCTCAGCGTCCAGGCCGGGGGCACGCTGACCGCCCAGGCGATGGCTGGCCAGCTCGACCCGGCGTCACTGGACTCCAGGCAGCTGGCCGGTCTCACCCCCGAATTGGCCTCAGACGCGCCTCTGGGCATCAGCAGTGTCGAGGCAGGGGCGCTGATCCTCGGCGTCGACGCCACCACCATGCAACAAGCCATCGACAGTCTCCGTCCAGGAATGGCGGCGGCACGCGCCGCCTACGCACAGGCGTCTCAGGCAGCGGACGCACCTATCACCATCTACACCACCCCCCATTGCATGGGGTGCGAGATGACCCGCCGCCAACTCGACAAGGCCGGCGTCGACTATCAGGTCATCGACTTGACGACCCGACCCGACCTCGTCGCACAGTTCCGCGGCGAGGGGCTGACCTCAGCGCCGATCGTTGAGTCCCCCGACGGGGAGCGAACGGCCGGGTTCAGACCGGACCGCATAAAAGCAATGGTGTCCGCGGCTACCAGCCCGACCCCGGCGGCCGCGCCGACACCGCCCACGGCCGAGACCGCTCCTCACGCATCACAGCCAGCTACCGGCCACCGGCGCGGAGCGGCACTGTGAAGAAGACCGGGCTCATCGCCGTGCTGCCGCTGCTGCTCGTGCTGCCGATCATCATCATGGGCGGCGGCGACAGCAGCGCGCAGGAGCCCACCACGGCCGGGAGCGTGAGCGTGACTGGCGTGCCCGACGAGTACCTGGACGTGGTCACCCGCGCCGGCGGCATGTGCGACGCGATCACAGCGCCGCTGCTGGCCGCGCAGATCCAGGTTGAGTCCGGGTGGACCGCAGTCGTCAGTTCTGACGCTGGCGCCAACGGCATCGCACAGTTCATCCCCAGTACGTGGGCGCAGTACGGGATGGACGGCGACGGCGACGGTGTCGCCGACGTCAACAACCCGCAGGACGCAATCATGGGCCAGGCCAACTACATGTGCGTCCTCTCGGAGGTGATCCAGGGCTGGCTCGACCAGGGCGTCGTGAACGGTAGCCTCACGGAGCTCACCTTGGCTGCCTATAACGCCGGCGAAGGCGCCGTACACGACCACGGTGGAATCCCGCCGTATAAGGAGACGCAGGAATACGTACCTGCGATTTTGGAGTTGGTGCCGCAGTACACGGCGGAGGGTGGCACCGTCACCGCTGCCAGCTCCGGCGGTGACAGCAGCACCGCGCAGACGGCGATCGTGGCCGCCAAGGCCCAGCTCGGTATCCCCTACGTGTGGGGCGGCGAGTCGGACGCGGGCGTGGACTGCTCCGGCATGGTCATGCGCGCCTACGCGGCCGCCGGCATCGCGCTGCCGCATGACTCACGCCAGCAGTACGGTTCAGGCACAAAGATTCCGCGAGCCGAGGCGCAGCCCGGCGACCTGCTGTTCTGGTCCTACACGGGCCAGCAGGCCGATATCTACCACGTGGCCATGTACCTGGGTGATGGCATGCTCATCGACGCCAACTTTACGCCCGGCGTGAGTATCCGCGCCGTCTGGGAGTCTGAGATCATGCCGTACGCCGTGCGCCCCTACTGACCCGAGCATAGAGTTGTGCCCCCGCCAGCCAAACGCTGGTGGGGGCACAACTGTTTGCGCTTAGAGTGCGGCGGCGACGGCCGCGGCGGCGGCGAGCCAGGCGCGTCGCGTGGCCGGGGCGAGTGAATCCAGGATCAGCGGGCGCCCCGCCATGGCCGGGTCGTACGGGATCCCCACCGCCTGCCGTGCGATGCCGGAGAAGGTGTTGACGAGCTCGGTCGGGGCCGGCTCGCCACGCGAGCCCTGGGAGACGATCACGAGCGCCTCATCGGCGAGCTGGGCGGAGTGCTCGTCCGCGCCTGCCAGCTCGGCGAGCAGCAGCCGCGCGGACTCTGCGTGCTCCGGCCGCGTGATCGTGGGGACCACGATGGCGTCCGCACGATGGATCATCGCCTTCCAAGACGCGGCCGACTCATCGTTACCGCTGTCGATGAGCACCAGGCGGTAATACTTGGTCAGCACATCGTGGATCCGACCGAATGTGGCCGCGTCGCCGGGATTAGCGTCGGCGAGCACTTCAGGGCGCGACCGGAGTACGTCATAACGGTCCTCTCGCTGGTGATGGGTAAAGGCCGCCATTTCGGCCGCCTGCGCCGACGGCGACAACAAGTGATCGACATGCGGCAGGAGATCCAGCACGGTCGAATCGTGCGGTCCCTGCTCGGTACGCCAGCCGAGTGTGCCCCTGGTGGGGTTGTTGTCCCAGCTAACGACACCTGCGCCTCCGTTGCGGGCGAACACGGCAGACAACAGGATCGTCGTCGGTGTCTTCGCCGCACCACCCTTGCCATTCACCACCGCCACCGTCCGCGGGCCGGGCCAGTGGCCCGACACCGCAGCGATGTCCGCGCGTTCGGCGCGCTCCGAGTCCGACGGCGCCAGATGCATACCCAGTATGTTCAGCACGCCGCGCAGGCCAGTCTTAGCGGGCGCCTCGTTGGTGATTTGGTCCAGCAGTGTCTGCTGGCGTAAATCCGCTTGCCGCTCACGCCGCGTGGCCGGACGCAGCTCGTTTGCGGACTCAGATTCCACGCGCTCGACGTGGTCGGTGGGCGCGGGCGGCTGCTCGACCAGGCGCAGCGGTGCAGCGTCAGGCGTCGACGTGTTGAGCGGCGCCGCCGGAATCTGCGCCACGGAAAGCGGCGACGGCGGTGCTGGCTGCTCAGGTGGTGTCGGCGCGCTGTGCACAGGCGCCGGGGTACGCGCGGCGGCCGGCGCAATGGGGGCAGCAGGCATCGTCTGCTGTGCTGGCTCGACGGCGGTCATGCGCCCGTCAGGATGCACGGAGATCCAGTATGTGCCGGCTGGCTCGGCGCAGACCATGGTTACGGGCTGTCCGGCTTGCTCGGCTCGCGCGGTCAGCTCGCGCTTTACGCGGTCGCGCGCGTCGGCGAGGTCGGTGCCGCGGATCGGCCGAACGGTGTCGCCGATGGTGATTGAGCCGGCGCCGGACTCATCGAGAGTCACGGTGGCAGTCGTCATGGCTTATCTCCTTCCTCAGTCAGCAGCCGACGTGTCAGTTGTTGCGCTTGCGGCGTTGCTCGCGGCGCGCGCACGCGGCAACCGGGACGGGTCCGTGAATCCAGCACGCGCGAGATCACGTTTAGCCCAGCCGCCCGCGGTCGCGGCCTTCCAGCCAGCCCGGTACTCCTCGATCACATGCATCAGACTCGTGTGCTTCTCGCCCAGGGCGCGCGCCAGCGCCGCCCGATCGCTCTCAGCCTGCAGCAGCTGCGCAGCGGGATCAGTCATCGTCAATTCCTCTCAGCGGTTTCGTCCTGGCTCCTCCAGGTCCGTCATCCCTCACGTGAGATGTGCGCGCACACTCCCGACCGGACCTAACCGCTCCTCGTGTCACCAGCCCGCGCTCACGCGACGGGCCTGCTGCCGCGGAGCGGAGCAAGATGGGATTTAGTACAGGTACTAAAGGGTTTTCCGCTGGACTGACGTCGTCCAGCGGTGCACACTTGTCGTGTGATCCCTAACGGGTCGCTGCGCTGGGCTAAGCAAGGAGGGAGACGGTGATGACCGACACCCATCCTGCCGAGTCTGCGCCTCGCCGTGACCGCCGCCGCAGCCCGCGCATGCGCAACGGCGAGCAGCGGTCGCGGCTGACCGTGTACCTGTCCCCCGACGAGCGGGCGCTGCTTGAGGCGCGCGCCGCGAACACTGGCGAGTCAATGGCGCGGATCCTCGTCCAGTCGGCTCTGCACCCTGCCGCCGCCGAGATCCAAACCGCCGCGGATATCACGTTAGCTGTCGAGCAGCTGCGGTGGCACCGCCGACAGCTAGCAGGCATAGCGACGAACCTCAACCAGGTCGCGCACCACGCAAACGCCGCGCACGAGGTGCCTGCCGACTTCGCCCGCGTCGTCGCGCAGGTCGACGAGCTCACCGACACGCTGAGCGCTCTGCTCGCGGAGGTGCGCAGATGATCGCAGCGATCGTGGAGGGCGGATCAACGCCCGGGCTTATCAACTATCTTGTCGGCCCCGGAAGGTCGAACGAGCACAGCTCGCAGCATTTGGTGGCGGGCTCAGGCGTGATCATGCGCCGCTGGGGCGACTGGGAGCAGCTGACCAGCTCGCAGGGATACGAGATCGCCAAATATGTCGACTCCTACATGAACGAGAACGGGGCGCGCCCGGTAGGGAATGTGCGCCGGTTCAATCACGAGACCGGACGGCGCGAGGTCGTAGGTGAGTCCCCCACCCACGTGTGGCACTGCTCGCTGTCCTTGTCGCCGGATGAGGATCCACTGTCGGATGCGCAGTGGCAGAAGATCGCCGACGACTTCATGCGCGAGCTCGGCTTCACCGGCGCGGACGGCAAGGCACCCTGCAGGTGGGCGGCGATCCGACACGGGCAGTCTAAGAGCGGCGGCGACCACATCCACATCGTCGCCAATATTGTGCGCGAGGACGGCACGCGCTGGTCCAACTGGCAGGACCAGCGTCGCGCCGGCCGTGCCTGCAACAAGCTCGAGCACAGGTACGGCCTGCGCGTGCTGGAGTCGCGCGAGCACGCGCGCGGCGCACGCGCTGACTCCGCGCAGGACTTGCGCGCCTCCGAGCGGCGGCAGGAGCGCGCGACCGATCGCGCGCGTCTGGAGGGGCGCGTGCGCGCCGCCGCCGTCGGCGCGCGCAGCGAGGCCGACTTCGTGCGCCGGCTGCGTGACTACGGCGTACGCGCGCGGCCACGATTCGAGTCCGGGCGCACCGACGTAGTGGTCGGCTACTCGGTCGCGCTGCACTCCTACGACGACACGGCGCGCGTGCAGTGGTACGGAGGCGGCCGGCTCGCGCGCGACCTGACGCTGCCGCGGCTGCGCGCCAGGTGGGAGGACACTCCCGACAGCGCTGACCGTGCCGTGCGCGCGTGGCAACACGCCTGGCGTGGGGACACCCCGCGCACGCCGGCCCACCGCAAGTCCGCGGCACGCGATGTCCGCACGCGCACACCGGGCACGGGCGACTGGCAGGCGCGCACGGCCGCGCTGCGCACCTACCGCGAGCGGCTACGCGGTATTGATGCGTCCGACCCGGTGGCGCTGGCCGACGCGACCCGGGACATCTCCGGCATGCTGTCCGCCCAGGCGCTAGCGCGTGCGGACGTGCGTGAGCGTGAGCTGCTTGACCGTGCGGCGCGCGCCGTCGGTCGGCACGCCCAGACTCATGCGCGCCCCGCGCCCCCGCGTCCTGTGCCGGACGCGATCATGCTCGCCACGCAGGCGGCGTCCATCGCGCTCGTCACCGACCCGCAGGCCGCGCAGACGCTGCTGGCCATCGAGATGATGCAGCTCGTCCGCTCCCTGGCCGCGTTGTACGACCAGGAGCAGCAGACCAACACTGCGCGCATGATCCTTGCGGACACGGCCGAGGCATTCGCCCTCATTAACCGCGAGGAGGTTCGGCCGCTAGGCGATCGCCGGCTGCAGATGGCCACGGCCTCCCAGACCGCCCAGCATGCCTCGTCGACCGTCGACGGTGCAGGCTCCGGTGGCGCTGTGCGGCGGGACGTGCCGGCACACACGATCCCCGCCGCCAGCCGCACCGACAGCAATAGTGGCCGCACAGTATCTGAGGGGATGGAGCGTACGCGGAGGATCTTCGAGCTTGCCGCTGGCATGCCCGCCGGACAACAGCCGAAGCAGCCGCCCGCAACAAGCAGCGACTCGCCCGAGCAGCGGCCACCCAAGCAGACACAGGCAAGGCGCACCGA
Source organism: Actinomyces succiniciruminis (assembly GCF_900002405.1). Taxonomy (GTDB): domain Bacteria; phylum Actinomycetota; class Actinomycetes; order Actinomycetales; family Actinomycetaceae; genus Actinomyces; species Actinomyces succiniciruminis. Next base: position 8,011 of record NZ_LK995500.1, on the reverse strand, counting down.
CCGCCGCCTGTAAGCCTCTCACGTGGTGCGCGCACGTCCCACGTGGTGGGCATGAGTGGAAAGCAACAAGATCCTCCGCCGCTGCAGTTCCCGACCCTGGAAACGTTCGTCAGCGGCCTCATCGCCGTTATCTACGAGTTGCCTACCGACCGGTCGCAGACGATCACCTGGTGCCCCAAGTGGTGGCTGCACGACGGCGCCGTATTCAGGTTGACGGCGTTGTGGCAGGCATGGGAGAACATGCACGTCAACGAGGGACCGCAGGCCGCCGCCAAGTGGCTGACGTTCTATGCGGATCCGATCATGGACCGCCTGCTGCGCCAAGACGGCCCATTCGCGAGCTGCACCAGCGACCGCGGCCACGAGCCCGAACGGCCACACCAGGACGCCAAACTCCCCTGCACTCCCCCGCCCGAGGGACTGTTCACCCCCAGGGAGCTGTGAGCCTCCCTGGGGGTGAACAAGCCAGCTGGCGGACGGACCAGCCGCATTAGCGGGTGAGTGTGTGCTCGCGCCCCTGCTTGGGCGCCGGCGGCCGGCGTCCCGACGTCAACGACGGCGCCTCGGCCGTGGCCATGGCCGGCGGCTCATGCAGCGCCAAGTCGCCAGTCTTCGCAGCCCGTACCGCCTCCGCCGGAAGGCCCGCCCTCAGCTTCTCCGCCTCCCACGCCTCACGGGCAGCCTGAGTGTCCCACGCGCTAAGCCGTGCAGCGGCCGCGGTGGCCGCTGCACGCTCGCGCCTGTGCTCCTCGAACTCCGCGAGGGTCGCAGGATCGCCCCAGTACTCGCGCGAAGCAGCCTGCTCCTCTGGAGCGACGTGCGTTGCGGCAGCGGACTGCTCAGCAGCCGCATCAGCGCTCAGCAGCACTTCACGCTCGACATCACGTGCAACGTGGTCATCTGCCATCGTGTCCGCATCCTCCTCATGCTGCGCGTCTGGGCGTGGCTTGGTGGCGACCCGCATGAGCGGTGTCGATGCCTCCCGCATGAAGTCGTCCCGGCTGAGCGACTTGCCGCCCATTCGGGAGGCAATAAGGGCCGGCGTGGTCGCCGCGGCCTGAGCCGCATTCAGCCGACCCGATGCATCCGCCAGCTCCCTGCCGTCATCGTCGAGCGCGACGAACTGCACGGATCCGTCGCCCGTGCTCGTGGCGCGGACTTGGGCTACCTCCGGTGTCTGCTCGACCACGGCGGCGAGGGCGCTCAGCGAGGTCTCGGCCTCGCGGGCCTCCTGCTCTGCGCCATCGCCGGAGGCCGTCTCGGCACGATTACTCGCGGCGGACTCATCCAGCGCCTGCGACCAGTCACGGGCTTCCTCGCCGTCGACCGCCGGGGCCACCGCCTCGACGGTCTCCTCGTCGACGTCCTCAGAAGTCACCGGCTGGTCGCTCGCGTGCTGAGAGTCCCCGGGGCGCAGATCCACACCCCACCGGTCGCGGGCCTCCTGCTCACACCGCCTGGCCGCCATCCGCGCCAGCGGATCAACCGTGGCAAAGCGGGCGGCCGTGCCGTAGACGAATGCGGCCTCTTCCTGGCTGGTCTCGGACCAGAAGCGGTCATCCAGCGCCCGCCGGTAGACCGGCTCGGC
>NZ_LK995500.1:0-6352 GCF_900002405.1 Actinomyces succiniciruminis | reverse complement strand
CCCGCCGGTAGACCGGCTCGGCAAGCCTCCTCTCTGACTCGATCGCCGCCTGGACGGCGCGCTGCTGGCGCTCTGAGGCGAGCTGCGCCTGCCGCAGCGCCTCCCGACGCCGGTCCGCCAGGTACCGCCCCAGCTGTGCTGCCGCACGGAACACCGCGGTCAGCTCGCCCGACACCTGGCTCATTACCGCCTGCTCCGACATCATTGTTCTCCTTTCTTAGTTGTTTCTTTGGCTTTGGGACGCTGCATCAGTGCGTCCGGGTGGGGTTCCCAGAACGGCACCAGCTCGGCCAGCACGGCTGTGGACCCGGAGGCGAGCACCCACGCCCGCCCGGCCGGCAGGCCCTGCAGCTCCGCGACAGTGGCGATCGGCCGCTGTTGCGAAGCCCGGCTCGTCGACCTCGACGTGCCCTGCGAGGAGTGCGACACCTGCACCGAGTCCACCCAATGGACGCCGATCATGTCCGACAAATCCTGGAGAAAACTCTTCTCCTTCACACCCCCGCCGTAGACCGCGGCATTCGCCGCGCTCCAGAGCTTCTTCATCCCCGGCTCGCCCCAGGCGGCGACGCCCTGCGACCAGGACTGCAGGACCGTGTCCACCACGATCCCTCGGCTGCCGAAGTGGCTGTACATGTTCGGCAGCTCCGACCAGCGGCACACGTTGGCGGCCTCATCCAATTCAATGAGCATCGGCGCTGGCAGCCGGCCGCTCGACTGCTTTTTCGCTTCGGCCACGGCGGCCTCCGTGACCGCAACCGTCAAAGCAGTCACCACAGGCGCCGCCGACCCGCGCCCCTCCTGCGACAGACAGTAGAGCGTACCCGTACTGCGCACGAACTCAGACGGGTCGAACTTCGGAAGAAAGGGGTGCGGTGTCACCCAACGCATCGCCTGCTCATTAAGGAGCCACGACATGATCGTCGACGCCGAGCCGTACACGCCCGACCTGGTCTCAGACACCAGATTCATCGCGCCCTCAAGCGTGTCGGCAGTCATGTCCTCACCCACACGCCGCAGGATCCGCACCGGCTCCCTGTCAGTCTGATTCGTCAACCAGCCGTGCAGGTCCGTGATCGGCCGGCCGTCCCTCGCGGCCGCCAACAGCAGCGCAGACACCAAATCACGAGCCGCGGAGTCGAAATACGCGGACTTCTGGGCGTTCACGTCGGTCGTGGCGTCAACGAACACTTGCGTGAGCGCCGATGCCGAAACGGAGTCGGTCACGTAGGAGAGCGGGTTCCACCAGAATGCCTGTTGAGTATTGGTCAGCTGCTGGGGGTCGAAGACGAGCACGTCACCCATCCGCCGGCGAGCCTCAATCGTCTCATCAACAATGTCCCGCTTGTTGGACGTTGCCAGCACCGCTCCCCTTGCGCCGAGGATGCGCGGCACCACCCAACAGGTCGTCTTACCCGTTCGCGGGCCGGCAATGATCAGGCAAACATCCTCCAGGCTGGACACAAGCCATCGTCGGCCGGCGATCACCGCCCGCCCGATCGGCAAACCAACCCAATCCGACTGCACGCCCAGCCGCTTCGCCTTCGCTTCAGCTGACTGCATGCTCAGTGCCTGAGTGTCTTTCGGCCTGCCAGTCAGGCCCGCCGCCTTGTCTGCACGGCTCCGACGCTGGCCCCGCCGCGGGCCAGCGAAGATACGGCGCACCAGCAGCACCACAGCCAGCCCCGCAACCGCCACCACGGCCACACACACCCACACGGAGGCAGTCATCTCCAGACGACCCGCCATGAAGTCCGCAACTACCTGCCACGGGTTCCATGACACCGCATGCCCCGTGAACACCGCCCACAAGTGCAGCCCCGTCATCAGCACGGTCACCGCCACAATCACCGCAACGCTAAGTACCAGCGCGGCGACGGTGGACCCCTCCCAGTTGCGCATCTCGTCGCGGATACTCACGATGCTGTCCTCCTGGTCTCGTGGCTGACCCTCCAGCGGCCGCTGGTGATGTTCACGGGCCGCTCCGCGGGCGCGAACTGCACCTGGAACGGAATGCCCGGCGCGCCGGAGGTTTTCAGCAGAAACTTGCCCATCCCGATCGGTGTGCCCGAGCGACCCGTGTGGGCGTCAAATGTGGCCGGCGCATTCCACGAGCTCAGCAGCTCTTGTTCGGCGTCAGAGAACGGCATCACTCCGCGCAGCAGCGGCATCTCCCGCGCCGGCAAGCCACCGAGAAAGAGCATCTTCGACCGCTCCACAAAGCCGCGCGCCTTCGTCCGGTCAGCCTCGGTAGACAATGACGCGAAGTCGGCCATGGAGTGCGTGATCATCATCTGCCCGATGCCGATCGTCCGATTCAGCCGGGTCAGGGAGTCGATGCGCTCAACCATGCCGGAGGACGCCTCCATGATCCTCCACAGCTCATCCATGATGAGGCTGTAGCGGCGCCTGGGCGCGACCCCGGCGTCGGCCAGTGCCTGGGCGATCTCGACGGTTCCGAACCCGTACGACCAAGTCGCGAGCAGCACCGCTGCCTGCAAGTCGGAGGAGACGTTGATCAGCGCCGACACGTCAAAGACCACGCTGCGGTCCATCATCATCGGCGTGGTGGTCTCGGCGGCGAAGATGCCGCCCCAACGCCCCGACAGGAGCGCCATCAGCGACACCTCCAGCTCCTCAGTGATCTCCCGGTACCTGGAGTCGCTACCGCGGTCCATGGCCGCCAGCCGCAGCCGCTCGGGGGCCTGCCTGATCAGCTCCAGCAGGTCGGCCAGCACCGGTTTCCCGCCACGATCCTCCAGGATGGCGATCGCCTCATCAATGATGATCTCCTCGCGGTTGGAGGGCGGATCCCGGCGGATGATCTGCAGCAGGCTCAGCACCATCGTCTTCGTCCGCTCGTGCGCCGCAGCGAGCAGCGCGGCCCGCTCCTTAGGGTGGTCCGCCAGCAGCCGCGCTGCCTCGTCGACGTTGCCAGGATCCAGAGGGTTGACGCCGGACTTGCCGTGGCCGATCTCGATCACCTGCCCGCCCATGGCGCGGACGACGTCCACATAGTCCGGCTTGATATCACCCAGGACCATTGAATGGATGCCCTGGTATGCGTGTCCCAGCACGATCCTGCGCACGAGCGACGACTTCCCCAGGCCATTAAGCCCCAACACCATGGCTGACGGCGCTGAGACCAAACCACGCTCAAACCACGAGATGTGGTCGGCGCACAGCATGCCCGGGCCGTCGATCACGCGGCCGAGCGGCACGCCAACCATCGGTGCCGCGCCTCCGACCGCAAGCGGCCACAGCCCGCACACCTGCCGCGACGTGCCCCTCCACAGGTCGACACGCGGCCTGATGCCCGTGCTTCCCGAGCCTGGACCGGTCGGGGCATCGAGGTCTGACGAGGCTGCGGGCTCCATGCCCAGGATCCGCGACAGCCCGCCAACGATGCTGTCGAACGTACTCATGTCACCAGCCCCCAATCAATGACTGCCGCTGCGGGGTGAGCCCCAGCGGCAACGTCAGCGCAAAAGCCGAGTCCTGCGCCCCGTATGCGGTGCGGACCGTGAGCCGTGATGAGCCGGCCAGGCTCTCCATGGCCGAGCTCGCGTCGGCGAGCTGAGCATGGGGGTCGCTCTGGCCGTCATCGACGACCGTTGCGGTCATGACGAGCCCGAAGTCCAGGATTGAGGCGCCGGAGGCCTCCTCCTCCGAGGTCTTGCGCGCCTGCGCCAGGTCACGATCCATTCTCGCCGTCGGCCGCGTAGCAGTGCGCCGCTTGTTGGCCGCCTTGTCGACGTCTCGCTCGACGACGTCGGGGGCCTTGGCTGAGTCCATTGGCTTGTACATGATCGTGACGCGCTTGCGCGCGATGTCACGGGAGACATCGAGTAGTCGCCGCAGCACGCTGGACTGCACCGTGCCGCGCGGTGCGCGCGTCATCACCCAAGACCGCGACAGACCCGAGTCGTGGCGCACGTAGTCCCATTCGGCGTCCTGGGAGATCGGTCCAGCCTCCGACCAGTCCAGGTCCACCTGGTGCCCCTGGGCAGCTGCAGCGTCGAAGAGTGCCTCAGCCTCAGGGTCGTAAGCGCACCTGACCAGCTGTGTCAGCTCGTCCACGGTCATCAGGTGCACCGACCCCGCGCCTGCAGCAGCGAGTGTCTGGGTCAGCCCAGGCAGCCGGCTCGCGATGTCCCGGATCGCCCGCTCCGTCCTCCCCCGTGACTCACTGCTCATGAGCGCTGGATCAAACGAGATCGTCGCCCAGGTCCGGATCCGGGCGCCAGCGGCGCCCGCCCGGTTGACAACGCCCTCAATGACCGCCGCTGCAATCTCCGGTGCCTCCCTGCTGCGCTGTGACTGGGACTCACGACGCAGCACGTCGCCCGAGTCCGGTGCCGTCTCCACCGTCACCGAGGCGTCCACGATGCCCGTCTCATCAGACAGGTCAGACAGCCAAAGGCCCCACAGCGCGACATGACGGTCAACCGTCTCTTTATCCACCAGGGCTATCCCAGCCGGCCCGAGGCTCATCACCACGCTCAGGCGGCCGTCACCGTGGTGCAGGACCGCGAACGGGCGCCGGTATGCGTCCGTGTGCTCGCTGATACGCAGACGCCCAAGGACTCCTGGCAGCGCACACCGCCCAGACGCCTTCTTGTTCACACTCAACACGCCATTACGAAAGATATTCGCCTGCCGTCTCCTTGCCTTGCGCCACATCCTGCGCTCCCTCCTTTTATCAGTGATACTGAGCCCGTGCTTATCTTTGATCGATAACGCAACTGCTGTGCCTGCTAGCAGCGCGAAATACACGATCGCCCAGGCCAGTCCGAGCCACCAGTTGACCAACACGCCACCAAACGCTGCCGCCAGCAGACCGATCGTCTGCCCGAGCGACCACTTGCCAAGACCACCCTGGGCGGGGAGCCTCCAGCCCCCGTACGTGTAGACCTTCGGCGCAGCAGTATCGTCGGTGCTCACCTTGCGACCTCCCCTGCCCCGGTCGCATCGTCCGCTGCGGAATTAGCGGCGTCCGATGCTGCCTCTACTCCCTTCGCCGCGACCTGCACAGCTGCAAGCACGCCGCCGCTCGCAGCCGCTGCCCCAGCACCGACTGCGGCCGAGCCAGCGCCACCAGCGCCTTCACCCGCAGCGGCCATTCCTGACTCTCCGCCAGCAGCGCTGCCCGAAGCGGCATCCGCGCCACCTGCCGGGCCCTCCGTGTCTACACCGCCAGTACCACCGGACGCCGGCGCCTGATCGCTGCCTGTCGACTCATTCGTGCCCGTGCTCGCCGTGCTGGTATCCGCGTCGCTGGCAGCATCCGGCGGCGGGCCACTGGCACCGCTGCCTCCTCCGTCACCTCGAGACAGCGACATAGCGCCCGTCGCCAAGGCGCCCACCGCAGCCCCCGCGGCGGCGCCAGCACCGGCGCTGCCCATAGCGCCCACCGCCGGCAGCACGAAAGCCACCAACGTTGGCAGCGCGAAGGCGGCAAGAATCATCATCATGACGCCGAGGATGAAGTTCAGCAGCTCACCATCATCCGTAATGTCATACGAATTGCCCTCTACGAGCTTGATAGCGATCGCATAGATCAGTGCCGCCGTCGGCTTCAGGGCAACAAAAGCCATGAACCAGCCGATCATCTTCTTCAGCCACTGCTGACCCCATTCAGTCATCGTGGCTGCCGCCGCCATCGGGATCATCGACAGCAGCAGAACAAGCATCGCCGAACGAACGAACATCATCCCAATCTGCACCAGATTCGCAATCAGGCCGATCAGGCCCACTACAATCACCACGATCAGCGTTAATGAACTGACACTAACGGTGGAAATCGTCATCAGCTTCGCCGCGAAATTCCCGCCGGCTTCACCAGTGGCCTGCTCCAATGTCCATGATGCGGTCGCATCACTCGCATCAACAAGAGACTGCCCCACAGTCACCGAGGCAGCAGAGACAATAATGAGCTTCAGCAGCCCGGACGCTATGTTCTTGACCGTTTCGCCACGCTGCTGCCATATCAGCATGACGCAGGCAGACAGGAGCGCGAACGCCGCCAGGACGAGTACGAGCCACCTGGTAATCGACTGGCTCCACACAGTCACCGAGCCGGTTGATGACACGTCCGGAGTCGGCACGTCGACCCAAAACGTACCCAAGGTTACGAGTACTTTGTCCATGCCCTCCAGCACCGCATCACCCCACGCCTTGACAACGTTCGTTGAAACGGTCGACACGACGTCAGAGACACCTGAGCCGAGATGGCAAGTCAGCTGATACCATTCACAATCAGCCATAGTCTCACCTCCTCCAAATGGTTACTTCACACGCCCCAGTCTTCGTATCCGGCGCTGTAGACCGTTCCCTCTATCTGCTCTTGGCC